>CAMHNI010000037.1 GCA_946186505.1 uncultured Prevotellaceae bacterium | reverse complement strand
GTGAAGTGCAGGTTGATCTTCTCCATCGGCAGCACCTGGGCATAGCCGCCGCCGGCAGCGCCGCCCTTCATGCCGAAGCAGGGACCCAACGACGGCTCGCGCAGGGCCACCACGGCCCGCTTGCCAATCTTGTTCAGTCCCAGCGTCAGGCCTATGCTGACGGTGGTCTTACCGATGCCCGCCTTTGTGGGGCTGATGGCCGTCACCAGGATGAGACGGCTCTTGCGCACCCGCTGCTCGTCTATCAGGCTGATGGGCACCTTCGCCATGAATCGTCCGTAGGGCTCAATCTTGTCGGCTGGTATTTCTATCTGTTCTGCTATCTCCTGAATGTGCTTCAGTTCACATTCCCGTGCTATCTGTATGTCTGTCTTCATTTTCTCCAGTTTCAGGTTTGACGGCGCAAAGGTACTGATTATCCCCGTAACAGCCAAACTTTTTGGCAAATATGTCTGTGAAAAAAAACATATTTTATGGTATTGTATTACAGATTTTTTCGTATCTTTGCAGCAAACTTTTCGAAACCACGAAAGCAGAGGTGAGTAATAACAGATACAGACCCCACCCCCGCCCCCTCCGAAAAAACAAAACGTACTGCTTATGACAACAAGAAGAAAACTGCTGACTATTGCCCTTGCCGCACTGACATTGAACAGCGCGGCACAGGGTTTTGACAACCTGCCCGATCCCATAGAAGACGTGAACAAGGTCGTGGATAACACACCCGACTCCATAGCCAAGGCCCTCATGTCACGCCCCAAGCCCGGCTCTACACGCAAGGGCACGAACCCCGTGATGTTCCTCGTCGGCAACTCCACCATGCGCAACGGCACCCTCGGCAACGGCAACAACGGCCAATGGGGCTGGGGCTACTACTTCCAACAGTATTTCGACCCCGAGAAGATGACCGTCGAGAACCAGGCCCTGGGCGGCATGTCCACCCGCACGTTCTATACCGACCTGTGGCCCGCCGTCCGTGATGCGCTGAAGCCCGGCGACTGGGTCATCGTCTCGATAGGCCACAACGACAACGGCGAGTTCTTCGACCAGCGTCGGGCCCGCGCCGTCATCCCCGGCGTCGATATGGACACCTGCTATATCGGTTTCAACCAGCGCACCCAGCGGCAGGACACCGTCTATAGCTACGGACGCTACCTGCGCAAGTACGTCCGCGAGATTCGCGCCAAGGGTGCCAACCCCATCCTGATGTCGCTCACGCCCCGCAATGCCTACGACGACAAGGGCCGTATCGTGCGCAAGCCCCAGACGGAGTGGGCAGCCTATGTCGCCGCCACCGAGGGCGTGCCCTTCATCGACCTCAACGACATCAGCGGCCGCAAGCTCGACGCCTTCAGCCGCTGGAAGGTGGACTACCACTTCCTGGGCGACAAGATACACACCTCGAAGTTCGGCGCCGAGATGAACGCCCACAGCGCCTATCTGGGAATCGTGCAGAGCCATGACCCGCATCTGAAGGCACTCCTGAAGTTCATGCCCACACCCCAAAAGACCACCTGGAACGTGGACCGCCTCAGCGGCAAGCCCGTGGTGTTCTTTACCGGCGACTCCACGGTGAAGAACGCCGACAAGGACGACGACGGCATGTGGGGCTGGGCCTCGCAGGCCGCCACCGTGTTCGACGAGAGCAAGATACAGCTGGTCAACGCCGCCCGTGCAGGCCGCTCTACGCGCTCGTTCATCCGCGAGGGACTGTGGGATGCCGTCTATCAGGCCCTCCAGCCCGGCGACTTCGTCACCATACAGTTCGGCCATAACGACATCTGTCCCATCACCGACCAGAAAGCCCGCGGCGTCATCCCCGGCAGCCAGGACACGCTCCACGTCTATCGTCTGGACAACGGCACGTACGAGGTGGTCTATAGCTTCGGCTGGTACCTGAAGAAGATGATTGACGACTGCCGTGAGCGGGGGGCCACACCCATCCTCGTCTCGCTGACGCCCCGCAACGAGTGGCCCGGCGGCAAGGTCGAGCGCCGCGACAGCTCCTACGGCCGCTGGTACCGCGAGGTGGTCGAGGAGACGGGCGTCGAGTTCGTCGATATGCACAACATCAGCGCCGACTTCCTCGACAAGAAGTTCGCCGTCAGCGGTTTACCCGCTGACAAGGAAAAAGCCCAGGCCGTCATCGCCGGTCTGAAGGCGAAGGCAGGCGCGAAGTACTTCAAGAAGGACCACACCCACACGTCGAAGCTCGGTGCCCAGATGAACGCCCAGTCCATGGCCAAGGGGCTCAAGGCCAACAACTCCCAGCTGGCCCGGTACCTGAAGAAGAAATAACTTACCTCAAAACCATATTATTACTATGATTACCTTTACAATGATTCTCCAGCTGTGCATCGTCCTCGGTGCACTCTGGGTGGGCTCGCGCTACGGTTCGCTGGCCCTCGGTGCCATTTCGGGCATCGGTTTGGCACTGCTCGTCTTCGGTTTCGGTCTCAAGCCCGGCACACCGCCTACCGACGTCATCTACATCATCATCGCCGCCGTCACCTGCGCCGGCATCATGCAAGCCTCCGGCGGCATGGACTGGCTCATACAGATAGCCGAGCGGCTGCTGCGCAAGCATCCCGACCGCATCACCTTCCTCGCACCCCTCTGCACGTTCTTCCTGACCGTGCTCGTCGGTACGGGCCACGTGGTCTATACCCTTATGCCCATCATCTGCGACATCGCCTTGAAGAAGGGCATCCGTCCCGAGCGCCCCTGCGGTGTGGCCTCCATCGCCTCGCAGGTAGGCATCACCTGCTCGCCCATCGCCGCCGCCGTCGTGGCCTTCGTCACCATCTCCAATGCCAACCACTTCGACATCACCATACCCCGCGTACTGATGGTCTCCATCCCCGCCTGCCTCTGCGGACTGATGGCCGCTGCCGCCGCCTCCTACCATCGTGGTCTGGACCTCGACAAGGACCCGCAGTTCCAGAAGAAGCTGCAAGACCCCGAGCAGTACAAATACATCTACGGCTCCACCGCCACCACCCTCGACAAGGATATACCGCAGTCGGCCAAGAACGCCGTGTTCATCTTCCTTGCCGCCCTGGTTGTCATCGTCATCTTTGCCGCCGTGCCCGAACTGCTGCCTTCCTACAGCACGGTAAAAGCCGTCAAGGGTGCCGGTGACATGACGCTTGTCAGCGGTGTCACCATCACGGCCCAGGAACTGGCCAAGGCCGGTGTCGTGGCCGAGGGATTCACCGAGAAGGGCATGGTCGATCTGAAGATGAACCTCGTCATCCAGATTGTCATGATTTCCGCAGCCGCCCTCATGATTATCTTCTGCAAGGCCAAGCCCAAGAAGGCCGTCGCCGGTCCCGTCTGGCAGTCGGGCATGGTGGCCGTCGTCGCCATCTACGGCATCGCCTGGCTGGCTGATACCTATTTCTCAAACTACATGGCCGAGATTCAGGTCATGCTCGAGGACATCGTCAAGGAGTACCCCTGGTCCATAGCCATTGTCTTCTTCCTCGTCTCCGTGCTCATCAACTCTCAGGGAGCCGTCGTCGTGGCCATGCTGCCCTTGGCCTATAAGCTGGGCATCGAGGGCCCCGTGCTGCTCGGTGTGCTGCCCTCGGTCTATGGCTACTTCTTCATCCCCAACTATCCCAGCGACATCGCCACCGTCAACTTCGACCGCTCGGGTACCACCGTCATCGGCAAGTACCTGTTGAACCACTCGTTCATGATGCCCGGTCTCATCTGTGTTTTCACCTCCACCATCGTGGCCTATCTGCTGTCCATGCTCTTTACCTAAAAAGTAAAAAACACTAAAGTCATTTGTCATAAAAACACCCGCTTCCGCAATAGATACTGCAGAAGCGGGCGTTTTTTCCGTTAAAGTAATAATACTTTTACGCAGCGCGTCATCGTCGAAATACGGGGACGGCCATCTCGACTACCAACTGCATGGGTCTCGGGCCTATTGACGCCGGAGTGGTTGAGAAGATGGGACTCTGTTTACTAACCAAAGTTTCCCACCCTGATGAACTTGAGCAAATTCAGTTTATACAGGGCGTTCAAAAAAATGAAAAAGCAGGAAAGTTGAATCACTGAAAAAATCTCCCGCTTCTGCAGTGTTTACTGCGGAAGCGGGAGATAATGACAAATGAGTTTAGTGTTTTTACGTTTTTAGGCAATCTCGATGCTCTTCGAGACCTTGGCCTCCTGCTGCTGCTTGGGCAGTACGACGGTGAGGATGCCGTTCTCGACACGTGCCGTAATCTGGTCCTTCACCACGTCCTCGGGCAGCGAGTAGTTCTGCTGGTAGTTGGTGTATGAGAACTCCCGGCGCAGGTAGTGCTGCTTCTTGTCCTCCTCCTTGTGCTCCATCTTGTTCTCGATGGCTATCGAGAGGTTGCCCTCCTCGTTGAGCTTGATGCGGCAATATTCCTTCTTGATGCCGGGTACGGCCAGTTCCATCGTGTAGCTTTTCTCATCCTCCTTGACGTTTACTGCCGGAGCGGTGACGCTGGGCCGCGGTGTGAAGTCGCTGTTGATAAACTCGTCAAATACTGTGGGGAACCACGTGTTCTTAAACATCATTGGTAACATAATCAATACCTCCTAATTCTATGGTTTTAATTGTTTAACTTGTTTTTTTTACGCTTGATTGCCCCTGCACCTTTACGGTTGCTTCGGGCTTTCGCTGAGTAAGATGCAAGAAGCGTGCCGAGCCGCGAAGGGCTGACATATTGACATGTTACAATGACATCCTGACAGTTTGTCCCCGTCCCCTTACAGATGTTTCTTCGGATAGAGGGCGTCCCACCACGTGGGGTCGTCCTTCAGCCATTTCTGGAACCAGGCCATCTGGGTCTGCATCCAGCGTGTGCGCTTGGTGTAGTCGAGGATGTGGTGGTTCTCGCCTTCCACCTCGACGAGTGCGACGTCGCGTCCCAGGAGTTTCAGGGCGGTGAACATCTGGAGGCTCTCGATGGGCGGCACGTTGGTGTCGGCATTGCCGTGGAGCAGGAGCAGCGGCGTGTGTATCTTGTCGGCACGGAACAGCGGCGACTGATCGACATAGAGCTGGCGGTGCGACCAGGGGTAGCTGCCGGCCATCGACACCTCGCTGTAGTTGTAGCCCCAGTAGCCCTCGCCCCAGTAGCTGGTGTGGTTGGCGATGCCGGCATGTGAGACGGCTGCGGCGAAGATGTCAGTGACGGTCTGCAGGTACATGGTCATGAAACCGCCGTAGGAGGCACCCATGCAGCCTATCTTCGCGGCGTCGATGAAGGGGTGCTCGGCGCAGATGCGGCGTGTGCCCTCGATGATGTCACCTGCCGGAGAACCGGCGGGCACGGTGCCGTCGGCACGGGGTGTGCCTCCGGCGGTATTGACGTGGCGCGAGGCCCACTCCTGTCCGAAGCCGGTGGCGCCGCTGGGCTGCAGTATATAGACGACATAGCCGAGTGAGGCGTAGTACTGGGCGGGATAGCGCGACTCGAAGGTGCGCGAGACGGGTGAGCAGCCGCCGTAGTAATAGACAATCATCGGATACTTCTTCGCAGCGTCGAAGTCGGCTGGCAGGTAGAGGCGTCCATAGACGGTGTCGCCGTTCGAGTTGGTGAAGTTCCAGTCACGGCAGGTGCCCAGTTCGGCGTCGCCGAGGGCGGTCTTGCCGTCGAACAGGGTGGCACAAGACTTAGCCCACGGCTGGCTGGAGACGTACGCCGATGCGGGCTCCATGGTCTTAAAGGAAAGCCATGCCAGGGCAGTGGCGTTGGAAGCCAGGTCGAAGCGGTAGATGTCATCGCCTCTGCAGGGCAGTTCGGCTATCTTCCCCGTTCTGGGATTGAGCTGGTAAAGGCTGACGTAGTCGCGGTTCTCGGCATTGAAGTAGATATGGCCGTCGGCCTGTGACCAGACGGCACGCTCGACGTTGGGGTCGAAGTCCTTGGTGAGGGGTGTCACCTTGCGGGTGGCGATGTCGTAGAGGAACAGCTCGTTCTCGGTCATGCTGGGTGTGCGGTCGGCAGGGAGCTGGCATCCGATGCGGTTGAAGGCCTCGGGCGTGCCGGTGAAGAGTATCTGCTTTCCGTCGGGCGAGAACTGTGCCCCGCCCAGGAAGCCCTCACACTGCAGCACGGTATCGACCTTCAGCGTCAGGGCGTCCATGATGTAGTAGTCGCCAACCTCCGTGGGACGACGAGCCAGCCGTGAGTATGACGAGCCTATGAGCAGCCGACGGCCGTCGGCGCTGATGTCGGCCAGATACTGACCCTTGGAGCCGAAGGTGATGCGCTGGCTGACGCCCGTCCTGACGTCGAAGCGCACGAGGTAGCTGCGCTTGCGCCATCCCGGCTGCCGGTCGTCCATCTCGGTGACCTCGAAGACGCCGGCGTCCTCCTTCGGGCCTTCCTCGGTAGCCGTGACTATCAGGTAGTCCTCGGTGGGGCTGACGGTGTAGCTGCCCTCCGGCAGGCCTGCCGTCCAGCGGGTGCGCTCGCCGTTCTGCGGGCGTACCTTGTAGAGTACGCGCCGCCCGTGCTCTTTCTCCTCTTCAAGCCACATGGCGGAGGCGGGCATCCAGCGCACGCTCTTCGAGGGGCGTGACAGCAGCCGCCCGCTTTTCACCTCACGCAGTTCGTAGTCCCACCGTGAGCTGCCTCCGGCCTCAGTCGTCTGGTAACCGACCACGGCGTAAGCCCCGTCGGCAGAGAGCGACACGTCACGCACGCGGCGGCCGTCAAGCAGGTCATGGACCATATAGGGATGGCGGCTGTCGGTGGTGGGGACGACGGCTCTCTGCGTGTCGAACACGACGCTGATGGAGTCGGTATCGTTGGGTTCCGCCAGGTAACGGACGGTAAACGTGTGGTGCTCGGGAGCCAGCTTCAGCTCACCGCCAGCCTCAGCGCCGTCAACGAAGAGCTTGTAGTGCCTGGGGCCTTTCACCTCAATCCTGCCCTTCACGTAGTCGGCATTGTTGACATAGAACGTCAGCGCACCCACCGACTTCGAATCGCCGAGCGATGGGAGCACACTGCCCCGGAACACCCCCTGGGGCTCTGTCACCAAAGGGAGTGCGGAGAGCATGGCGGCGGCATCAAACTTCTTGCCCTGGACATCGACGGTGTCAACGGCAAACGGTGCTGTGACGGCGAAAGGACCTGTCTGGCTGAACGCTGTCACGGTGGTTTTCACTTGTGCCGATGCGCCTATTGACAGCATCAGCGCGGCATAAATAACGGTTTGTCTCATTCTCGTTTTTGCAGTTTAAGTTCTGCGTGCAAAGTTACACATTTTATTCTGATTTCGCTGCTGTCGGCAGAATAAAAAGGGGCCATGCGTCGAAACTCGGCCAATTATTTGGAGCAATGAAAGAAAATGACTACCTTTGCACGTATGAAATTCATCGTCATCGGCATCACCGACAACCCCACGCCGTTCTTCCCGCCGGAAGTGCAGGAGGCCGTCAGCAGCGGCAGCGTCTTCTCGGGCGGCAAGCGCCACCACGAAATCATGGCACCGCTATTGCCGGCAGATGCGGAGTGGATAGACATCACCGTGCCGCTCGATGCCGTCTTTGAACAGTACAAGCATGCGAGATGCAAGAGCATCGTTGTCTTCGCCTCAGGCGACCCACTCTTCTTCGGCTTTGCCAACACCATACGCCGGAAGATGCCTGACGCCGAGCTGGCGGTCTATCCCGCCTTCAACTCCCTGCAGACGATGGCCCACCGCCTGCTGATGCCTTATCACGACATGCGCATCGTCTCGCTCACAGGCCGTCCCTGGCCCGAATTTGACCGGGCGCTCATCGGGCGTGAGGGGAAGATAGGCATACTCACCGACCGTGAGCACACCCCGGCAGCCATCGCCTGGAGGATGCTCGACTACGGCTACGACGGCTATACGATGTACGTCGGCGAACACCTGGGCAACCCTCTGAAGGAAAAGGTCACGACGCTGACGCTTGAGGAGGCCGTCGAACGTCAATTCGCCCACCCCAACTGTGTGATTGTCTCCACGGAGAGTCGTTGTCCCGAGTACAAGCCCTTCGGCATTGCCGACGCCTCCTTCGCACTGCTCGACGGTCGCGAGAAGATGATTACGAAGATGCCCATCCGACTGCTGACGCTACAGGCGCTGGACCTTGCGCGCCGCCACGTCTTCTGGGACATCGGATTCTGCACGGGCAGCGTCTCCATCGAGGCCCGCCTGCTGTTCCCCCACCTCGAAATCCACGCCTTCGAGATACGTCCCGAGTGCGAGGCCATCATCTGCGAGAACGCCCGCCGCCACGGTGCCCCAGGCATCAACGTCCACATCGGCGACTTCCTCGACGCCGACTTATCACTTATCGCTCATCACCTTTCACCTGCCCCCGACGCCGTCTTCATCGGCGGCCACGGCGGCCGTCTGAAGGAAATCATGGCCAAGGTGCTGACGGTGCTGGCGCCCGGCGGTGTCATCGTGATGAACAGCGTCAAAGCCCCTCTCGTCAAGACCGACAGCCACCAGCTCTGGGACGAGGCCTGCCAGGAACTCGGTCTCTGCCAAGCCCCGCCCACCAGGATTCTCGTCAACGACAATCACCCCATCGAAATCCTGAAAGCGTCGGGCCATCAATCATCAAAATCATTGAGTCCACTACACTCATTTCTCCAATCAACAACGACATGAAGAAGATAGCAATCATTCATACCAGCGAAGAGAGCAAGAACATCGCCCGATTAATACTCAGTCAGACACATGCCCAAAAGGACGAAGCCGAGATAATCAGCCGCTCGAGCGTCGGCAAGCGTTGGAAGGACTTCGACGGCTTTGTCTTCATCGGCGCGATGGGCATCTGCGTCAGGACGATTGCACCCTACATCAAGGACAAGCACGAAGACCCTGCGGTGGTCTGCATCGACAGCATGGGACTGAACGTGATTTCCGTACTCTCAGGACATGTAGGCGGTGCCAACGACCTGGCCCGCGACCTGGCAGCGATGATTGGAGCCCGCGAGGTCATCACCACCCAGAGCGACATTGCGGGACTCTGGGCACTCGACACGCTTGCAGAGCGATTCAACTGGGCCATTGCCAGCGACGACGACATGAATGAATGCATCTATGCATTTGTCAATCGTAAGCCCACAGCCCTGCTGATGGAAGTTCGCGACGAGGGTACCGACTATCTGGAGAAGACGCTGCCTCCGCATGTCACCGTCGTCAACAGCCTCGAAGAGGTTGACCCTCAACAGTTCAGCCTTGTCATCCTGGTGACACCCTACAACCGCTCTGTGCCCTATGGAATGCTCGAGCTGCATTTCGTGCCCATCATTGCCGCCTTAGGCTTCGGGCTGGCCAGTCATCCTGACGACTACGAGGTCATCTACGACCAGATAGACGAGGCCATGAGCCAGATGGGCGTGTTGCCCTGTTACAAGCACTATTGCACTATCGACGTGAAGAAAGACGAGGAGTTCTGTGCGATGCTCGTTGATGATTTAGGCGAGGAGCTGGTGTTCTACACCGCCGAGCAACTCGCCAAGGTCGATGTGCCCAACCCCAGCAAGACCGTTGAGAAACATGTGGGCACACCCAGCGTCTGCGAGGCTGCCGCCATCCTCGGCTCCAACAACGGCAAACTGATTGTCCCCAAGGTGAAGGGCAAGAACTGGACGGCAGCCCTCGCCATCGACTATAAGTATCTACGTGAGCGAAAAGGCCATATCGAGATTGTCGGTGCCGGTCCTGGCGACCCCGACTTAGTCAGCGTCCGTGGCCGGAGAATGCTGGAGCAGGCGGACCTGATACTCTATGCCGGCTCTTTGGTGCCCAAGGCACTGACAGACTGCCATAAGCCCGGCGCCGTGGTGCGCTCATCGGCGGACATGGCCCTCGAAGAGCAGTGTGCGCTGATGAAGAAGCACTATGACAGGGGGCACTTCATCGTCCGGCTGCATACCGGCGACCCCTGCATCTTCGGTGCCATCCAGGAGCAGATGGCCTTCTTCGATGCCAACGGCATGGACTACCACATCACCCCGGGCATCTCCTCTTTCCTCGCCGCTGCCGCCGAACTGCAGAGCCAGTTCACCATCCCCGAGCGTTGCCAGACCATTATCCTCACCCGCGGCGAGGGCCGCACACCCATGCCCGAAAGGGAGCAGCTGCACCTGCTTGCCAAGAGTCGGAGCACGATGTGCATCTTCCTCTCGGCTGCCATCGTCGATGACGTACAAAGGGAGCTGCTCATGGAATACCCCGCCGACACCCCCGTGGCCGCCTGCTACCACCTGACGTGGCCCGACCAGAAAATATACCGTGGCGTGCTGAAAGACCTGGCCAAGATTGTACACGACAACCGCCTCACCCTCACCACCATGCTCGTCGTGGGTGAAGCCATCGACAACCGCAGCGGCCTGTCGGAACTCTATTCCAAGTACTTCACCCACCTGTTCCGCCAAGGCGAAGCATAGAGGCCGCCTGCTTATGGAAGCAATTGCTTGGCGATTAGAATTATTCATGTAACTTTGCAACATTAACATGCAACAAGTCAGAGAAATGAAAGAGGGCTATGTACAAAAGGACTTCGGACAGAGGGTGAAACGCTACTGCCAGACGCTCGACCTGAAGGACGACCCGCAATTGATAGCCCGATACGTCGAGGCTCACAGCCGCTATAAGTCATGGCCGGAAATCAGACAGGGAATCCGCGAAGTGGGCATCCTGGAGATGGAAATCTACCTGCTGGGAAACCGGCTTTTCATGATAGTGGAAACACCCCTTGACTTTGACTGGGACAGTGCGATGGCACGTCTGGCAACCTTGCCCCGCCAGTCGGAATGGGAAGACTATGTCGCCATGTTCCAGGCTTGCAAGGCAGGCAGTACCAGCGATGAGAAATGGCAGTTGATGGAGCGTATCTTTTACCTGTATGAATAATGATACTGGTATTCGGAGGAACAACGGAAGGCCGTAAGGCCGTGGAGGTGCTGGAAGAGGCAGGCAGCACTTTTATCTACAGCACCAAGACCGGCGAACAGGACGTGGCACTGCACCATGGGCAACGGATAGACGGAGCACTTGACGAGGAGTCGATGCTGTCATTATGCAAAGAGCGCGGCATCCGGCTGATGGTAGATGCCGCCCACCCCTTCGCCTCGCGACTCCACCAGACGGTTGCCCTGGTCTCAGAGGCCCTGAGCATCCCCGTCATCCGCTACGAGCGTATCTACCCGCCCCGCGACCCGGGCATCACATGGATTGACGACTACTCACAGATACCTACTGACATTCACTCGCTGCTTGCCACAACGGGCGTGCAGAGCATCAGCCGCCTGAAATGGCTGGAAGAGCGAGGGGTCAAGGTCGTCTATCGCATTCTGAAGCGCGAGAGCAGCATCCTGTCAGCCCATCAGCAAGGGGCAAGCGACGAACAGCTCTGCTTCTATCCGCAGACGGCGGAGGCTGAAGCGGTGCTGATGAAGGAGAGCGGCGAGTCGGGCGGCTTCAGCGAAAAAGTTGCTGAGGCCAGAGAGAGGGGAATGCGCATCATCGCATTGAAACGGCCGGAAACAGCCCTTGGCACAAGATTGACGGGGACACCCCAGTGCGTCAATGGCCCTTACGGCTTGCGGCGCGCCATAGAGAGACTGCTGCCAGCGTTCTATCCATTGCATAGCGGACTGACAACAGGAACCTGTGCCACAGCGGCGGCCGTGGCCGCAACCACACGGATGATGAAGGGCGAAACGCCAGAGGAAGTCCCCGTGGTGTTGCCTAATGGCGAAACACTCAGGGTGCCCGTCGGTTTTGCCGATGGCTACGCCTACTGCATCAAGGAGGCCGGCGACGACCCGGACGTGACCAACGGCTTGGAGATACGTGCAAAAGTGGAACCTTCCGACACTTTCAAAATCGTCGGCGGCGAGGGCGTAGGACGCTTCACGCTGCCGGGCTTCGACTACCCTCCAGGTGAAGCGGCTATCAACAAGGGGCCTCGCGAGATGATACGCCAGAACATCTGCCAACTAATCAGCCCCCTCCATTCAGAAAGGAACCCCGGGGTGGTCTGCACCATTTCCGTACCAGAAGGCGAGGCCATTGCCCGCCGCACGTTCAACCCCCGTCTCGGCATTGAGGGCGGCATCTCGATTATCGGCGTGTCCGGCATTGTGAAACCCTTCTCCGAGGAAGCCTTCATCGACTCCATCAGGAAGTGCATGCAGGTAGCCAAGGCCAGCGGCACAGACCGTGTGGTCATCAACAGCGGAGCCAAGAGCGAACGTTTCGTCAAAGCCTGCTACCCCACCCTGCCCCAACAGGCTTTTGTAGAGTATGGCAACTATATCGGAGAGACCCTGCGGATGGCCGATGAGCTACAGTTCCCCCATGTCACGCTTGGCGTGATGCTCGGCAAGGCTGTCAAGCTGGCAGCAGGCCATCTCGACACACACAGCCGTAAGTCGGTGATGGACAAGACCTTTGTCAGGCAGATGCTCAACGAGGCCTGCTGTCAAGCAGACCTCGAAGATATTACTTTAGCCCGTGAGCTATGGGAGAAGATTCCCGCCGGGAAACGTCCCGACTTTGTCAAGGTGGTCATCAGCCACTGCACAGAGCACTGCAAGCCACTCCTGCCAAACGGCCTACTCACCATCCTCCTAATCGATGACGAGGGGCATATCTACACAACGGCATAGCCCACGGTCACAGCACAAGGTTCAAATCTTTGCCAGTGCCTGGCGGATGTCGTCGAGGATGTCCTCCACGTCCTCGATGCCTACCGAGAGGCGGATGAGGTCGGGGGCTACGCCGGCCTCGCGCAGCTGCTCGTCGGAGAGCTGGCGGTGGGTATGGCTGGCAGGATGGAGCACGCAGGTGCGGGCATCGGCCACGTGGGTGACGATGTTGATCATCTCTAAGGAGTCCATCCACTTGATGGCGGTCTCGCGGGTGCCCTTCAGTCCGAAGGCGATGACGCCGCAGGAGCCGTTGGGCAGGTACTTCTGGCCGAGGGCGTGGTAGGCATCGTCGGGCAGTCCGCAGTAGTGAACCCATGCCACCTTCTCGTTGTCGTGCAGGAACTCGGCCACGCGCTGGGCGTTGCGGCAGTGCTGGGCCATGCGGAGGTGGAGTGTCTGCAGACCGAGGTTCAGCAGGAACGAGTTCTGCGGAGCGGGGATGCTGCCGAGGTCGCGCATGAGCTGTGCCACGAGCTTCGTGGTGAAGCCCATCTTGCCGAAGGCCTTGACGTAGGTCAGTCCGTGGTACGACTCGTCGGGCGTGCAGAGGCCGGGGAATTTGACCTCTCCTACTGCCCCCGAGGGGGCTTCATTACCGTGAAGGGCATTTGTAGCCCCCTCGGAGGCTTGAAGGGGGGGCTGGTGTGTGCAAGTCATCCAGTCGAAGTTGCCGCTATCGACGACGCAGCCGCCTACCTGTGTGGCCATACCGTCCATGTACTTGGTGGTGGAGTGGGTGACGATGTCGGCGCCCCACTCGAAGGGACGACAGTTGACGGGTGTGGCGAAGGTGTTGTCGACGATGAGTGGCACGCCGTTCTTATGGGCGATGCGGGCGAAGCGCTCAATGTCGAAGACGGCGCAGCCAGGGTTTGAGATGGTCTCGCCAAACACGGCCTTCGTATTGGGGCGGAAGGCGGCCTGGATTTCCTCGTCGGAGGCTTCCTGCGAGATGAACGTGCAGTCGATGCCGAGCTTCTTGAGCGTTACGCCGAAGAGGTTGTAGGTGCCGCCGTAGATCTCGTTGGAGGTGATGAAGTGGTCGCCAGCCTGGCAGATATTGAAGATGGCGTAGAAGTTGGCTGCCTGTCCGCTGGAGGTGAGCACGGCACCCACGCCGCCCTCGAGGGTGGCAATCTTGGCGGCCACCGCATCGTTAGTGGGGTTCTGCAGGCGGGTGTAGAAATAGCCCTCCTTCTCCAAGTCAAACAACTTTGCCATCTCGTCCGAGTCGTCGTACTTGAAGGTCGTCGACTGGATGATGGGCAGTTCTATCGGTTCTCCGTTTTTGGCCTTGTAGCCTGCTTGTACGCAGAGCGTACCCTGTCTGAATTTTTTATCCATTTCTTTTGTCGGTTACTTTTTTGCGTGCAAAGGTAATAAATTAATGGAACAATCTCATAGAAAAACAGAAAAAACAACAGAATTACAGTCCGCGAGCTTTCAGCAGGCTCGAGGCATCAGGCTGCTTCATGCCTGTGAAGTCGGTGAACATCTGCATGAGGTCGCCCGTGTTGCCGCGACTCAGAATCTTGTCGCACATGTCCTTGCCAGTCTCAGGGTTCAGGGCTCCGCGCTGTGCAAAGACGTCGGCAATGTTGACGGCCAGCACCTCAGTCCACAGATAGCTGTAGTAGCCGGCAGCATAGCCGCCGCCCCAGACGTGGTTGAAGTAGCTGGTGTAGTAGCGGGGCGGAATCTGCGCGTTGAGCAGTCCCACCTGCCGCAGTGCCTCAGTCTCGAAGGCAGGTGCCTCCTCGGCTGTGGGAATGTCCTTCGAGGAGAGCATGTGCCAGGCCAAATCGACGCAGGTGGCAGCGAGGTTCTCGCCGAGGGCGTAGCACGGCTGGAAGTTGATGCTCTTGAGCATGCGATCCTTCAGGTCGGCAGGCATGGGCTCGCCTGTTTCATAATGACGGGCATAATTATCGAACACCTCAGGGATAGAGGCAAACGACTCGTTGAACTGCGACGGCATCTCGACGAAGTCGCGAGCCACAGAGGTGCCGCTCAGGCGGTTGTACTGGCAGTCGGAGAGCATGCCGTGGAGGGCGTGGCCGAACTCATGGAACATGGTGGTCACCTCGTCCCACGTCAGCAGCGACGGCTTCCCTTCAGGGGCCTTGGCGCTGTTACAGACGTTGAAGATGATGGGCAGCTGTCCCCACTGGCGGCTCTGCTTCTGGAAACCGTCCATCCAGGCGCCGCCGCGCTTCGTCGGGCGACGGAAGTAGTCGCAGTAGAAGAGCGCTTTCTGCTTGCCGTCGCGGTCGAAGACCTCGAAGGCCTTCATGTCAGGATGGTAGAGGGGAATGTCTGTGCGCTCCTTGAAGGTCAGGCCGTAGGCACGGTTGGCGGCGTAGAACACACCGTTCAGAAGCACGCTATCGACGTTGAAGTAGGGCTTTACCTCGTCGTCGCTGACGTTCAGGAGCTGTTGCTTCATCTTGGCAGAGTAGTAGAAATAGTCGTAGGGCTGGAGCTGGAAGTCGGCGGGGGTTCCGACGGCAGAACCGTCGGACGCTGTCTGGCGGGCAAAGTCCTCGATGGTCTTTGTCTCGGCATCAGCCTTTGGGGCGTACTGGGCGATGAGGTTCTTGAGGAAGGCATAGACATTCTCTGGGGTCTTGGCCATCGTCTTCTCCAATGAGTAGGAGGCATAGTTGGGATAGCCCATGATTTCGGCCTGCTCGGCGCGCAGCTTGGCTATCTCCACAACCAGCGGGAAGGTGTTGTACTTGGGATTGGTGCCGTCGGCGCGATGGATGGAGGCCTCGAAGACTTTCTTACGCAGCTCGCGGTTGTCGAGGCTGGCGAGAAGCGGCTGCTGCGTGGTGTTGACGATGACGATGGCGTAGGGAGCCTTGCCGCCGCGACTCTCGGCATCCTTCTTGCACTGGGCGATGTCGGCCTCGCTGAGACCGGCAAGGTCTTCTTCTTTTTCTACCCACACCACAGCGTCGTTGGTGGCTGCCGGCAGCATGTCGCCCCACTGCAGCTGCAGGTCTGAGATGCGGAGGTTTATCTGCTTCATGCGCTCCATCTTGTCGTCAGGCAGCAGAGCGCCCTTGCGCACGAATTCCTTGTAGGTCTCTTCCAGGAGTTTCTGGTCTTCGCCCTGCAGCGAACTGTATTGCTGGTCGTAAACCTGCTTGATGCGCTCGAAGAGCTGCTTGTTGAACGAGATTTCGTTCTCTAAGTCAGTCAGCATCGGCGTCACTTTCTTCTCCGTCTCGGCTATCTCGGGTGTCTTCTCAGCTTCCACGAGTGCATAGAAGACGCGGCTCACGCGGTCGAGCAGTCGTCCGCTTTCCTCGTAGGCCAGGATGGTGTTCTCGAAGGTGGCCGAGTCCTGGCAGTCAATAATCTTCTGGATGTTCTCGCGCTGCTGACGGATGCCTTCCTCGATGGCAGGCAGGTAGTCAGAGGGCTTGATCTTGCTGAAGTCAGGCGTGCCGAAGGGCAGGTTGCTCTCCTGCAGCAAGGGGTTCTCACGCTGTGCCTCTTGGCAGGCACTGAACGGCATCATCATAGCCGTTGTCATTCCGATGGTCATAAGGGCTTTTGTCAGTTTCATACTATTATTGTTTTAAGTTTTTCGTTATCTCATGATGTCGTCCTTCTTCAGCTCAACGATGCGGCCGTATTTGGCCAGCTGTTGCATGTCGAGCTGCTTCTTGTTGCCGATGATGAAGAAGGCGCGTGGCTTCTGCTGGACGTTCTGGCGGTAGAAGTCCACCATGTCGGCTGTGGTCAGCGTGGGCACCAGGCGGGCCAGTGCTGTGCGTGGGTCTTCGTTGTAGCCCAGGGCACGGTAGTTGGACACGAAGTTGGGCATCTGGCGGAACGTAGGGTAGGAGTTGTTGATGTTGTTCAGTATCTCCTGCTTGGCAGCCGCCACGTTCTGCTCGTTGACGGGCATGTTGTTCAACAGCGAGTCGAGTACGCCGAGTGCCTGCATGGCCTTGTCGGCCTGTGTACCTAAGTAGGCAATGTAGCCAGAGGGATAGTCGCGATGGCGCACGTAGTTGGGCGTTACGTCCTGTCCGCCGGCAGAGTAGGCCATAGCGCGGAACTCACGAATCTCCTGGAACAGCACAGACCCCATGCCGCCGCCCATGTACTGGCTCCACAGTCGCAGCTGGGCTCTCTCGCGGTCAGTAAGCGAGGGCTTTACGCTGCCGTAGGTGCCGATGAGCATCTGGCGACTGTCAGGCATGTTGTAGACGTAGACCACAGGCTCCGTGGTCTCTTGACGGCGGATTTCATTGTCGTTGGGCGAGAGGCGTGGGGAGAGCGGCAAGAGTTGAGAGGTAAGAGGCTGGAGGGTGGAGAGTGGCTGGCGGCCGCAATAGAGTAGGGCACAGTCGTACTGGCGCACCTCGTCGAACAGCTGCAGCAGTTCCTCGCCCGTAGTCTTCTTGGCCTCTGCCACCGTAGGCTGGCGCAGGTAGCTCGACTTCTCGCCCTTGGAAATCCTGCTGAGAACCATCTGCATGACCGTCGTGTTGGTACGGTCCAGCTGGCTGTGGTCCACCTTGTACTCGCTTGCTAGTTCGCTCATGGCCTCCTTGTCAGGCTTCAGCGACGTCAGCACGTGGCGCAGCAGTCGGAGCGACGGCTCCAGGTTACGCTCGAAGCCCGTGAGCGTCAGCATGAAATAGTTGTCCGACGATTTCACCTCGAAGGTAGTACCTAACCGCTGCCAGGCTTCGCCCAACTGGTGCTTCGTCAGCGAGTCGGTGCCCAGCTCAGGCAGGTAATCGCCCAAGAGCGTCAGCCTCGGCTCGTCGCGCTCGCCCCTGAACCATTTCAGCGACAGCGAGAAGAGGTCGTTGGCAGGATTCTCTATCCTATAAAGTGTCGTGTGGTCGCTCAGGCGGGCTATCTCCGTATCGTGGTCGAGGTCGATGAGCCGTGGGGCGCGCTCGGCTACGGGCAGCTGTGCCAACTGGCGGGCGTATGCCGACTGCTCCTTGGCGTGCTTGGGCACAACGGGCTTGTAGTCGGGCTGCGACACCTTGTCCTTGGGGTAGGAGCCGAACTTCTTGATGCCGCGCAGGTACTGGTCGTTGAGCAGGTAGCGGTTGGCGGCACTGACGACGTCGGCCTTGGTGATGCCCTTCACGGCCTCTGCCTGCTGGAGGTAGTCGTTCCATGAGCGGCCCTGCGAAAAGACCTCACCCATCATGTCGGCCCGACTGGTGATGTCCTCCAGCTGCTGACTGTTGTTGCGCTGTAGTTCCAGCTTCAGCTCCTCCAATGTCTGCTCGCTGAAGTCGCCACGCTTCAGTCGCTCAATCTGCTGCCAGCACAGTCGCTCGGCCTTCTTCTTCGAGCCGAAGGGAATCTTAGGAATGACGAGCAGTCCGACGGCACCCGCCTCGTTGAAGGCAAAGCGCTCGCCTACGGCCATCATCACCTTGTGGGCTGTGCGCAGCGAGTCGAGCATACCCGTCTGGTTGTCGTTGGTCAGCAGGCTCATGGCCAGTTGCAGGGCGTAGGCGTCCTTGTCCTTATCGACAGGACCGCGGAACAGCAGTCCAACGGCCTTGACTATCGGAATGTTCACCTTGATATTGGTAGTCTCGCCGTTGAAGGGGTGAAGGGTGACAGGTAAACTCCTTTCACCCTTCGCAGTTAACCCCTCACCAGAATTCGGCAATCTGCCGAACGTGCGCTCTAACAGCGGTTCAATACCCTCAGCCGTGAAGTCGCCGCAGAGCATCAGCCCCATGTTGCTGGCCACGTAGTAGCGGCGGAAGAAGTCCTCCATGTCCTGCAGACGGGGGTTCTTCAGGTTCTCAGTACTGCCGATGATGGGGTATTGGTAGGGATGTCCCTTGAAGGCCGCCTCCATTACGTGCTCTACAGCTCCCATGATGATGTTGTCTGCAGCACGGTTCTTCTCCTCATAGACGGTCTCTAACTCACCCTGGAACAGTCGGAACACAGGGTTGAGCATGCGCTCTGAGTTCAGCTCGCACCACTGCTCAAGAAACTGCGGCGCGAAGGTGTTGTGGTATTCCGTGCGGTCCCACGACGTCGAGGCGTTCAGGGCCGAGCCGCCATATTTGGAAATCAGACGGTCGAACTCGTTGGGAATGGCGTAGTCGGCAGCCCGCTGACTCAGTCGGCTGATGTCGCGCTGGATGGCTAACCGCTGCGCGTTGTCCTTCGTCAGCGACAGCTCGTTGTACTTCATTGAAATAGAATCGAGCCACACCTTCTCGGCTGCATAGTCAATGGTGCCAATCTTCTGTGTGCCCTTGAATAGCACATGCTCCAGGTAGTGGGCGATACCCGTATTGGGACAGTCCTTCGCACCAGCCTTCACCACAAGCGCCCCATAGACCTTCGGCTGTGAGTGGTCCTCGTTCAGCCACACCGTCAGTCCGTTGCTCAGTTTCAGTTCCCTGACATCGAGTCCCTTAGCCAGCAGTGATTGTTGCGCAAACAATGCAACCAGAATAAAAGTGCATAATCTTCTCATCCGTTTTCTGCGATTTTAGTGCAAAAGTAAGCAATCTTTGGCAGATAAGCATGATTTTTATGCAAAAAAACAAAAAAGCGGGGAAAATTGCAGCGGAAGACCTTTTTTTTTGTAACTTTGTGGCGTTATATTCAAAAAACATTGCAGCCAATGATTATCACGGAACAAGACAAAGCGTTTATGCGCGAGGCCATTCGTCTGGCTGACGAGAGTGTGAAGAGCGGTGGCGGCCCCTTCGGAGCTGTCATCGTGAAGGACGGCGAAATCATCGCCGGCAGTTCAAATAGCGTCACTGTCGATAACGACCCTACGGCCCACGCCGAGGTGAACACCATCCGCAGAGCCTGCAAGAAACTTGGTACGTTCGACCTGTCCGGAACCGTTATCTACACGTCGTGCGAGCCCTGCCCGATGTGCTTGGGTGCCATCTACTGGGCCCATATTGACCGCATCTACTACGGCAACGACCGTAAGGATGCCCGCGAAATCGGCTTTGCTGACGACTTCATCTACGAAGAGCTGGATCGTCCGCTCAGCGAGCGCACCGTGCCCATTGTCCCGATGCTGCGCGATGAAGCTCTGCACAGCTTCCGTCTCTGGAGTGAGAAGGACGATAAGACAGAGTATTAGTTAATGTATGGAAGAAGCAAGTAATATACCACAGGAGTGGAATCAGTTCTATCTGAAGGATGTGTCGTTCGTCAACCTCATGACGCGGCGCATCTTCAACGTGCTCATCGTGGCCAACCCCT
Source organism: uncultured Prevotellaceae bacterium (assembly GCA_946186505.1). Classification (GTDB taxonomy): domain Bacteria; phylum Bacteroidota; class Bacteroidia; order Bacteroidales; family Bacteroidaceae; genus Prevotella. The sequence goes on along the minus strand of CAMHNI010000037.1, from coordinate 16,814 downwards.
ACGACGCCTTCATGTTAGAAGACGACGGCCGCATCGACGAGAAAATCTTCGACGAGTATATGGAGCTGGGTATGCGCTACCCGCCGACATTCACGCAAGTATCGACTACCGAGGAGGCTGGTGAGGTGCTGGCAACGACAGACATCGACCTCGTCATCTGTATGCCGGGTAATGCCGACAATGATGCATTTACGGTGGCTCGTGAGATAAAGGCTGCTCACCCGGCCATTCCCTGCGTGGTGCTGACGCCGTTCTCACACGGCATCACGAAGCGCATACAGGACGAGGACATGTCAGTGTTTGACTATGTATTCTGCTGGCTTGGCAACACAAACCTTATCATGTCCATCATCAAGCTGCTCGAGGACAAGATGAACATCGAGCACGACATCCGTGAGGCCGGCGTACAGATGATTCTGCTGGTGGAGGACAATATCCGCTTCTATTCCTCGGTATTACCCAACCTCTACAATTATATCTTGGCACAGTCGAAGCGCTTCTCCACGGAGGCCCTGAACCCGCATGCCGCCGCCCAACGCAAGCGCGGCCGCCCGAAGGTGGTGCTGGCCACAAACTACGAGGAGGCGATGGAGATTTACGAGAAGTACGCCGAGAACACGCTCGGCGTCATCTCCGACACCCGGTTCCCCATGAAATCGGTACCTGGACGGTTGAGCCACGTTGAAGAAGGCGACCCTGAAGCCGGTCTGAAACTGCTGCGCGAAATCAGGCGTCGTGACGAATACGTGCCGTTGATACTCGACTCTTCGGAGACAGAGAACGCCTCAAGGGCAAAGGAAGAGGGCTTCCACTTCATCGACAAGAACTCGACGAAGGTGAATGTCGATCTGCACCGCCTGATGGAGGAGCACATGGGCTTCGGCGACTTCATCTTCCGCGATCCGAAGACAAAACAGGAGATAGCCCGTATCACCTCGCTCAAGGACTTACAGGACAATATCTTCAAGATTCCTGCCGACTCACTGTCATACCACGTCTCGCGCAACAACATGAGCCGATGGCTCACGGCACGCGCCATCTTCCCCGTGTCGGCCTTCCTCAAGCACGTCACATGGCACAAGCTGCAGGACATCGATGCCCACCGCCAGATTATCTTCGACGCCATCGTACAGTACCGCCGCATGAAGAACATCGGTATCGTGGCGGTGTTCGACCGTCTGAAGTTCGACCGCTACGCCCACTTCGCCCGCATCGGTGAGGGCTCCTTGGGCGGCAAAGGACGCGGTCTGGCGTTCCTCGACCGTATCATCAAGCGGCATCCTGAACTCAACCAGTATGAAGGTGCCCAGATTATGATACCTAAGACGGTCGTGCTCTGCACCGACTTCTTCGATGAGTTCATGGAGAAGAACAACCTCTACCCCATCGCCCTCAGCGATGCTCCTGACGAGGAGATACTGCAACATTTCCTCCGCGCCCAGCTGCCCGACTCGCTGATAGCCGACTTCTTCACGTTCTTCGATGCTGTCAAGTCGCCCATCGCCATACGCTCCAGTTCACTGCTGGAAGACTCCCACTACCAGCCATTCGCCGGCATCTACAGCACATACATGATACCCTATCTGGAAGACAAGTATGAGATGCTGCGCATGCTGGCCTGTGCCATCAAGGGCGTCTATGCCTCCGTCTATTACAAGGACTCAAAAGCCTATATGCTGGCCACACAGAACGTCATCGACCAGGAGAAGATGGCCGTCATCCTGCAGGAGGTCGTGGGCAAACAGTATGGCGACCATTTCTACCCGACGTTCAGCGGCGTGCTGCGCTCACTGAACTACTACCCCATCGGCGACGAGACTGCCGAGGAGGGCATCGCCTCGCTTGCACTCGGACTTGGCAAGTATATCGTTGACGGCGGACAGACACTGCGCGTGTCGCCCTATCACCCGACACAGGTTCTGCAGACCAGCGAGATGGAGACGGCACTGCGCGATACGCAGACACGCTTCTACGCCTTGGATATGAGTCATGTGGGTGCCGACTTCAAGGTTGACGACGGATTCAACATCAAGAAACTGCGCGTGAAGCAGGCTGATCAGGACGGATCGCTCACCTACATCGCCTCGACCTTCGACCCCATAGATCAGGTTATCCGCGACGGCATCTACGAAGGCGGACGAAAGATTATCTCCTTCTGCGGCGTTCTGCAACAGGGTATTTTCCCGCTGCCCGAACTGTTGCAGATGGTTCAGAAATATGGCTCCGAGGAGATGCGGCGGCCTATTGAGATTGAGTTCGCCTGTAACCTGTCGGACGACAAGACCGGTGAACTCTACCTGTTACAGATACGTCCTATCGTCGATTCCAAGCAGGTGCTTGACGAAGACCTGCAGCAGATTGCCGACGAAGACTGCTTGCTGCGCTCCAGCAACTCGCTGGGACATGGCATTTCCGAAGATGTGTACGATGTGGTCTATGTCAAGACCGACGAGAACTTCACTGCCGCCAACAACCCCACCATCGCCAGGGATATAGAGACCATCAACCAGAGGTTCCTTGACGAGGGGAAAAATTACGTGCTCATTGGCCCCGGCCGCTGGGGCAGCAGCGACTACTGGTTAGGCATCCCCGTGAAATGGCCACATATCTCGGCTGCCCGCGTCATCGTGGAGACAGCGTTAAAGAACTACCACGTTGACCCGTCACAGGGTACCCACTTCTTCCAGAACCTCACATCGTTCGGCGTGGGCTACTTCACCATTGACACCTACACTGGCAATGGAATCTTCCAGCAGGGACTGCTCGACCAAATGCCCGCCGTCAGTGAGACCGAGTACGTGCGCCATGTCCGCTTCGACCGTCCAATGAAAATCATGATGGACGGCAAGAAACAGCTCGGTGTGGTATTATTGCCTGTGGGATGACATCGTCACAGAAGAGTCTTTGACAGGTTCCATGTGGATGGTGACGTGTGTCTTCGGGCCGAAGTGCTCCTTCAGTTTCCGCTCGATGGCTGTTGCCCGCTCATGGACTTCGCAAAGCGGCATACGTCCGTCCATACGCGCATGAGCCTCAATGGCAATACGGCTGCCGATGCGACGGGTATGAAGGTTATGCGGCTCCTGCACATCTGGGAACGAGCGAATCAGCGCCTCTATCTCCTGCTCCGTCTCAGCGGGCAGTGAGCACTCTGTCAGTTCGCCAATGCTGGTCTTGAGCAGTTCCCATGCCACTCGCATCAGCATCAGACCAACGACAATCGAAGCAATAGGGTCGAGCACCACCCACCGATGACCTAACCAGATAGCACCGCCGATGCCGATAGCCGCACCGATGGATGAGAGCGCATCGCTACGATGGTGCCAGGCGTTGGCAATCATCACAGGCGAGTCCAGTGCCTTTCCACGTCGCGCCGTGTACTGATAGAGCAGTTCCTTCACCAATATCGACAGCAAGGCTGCCCAAAGGGCAATCCATCCTGGAGTCTCCAGCGCCTCACCTCCCCACCAGGCAGCAAGTTTCATACTACCCGACACGATGATGCCTACGGCAGCCGCCACCAATGCCAGTCCTATCAAGAACGAGGCAATGGTCTCGAACTTCCCATGCCCATAGTCATGCGACTCGTCTTGAGGCTTGGCACTAATGCTCACGAAAACCAGAACCACCAGGTCAGTCGCGAAGTCCGACAGCGAATGTACGGCATCGGCTATCATGGCCGAGCTGTGTCCCAGCAGTCCGGCAACAAACTTGAAGACCAGCAGTACCGCATTTCCGACACTGCCCACCAATGTCACCTTACTAATTTCTCTTTCGCGCGTCATCTCTTTATTCAAATTGATATTGGTACACAAATGACTATCTTACCCTGTGAAAAGAACCCGAAGAGTCGGTATGCAACTCTTCGGGTTCCGTTGTTTATGTCAAGACTGCTGTTAAGCTTCTCCGCCAGCAGACTCCACAGCACGGAAGCTGGCGAGATCCTCTATCTGGAAGGCCTTGATGTAAGCAGACTTACCAAGAACATCCTCCTCGGCCATGCGGACATACACGTTGGCAGACTTCTCGAACAGCTCGGGAGCCTTGGCGGCGTCGCGGATAATGAGCAGCGACATCACAATCTCGGCGGTCATGTCATAGAGACGGCGTGCCAGGAAGTCCTGTGCATCCTGATTCTCGAGGGCTTTGACGGCAGCGAGGGCCTCCTCGTAAACGGGGATGAGCTTCTCGACACGGGCCTTCAGAGCTGCATCAGCATTCTCTGGAAGTGCTGCGAACATATCCTTGATGTTGTTCAGCATGGTGCCGTTGGTGATGTAGCGGATAGCAGCAACAACCTGCAGCTGCGTGGTACCCTCGTAGATGGAGAAGATACGTGCATCGCGGAACAGACGCTGGCTCTTGTACTCCATGATGAAACCTGAACCACCGTGGATGCTGATAGCATCGTAGGCGTTCTGGTTAGCATACTCAGAGTTCATACCCTTGGCAAGTGGGGTGAAGGCATCAGCCAGGCGCTGATACTTCTTCAGCTCCTGTTTCTCCTCGGGAGTCAGTTTACGGTCGCGCTCGATGTCCTCGAGACACTTGTAGATGTCAACGTAAGCAGCTGTCTCATAGAGCAGTGAACGACCGGCATCCAGCTTGGCCTTCATGCGAGAAAGCATATCGTAAACAGCGGGGAAGTTGATGATCTTGTCACCAAACTGCTGACGCTCCTTAGCGTAAGCGAGACCCTCGTTGTAAGCCTCCTGCTCCACACCTACCGACTGTGCGGCGATACCCAGACGGGCACCGTTCATCAGGGCCATCACATACTTGATCAGACCCAGACGTGTGCTTCCGCAGAGCTCGGCCTTGGCGTTCTTATAGGTGAGCTCACAGGTGGGTGAGCCGTGGATACCAAGCTTGTGCTCGATATGACGGACATTGACACCGCCCTGGCGCTTGTCGTAGATGAACATCGACAGACCACGGCCGTCCTTCGTGCCTTCTTCAGAGCGGGCAAGGACGAGGTGGATGTCGGAGTCGCCGTTGGTGATGAAGCGCTTCACACCGTTCAGGCGCCAGCAGTTCTCCTTCTCATCGAAGGTGGCCTTCAGCATCACGCGCTGCAGGTCAGAACCAGCATCAGGCTCCGTGAGGTCCATTGACATGCCCTCACCAGCGCAAACGCGGGGGATGTACTTCTGGCGCTGCTCCTCGCTGCCGAACTCATAGAGGGTGTCGATACACGACTGCAGGCTCCAGATGTTCTGGAAACCGGCATCAGCAGCAGAAATCATCTCAGACAGCATAGAGAACACAGCGTTAGGCAGGTTCAGACCGCCATAACGACGAGGCATTGAAACACCCCACAGACCAGCCTTACGGGTGGCGTCAAGGTTCTCGTAGGTCTTAGAGGCATAGATCATACGGCCATTCTCGAGGTGTGGACCTTCGAGGTCAACACTCTCAGAGTTGGGCTCGATGATGTTGGCAGCCACGTCGCCAGTGATGTCGAGAATCTGCTTGTAGTTCTCGATGGCATCGCCCAGGTCAACAGGGGCGTAGTCATATTCCTTTGCATCAGCAAAGCCTTTTTCCTTCAGCTCAACGATACGAGCCATCAGGGGGTGGTTCAAGTAGAACCCGATCTCAGGATGATCGCTATAATAGTTTGCCATATTCTTTTGTTTTGAAGGAGATAGAAGGAGACAGATGGAGATAGATGGAGATAGAGGACATTAGTCTGTTATTGCATTATTCTCAACTATACCTTTGATATAGGCATTCAGCATGTAGCTGGTGTCAAGTATTGTTTGGACAAGTTGCTGATAAGTAGCTTCATCAATATACCCAAGGTCTCTTGATAGGATACAATAATATCTGCATTCTTCGAGACTACCCTGAGAAATATTGAAAAAACGAAGTTTATCAGCCTTACTCAATTTCTTGTATCCCTCAGCAATATTGGCTGCAATGGACACAGCGGCACGCTGGAACTGAGAACACAGCCCAAACTTCTCGAAGTCTGGAAAAGCCCTTGTCGTGCGATATGTCATCACCACAAACTGATGAGCCTTCTGCCATGCAACTATATCCTCAAATCTCCGCGTCATAACTATCGTCCTTTATCTTCTTCTATCTTCCTTTATCTTCTTCTATCTCCAAATTTTATTTACTATTCTGCTTATAATATTTAATCAGCTTGGGAACTACCTCTTCCACGGTACCAACAATCACATAGTCAGCGATGCGGTTGATAGGAGCATCGGGGTCGCTGTTCACAGAGATGATGATACCAGAGTCCTGCATACCGGCGATGTGCTGAATCTGTCCAGAGATACCGCAGGCTATGTACACCTTCGGATGAACGGTGACACCCGTCTGACCAATCTGACGGTCGTGGTCGAGCCAGCCAGCATCAACAGCAGCACGGCTTCCGCCAACCTCACCATGTAGCACCTTGGCCAACTGGAACAGCATGTCGAAGTTCTCCTTCGAACCCATGCCGTAACCACCAGCCACCACGATGGGCGCACCCTTCAGGTTGTGCTTCGCGGCCTCTACGTGGTGGTCGAGCACCTTCACGACAAATGCCTCTGGAGAGACGTACTTTGACACCTCGGGATATACAACCTCCCCCTTGGCCTTGCCCTCGTAGAGTGCCTTCTGCATGACACCGCTACGGACGGTAGCCATCTGGGGACGATGGTCGGGGTTCACGATGGTTGCAACGATGTTACCACCGAAAGCAGGACGAATCTGATAGAGTAGGTTCTCATATACCTTACCCTCCTTCTTATCCTCATACGGACCAATCTCCAGCTCGGTGCAGTCGGCAGTCAGACCGCTGGTCAGCGATGACGACACACGTGGACCGAGGTCACGACCGATGACGGTAGCGCCCATCAGACAAATCTGAGGCTGCTCCTCCTTGAAGAGGTTAACCAGAATGTCAGTGTGAGGAGCTGAGGTGTAGGGGAACAGTTCGGGGGCGTCGAAGACAAACAGTTTATCGACACCATAAGGCAGAATCTGGTCCTCCACCTGGCCCTTGATGCCGGTGCCGGCAACGACGGCGTGGAGCTCGACCTTCAGTTCATTGGCGAGCTTGCGACCCTTGGTCAGCAGCTCCTGAGATACTTCCTGTACCTGAATACCTTCTATTTCGCAATATACAAATACGTTGTTCATATTGTTCTTATTTTAATGTAGATAGAAGAAGTTAGAAGGAGATATGCAGCTGTCACCGCGAAGATAGAAGACGTTACTTTTGCAATTGAGATGAGCAGAACTATTGTCCTCTATCTTCTTCTATCTTCCTTTATCTTCTTTTATCTTCTCTCATTAGCCAATGATTTTCTCGTCCAACAATTCTTTGATCATTCCCTCGATATCAGCGTCAGAAGCCGTCAAAGTCTTCGACTCCTTAGCCTGGAACACGATGTTCTTGATGGCCTTCACCTTCGTGGGTGAGCCGGCCAGACCGCACTGGTTCACGTCGCCATCGACATCGGCTACCGACCACTGGTTCAGCGTCAGGTAGGGACGCTCCTCGTAGAGGTTGTCGTAAGCGGTTCCCTCAGCAGGACGTTCCATGGGGCAAGTAGCACGCTTGTACTTCATCACCAGCTTGGCGTTCTGGGGACGACAGGGGGCAGCACTTCCGTTGACGGTGATTACTACGGGCAGGGGAGCCTCTACGGTCTCTACGCCTCCGTCGATGACGCGCTTGATGGTTGCCTTGCCATCCTTCACGCTGAGCACTTCCTCGGCGTAAGTCACCTGGTTGAGACCTAACTTCTGGGCCACCTGAGGACCTACCTGGGCGGTGTCACCGTCGATGGCCTGACGACCACCAATTACGATATCCACGTCGCCAATCTTCTTGATGGCAGTAGCCAGAGCGTAAGAGGTAGCGAGGGTATCGGCACCGGCAAACAGACGGTCGGTGAGCAGCCAACCGGTATCAGCACCACGATAAAGTCCCTGACGGATAATCTCACCTGCACGTGGAGGACCCATCGTGAGGATTCCTACTGTTGAGCCTGGATTCTGCTCCTTCAAACGAAGGGCCTGCTCCAGGGCATTCAAGTCTTCTGGATTGAAGATAGCGGGTAGGGCAGCGCGATTCACCGTTCCTTCGGCGGTCATGGCGTCCTTACCCACATTACGGGTGTCTGGCACTTGCTTGGCCAGCACTACAATTTTTAATGCCATAAATAATATAATGTGTTATAATGATTTCCTGAAATCGGCCGCAAAGGTACTACTTTTTGCGCACACAGCCAAATAAAATGCACAAAAACGACCAAAACGTGCACATTTCGGTCGTTTTGTGCAATGTGCACCATCTTGGAATGCCGCTTTTCCCGTCAGGTCTTTTCTACCCATCCAACTACCCTAATGCTTATTTCATAGAGCAAATAGAGCGGGAAGGTTACGAGAATGAGCGCGGATTGTATTCCGAAGTCATGTTGAGTAGGATACGGTTTGCTTGGTCAATGGAATCCAGCAACTGGGAGTCAACGGAGTTCTTGCCATAGACGGTTTTCAGGTCATACATCCTGTAAACACCTTTACGCTCAAAAATGAAATCAGCAGTTCTTATTCCATGTGGGTTTGGCAGGATATAGACACGATAGCCAAGGGCAACTGCCTTACGGGCGGCATCAAGAAGTCTCGGAAAGTCTGCATCGTCATCACCTCCGACATAAAAAATTTCAGAGTCTGTTTCATAAGGATGGAACTCTCTGCGGGCGGTAATCATTTTAAGCTGGCGCACAAAGTCAACACCCTGCAAAGCATGGAGTTCTGATAATAAATGTCTTATGTCGCTCTTTATTCTTACAGTTGTCTATATTGTCTTCCTAAATTCAGAACTCCCGGTTCATCAACAGGTTGAAGGCAATGAGTAGTTCGTTGGATAGTCGCGATGCCATCACCTCGTCCGAGAGGCGCTCGCCCTTGATGTCCTCCTTGGCCAGTCCGTCCGGGCCCCAGTAGTAGCGGGTCTCGCTGATACCCGACTTCTCGAAGTAGAAGATGAGCTTGCCTTCATCGAAGAGGAACTCCTGGTAGTAGTCCCTGGCACCGACGTTATACTTACGCACCATGAAATAGACCTCGTAGGCTTCGCGGCCCAAGTCCTCGTCGTAGTCGCCACTGTAGTAATAGCGGGTGACATCCTTGACAGGACCTGCACCAGCAGCCATGTAGTTGCTGGTCACCACCGTCTCGTCGGGCGGCAGCTCCGCCTTCTTCCTATACTCCAGGCGCTCCTTCACCGAGGCGTATTTCTTGCGGATGTCTGCCAGCACATCATTGGGCGACGGCTTTTTCTGCGTAGCCTGTGCCTGTATGCCTAAGACAGTTGTCAGGCACACGGCGATAATGAGTGTCAGTCGTTTTATCATCCTGATGTTTTATTCTGCTGTATTGAAGTACTCTTCCAGTTCCTGCGTAGCATTACTGTCCAGGTTGTCAAGATCCTTGATGATGCGGCCTTTTTCCAGCAGCAGGATGCGGGTGGATATTTCCGAGACGAAGCTGAGGTTATGGCTGGAGATAATGACGGTGGTGCCAAACTGCAGGTTCATCTCACGGATGAGACGTGCCACAGTAATCTGTGACGTGGGGTCAAGGTAGTTGAATGGCTCATCAAGGATGAGCACCTTGGGGTGGACGAGCATGGCCCCGATAATGCCCGTCTTCTGACGGTTACCCTCCGAGAACTGGCGCAGGTATTTCCGCGTGCCGAGAATCTCATCATGCATCAGCGGGCGGTACTGCTCCAGACGTCTATCAAGCGAGTCCTTGTCAATGCCGTAGGCACGGGCGATGAAGGCGAAATACTCCTCGGGGGTATAGAAGTCGATAAGGAAGCGCCCGTCGATGAACGAGCCGGTGAACGCCTTCCACGCCACGTCTTCGTTGACACGGTGTCCGTCGGTCTCTATATAGCCCTCCGTGGCCTCGATGAGGTCCAGCATGAGGCGCATCAGCGTGGTTTTGCCGGCTCCGTTGTTGCCGACGAGTCCTACCAACTCTCCAGAGTTGATGGTCAGTTCGGGAATGTCAAGCACGGTGTTCTTGCCGTACTGTTTGACGAGGCCTTTTATCTTAATTTCCATTTTTACTCTTTTATCTTTTTACTTTTTAACCTTTTTACCTTTTCATTGTCTGTAACGTTCGAAACAAGTGTAGCGGCGGCGTTCGTAGGCACGTGAAAGCCAGCCGATGACCACCTGGTAGAGGGCGAAGCCTGCGATGCCGATGGCAGCGAGCACGATGGCGCAAACCACAGGTGAGAGCAGCCACGTGCAGAGGCAGTAGATGGCGAGGGGCACGATGACCACCAGGCCATAGACGTTGACGGCCATCGAAGCGCCCTGATAGTTGAAGAAGGCCGACTGGAACAGTTCGATACGCGACGAGATGAGCGCCGTCGGCATCAGCGTCAGGTTGGCGAAGCCGGCTGTGAACAGCCACGTGGCTGCCAGCAGCCAGGGCGACAGGCCTGCAATCCATATCAGCGGCATCACTAACAGCGTGGGCGCAATGTTCAGCAGGGCATAGAAGCGGAACTTGTTGCCCAAGATTTCGCGGATGCTGACGGGCTTCGTCCACAGACCGTCGAAGTAGTTGCCCTCAATGCCGAAGACCCACTGTCCCAGCATCATCGAGGGCGCGAAGACGGCGAACATCAGCATCAGGTAGAACATGACGTTCAGTCCGTTGATATGCTGGGTGTAGCAGTTGAAGATGAATACCAGCGGCAGGATGAACGTAGCCACGCGCAGCCGCTTGGAGCGCAGCACGCTGATATACTCCATCGAGAACAGCGACGAGGCGCCAAGGAACAGCCTGTCGGCACGGGCCTTCGACTCGTCGTAGCGGCGCAGGTCGCACAGGTAGTTGTAGAATACGGCGACGGCACCCACGCAGAGCAGCAGGAACACGGCGACGTGAATCCACCAGGGCAGGACGATGACGGTCATCGCGTACGCAAGGGCAATAATCTGCCAGATGACCATCGCCACCAGCACGGGCCACTTGTTGGTCCAGCCCCTGGCCCTGCAGAAGGCCGTGATGGCCACGCCGCCCGCCAGCGACACCCCCATCAGCAGAAGGAACGACGGCAGCACCAGCTGCCACTTCAGGAACAGCACGCAGAACGGCAGCAGCAGGACGGGGATAGCCCAGTTCCAGAACGAGAAGAGGTTGGTCACGAGCAGGAATCGGTTCCACGACCGCTCGGGAATGGGTTTGCTCTTCAGGTAGTGGTCCATCACCGTCTCGTCGTGTTTCATCAGCAGTTTGTTGATGAAGTCGGGGATGATGATTCCCGCTGCGATGAAGGGGATGACCATCTCCATACCCTCCGCCGCCCCCGTTTCCTCATAGATGACGAAGGTGACGGTGCAGCTGACTATCATGAACAGCACAAAGAAATAGGCCTCGCCGAGGAAGCGGCCCCACTTGAAGTCGCGCCGTTTCTGGTCGGCCCAGAGTCGTAACAGTAGTTTCAGCATTTTTATGTTTTCGTTTTCGTTTTCGTTTACGTTTACGTTTACGTTTACGTTTTCGTTCTCGTTAACGTTTTCGTTCTCGTTAACGTTATCGTTATCGTTAACGTCTATGGTTCTTCTTCAACAAATTCAAACGGTTTCCAGTCGGGGTTCAGCGACACTTTGTCGGCCACGCTGGCGTGAATGATGTGTATGCTCTCGTCCTTCGCGCCGTAGCCGTTTATCTTAGGCGTATAGCCTATGTCGTTGCCATCGTCGTCGGTCTCGGGTTCATCGGTGACAAAATAGCCGATGCTGCCTTTTTGAAGTATGGCGTAGTAGTGGGTGTGCATGAAGTCGCTGGTGAAGGCCACCAGGTCTTTCTCCGTCCAGGGTGCGTCCTCCTCTGGCTTCACGTGGAAGAATCCTTCCGTCTGGTGCATCTCGTCGTTGACGGTCACCGTCTGCATCTCGCCACGGAACTCGTTCAGCACGACGTAGTTGTCGCTGTGCTCAGGGTCATCCTTGGGCTTTCTCAGACAGAGTGAGGGACTGCCGCTGCCATCGAGGTCAACGAGGGCATACTCCGTAAAGCCCTGCTCGCTGGCCTGCAGCCAGTCGTCCTCGCCGAAACACTGGTAGCGGAAGTCGCTAATCTGCGTCTTCGTGTAACGGTGCTCCATACCGTCCCAGCCATAAACCTGCATCACCGTCATCGACGGGAAGTGGTGGTATTCACGGATGATGAAGTCGGTGCCCTGCATGGGCAGGCTCCAGCCGAAGTCCATCCGCTCGAAGGGCTTCTTGTAGTTGTCGATGGGACTCTTCTCCGCCTTCATCGTCTGCGTCGCCGGGTCGTAGTCGTACCAGCAGAGCAGATTCTGCACGGGGTCGTGCTGCTCATAGAGGCTGACGGCGAAGAGGCGGTGACCGTTCGAGCGCCGCCACACGCAGCACGACATCTGGTCGATGTCCGTCATCGACGCGAGGTCGGCATAGCCGTTGCGGGTGTCGATGAGTATGCGGAAGTCGTCATCGTCGTGGTCATCCAAGATGACGGCCGAGCCATCGCGGCGCGTGCCCTTGGCGGGGTGGTCGTTCTGCTTAAGCACCTCGCCCACCACCCACGTGGGCAGTGCCTCGTGGAACGCCCGGAGCAGCGTCACCACGTTGGGCGCCTGACCGCCGTTCTTCACCCTGACGGGCGTCTTGCGCCAGCGGGCATCAACCTCGGAGTTCGACAGCAGTTCCGTTGCACCTGCAGTCAGGCCGACGAGCAGGCAGGTCAAGCAAAGCAAGGATTTCCTTATAGACATGATCCGCTTATCTCAGTGCATTCTTTATGTCGTCAGTCGTCAACTCCATCAGCTGCTGCTTGGTGGCATTGCTGACACCGTTCAGGCGGTTGGCCTGTTGCTGGACGGACTTCTCAAAGAGGTTGCGGCAGTAGCGGGCGTTGCCAAAGTTACGATCCTTGTGGGCCACGACATACTCCAACTGCTTCTCCAAGTAGTCCAATGCCTCGTCCGACATGGTATATTGGTTCTTACGCATGTACATCTTGAAGATTTCCGTCAGTTCTCCGGCCGAATAGTCGGGGAAGTCGATATAACGGTTGAAACGCGACTGCAGACCGGGGTTAGAGTCGATGAAACGCTTCATCTCCTTCGGGTAGCCGGCAATGATGACCACCAGGCTGTCACGGTAGTCCTCCATGCGCTTCAGCAGGGTCGAGATGGCCTCCTGACCGTAGTCCGAGCCATGACCGTCCTCTGGAACCAGGGCGTAAGCCTCGTCGATGAAGAGCACGCCACCCAAGGCCCTTTGTATCATCGTGTCGGTCTTCAGGGCGGTCTGTCCCATGTACTTCGCCACCAGCCCCGCACGGTCGGTCTCTACGGTATGGCCTTTCTTAAGAATGCCCAAGTCCTTGTAGATGCGGGCTACGATGCGGGCCACGGTGGTCTTACCCGTACCGGGGCTGCCTGTGAACACCAGGTGATACGACATCTTGGGAATCTTCAGCCCCTGAGCCTCGCGCTGCTTCTGCACCTTTACGAAATTGGCCAGCGAGCGCACCTCCTTTTTCACGGCGTCAAGACCTATCAGTTCATCGAGTTCCGCATAGGGGTCACCTTCTAACGGTTCGTTAACAACAGGCTCCTTGGCCTCCGACTTCACACTATCTACGACAGCCGTCTTGTTGTCGGCGCCTTCTTCCTTCTCGTCGTCATCGTCAAAGATGGCCACGATAACTGCCAAAAGCATCATGGCCGCAAACGGGACTGCACAGCCCCATTTCACCACCTTAACAATTGTCTCTCCAATATCCATATTATTAGTTTATTTTAGTCCCTTCCATGTACCGCGTATCTGCTTGCAGCCCGTGTAGAGCGCCGGGCAGTTGAACACCTGGTGCAGCTGGCTGTCGGGCTGACGGATAATCTCCACCGAGCGCTGTTCCGTGTCCCATCCCTTGCCCATGACGTAGAGGTACATCACAGTGCCCTGGCCGGCGAACTGCAGCTCCTGGTGCTTGTTCACGCTGGCTTTCATCTCGACGGTGTAGGGACTCGTCGGCTGATAGGCATTGGCGGGCGTGGCACCCTTCAGCACGGCGGCGGGCAGATAGCGCTGACCGTAGCTGTCGCCAGGCTTGGCACAGAGCTTGTCCTTCAGGCGCGGCAGCACCGAACTGACGTTCGACGGATAGTTGATAAGCCTGATACAGCGTTCACCCTCCTGCTGATTGCGGCCGTAAATCTCCATGGCCATCACCATCATGGCGGCGGTGCCGTGGGGCGTCTTGCCCAGAAACTGGGTATAGAGCGCCTCAAACTCCTTGTAGTCTTTGGGGACGTTCGTGAACGTCACCGTTCCCGTTGCCTGCCGGTTGTACTTCGCCGTGGTCAGCGTACCCTTCTGCTTGTAGGTGTGTTCACCGTATTTCCACGTGCTCTCTTGGGCAAAAGCCTGCTGACAGCCAAAGGCCGCCAGCAGGACTACTATCAGTTGCTTTATCATAGATCAGCTTATTGTGCGGGTTCCACTTGCGGCTTCTGGCGCCCCTTGGCGGCCAGTTCCTTCAGCTTGTCCTTGCCCTTGAAGGCAAACACCCAGATGAGGAATCCAGCCAGGGCCAGCAGGCCGATACCGAGCAGCGGACGGTAGAAGAGCCAGGCCAGTGCGATGACGATGAGCGACCATACGATGCCCACCACCGTGCAGACCACGCCGACGCCCCAGCCGAAGATGTTGGCAATAAACGGCACAACCTTGAGAATGGTCTCTAAGAATCCGAAGATACCCTTCAGACCACTGATGACCAGCATGATGCCGACAATACGCAGCAGCCACAGCCACATGCTGTTGGCCGCATGCTCCGACTCGAAAATCTCGGAAGAGTCCTTCACACCCATGACGAGCGTCTGGAACGACTTGCCGTTCTTGGCCTTGAACTTCGTGAAGGTGTCACCCTTCACCTTGGCAATGATGGTCACCTTGGCCGGCACAACCTTCTCAAACGTTACACGGACATCACCTACCTGCGGAGCAGCCGGTGTACGACCGATATAGAGCACATTACCCTGCTGGTGGACATAGTCCAGATCGACCTTGTTGTCCTGAGGTATGCTGTCGGCAACCACCGTCTTCAACGAGTCGGGCACGGTGTTAGCGTTATCGTTAGGGTTAGCGTTATTCGTGGTCACCGCCTTCCCGTTGACCCTCAGGTCCACGTCACGGCACGACTTGTCCAGCTGTGCCAACATCTGCTCATTCAGGTTCAGCACCACGGGTTCGGTGCTCGACATCGAGTGGTAGAGAGATTCCGGCAGTTTGTAGGCACCGAACTTCACATTCTCTGCCCACTGTTCGCCCTCATCGACCTGTGCCAACACGAAGTTGCGGCTCTGGTAGGCAGGGTCCTTGAACTGGCTGCTGGCCACGGGTGCATAAGTCCACTCCATGCTGTAGGTATAGGTCGTGGTGGTCACCTCCTTGCCGCCAAGTTTGTCCTCGCTCTCGCTCTGTGCATGCTCCACCCACTGGAAATACTCCACACGGCGGCTGATACTGATGGCCGTCTCGCTGAAGCCGAACTTGTCGTCAGTCAGCACATCCTCAGTAGTGGCCAGTGCCGAGGCGCACACCAGCTCGCCGTCCATGGCAGGATCAAGCTTGTTAGGGTTCTCCATGTCAACGCACGCCGCCTCTGCGTCATTCAACATCTTGTCGGTCTTCACCGCACGTCCTTCATTCCACCACAGCAGCGCCGTTGCCAGACAGAACATCACGAACCCCGAGCCGATGCTCTTGAACGAGCGTCCCACACGTGTTCCATAACCTGTTGTTGTTGTCTCTGTGTAAGCCATAATTCTTTCTTTTTTGTTGTAATAATGTTAGGTTTATGCAATTCAGCTGCAAAGATAGCAAAAAAAATAACAATCTTTCCTGTTTTACAAAAAAAACTTTCAATTATTTCATTGAGTTTACTTTAGATAGTCCGCTTCCGCCATCGAACAAGCCGCATGGCGGAAGAAACTGTGAGAAAACTGCGGCAAAGATAGTGCGAACCGAACGAAAAACCAAATTTTTTAGAGTTTTTCTGAGATGCAGCGGTTTTTGCAATTCAGCTGCAAAAATAGCAAAAAGTGTCACGTTATGGCATAAGCTACTGATTGTAAACAGTTTAACACGTGTGACACTATATCCTAAAGTGTCACTCTTTTAAGGAAGGAATAACAAGACGGGTTACACCCACCTAAGGCGCGCAATGGGGCGGCCTATCAGCCCCGTAGTAAAGGAATATACGAAAGTAAAACAACTTGTTTTACATAAGAAAAGTACATACAAACCCACAGAAAGAATGGCACTTTCCATACCAAAACAAGTTGTTTTACACAGGTGACACTTGTGACACTTTCAGAATAAGTGTCACTCCATATAAGTCAAAGTATATCAATATATTACTAACAAAGGTGATACTTTTATAAATAATCGCAGTTATTTGATTGTGGATATCCAACTTATCAAGAACATGTTCAGCCTCCACCGCCACATCACCCGCACCGTCTGCGGCTTCCTCCCTGCCGGCCGCCGCACGTCCGACCACAGTGACGCTTCAGCGTTCAAGAACTTCACTGTTTTTGCATTTTTAATGGAAAAAACGATACGGGATAAAAGAATATTTTGTAAAATTGGATAAAACCGCAAACCTTTTGTAAATAAAGGCAGTTTGAGGGATTGAGGAAAAATCGGGTTACGAATAAGAGACGGTTCTCAATTCCGCATTCTGCTTTGATTTGCTTGTCAATGTAATCGTGCTATGCACGCTTTGTTAGTCAAAGAACTCCCGAC
>CAMHNI010000036.1 GCA_946186505.1 uncultured Prevotellaceae bacterium | reverse complement strand
TAAACCTGTATTGATATTAAGAGTATAAACTGTCAACCTAAATCAGTACACTTCAGTCTGCTTGAGCATCGTCAGCATGAACAAAAAAAACTGTGCCCCTCGTGCCCCTTTTTAAGATAACATTCTGTTTCTATGTCTGTTAGCAGGGGCACGATGTGGTCAAAACCGTGCCCCTACCGTGCCCCTATGGTGCCCCTGAAAAAATAGCTGCTACATCTTTTGCGCCTACGCAAACGGTCGTTTGCGCCAACGCGAAAGGTCGTTTGCGCCTACGTAAACGGTTGCAAAGCGCCTATTTCTGCATCGGACTACAGGACTTTAGGACTATACGATGATGTCTTTTGGCATCGGATGGAACGGACTAACACGGACTTTACGCTGCTGTTTTTTTTTGCATCGGACGGAACGGACTAACACGGACTTTAAGAGGGTGATTATTTGGGCATCGGACTACAGGACTAAAGGACTTTAAGCTGGTGTTTTTTTGCATCGGACGGAACGGACTAACACGGACTTTAAGAGGGTGACTATTTGGGCATCGGACTACAGGACTAAAGGACTTTAAGCTGGTGTTTTTTTCGGCATCGGACGGAACGGACTAACACGGACTTTACGATAGTGTTTCCACGATAAGGATGCCAAAGAAAAAAAGTCCGTTAAGTCCGTTAAGTCCGATGCCAAAGAAAAAAGTCCGTTAAGTCCGTTAAGTCCGATGCCAAAGAAGAAAAGTCCTCAAGTCCTGTAGTCCGATGCTAAAAATCATCAGCACAAAGTCCTGTAGTCCGATGCTAAAAAGCCAGCCTTCCTAGTCAGAATGGCTCCGTGAACCGTAATACTCCAACAGGGCTTCTGCCTTGGCCTTTGTAGCGGTGATGAAGGTGAGGTAGTCCTCGGAGTCAGGATTGAAGGGACGATGGGCAAGGGCGGCCTTCAAGGGCGCCCACTCGCTCAGGAACTGACGGGCAACGGGCGAGAAGTAGTACTCAACCAACTGCTGCCAGATGTACTCCACGGCCTGCGACGATGGGTGGAGCATGTCATCACGGTAGAAACGGTAGTCGCGCAGCTCGTCAAGGACGATTTCGTAGGCGGGGAAATAGGCAACAGACATGCACGGACTTTCACGGAATTCGTGAGGTTGGGAAGTCCGTGTTAGTCCGTTTAGTCCACTGCAAACCTTCTCCACTGCCAAGAGCAGGGTGGCCTTAGAGAGCTGGCTCTCATGGTAGCCGTACTTACGGTAGCGGATGGGGCTGACGGTCAGCACCACCTGGACATCAGGACGGCGGCTGCGCAGCACCTCTACGGTGCGACGCAAGTAGTCGGCACACTCGTCAACCGTGAGCTGTTCCTCACGGAAAAGGGCGGCGGGGCGCTTCTGGCAGTTATCGACTATCTCGCCAGTCTCGCGGAGACGATAGACATGGTTGGTTCCCAAGGTGAGGAACACCACACGCGGGTTGCCCTCGAAGCGCTCCACGGTATGGAGGATACTGGCGGGGTTGTACATCACACCGTAGGGGTTGACCGTGGCACGGAACTGTTCTTCGCGGAAGCGCTGGCCGATGCTGTCGGCAAAGCAGGAGCCAACGAAGAGCATTTCCTCGCATGGCTCTATCTGGAAGCCGGGCTTCGGTATATCGACAACGGTACGGAACTCCAAGGTTTTACTATTTACTATTTGTTAGCTTCGCGAGACCTGCAAGCCTTTCTTTGAGAGATTCATATCGACGAAGCGGGCATTGGGATGGCGACGGTTTTCGCCAAGCAGCTGCTTGATGCGGGCAGCGGCGGCGGGGTCCTTGGCCACCATGTACAGATAACCGCCTCCACCGGCTCCGGGCAGCTTGTAACCCAGGCAGAGGTCATCGACGAGATCAGTCAGTGCCTGCACCTCGGCAGGGTTGGTGCCAGCATCGAGCAGCTGGTTCTGCTGCCATGTGCGGCGCATCAACAGCCCCATCTGACGGAAGTCCTGACGCTGGATGGACTCATACATTTCGAGTGTGTGCTCCTTCATACGGCGCAACAGGTCGAGCTGTTCGTGCTGGTTGAGGAACATACGTCGCACGATTTCGGCGAGTATCTTCTTGGCGGTACGTGTGATGCCCGTATAATATAAGAGATGACACTGGGCATACTCGGGCTGTGTGTAGAGGGCATCGGGCAGCCAGCGGATGGTGGGGTTCTGTAAGAAGCCGGGCTGGGTCTGCAGCAGTTTGATGCCACCGAGGACACCGCCGAACTGGTCCTGCCAGCCACCACCGGTGGTGAGCAGTTGTTCGAGCAGGAGGGTGCGGTGGCCTATCTCGCTCTTGTCCCAGCCCAGACCGCAGAAATCGTTGAGGGCACCGAGCACGGTGGCGGCAAGGATGCTGCTGGTGCCGAGGCCGCTGCCAGCGGGAATGGCCGAGAGCAGCGTCAGTTCAATGCCGCAACCGAAGGTCACGAGCTGCTCTTTCAGCGAACCAGAGGCTCCCTTTACGAAGCCAGCCAGTGTGAGTGCTGCCTTGGGGATGGAAAAGGGCGACCCAACTTTATTGTAGTCTGAGAGCTGGTCGTAGGTCTCGATGACCTCTGAGGCTCCAAGGTCGATGCTGCGCAGGATGATGTGTGGCTCGCGACAAGGTTTGACAAAGGTCTGCAACGGCGGCTGGCCGTTCAGTTCGATAGCCAGGTTGAGGACATTGCCACCCTCCATGAGGCAATAGGGCGGCGTGTCGGTCCAGCCACCGGCAATGTCGATACGCACGGGAGAGCGTGCCCAGACGATTTGGTCGGAAAGGATAGTCTCTCCCCGTCCTTCAGGGCTTGTCTGGGGGAAGGTCTGCTGCTGCATAAGTCCCTCACGCAGCAGGGCAAAAGCCCGTTCGCTGTCATCGCGGAACATGGCATCGTGTATGCGGGTCATCAGCGGTGCATCAGCGGGCAGCGGGGCGGGCATTGGTATCTGGCCAATGCGGAACTGTCGGGCGGCATCGGCCAGGTCGAGCTGATAGAAGACGGAGTGCTGCCAGTTGGCAGCCAGTGCCGACCAGTTCTGCCGCTGGAACTCCCGTCGCTGGGCGAAGAGGCGGCTGAGGTTGGCACGTCCGGCCAGGTCGTTGCTATCTACGGGGTCGTCCATGCGATAGCGTCGCACCTCGTAGTCGCTGTCGCCGACAGGTGTGACATCGATGCACTCACCCGGTTCCAGACTTATCTCCCAGTCATTACGGGGGACGCCGGTGATGACATGGTCGCGGGTGAGATGCCACCCTTTGCCAATATGTGAGTTCTCTATCCAGATGTTGGTATTCTCCTCAGTGAAGCCGACCTCGGTGACAGCGTTCTGCACGAAGATGCTGGGATGTGGCTTGCGGTCGAGGTGCATGATTTCGCGCTGGTCGCTGACAAGGCTCTGGACGGCGACCGTAGATGAAATCATTTCACGCGATGTGCCGAAATGGTAGAACTCGCCACCGGGCAGCGGAAGGATGGCCACCCGCAGGGAGCGCAACTCAGGGTCGTCGATAAGGGGATCAGTGCCCAGGGTACAGCCGAACTCGCCGTAGAGGTCGTACTCCCTGTAGTCTTGATGGTCAGCAGACGGCACCCGTGCAGCGCACTTGTCCATCAGCAGCCGGACAGCACGGTCGGAGAGCATCCACACGCCGATATCTGTCAGGAAGAAATGGTCTTTCTGCAATTCGCCCAACGTCTGTACCGACGGTTTCTGCAACATCTGCTTGAGTACAGTCGGCGTGCGGCGGCTACTGACGAACACGCCGTGGTTGCGGGCTACGGTGGCGGGAAGCCACAGACCGTAACACACCACGTCGGCATCAGGAACGGGCTGCAGGGGCTGGGTAGCACGGATATAGACATCGCCACTGACCACCATCGTATGAATGTTGTCGGGAGCCATCTCCATGAGCCGCCGGTAGAGGGGCAGCTGCAAGTCGAGGAGCGTCTGTGAGAGACGCTGGCCACGCTCCCAGCGGAACACGGGCACGGGCATGAGGACCTTGCCTGAGACGGCATAGGAGGGCAGGCGACGGCTCTGTCCGCCGGCATGTATGAGGATGCGTTTCTGCTGAGGAAGCCAGGCATCGAAGTCGGCCGTACCACAGGCCTGGCTGAGCAGCCATGCCGTGCCGCCGCCACTGCCTAAGCGATGGCCGACAGGATCACAGGTGCAGAAGAACTGTTCACGGTCATAGCCGGTGATGTCGTGGAAACAGTCTGTCAGGTTGGGCGGCAGTGAGAGCAGTGTCTTCATTTCTTGCGATAGGACATGAATATAGCCATGACTATCATTATCAGCAACAGTCCCAGCGACACGTAGGCCATGGTCTCGGTGGTATCAAGGGATTTCGGGAAGAAGGCCAGTTCGACCTTGTGCTGTCCGGGACCTACGGTGAGTGCCCGCAGCACATAGTCAACACGGCCCAGTTCGACGGGTGTGCCGTCAACGGTGGCCGTCCAGCCAGGATAGTAGATTTCAGAGAACACCACTACCCCACCCCGTGCTGACTTGACATCGTAGGTCAGACGGTTGGGCTCGTAGGCGGTGATGGTGACCAGGCTGGCCGAGTCGGCGGCGGCTTCGGGAACAGTTTTCAGCAGTTCACGGAACTTGGCATCGGCTACGGCCTCGTGGCGCAGGTCGAGTTGCCCGAGGGCATCCAGCTCCTGGTTGGCATTGTCAACGAACTTCACAGAGTTCACAAACCAGGCATTGCCATAAGTATAGGGATTCTCCACGGGAACGGTCTTGCCCGACTGCAGCGGCAGGATGAAATACTTCGTGTTGAGCATGTTGAGCACAGGGTAGATGCTGTCGCCCGCCACCTGCGTCATGTTTCCGCCAGCCTCGGCCACAGCCTTGAAGGCCCCCTGCATCTCGGGCGAGATGTAGGCTTCTATCAGTTCCTGATAGCGGCGAAGCTTGGCTGCGTGGTAGCCACCTATCGACTTATGGTAGTAAGAGGTCTCGTTCTCGTTGAACGTGTTCGAGGCCAGGTTCAGCACACGGTAGTCCAGTGTCTTGTCGGCCAGGATGATCTCGTCGGTCTCGGTCTTCGGCTGTGCCTGCTCACGCTCGTACTTGGGCACGAACATGGCATCGTTCAGGTAGCGCTTATTCACCTGCCACAGGTCGATGAGACAAATCAGCAGCAGGAGTCCGGCCATATAGCCGGTACGCAGCTTCTTAGCCTTGAAGAGCAGGATGCAGAGCGTACCGACGGCAATGATGAAGAACGAGCGCCAGGCATCGGCAGTGAACATGGCACGGCGCATCTCAGACAAATTGGCCAGCAGCGGATGCAGCTGTTCGGGAGGGAACTGGCTCAGCGCCTGCATCTCAGCGGAAGACACGTAGTTGCCGAAGAACGCATCGGGCATCACGGCGAAAAGCAAGGCGATGCCACCTGTCAGGGAGAAGGCGGTATAGACGTATTTCACCTTCTTGGTCAGCACCTCTGGCTCATCGACAATCTTCTTCAGCGCCAGCATGGCGAGCAGGGGAATGGTAAACTCGGCGATAACCAGGATGGAGGCCACCGTGCGGAACTTGGCGTACATCGGCACGTAGTCGAGGAACAGGTCTGTCAGCCCCATGAAATTCTTACCCCACGACAACATGATGCTGAGCACCGTGGCAGCCAAGAGTGCCCACTTCATGGGGCCCTTGACGATAAACAGGCCGAGGACGAAAAGGAACAGCACAAAGGCTCCGACATAGACAGGACCCTGCGTGCCGGGCTGTTCACCCCAGTACTGTCCTATCTGCTGGTAAATGCCCACATAGTTATTGTCGGCATGGGCCATGGCCGTCTTATTGGCAGCCAGCGGCTGCGAGGCACCGCCCTTGGCATTGGGTACCAGAAGGGTCCACGTCTCGCCGATACCGTAGGACCACTGTGTGATATAGTCACGGTCCAATCCGCTCGAGGTCTGGTTGGCGGTATTCTCCTTCACCAGTTCGCTCTTGCTGCGCATCGACTCCTTGGAGTACTCCCATGTGTGGTAGAGGTTTGAGATATTGACCATGACGCCGACGAGTGCACCGACGAAGCAGACAGCCGTAGCCTTCAGAAAATGGGAGAGACGCTTCTCACGGATGGCCTCGGCCAGATAGGCTAGTATCATGAAGAAGATAATGAACAGATAGTAATAGGTCATCTGCACATGGTTGGCGTTCACCTCGAAGGCGGTAAAGATGGCCGTGACGATCAGACCCCACAGGTATTTCCCCCTATAGGCGAGCACAATACCCGCTATCAACGGTGGCAGATAGGCCAGCGCCCACACCTTCCAGATGTGTCCTGCAGCGATGATAATAAGAAAATAGGTGGAGAAGGCCCACATGACCGAGCCGAGGGCAGCCAGATACCAACGGAAGTCGAAAGCCCGCAGCAGGATGTAGAAGCCTAACAGATAGACAAACACATACCAGACGTTCTCGGGCAACCAGAGGTGGTAGGCGTTGATGACACTGGACAGCAGGTCGGTACTGTTATACGAAGGAGCTGACTGGTACGTCGGCATGCCACTGAACAGGGCGTTGGTCCAACGGGTACGCTCACCGGTACGCTGGTAATACTCACCCGCCTCCTGTCCGGCTCCCACTCCCGCCGAGGAGTCGTGGCGGTAGAGAATACGTCCCTCCGTGTCGGCAGGGAAGAAATAGGCGAAGGACAACACGGCAAACAAAACGACTGCCACGATGTCGGGCAGAAATCTCTTCAATACGTTCATAACTTGCAAGTATTATTGATTTTGTGTGCAAAGGTACGAAATAATTCACAATTCACAATTCACAATTCACAAATATTTCGTACCTTTGCCGCCAAAAAACAGAAAAAACCACTATGCCATGACATATACGATTGAAAAAATAGCCACACTCATAGGCGCCCGCCGTTACGGCAGCCATGACGCTAACGTCAGGTGGCTGCTCACCGACAGCCGCTCGCTATGCTTCCCAGAGGAAACCCTGTTCTTCGCCCTGCGCACCAAGCGGGGCGACGGTCACCGCTATATCGGCGACCTCTACCGCCGCGGCGTCCGCTCGTTTGTGGTGGAGCAGGTGCCTGAGCATCCGCAGCAGGATGCCAACTACCTGAAAGTACCCTCAACGCTGGCCGCCTTACAGCGGCTGGCCGAACGTCACCGCGACGAGTTCGACATACCCATCGTGGGCATCACCGGCTCCAACGGCAAGACGATGGTCAAGGAGTGGCTGTACCAGCTGCTGCTGCCGTCGCAGAAAATCGTCCGCTCGCCGAGGAGCTATAACTCGCAGATAGGCGTACCCCTGTCAGTGTGGCTGCTCACCGAACAGACAGAGGTGGGAATCTTCGAGGCCGGCATCAGCCAGCCGGGCGAGATGATGGCGCTGCACGACATTATTCAGCCCACCATCGGTGTACTCACCTGTCTGGCTGCCGCCCATCAGGAGAATTTCCGCTCGATGGAGGAGAAATGCTTAGAGAAACTGGAACTGATGCACGACACGCAGGCGGTGGTCTATCCCATGGACGACAACACCGTGAGCCGCTGCATACGACGGCTCGATTACAAGGGTGAACGCATCGGCTGGTCGCGGACCGACAGCCAGGCCCCTTTCTTCGTCAGGGAGATCACCCAGACAGCCCAGACAGCCCATATCACTTATATATATAAAGGTACGGAGGGCAGTTACACCATACCCTTCATAGACGAAGCCAGTATCGAGGACAGCATCATCTGCGCTACCACCGCCCTCCACTTAGGACTGACACCCGAGCAGATAGCCGAACGAATGCCCCTGCTGGAGCCTGTCGCCATGCGACTGGAGGTGAAACAGGGCCAGCATGGCTGCACACTTATCAACGACTCGTACAATTCGGACATCAACTCGCTCGACATAGCCCTCGACTTCATGAACCGCCGACAGCAGCCTGCGGCACTCAGTCCTCTGCCCTCGACACTGATACTGAGTGACATAGACCAGAGCGGTGAACATCCCGACGAACTTTACAGGCAGGTGAACGACCTGTGCATGAAGCGCGGCATACAGAAACTCATCGGCATAGGACCGGAAATCGCGGCTCACGCGTCAACCTTTGCCATGGGCGAGAAATTCTTCTTCAACACCACCGGCGACTTCCTGGGCAGCACGGCCTTCCGTCAGCTGCGCGACGAGGTCATCCTGCTCAAAGGCTCACGCCGTTTCGGGTTCGAGCACATCACTGAACTGTTAGAGCAGAAAGTACATGAGACCATCCTTGAGGTGAACCTCGGGGCGGTAGTCGAGAACCTGAACTATTACCGCTCGTTCCTCCGCCCGGACACAAAGATGGTATGCATGGTGAAGGCCGATGCCTACGGTGCCGGAGCCGTCGAGGTTGCGAAGACACTGCAGGACCACTGCGTAGATTATCTCGCCGTGGCCGTGGCCGACGAGGGTGCAGCCCTGCGCAAGGCTGGTATTACGGCCAACATCATGGTGATGAACCCTGAGATGACGGCCTTCAAGACAATGTTTGACTACGACCTGGAGCCAGAAGTCTATTCCTTCCGACTACTCGACGCACTCGTCAAAGCTGCCCGCAAAGAAGGAATTACCGGCTGGCCTGTACACATCAAGCTCGACACAGGCATGCACCGCTTAGGCTTCGACCCCGAGAACGACATGGACGAACTCATCGACCGCTTGAAGCATCAACAGGCAGTGATTCCCCGCTCGGTGTTCAGTCATTTCGTGGGTAGCGACAGCGATGAGTTCGACGAGTTCTCGGCCCGCCAGTTCCAGCTCTTCGATGAGGGTAGCAGCCGTCTGCAAGCCGCCTTCAGCCACAAGATACTGCGCCACATAGACAACTCAGCAGGCATCGAGCACTTCCCTGAGCGGCAGTTGGACATGTGCCGGCTGGGAATTGGACTATATGGTGTGAATCCTTATGGTGGAGAGTTGAACTCCACCCTCCACCAAGTGTCCACCTTGAAAACCACCATCCTGCAGCTGCGACACGTCAAAGCCGGCGACAGCATCGGCTATAGCCGCCGTACCGTGCTCGACCGTGACAGTCTGATAGGGGCCATACCCATAGGCTATGCCGACGGACTGGACCGCCACTTAGGCAACCGCCACGGCTACTGCATCGTTGCCGGACAGCGTGCTGAATACGTAGGCAACATCTGTATGGACGTGGCGATGATAGACGTGACAGGCATTGACTGCCACGAAGGCGATACGGTGGAAATTTTCGGAGAGCACCTGCCTGTGACAACACTCAGTTCTGAACTCAACACCATACCCTACGAGGTGCTCACGGGTGTCTCAAACCGCGTCAAACGTGTCTATTTCCAGGACTAAAACGAAAAAACGTCCGGAATATTTGGCTGTTTGCGAAAAAAGCAGTACCTTTGCAGCCGCATTTGAAGATGTGTCCGTTTTTATGATGGAACGGAAAGCATCAGAAAGATGTTTAGTATTAACAAAATCATCATTGAATTATGTATTTAGACAAAGAGAAGAAGGTTGAGATTTTCAGCCAGTACGGCAAAGGAGCCACAGACACGGGTTCTGCCGAAGCACAGATTGCACTGTTCACCTATCGCATCAAGCACCTGACAGAGCACCTGAAGAAGAACCACAAGGACCATGGCACTGCCCGTTCGCTGACCATGATGGTAGGACGCCGCCGCAAGCTGCTGAAGTATCTCTATGTGAACGACATCAACCGCTACCGTGCTATCGTGAAGGCTCTCGGACTGCGTAAGTAAGAGCAACACACATACCAACACAGAGAATCCCGCCTTTTCCGGCGGGATTCTTGCTTTTTATCCCTAATTTGGAGAAAAAATGGCCGAAAAATTGCAAGATTGGGGAAAAAAGCGTATCTTTGCAGTCTTAAAACGTAATTAGAAGCGTGAAAGTAAAGGAAGTGTTGAGCGCCCTTGAACAGTTCGCGCCCCTGCCCTTGCAGGAAAGCTGGGACAATGCTGGCTTGCAGGTTGGATTGACAGAGGCGGAGGTTTCAGGGGCATTATTGTGTCTGGACGTGACCGAAAAGATCATTGACGAGGCCATCGGCAAGGGCTGCAACCTGGTGGTGAGCCACCACCCGCTGCTGTTCCGCGGCCTGAAAACCATCAGCGACCTGACAGACATGCAGCGCACCGTCAGGAAGGCCATACAGCACGATGTTTGCATCATTTCGATGCACACAAACATAGACAATGCCCGTGGCGGCGTGAACTACCACATAGCCAGGAAGTTGGGTCTGACGGACGTCACGTTCCTGAACCCGAAACGAGTGGGCGACGTGGAGTGTGGCAGCGGTGTCATCGGCACATTGGAGGTACCGATGGCGTCGTGCGACTTCGTCATTGCGGTAAAGAAGGCGTTCGGCGTTGAATGTGCGATGACCAACGAGCTGTTGCGCCGCAAGGTGAGCCGTGTGGCCATCTGTGGCGGAGCTGGCGACTTCCTGCTCGACGAGGCAGTGGCTGCCAGTGCCGATGCTTTCATCACTGGCGAGATGCACTACCACCAGTACTTTGGCTACGAACAGAAAATCCAGATTTGCGTTATCGGCCACTACCAGAGCGAGCAGTTCACCACCGAGGTGTTCCGTGACATCATCAACGACCAGTGTCCGGACGTTAGGACGGAAATAGCCGAGACGAATACCAACCCTATCCTGTATATTTAGGCGTAACAACGTAACAACGTAATAACGATATATCGAAAAAACAAGATTATGGCAAAAAAAGATCCTACAGACTTGTCGGTAGAGGAGAAGCTGAAGACACTCTACCAGTTGCAGACGGCACTGTCGTCCATTGACGAGAAGCGCACACTGAGAGGCGAACTGCCTCAGGAAGTTGACGACCTGGAAGACGAAATCGAGGGCCTGAACACGCGCATACAGCGCATACAGACCGACATCGACGAGTTTGAGAAGGCCGTCACCCAGAAAAAAGGCGAGATAGCCGATGCTGAAGCCAGCGTGGCCCGCTACAAGGCACAGCTTGACGACGTGAAGAACAACCGCGAGTATGACACGCTGTCGAAGGAAATCGAGTTCCAGTCGCTGGAAATTGAGTTGTGTAACAAGAAAATACGCGAGGCACAGGCCCGCATTGCTGAGAAGAACGAGGAACTGGCTACCAACAAGGCACTCATCGAAGAGCGTCTGGGAGACCTCGAGGTGAAGAAGAGCGAGCTGGATGAAATCATGGAGGAGACACGTGCTGAGGAAGAGAAACTGAAGGAAAAGGTGAAGGACTACGAGGCCAAGATCGAGCCGCGCCTGCTGACTTCGTTCAAGCGCATCCGTAAGAATGCCCGCAACGGTCTGGGCATCGTCTATGTCCAGCGCGACGCTTGCGGCGGCTGCTTCAACAAGATACCGCCCCAGCGTCAGCTCGACATCAAGATGCATAAGAAAATCATCGTCTGTGAGTACTGCGGACGCATCATGATTGACCCGGAACTTGCCGGTGTGAAGATTGAAAAGCCCGTAGAGCCGACGGACAAGAAAGGTTCACGCAAGCGTGCCATCCGCAAGACATCGACAGCTTCATCAAAGAAGGTGGCCGATGCTAATGACATGGAATAAGGGCACTGCGCTTCGCTAGTGAAAAGTGAAGAGTAAAAAGTAAAAAAGTGAAGAGTGAAAAGTGAAGAGTGAAAAGTGAAAAGTGAAGTACTCTCACTTGATGGTGTCGTAGTCCGGTATTTCCGTCAGAAAACGGTACGAACGGCGCTCATAGTCCATCTGGCAGCAATAGTGCTGTAAACCGTTGCTGACCACGAGGAAATCAGCATGCAGCAGAAGATTATAGACCGATATCTGGTCGAAGGTCTTCTGCTGTATTGTTATTTGTGGAGCCTTATACTCTATAATCATACGGGGCTGCAACTCCTTGTCATACAAAACGGTATCACAGCGCAGACGCTTGTCACCGATACGCAACTCCGTCTCGTTTACCAGCAGCCCCTTCGGATAGCCCTTGTGCTCCATGAGATAGTGGACGAAGTGCTGTCGCACCCATTCCTCGGGCGTCAAGGCTACGTGACGGCGGCGCAGCACATCAAAAATCATCTGACGCCCTTCTTTCGTGACAATACTGGCCATATAAGGCGGTAAGTTCAACTGTTGCATGGTTGCAAAGTTACGAAATTATGCTGATACAGCCAAGTAATTGGGCTGCTTTTTCATAGTAACAGTCTTTCCGCTGGTTCTTCGTGTATTACAGACAGCAAAAGGGCGGAAAAGGCTTTGGAAAATCAAAACTTTTGCTTAACTTTGCAGCATAAAAGCAAACGAGAACTATGGCAGAGGCGAAAAACGTGACCTACGACAGCATCATGACTGACCTGAAGGCTGGTCAATATGCCCCCATTTACTACCTGATGGGAGAAGAATCGTACTACATCGACAAAATCAGCGACTACATAGCCGAGCATGCTCTGGCTCCAGAGGAACGCGACTTCAACCAGACAATCATGTTCGGCAGTGACGTCAACGCCGCTCAGGTGGCCGATGCCGCCCGCCGTTACCCCATGATGGCCGAACGGCAGGTGGTGATTGTCAAGGAGGCACAGAATATCAAACAGACAGACCAGTTAGAGAAGTATTTCAAGAAGCCCATGAAATCGACGGTGCTCGTTCTCTGTCACAAGAACGGCACCATCGACGGTCGAAAGCGGGAATATGTGAAGACGATACGCGATGCTGGTGTGCTGTTCGAGAGCAAGAAACTGCGCGACCGTGACCTGCCAGCATTCATTGAAAAGTACCTGAAGCAGCGTGAGGTGAGCATCGACCCCAAGTCAACACAACTGATTGCCGATGCCATCGGTACTGACCTGAGCAGGCTGACTGGCGAGCTGGACAAGGTAATTCTGTCACTGCCTGAAACAGACAAAAGAGTAACTCCGGAAGTAGTAGAGGAACAGATAGGCGTAAGCAAAGATTTTAACACTTTTGAACTGCGCGATGCCATCGTCAACCGCAACGTTTACAAAGCAAACTTGATAGTAAAGTATTTTAACAATAATCCAAAGGCAGGTTCACTCTATCAAATTCTCCCGTTGCTCTTCAATTATTTCCAAAATCTGATGATCGCATTTTATTCGCCAAAAAAGCAAAGCCAGGAGGGCGTTGCGGAATGGCTGGAACTAAGAAGTCCATGGGCCGCGAAGGACTACATGACTGGCATGAGGAACTACTCTGGAAAGAAAGTGATGCAAATAATTAGCAAGATACGTGAAACTGATGCCAAAAGTAAGGGGTTAGACAACCCAAATACCCCCGCTGAGGAGCTGTTAAGGGAGCTAATTTTTTACATTTTGCACTGATTTCGGCTTCTGGAATTTACAAAAACAGCGTCTTTTGGGGACGCTTTTTTTATGCGCAAAACCCTATGCAGACAGGGGTTTCAGACATTTTTAGACCACTCAAAACTCGCGTATTTTCTCGCTGTCTCATGGCTCGCCAAGAATTTATGAGTAATGCCAAAATTGCGTTATTTTGGCTCTTCAAAATTTAGTGTTCACGTTTTTTTGCGTTTTGTTTTGCGAATTTTGTATTCTAAAGAGGTTTGGCACTCTAAATAGTCAACGTTTAGAAACTTATATTTTACAATCAAACACAAAACTTTAGTACATTAAATTCGTAAATCAAAATCGTAAATTCGGTTATTTACATTTCTATATTTATAAATATGCACGCTTTGTTTTTAGTTGTTAAGCTTCTAAAACTCAGTTGTTTGCATAATAAAATGGAAGTGATGAGGCGGAATGATATAGGAGTTTAGCTTTCTAAACATGCATATTTAGGTCTTTTACGGCATCTTACATATAAATAGCTATTTTATACTCAGTTATTTAAGATAATAGCCTATAATAATCCTTTGGTACGCTTTAGTCCTCTGAATTTAGATTTGTAATTCAAAACCCACTACTTCCAACGATTTACAATCCAAAACCGATGATTCGGCATTAAAAATTTGAATTTCACAACTAAAAATTTTCTTCACAAATGTTGCGAGTTCCATTTTTTTGTTTTACCTTTGTAAACTGAAACGGAAGAGGGCCAAAATGCCCCCTAATCAAGCTAACAAAGAAAATGAAGGATAGAATTCGCCAGATTATGGAGTCACAACACATGACCCAACAAGTGTTCGCACAATTCATCGGAATGTCGCCAGCATCGCTGAGCAGCATCTTCAATGATCGTACCAAGCCGTCACTTAACATAGTCGAAGCCATCAGAAAGAAAATTCCTGACATCAGTCTCGACTGGCTCATGTTTGGTTCAGGCCCCATGTACCTCGCCTCAAAAACGGCAGAGACACCAGACCTACCATCACCGGCAAAGCCCGAGACAGTTCAGGATCAGATTCTCGATTTTGCACAGTCATCCTCTCCCACCCTCAACCCAGCTGTCACTACACCAGAAAATCACGTCCCACTGACTGCGAGTCAGAATAGTGTAAAAAGTACACGTCAGATTTCGCCCCGTGATGAGGTTAAAATATTTGACAAACCACAACGCCGCGTAACAGAAATTCGCATCTATTACGACGATCAGACATGGGAGAGTTTCACCCCCTCAAAAAAATAACAAAAAAGCAGATAAGATTAGCGCACGACTTTCCTGCCGTTGACGATGTAGATGCCCTTACGCATTTCCTCCACCCTACGTCCCTGCAAGTCGTAAATGTCAGGTTTCTGCAAACCATAGCCGAGAGGCTGCAGGTGGTCAGCAACATCGTCAGGCTTCTTGGCCCGATAGCGGAACGACATGGTTCCGTTACGGTTTTGCCTGATGTCGAGAATGGCTCCCTGCATCAACTTCGTCCCTTCAGAATTGTTATTGAATAATATTGCTGCAGGCTTTGACTCAGCCGTCAATGAATCGCACTTCCCGTATGGGTAGAGGTCGGTGTCAATGGTGGTCTTGGTGTGGTATCCGTAACTCGCATTCCAGTACTTCTGGTCATCGTCGTTGTCGGCATGAAAAAGGGTCATACGCTGATGATCATTGCCACAGGTAAGCCCCATCGCCCAAGCCTCCCTACGTGTCAGTATGGAGTTCGGTATATTGTTGTACCACACCTCGCTGTCATAGTCAACATGCGTAATCATCAGACCTGCAGCAGGATACGCTTCATCCCACCCTGTCTGCTGACGGTTTTCTATCATATAGTACTCGTCCGGGGTAGCATCATTATATATAATATAGGTGTTCCCGTGCTCACTCATCGGGCACAAACTGTCAACGGCAACATCTTCATCGGCCAACACGACAGGAGACAGCCATCCGCACACCATTTTCTCGTAAGCAGTATAGCCCACAGGACAGAAGCCATTGCCGCCGTAGGAGCCACCAGACATGAGGTCGAAGTCGCCCATACCAAAAAGTCCGTCGTAGTTGATGTCGTAGAAGTCTGGGAATCCCAAGCAGTGGGAGAACTCATGGCAGAATGTGCCGATGCCGTTAATCTTGCCCGAGGCGGTCTGTTCATTAGCACAGGCATAGACGTTGATGACAACACCGTCAATCGTCAGCGGCAGTCCTGCCTCTTGCAGTCCCCACATGTGGGGCCAGATGTAGTTAGGAATATCAGTATCGGCCTCACCCTTGCCTGCATAGAGCACGAAGACCTCGTCCACCTCGCCGTCGCCGTCCCAATCATAGTCGGCGAAGTTGACATCAGCATCGGCGGCCCTGCAAACTTCGGCAATCATCTCCTCGGCATGCATATCGTTACCATCCTCATCGTTCTGACCGTAGTACTTGTAGTTTTTCTCGGTAGTATAGGGACCCATAACATCAAACACCAGTTCAAACAGTCCTGCCGACTGGTCGCGGAAATAGTCGGCGACGCTGCCCCGAAAGCCTTCGGAAGAGGTGTACCCCGGTGCGTTCAGTATATCGTTGTATTTCAGCCAATTGTTTGTACTTTTGAATTTCTTATCGGCAAACTCGGCTAAAATCACCAGCCCCTTTTTTTGTCCCCGATAATTGGTGAATTGGCCTGCCTCAACGCTACGGGCACCAGCCAGAGGCAGCCGTGACATTGCCGCACGTTGAGCCGACTGCGTGCGCCAACAGCCCACCCCTTTCCTGGCACTCGCTACAGTTGTCTGAAGCGACAGAAGTAGGGCAAAAACTGTCACATATAGTGTTCTTATCATTTTTTCAAGCTTTGATGACAAATAAGAGGGTACAAAGTTACAAACTTTCTGGCAATTTCTGCCGCCAATTAAAAAATTTTTAGTAATTTTGCACCGATTTCTACGCTAAAACAAACAACTAATCGATAAAAATGGAACAAGTATTCAGTTACATTATCAGTCTTGGCGCGTCAGTGATGATGCCTATCCTCTTTACTATTATTGGCCTGTGCATAGGCATGAAGTTCGGCAAGGCTTTGAAAAGCGGACTCTATGTCGGCGTTGGTTTTGTCGGCTTGGGAATTGTCACTGCCCTGCTGACTACTAACTTCGGCAGTCCGCTGAGTGAAATCTCGCAGCTCTATGACCTACAGCTTGGCGTGTTCGACATGGGTTGGCCTGCTGCAGCCGCTGTAGCCTACAATACGGCGGTGGGTGCACTTATCATTCCCATCTGCCTTGGCGTAAACTTCCTTCTGCTGGTTACTAAGTGTACGCGTACAGTGAACATCGACCTGTGGAACTACTGGCATTTTGCTTTTATAGGAGCTGTGGCATACTTCGTTATGGACCAGTCGTTGGCATGGGGCTATTTCGCAGCCATCGTCTGCTATATTATCACACTCGTGATGGCCGACCTGACTGCCGACCGCTTTCAGGGTTACTATGATGATATGGAGGGTATTAGTATCCCCCAGCCGTTCTGCCAGAGTTTCACGGCTTTCGCCATTGGCGTCAATTGGCTCTTGGACAGAATCCCAGGTTTCTCGAAACTCGACATTGATGCCGACGGTCTGAAGAAGAAGTTCGGCGTACTTGGAGAACCGATAGTCCTGGGCGTTATCGTGGGCGCATTGATAGGTGCTGTGGCTCAGCTTGACATCAAGAAGGTGCTCTTCCTGGGTGTGACAATGGGTGCCGTGATGGAGCTCATACCGCGCATCACTAAGCTTTTCATCGACGGACTGAAGCCCATAGCCGAGAAAACGCAGGAGGTAGTGCAGAAGAAGTGGGCGGGCAAGAAGGTGTATATTGGCATGTCGCCCGCACTGGTCATTGGTCACCCAACGACGCTTGTGGCCTCACTCATCCTCATCCCCTTGGCCCTCCTGATGGCTGTCGCTCTGCCAGGCAATGAGTTCCTGCCGTTAGCGTCGCTGGCAGGCATGTTCTACGTGTTCGTTATGGTGCTGCCCTACACGAAGGGTAATGTGGTAAAGACGCTCATCGTTGGCATCGTTGCCGTAGGCATCGGCTTGTGGTTTGTCACTGATATGGCTCCTGCCTTCACGCAGGCGGCCCAGACTGTCTATGCCCAGACCCAGGATCCTGCTGCCAAGATTCCTGAAGGCTTTCAGGCTGGTGCCCTCGACTTCGCCTCCTCGCTCTTCGGCTGGGTCATCTACAAGTGCGTGGCTTACCTGAAGTGGATTGGCGCTGCCGTCCTTACGCTCATCACCATTGCTATGGTGGTGTGGAACCGCATGCGTATTGTAAAAGAAGAGAACAATAAGTAGAAAGCCAACCCAAGTCCTCCCCGCTCGGCCTAAAGGGACGCTTGCCTAAGCAAGAAAGGGAGAGATGTCTGAATAGACATGGTGGGCTGATAGACAAAGATAATAATAAAAACATCAATAACAACAAAAAAACGGAGCACCCAGTATGTGATTAAACATCCCTCCCCTCGGAGGGCTTGGGTGGGCTTATTATGAAAAAAACAATTCTGACCATTGCGGGGGCTTTAGCCCTCACGCTTTCTGCCCAGGCGCAGGAAGCCGACAGGTATGTGGGCGTTCAACACGTGAAGTTCCAGACTGCGTGCCATCCCGAGGATGTCAAGCATTACGACACAAAGATGCTTCGTGAACGTTTTGTCATGGAGAAGGTGATGGCAGCAGACTCTATTCTGCTGACATACAGTCACTACGACCGTTTTATCTTTGGCGGCGCCATGCCTGTGAACAAAACCTTGAAACTGGAGAACTTCTGGGAACTGGGCCTTGATGTGGACAAAAATATCAAGGAGAAGTACTTCCTCTACAACCGTGAACTCGGCCTGGTGAACTGCGGCGAGGGCGAGGGCGTCGTCATCGTCGATGGCAAGGAGTACGCCCTCTCGCCCAAGGAGGCCCTCTACATCGGCCGCGGCCATATCGGCAAGGATAAGGACGTGAACAAGGAAGTTCTCTTCCGCTCGAAGGACGCCAAGAAGCCCGCGAAGTTCTACCTGAACAGCGCCACCGCCCACCAGCACTACAAGACGCAGTGGATTACCCTCGACGGCCGAAAGGGTTCGCTGAAGGCCGCCGTCTGGGGCCCCGTCGGCTCGCTGGAGGAGTGCAACAACCGCACTGTCTATAAGCTCATCGTCAACGACGTGCTTGAGGAAGGTCCCTGCCAGCTGCAGCTCGGTCTGACGCAGCTCAATCCCGGTGCTGCCTGGAACACGATGCCGCCCCACACCCACGGTCGCCGCATCGAGGCTTACTACTACTTCAACCTGCCTCAGGACCAGACCATCGCCCACATCATGGGCCAGCCTGAGGAGAGCCGCGTCGTCTGGCTGCACAACGATCAGGCCATCATGTCGCCCGAATGGTCGATGCACGCCGCTGCCGGCACCTACTACTACACCTTCATCTGGGGTATGGCCGGCGAGAACCTCTACTATAATGACAAAGACAATATTCCCGTGATTGACATCCGTTAATGGCCTCCCCAACCCCGCCAAAGGGAGGGGGTGTCTGAATAGACAAGGAGGCTGTATGGCTGATAATGAATATATAATTAATGTTTAATCTTTAGAATAATACCCCAGTTATGTAACTAACATCCCCTCCCTGGGAGGGGCTTGGGGAGGCTTACATTATGACACCCATTCAAACCGTGAAAATGTCCAACTTCCGTTGGGTCATCTGTGGGTTGCTTTTCTTAGCAACCACCATCAACTACATGGACCGTCAGGTCTTGTCACTAACCTGGAAGGACTTTATTGCCCCCGAGTTCCACTGGACCGATGCCAACTATGGTAAGATTACGGCTTTCTTCTCCATCTTCTATGCCATCGCGAACCTCTTTGCTGGTAAGTTCATCGACTGGATGGGCACCAAAAAGGGCTATCTCATCGCCATCTTCGTATGGTCGGTGGGTGCCTGTCTGCATGCTGCCTGTGGCTGGGTTGCCATGCAGGTAGAAGGC
This sequence comes from uncultured Prevotellaceae bacterium, assembly GCA_946186505.1. Taxonomy (GTDB): domain Bacteria; phylum Bacteroidota; class Bacteroidia; order Bacteroidales; family Bacteroidaceae; genus Prevotella. The sequence continues at coordinate 17,465 of CAMHNI010000036.1, read as the reverse complement.
TACAGCACTGTTGCCGAGCTTGGTCAACTCACAGGCGATGCCGCCGTGGCTCTGGCCACCGTCTCTATGTATCTGTTCTTGAGTTGCCGTATGGTGCTCGCGCTTGGTGAGGCAGGTAACTTCCCCGCTGCCATCAAGGTGACGGCCGAGTATTTCCCCAAGAAAGACCGTGCTTTCTCCACTTCCATTTTCAACAGTGGTGCCTCTGTAGGAGCCTTGGTGGCTCCTCTTTCCATTCCTCTGCTGGCTCGTGCCTGGGGTTGGGAGATGGCATTCATCGTGATTGGTGTGCTGGGATTCCTCTGGATGGGCCTCTGGCTATGGCTCTATGAGAAGCCCCATAAGAGTCCGTATGTGAACCAGGCTGAACTGAACTATATTGAGCAGGACAGTGATATTTCCGAGGTGCAGGACAAGAAAGAACCGAAGGAAGATAAGGCAATTCCTTTCTTCAAGTGCTTTACCTACAAGCAGACGTGGTCTTTCATTGTGGGTAAGCTGATGACCGACGGCGTGTGGTGGTTCTTCCTCTTCTGGGCGCCCGCCTATTTCAGTGAGCAGGGCTATCGTTCAGACTCAGGCATGGGTATAGCACTCATCTTCACGCTCTACCTCATCGTGACCGTCCTTTCCATCGGTGGTGGCTATCTGCCCACCTACTTCGTTGAGAAGAAAGGTATGAACCCCTATCTCGGTCGTATGCGGGCGATGCTGATTTTCGCCTGTTTCCCCCTGCTGGGTCTCTTTGCACAGCCTATGAGCACCGTCAGTCCCTGGTGGCCTGCCATCCTCATCGGTCTGCTTGGTGCAGGACATCAGGCTTGGTCGGCCAACCTGTTTTCGACCATCGGCGACATGTTCCCCAAGTCAACCATCGGCACCATCACCGGTATCGGTTCTATGGCTGGTGGTCTGGGGTCCTTCGCCATTAACTACTGCTCTGGTGAGTTCTTCGACTGGGCAGCCGTCCAGGGTGCCAACTTCTCGTTCTTCGGCTTCGAAGGCAAGCCCGCCGCCTACATGGTTGTCTTCTGTATCTGTGCCGTTGCCTACCTCATCGGCTGGTGCATCATGAAGGCCCTCGTTCCGAAGTACAAGCCCATCGTGATGGAGTAATCATTCCACGGACTGCCTAAGGGCAACTGTTATGGTGGATGCGTTTCAGATGGAGCGCATCCACCATCTGTTTTTCCCATACAGACAAAAAAACGTCACAGCTCATGCGTAATTCATTTTATTTTCGTACCTTTGCACCCGATTTCAACGAAAAGACTTATGCAAGACATCAGAAACATAGCAATCATTGCACACGTGGACCACGGCAAGACGACACTCGTGGACAAGATGATGCTGGCCGGCAACCTGTTCCGTGAGGGACAGAACCTGAGCAGCCAAGTACTTGACGCCAACGACCTGGAGCGCGAACGAGGCATCACCATCCTGTCAAAGAACGTGAGCATCAACTGGAAGGGGGTGAAGATCAACATCATTGACACGCCGGGGCACAGCGACTTCGGCGGCGAGGTAGAGCGCGTGCTCAACATGGCCGACGGCTGTCTGCTGCTGGTCGATGCCTTCGAAGGACCGATGCCCCAGACACGCTTTGTGCTTCAGAAAGCCCTGCAGATAGGCCTGAAGCCCATTGTCGTGGTGAACAAGGTCGATAAGCCCAACTGCCGTCCCGAAGAGGTCTATGAAATGGTTTTCGACCTGATGTTCTCGCTCAACGCCACTGAGGACCAGTTAGACTTCCCCGTAGTCTATGGTTCGGCCAAGAACGGCTGGATGGGTGAGGATTGGCAAAAGCCGACCACCGATATTACCTATCTGTTAGACAAGATTGTAGAGGTGATTCCCGCTCCACAGCAGATTGACGGTACGCCTCAGATGCTCATCACGTCGCTCGACTATTCAAGCTACACAGGCCGCATTGCCGTGGGCCGCATACACCGCGGTGTCCTGAGAGACGGCCAACAGATTACCATCAGCCACCGTGACGGTTCGTTGGAAAAGACGAAAATCAAGGAGCTGCACACGTTCGACGGCATGGGCCACCAGCGTATTGACCAAGTTGACTGCGGCGACATCTGCGCCGTCATCGGACTCGACAAATTCGAGATTGGCGACACCATCTGCGACATAGAGAACCCTGAGCCCCTGCCGCCCATCGCCATTGACGAGCCGACGATGTCGATGCTGTTCACCATCAACGACTCTCCCTTCTTTGGCCGCGAAGGTAAATTTGTCACTTCGCGCCACATCAACGACCGACTGGAGAAGGAGTTGGAAAAGAACCTCGCCCTGCGTGTCGAGCAGTTTGAGGACTCCACAGACAAGTGGGTGGTCTCAGGCCGTGGTGTGCTGCACCTCAGCGTGCTCATCGAGACCATGCGCCGGGAGGGCTACGAGCTGCAGGTGGGCCAGCCACAGGTCATCTATAAAGTTGTAGATGGTGTGAAGTGTGAGCCTATCGAGGAGCTGACCATCAACGTACCCGAAGAGTTTGCCTCGAAGATGATAGACATGGTGACGCGCCGTAAGGGTGAGATGACTTCGATGGAGTCTCAGGGCGAGCGCACCAATATCGAGTTCGACATTCCCTCGCGCGGAATAATAGGTTTGCGTACCAATGTATTAACGGCCAGTCAGGGCGAGGCCATCATGGCGCACCGCTTCAAGGAGTACCAGCCCTACAAGGGCGAGATAGAGCGCCGTGTCAACGGCTCGATGATTGCCTTGGAGACGGGAACGGCCTACGCATACGCCATCGACAAGCTGCAGGACCGTGGCAAGTTCTTCATCGACCCGGGCGAGGAGGTCTATTTAGGCCAGGTTGTCGGCGAGCACGTCCACGACAACGACCTCGTCATCAATGTCTGCAAGGCCAAGCAGCTGACCAATGTCCGTGCATCGGGTACCGACGACAAGGCCCGCATCATCCCCAAGACGGTCATGTCGTTGGAAGAGTGCCTGGAATACATTAAGGAAGACGAGCTGGTGGAGGTTACACCTCAGTCCATGCGAATGAGGAAGACCATTCTTGACCACGACCAGCGCAAGAAGGCGAACAAACAATAGCAGGGATACAATAAAAGCGAAGGACGGTGCGTTATTATAATTGATGCGCACAGTAAAGAGGTTCGCGTACTGGCTGCTGGTCTGCATTGTCTCGGCGGGAGCATTGGCCATGCCCCCGCAGGACAACAGGAATCAGCGGCGCAGTGCTCAGCAGGACGACAAGGAACAGAAGAAGCCTGTGCCAAAGGCACAGCCGAAACTGACGGTCGAGGATGAGACCATCCCCGACTCTTTGCTGCATTCCCGCTGGCGCATTCAGCGCACGACTCCCATCATTACCCGCGACCTCGACTCCACGGCCCTGGACCTGCGCATGCCGCAGAACATCAAGCAGCAGGCTGTCTATGACGACTCGCTGGGACTCTACTACATCGGTTCGAAAATGGGTGAAGGCTACCTGAACGCCCCCATCCTGATGACGCCCGAGGAGTATATGAAATGGAGCGAGCGGCGCGGTCGCGAGGCTTTCTTCCGTGAGAAGAACGCCGAAGCCTACAAGACACAGGGCAAGGAGAAATTCTCGTTCACCGACATGCACTTCGACCTGGGACCTGCTGAGAAGATTTTCGGCCCCGGCGGCGTTCGTGTCAAGACACAGGGAACTGCCGAACTGAAGCTCGGTGCTACGCTGAAGAACATCGACAACCCCTCGCTGCCCATCCGCAACCGCAAGACCACATCGTTTGACTTCGACGAGAAGATCAACATCTCGGCCAATGCGAAGGTTGGCGACAAGATGAACTTCAACTTCAACTACAACACCGACGCGACGTTTGACTTCGACACCCAGAACCTGAAGCTGAAGTTCGACGGCAAGGAGGATGAAATCATCAAGCTCGTCGAGGCCGGCAACGTCAGCTTCCCCTCGAACAACTCCTTAGTAAAAGGTGCCTCCAGCCTCTTCGGCATACATACCGCCATGCAGTTCGGCAAGCTGAAACTGGATGCGGTGGTCTCACAGAAGAAATCGACCACGAAGAGTGTCTCCAGCAAGGGCGGCACACAGACCACACCGTTCGAGATAGACGTGGCGGACTACGAGGAGAACCGCCACTTCTTCCTCTCCCACTATTTCCGCCAGACCTATGACAAAGCCATGTCAACACTGCCCAATCTAACGACGGGCGTGAAGATAAACCGCGTGGAGGTGTGGGTGACCAACAAGACATCGACCACCTCGAACACCCGCAATATCATAGCCTTCACCGACCTGGGCGAGAATCAGAGAGTGTCGAACACGATGTGGAGCGTGACAGGCGAGAGCGTGCCAGGCAACAACGCCAACAACGAATATGCAACCCTCGTCAGCCGCATCGACTCTGCCTCCCGCAGCATCGATGCCATCAATACCGCCCTGGAAAATATCAGCGGCATCAGCGGCGGCGTGGACTATGAGAAACTGGCCTCAGCCCGTCTGCTGTCGTCATCGGAATACACGGTGAACGAAGCCCTGGGCTACATCACGCTGAAGACAGGCCTGCAGACCGACCAGGTGCTGGCCGTAGCCTTCGAATACACATACGGTGGCCGTACCTACCAGGTAGGCGAGTTTGCCAGCGACCTGACCGACACGAAGAAGTGCCTGTTTGTGAAATCGCTGAAGAACACGTCGAACAATCCTTCACAGGGCAACTGGGACCTGATGATGAAGAACGTCTATTACCTGGCCTCAAGCATAGAGAAGGAGAAGTTCAAACTCGACATCAAGTACCAGAGCGACACGGCGGGAGTCTATCTGAGCTATCTGCCAGAGGAGAAGGTGAAGTCACAGACACTGATCAGATTCTTGGGCTGCGACCGTTTGGACAACAACATGAAAGCTCACTCGAACGGACAGTTCGACTTCGTGAGCGGCTACACCGTGCACAACGGACGTGTGTTCCTGCCGTCAGCAGAACCGTTCGGCGACTATCTGCGTGCCAAGCTGAAAGCAGCCGGACTGGGCGATGTGGCCGACAAGTATGTCTTCGACGAACTCTACGACTCGACAAAGACCATTGCCAAGCAGACGGCCGAGAAGGACAAGTTCCTGATGACAGGACAATACAAGGGTACGAGCGCAAACGTCATCTCACTCGGTGCCATGAACGTGCCTCAAGGCTCCGTGGTGGTCACCGCCGGCGGTGTCACCCTCCAGGAGGGCAGCGACTACACCGTGGACTACTCTGCAGGTGAGGTGACCATCCTGAACCAGAGCATAATCGACGCCGGCACCAACGTCAGCGTGTCGTTAGAGTCGGACACCGACTACGGTCTGAACCGCAAGACCATGGTGGGCGTCAACTGGGAATACGACTTTACCAAGAACCTCATACTCGGTGGTACGCTGATGCACCTCTCGGAGCAGGCACTGACATCGAAGGTCACTATGGGCGAAGAGCCGCTGAACAACACCATCTGGGGACTGAACCTGAGCTGGAAGCAGGAGTCACAGTGGCTGACCAACATGCTCAACAAGATACCGTTCCTGCACGTGACTCAGCCCTCACAAATCCAGCTGACTGGTGAGTTTGCCCAGCTCATTGCCGGACAGGCCAGCGGCACTCAGGACAACGCCTCGTACTTAGACGATTTCGAGAACACCAAGAACCTGCTCTCTGTCATCGAGCCAAAGTCGTGGGTGCTTTCGAGCGTACCGACAATGATGCCTGGGTATAACGACAAATCTTCTGTCGCTTCGGGCTACGACCGTGCCCTGCTGGCGTGGTACACCGTTGACCCGCTGTTTACCCGCCGCTCGTCAAGCCTCACACCCGGCCACATCAAGAGCGACCTGGAACAGCTCTCTGACCACCGTGTGCGCGAAGTCTATGTCAAGGAGCTGTACCCCAACCGTGACCAGTCAACATACAACGGTGCCACCTCGACACTGCCTATTCTGAACCTGGCCTACTACCCGCAGGAGCGCGGTCCCTACAACCTGACTACAGCCTACAATGCTGACGGAACCCTGATGAACCCTGCTGGGAAATGGGGCGGCATGATGCGCAAATTAGAGACCACCGACTTCGAGCAGGCCAACATTGAGTATCTGGAGTTCTGGCTCATGGACCCCTTCATCTACCAACGCCGAGACGGCACGGCCTCACAGTATGCCGGTGACCTATACATCAACCTCGGCGAAATTTCCGAGGACGTGCTGCGCGACGGCAAGAAGTTCTACGAGAGCGGTATGCCCGTCGATGGATCGCAGGCCTACAGCTATACGCAATGGGGCAAGATACCCGAACAGGCCACCCAGACCTACGCCTTTGCCACGACTACTGGCAGCCGAGCCTTGCAGGACGTGGGCCTGAACGGACTCAACGACGACGAGGAGCGTACCTACGGGGCATACAAAGACTGGCTCGACCAGATAGGCACAGTGGTCAATAATGACTCTCTGCTGCAGGCTTGGCAGGCTGACCCCGCCGGCGACGACTACCACTACTACCGAGGCTCTGACTTCGACGCCGTGCAGACCAGTATCCTCGATCGCTATAAGCGCATCAACAACCCTCAGGGCAACTCCCCCGACACTGACAACCGCACAGAGTCGTACGACACGTCCTACAAGACCGGCCCCGACGTCGAAGACATCAACCAGGACTACACGCTGAACGAGTACGAGCGCTACTACCAGTACCGGGTACGCATCAGCGACGATGAACTGCAGGCCTACAACAACGGCACGGCCGGCAACGACAACTACATTACCGACCGCCGCGACAGCTGGGTGAAGCTGCGCAACGGCGACTCCATCACCGTCCGCTGGTATCAGTTCCGCATACCGCTGGCCGAATGCAAGGAGAAGGTGGGCAGCATCAGCGACTTCACCTCCATACGCTTCATGCGCATGTTCATGACAGGCTTCGAGAAACCCATCGTGCTCCGATTCGGTTCGCTCGACCTGGTACGCGGCGAGTGGCGCCAGTACAAGCAAAGCCTGCAGACAGCCGTCGGAGCCGAGACGGGCACACTGGAGATGAGTGCCGTCAACGTCGAGGAGAACACCGACCGCCAGCCCGTGTCCTACACCCTGCCGCCGGGCATCAGCCGTGCCACCGACCCCAACCAGCCCCAGCTGGTCGAGAACAACGAGCAGGCGCTATGCCTGGTGGTGAAAAACATCAGCCAGGGCGAGTCGAAGGCCGTCTATAAGAACCTGAACTACGACCTGCGACAGTACAAGCGGTTGCAGATGTTCGTACATGCCAACTACCTGCTGCCTAACATCACCAATCTGCAGGATGACCAGCTGGCCGTATTCATACGCTTGGGCAGCGACTACAAGAACAACTATTATGAGTACGAGATACCTCTGAAACTGACCCCCGAGGGCCGCTATTCCTGGCTGTCGGCATCAGACCGCTTCAAGGTGTGGCCCGAGGACAACATGCTCGACATCGACATCAGCATATTCACCAACGTGAAGAAAGCGCGCAACAAGGCCAGGACCGAGGGGCTGGTCAGCTACAACCAACTGTTCTCACAGTACGACGACAACAATCCCAAAAACAAAATCAGCATCGTGGGTAACCCCAGCCTCGGCGAGGTGAAGACGATGGTCATCGGTGTACGCAACCTGTCCAGCCAGCAGAAGTCAGGCGAGGTATGGGTCAACGAGCTGCGCCTCAAAGAGTACAACAACGAAGGCGGATGGGCTGCCTCAGGCGCTATGAACGTACAACTCAGCGACTTCGGTGCCGTCAACCTGTCGGGACACTATATGACCGACGGCTTCGGTGGACTGGAAGAGAGCGTATTGCAACGCTCGAACGAGACGCAGATGTCGTACTCCATGACGGCCAATATGGAACTGGGCAAGTTCTTCCCCGACAAAGCCAAGGTCTCGCTGCCTGTCTATTACAGCGTCAGCAAGGACGAGATACGACCGAAGTACAACCCCATGGACACCGACATGGACCTGGACGATGCCCTCGAGGCCATGAACAGCCGCGAGCGTGACAGCGTAGAGTCAATAGCCGTCACGAAGAACCTGTCGCGCAACTTCTCCATCTCCAATGCCCGCGTCGGCATCAAGTCCAAACGCCACCCTATGCCCTACGACCCCAACAACTTCTCGTTCTCTTACAGCTACCGCCATAACCACACCACCGGCGAAACCACCGTTTACGACAATGAGGACCATTGGCGCGGCGCACTCAACTACACCTATTCACCGGTCTATAAGACATGGGAACCGTTCAAGAAACTCAAGGGCAAGTCCAAGTGGCTCAACTTCCCGAAGGCTCTCGGGCTGAACTACCTGCCGCAGACCATCGCCTTCAACACGGAGATGAGCCGCGACTACTCTGAACTGCAGGAACGCGACCTGGAGAATACCGAATCACCTAACCTGCCCCTGCAGTTCAATGAGCAGTTCCTATGGAACCGAGACTTCCAGCTGCGCTGGGACCTTACCAAGAACCTGCACATGAACTTCCAGTCAGCCACCAGGGCACAGATAGAGGAACCTTACACCCCCATCAACAAAGACCTCTACCCCGAACGCTACACCGCCTGGAAGGACTCCGTCAAGCAGAGCATAATGAACTGGGGCACGCCTCTCGACTACCGGCAGACGTTCACGGCCTCTTATCAGCTGCCGCTGAACAAGCTGCCCATCTTCGACTGGCTGAACAGTGATGCCTCGTACAACGCCACCTACTCATGGGTACGCGGTACCGAGATGGAGGACGGCACCTCACTGGGCAACACCATCGTCAACAGCCGCAACCTAAACCTGAACGGAGCCCTTAACCTTGAGACGCTCTACAACCACTCGCCCTTCCTCAAAAAGGTCAACGAACGCTTCAAGAAGGCTCCCGCCAAAAAGACCAACAAAAAGAAGGGAGAAAAGACCAAAAACGCACCGAAGGCCAAAGATGCCCAGGACGCCCAAGATGCCCAGTCAGCCCAGAAGGCACAAAAAGACGATGCCAAGGAAGCCAAGGAACTGCCCAAGAACAAGAACACCTTCCAAAAGGAAATCACACTCGACGCCGACACCACGCTAACCATCCAGCACGGCAAGAAGTCCAAGCGCCTGCTCGTCTCAGCCAAGGGGCCCGACGGCAAGCAGGTCGTACTGAAATGGAAGGTGAAGGACGATAACAACATCACCGTCAAACTGCCAAAGGACATCGCTGCCAAGCTGCGTGCAAAAGACTCGACGCAGAAGGACTCGACACTGAAGCTGAAACTCAGCGTACTGCCCAAAGAACCGCTCGACAAGCAGTGGTGGTACGAGCCCGCCCAGCAGCTCAGCCGACTGCTGATGATGGTACGCACGGTGAACATCAGCTACCGCAACCAGAAGACGATGAACCTGCCCGGATTCATGCCCAACGTCGGCGATGCCTTAGGACAAAGGACCGGCAGCGTACTGGCTCCGGGACTGGATTTCGCCTTCGGACTGGCAGGCGACAGCTACCTCGACAAGGCACGCGACAACGACTGGCTGCTGATGAACGACTCGGTAGCCACCCCCTACACCTCATCAAACAACGAGGACCTGCAGCTGCGAGCCACACTGGAACCGATACGCGACCTGAAAATCGACCTCAACGCTTCACACACCCTGACACGTGCCCAGAGTGTGCAGTATATGTACGAAGGCTCTCCAACAACCCGCAGCGGCTCGTTCAACATGACCACCATCTCGCTCTCGTCGGCCTTCGAACGCACTGGTGATGCCAATTCCGGCTATACTTCAAAGACGTTCGACAAGTTCTGCCGGCTGATACCACAGTACCGCGAACGTGTCCAGGCGCTCTATACGGGAGTGCCCGCCTCAATGGGACAGGTAGGCCAGTACTCAGCCGACGTGCTTGTACCCGCCTTCCTGGCAGCCTATACCAGCGGCTCCGGCGGCTCGCTCGACCTGTTCCCGGCACTGACCCGCATGCTGCCCAACTGGACAGTGCGCTACGGCGGACTGTCGAAGATTCCCTGGCTGGCCGAACGCTTCAAGAGTGTCAACATCAACCACGGCTACAAGTCGGTCTTTGCCATCGGCTCCTACGCCAGCTACTCGTCGTGGATGGAGTATATGGGCGACCTGGGATTCATCAGCGGGGCCGACGGCTCGCTGTCACCCTCCTCCATGTACAACATTTCGACCGTCAGCATCAACGAGTCCTTCTCGCCACTGCTCGGCATGGACGTCACACTGCAGAACAACATGACCGTCAAGCTGGAGTACCGCACCACACGCGTGCTGAACCTCTCGATGACCAGCGTACAGCTGAACGAACAGCGGTCTAACGACTGGGTCATCGGACTAGGATATAAAATCAGCGACTTCAAACTGAACCTCTTAGGCTCCCGCGGCAGCCGCAAGGTCAAGAATGCCCAGAACCGCAAGGGCAACCGGACCGACGAGAAATCCGGCAAATCCAGCCAATCTGCCAAAAACTCCAAGGGCGTGAACCACGACCTGAACATGCGTGCCGACTTCTCCTTACGCTCTCAGGCTGCCATCACACGCGACATTGCCAGCGGCGTATCATCGGCCAGCAGCGGCAACTCGGCACTGGCTTTCAAGTTTGCTGCCGACTACACGTTGAGCCGGCTGCTGACGCTCACCTTCTACTACGACCGCCAGACCAACACACCCCTGCTGTCGTCAAGCAGCTACCCCACGACAACCCGCGACTTCGGACTCTCGCTGAAGTTCTCGCTGACTAGGTAGCCGTGCTTCCCGAAGTCAATCATACCCCGTCCCCCTTATTTATCGCGAGATAATCATGCGCATGGCCGATTCTGAGCAGTAGCCGTGCTTCAGGGCTCGGAAAGCGGACTTCGTAACATAGTTATGCGGTGGAAGCGCGATGGCTGGATAGTACCCATTGACCGCCACCATTGGCAAAAGGTTACGACTGAGTGAGCACCATCAAGCTCGCTTGGACAGTCGAACGTGAGCAAGCTCGATGCGAAGCATCAAAACGTCCCATCGTCCCATTAAGGTTGTTCCAACCTTGAACTTGCTCATGTTCGGCTGATTTCTTGGACAATCAAATGGGGGTTGATAACAGTTTGTAACGAAATGACAAGTATTTGGTGCAAAGTGATAGCAAATAGAAAGTAAAGGACGCTAATTACTTTACAAATTGCAGGTTTATCAAGTTTTTAACAAACAAATAGTAACAGGTTTTTGTGGTTTTACGTCACAAAGCAGTAATTTTGCACCCTGAAATGGCAAAGTGTACTATATTAAGATAGGTAAAGAGGTATGAAGATTAAGAAGCGTTGGATAATCCTGATGACGGCGATGACGTTGATAGCCGTAGCGGGGCTTGGTGTGGGGGAGCCTACATTTGAATGTGACTGGTCGGTAATCTCCGCGGCTGATGTGGCTTGGCTGATTACCGCCACCATTTTTGTGCTGATGATGACGCCCGGACTGTCGTTTTTCTATGGCGGCATGGTGGGTGCGAAGAACGTGATATCGACGATGTTGCAGTCGTTTATCGCCATGGGTCTGATTTCGGTGCTGTGGGTTGTGATTGGCTTCTCTCTGTGCTTTGGCGACGATATAGGCGGGGTGATAGGCAATCCGCTGACGTTTCTGATGTTCCAGAACGTGGGGGCAGGGGTTTATACTACACCGGCAGGCAACGTGCTGGGCGGTGCCACGATACCGCTGGCGCTGTTTGCACTGTTCCAGATGAAGTTCGCCATCATCACGCCGTCGCTGATTACCGGCTCTTTTGCCGAGCGCGTGAGGTTTTCGGCCTATATGTTCTTTATGATGTTTTTCTTCTTCGCCATCTACTGTCCGCTGGCCCACATGACGTGGCATCCCGAGGGACTGTTTATGAAGTGGGGCGTCATCGACTTCGCTGGCGGTATTGTTGTGCATGCATCGAGCGGTGTGGCCGCGCTAGCTGGTGCCATCTATTTAGGCCGACGTAAGGCGGAGACCCGTAAGAGCGAACCTGCCAACATCCCCTTCGTACTTCTGGGTGCTGCCATGCTGTGGCTGGGCTGGTTTGGCTTCAATGCGGGTTCTTCGCTGCACGCCGACGGTCAGGCCATCAAGGCGTTTCTGAACACGAACACAGCCTCGGCAACGGCGATGATGACGTGGATATTCTTCGACTGTCTGCGTGGTCGCAAGCCGTCGGCTATGGGTGCTGCAGTGGGTTGCGTAGTCGGTCTGGTGGCCATCACGCCGTCTGCGGGCTATGTTACCGTTGGACAAAGCATTTTTATAGCTTTTGTCATCACGCTCATCTGTAACATCGCAGTCTATTGGCGTTCGCATACCAGCATCGACGATGCTCTCGACGTGTTCCCCACGCACGGCACTGGCGGTATATTCGGCACGGTGCTGACGGGCATCTTCATCGAGGAAGGTCTGATTGCCGGTACGTGGGATGGTTTTGTGATTTTCCTCTACCATCTGTTAGCCATCGTCATCGTGTTTATCTATACCTTCGCCATGAGTTGGGCGGGCTACAAACTCATCGATAGTCTCATCCCCATGCGTGTGTCGGCCTTCAGTGAAAAAGTGGGACTCGACTTTTCGCAGCACGACGAGCACTACGGACTGGCACACATCGGAGAGCGAGAGTTGGCGGAGTACGAAGAGCATATCAGAAAGAAAGTGAAAAGTGAAGAGTGAAAAGTGAAGAGTGAAATAATTGCTACCGCAATAATAAGAGAATGCAAAATTCAAAACAACATAGAATGAATACAAAGTACATCTTCGTCACTGGCGGTGTGGTTTCCTCGCTTGGCAAGGGAATCATTTCCGCCAGCATCGGTAAACTGCTGCAGGCACGTGGTTTTAAGGTCACGATTCAGAAGTTCGACCCCTACATCAACATCGACCCTGGAACGCTGAACCCCTACGAGCACGGCGAATGCTATGTGACGGAGGACGGCTTCGAGACCGACTTAGACTTGGGACACTATGAGAGGTTTACGGGCATACGCACCACGCGCAACAACTCAATCACCACAGGGCGCATCTACAAGACGGTGATAGACCGCGAACGGCACGGCGACTATCTGGGCAAAACAATTCAGGTGGTGCCGCATATTACCGACGAGATTAAGAGAAGAATGTTGAGAGCCTACCCAAGCCCTCCCAATGGGAGGGATGTTCAGATACATGAATCCGTTGCTTCTGGTAACCAGACACCCCCTCCTTCGGATGGGCTTGGGGAAGCTCTTGATTTTGTTATTACCGAAGTCGGCGGCACCATCGGCGACATTGAGAGTGCGCCGTTTATGGAGGCCATCCGACAATTGCGATGGCAGTTGGGACGTGATGCGGTGTGCGTACACCTGACCTACGTGCCTTACCTGAAGGCGGCCGACGAGTTGAAGACCAAGCCTACGCAGCATAGCGTAAAGGAGCTGCAAGGGATGGGTATTCAGCCGGATATTCTCGTCCTCAGGACGGAACGCCACCTTGATGACCATGTGCGCATGAAGGTGGCGTCGTTTTGTAATGTAGATCTGGAGTGCGTAGTGCAGAGCGAGGATATGCCGAGCATCTACGAGGTGCCCGTGAGTATGCAGAAGCAGGGTCTGGATGCTGCCATTATGCGAAAAATAGGCATTCCTGTAGGTGAGACGCCAGCCATGAAGTCCTGGCACGACTTCTTAGACAAACAACGCAATGCCAAGCGTGAGGTTCACATCGGACTGGTAGGCAAATACGACCTGCAGGATGCCTACAAGAGCATTCGTGAGAGTCTGAACCTGGCAGGCATATACAACGACGTGAAGGCTCGGCTGCACTTTATCAATAGCGAGGAGATCAGCCGAGTGAATGTTAGTGAGAAACTCGCAGGTATGGCAGGCATCATCATCTGCCCAGGCTTCGGTCAGCGAGGTATCGAGGGCAAGATAATCGCTGCTGAATATACACGCACCAACGACATTCCCACGTTTGGCATCTGTCTGGGTATGCAGATGATGGTCATTGAGTTTGCCCGCAACGTGTTGGGTTACAAAGATGCCAACAGCGCAGAAATGAGGCCCACCCCCCAGTCCCTCCCTGTTATGGAGGGGAGTAGTTACCAAGAGCCTGTAAACGTTATCGACTTGATGGAAGGACAAAAAAACATCACGCAGATGGGGGGTACGATGAGATTGGGCGCATACGATTGCCAGTTGGTAGAAGGTAGCAAGGTGTTTGAGGCCTACACGCAGTCTGAACTATCTACTCCCCTCCATAACAGGGAAAGGCTACGGGTAGGCGAGCTCAGCTCGGGCGCTCGGCCCTTTGGGACGCTTTGCTCGCAAAGAATGGGGCAAGGGGGTGGGTCTCTTGTTCGCGAACGCCACCGCCACCGCTATGAGTTCAACAACGCCTACCTCGACGAGTATGAGAAGGCGGGCATGAAATGCGTAGGTATCAACCCAGCCGCCGACCTCGTGGAGATCGTTGAGATACCAGACAAGCATTGGTACATCGGTACGCAGTTCCACCCAGAATACTCGTCAACCGTACTGCATCCGCACCCGCTGTTTATGTCGTTCATCAAAGCTTGTATCTGATATGGAACAGTTAAAGCATGAATGTGGTGTGGCGATGATCCGCCTGTTGAAGCCGTTGGACTACTACGAAAAAAAGTACGGAACGTGGGCCTACGGTTTCAACAAGCTCTACCTGATGATGGAGAAGCAGCACAACCGCGGTCAGGAGGGTGCTGGTATCGCCTCCGTCAACCTTCATACAAAGCCTGGTACGGAGTACATGTTTCGCGAACGGGCCGAGGGCAAGGATGCTATCACGGAGATCTTTTCGAGGATACAGACCACATCCCCAACCGAGGAGACCACACCCCCAACTCCTCCCCTTGAAGGGAGGGGATCGGCTACCTCTGAAGAGACCCCGCAAGGCACTCCCCTCCCTTGTAGGGGAGGGGCAGGAGTGGGGTCAGTATCTCAAGGTATATTCGGCTCTCAGCTCTTTATGGGTCATCTGCGCTATTCGACAACGGGCAAGAGCGGACTGACGTTTGTACATCCCTTCCTGCGTCGCAACAA
This sequence comes from uncultured Prevotellaceae bacterium, assembly GCA_946186505.1. GTDB lineage: Bacteria > Bacteroidota > Bacteroidia > Bacteroidales > Bacteroidaceae > Prevotella. The sequence goes on along the minus strand of CAMHNI010000036.1, from coordinate 2,396 downwards.
CTGGCGGGCGAAGAACCTCTGTCTGTGTGGCAACTTCAACATGACCAACATCGACGAGGTCTTTCGATTCCTGACGGCGCAAGGACAGTCGCCGCGCATCTATGGCGACTCGTACATCACGCTCGAACTGATGGGGCACCGTCTGGACCGCGAGGTGGAACGGCTGTATGAGGAAGCCAAGGGCAAAGGACTTGAAGGACTTGACATCACACGCTATATTGACGACCATGTGGAGATGGCCAACGTGCTGCGGAAGACGATGGAGCACTACGATGGCGGCTACGTGATGTGCGGACTGACGGGCAGCGGTGAGATGTTCGCTGTGCGCGATCCTTGGGGCATCCGTCCGGCGTTCTATTATCGCAACGACGAAATTATCGCCCTTGCCAGCGAACGCCCTGTGCTGCAGACCACCTTTGACCTGCAGTGTGAGGACATCCACGAGCTGAAGCCCGGCGAGGCCCTCATTGTGCGTCGCAACGGTGAGAGCCATCTGGAGCAGATTATGCCCGCACAAAAGCTAAGCGCCTGTTCGTTTGAGCGCATCTACTTCAGCCGTGGTTCCGACCGTGACATCTATCAGGAGCGCAAACGGCTTGGCGAACAGCTGACGCCTGCCATCTTGAAAGCCATCGATGGCGATGTGGAGAACACGGTTTTCTCGTATATCCCCAATACCGCCGAGGTAGCTTATTACGGCATGACTGACGGCTTCCGGCTGCAGGGTTACAACGTGCGGACAGAAAAAGTGGTTTGGAAAGACATCAAGTTGCGCACATTTATCTCTGCCAACACAGAGCGTAACGATCTGGCGGCTCACGTCTATGACATCAGCTATGGTTCGCTGCGTCCCTACAAGGACAATCTTGTGATTATCGACGACTCGATAGTTCGTGGCACCACCTTAAAGGAGAGCATCTTCAAGATACTCGACCGCCTGCATCCCATGAAGATTGTGATGGTGTCGAGTTCTCCTCAGATTCGCTACCCCGATTATTACGGTATCGACATGGCGCGTCTGGAGGAGTTCTGCGCTTTCCGCGCCACGATGGCACTCATCGAGGAACGCGGCCTGTGGCAGTTGGTGAACGATGTCTATTTAGCATGCAAACGTGACCCTCATTCAGAGAATCACGTCCGTGCCATCTATGCCCCCTTCACAGTCGAAGATATCAATCAGAAGATTGTCGAGATGTTGCGCCCAAAGGACATGCATGCGCCTATCGAACTGGTGTTTCAGAGCATCGAAGGACTGCATGAGGCTTGTCCCAGCCATCCGGGCGACTGGTACTTTTCGGGCCACTATCCCACGCCCGGCGGCACGCGGCTCGTCAACCAGGCCTTCGTGAACTATATTGATAGCAAACATAAAAAGTAACAATAAAAAGAAAGGAAATATTATGTGTGGAATAGTAGCTATACTAAACATGAAGGAGCAGACGCATGAACTCCGGGAGAAAGCATTACGTATGAGTCAGAAAATCCGTCATCGCGGACCTGATTGGAGTGGTATATACTGTGGTGGTTCAGCCATTCTTGCCCACGAACGACTGAGCATCGTTGACCCAGAGAGTGGCGGGCAACCGTTGTACTCGCCAGACCGCAAGCAGGTATTGGCCGTGAATGGTGAGATCTATAACCATCAGGAGATTCGTCGTCAGTTTGCTGGACAATATGAGTTTCAGACGGGCAGTGACTGCGAGGTTATCCTGGCTCTCTATCGCGAAAAAGGTATTAACTTCCTCGAGGACCTCAGCGGCATCTTCGCTTTTGTACTCTATGACGAGGAGCGCAACGAGTTCCTCATTGCCCGCGACCCTATCGGCGTCATTCCTCTTTATATCGGGTACGACAGCGATGGCACCGTCTATGTTGCCAGCGAGCTGAAGGCCCTCGAGGGACAGTGTGAGCGCTACGAGCCTTTCCTGCCCGGCCACTACTATTGGAGTGTTGACCCGGGACAGAAGTGGTATTACCGTCGCGACTGGATGCAATACGATGCCGTCAAGGACAATCCCGCAAGCGTTACAGCCATTCACGATGCGCTCACCGCCGCCGTCAAGCGTCAGCTGATGAGTGATGTGCCATACGGCGTGCTCCTTTCCGGGGGTCTCGACTCCAGCGTCATTTCCGCCCTTGCCGAAAAGTTCAGTGAGCATCGCATCGAGGATGACTCGAAGACGCGTGCCTATTGGCCCCGCCTGCACTCGTTTGCCGTGGGTCTGAAGGGCGCGCCCGATTTGGCCAAGGCAAAAATGGTGGCCGACCATATCGGCACCGTTCACCATGAGATTAACTACACCATCCAGGAGGGACTTGATGCCATCCGTGACGTCATCTACTTCATCGAGACCTACGATGTCACCACCGTCCGTGCCTCTACGCCGATGTACCTG
>CAMHNI010000035.1 GCA_946186505.1 uncultured Prevotellaceae bacterium | reverse complement strand
TGAACTACAAGCCCGACTATTACTATCTGAACGCTCCTATTACCGATGGTACCAATGTGATGATAGGAATGGGGCTTGACCTGTTTTAGAATTGAGAATTGAAAATTTACAATTGAAAGATGAAGAAAAAATTATATATTGGGAAAAGCATCGGGGCCTTTCTGGTTGTGTTACTGCTCATGCCGTTAGGCCACGCCATGATGGCGCTCATGGAGCACTTCCTGGCAACAGAGACGCTGCATTACTGCGCCTTCGCCATGGGATTTGTCGGACTGGTCGTCACCATCTGGGGTGTATTTGCCAAGGGTGATACCCATCAAACTATTTTCGGCATTGTGGGAGCCATGCTCTTCTGGACGGGATGGGTAGAATTCCTCTTCGTCTATTATGCCCAGCGCTTCGGCGTACACTGCGACCTCTATGGTTCTGGTGTCATCCAGACCACGACGCAGTATGTGGATGGACTCATCAACCACCAGGAATACCTGATAAACGGCACACCCCTGGAAGACTACAGTCGTGCCGAACTTAAAGCGATGCGCGGATCAAGACCTGAGTACCTTATCATGCCTGCCACCTTCGGCATGTGGGTGGTCGTCATGCTGTTCTACGTGTTCTGCACCAAGACCGGATGCGACTTCATCAACTGGCTGCAAAATCACTGTCTGCCAAAGAGTCGCAGGTTCAGCAACCTGCAAGGCGGTATTCGCGTGGGCATCCGAAATTCCTCTATCGTCACCTTCATGGAATGGAACGTGATGATGTGGGGCATTTATCTGCTGCTGATGTTCTGTTACGATCCCGTATTCCTGGGGCAGGACCATCCTGTGACTATTATTCTGGCACTTGTCAGCCTTGTAAGTTCGATACTGATGCTGAAAAAAGAATTGCATATTGCTGTCTGGGGGCGCAACATACGCTATGCACTGGCTACCGTCATCGTGTTCTGGACCTTCGTGGAGATCATGGCCCGTAATGGATTTTTCAATGAGATATGGGTTGATCCTATGAGTCATATTCGCGAAATGACTATCATCCTCGTGGTATTCATCATCGTTGTAGTCCTCACCATATTCAGTTCGAAGTATATCACTACTGAAGAATCTTGATACTATTTCTTTATATTGATAGGTTTATCACTTATTGAGTATATGTAAGATGGCATCCTTGGGGGCATACCATACCATTCTTGGCCCTGCCCAGCGCATTACTTCACGGATGGCTTCGCGCTCTTTCGGAGCATAGCAATGGGTAGGGCAATCCTTGCAAGCTGTCTTCTGTTCGCCATACGTGCAATGATCAAGACGACGACAAGCGAAGTCTGCCAGATGCAAGTATTCATCCGGCATTGTGTCCTGATGAAGATGATGGCGACCGCTCGAGCTCTGCTCGCTTGCTACCAAAGGGACGCAAGAATACAGCTCAATCATCTTACGGACTGTTCGCTTCTCTCGCTCAATCCTGCTCATTCCATTCGTCCCCATTTCATTTCCTCGCCCTCTTTATCATACTGCTTGCGCTTACCAACAGGAGGTTCAATCAGGATAATCTTCACCACTGCTGTTCGTTCTAGGCTGCGGGCAATGGCTTCATCGAAAGCATCCATGTGGCGAGGGAGGAAACGCTGGCAGATGGCTCTTAGACCTGCTATCTTCTCTTCGCGGTCAGTCACAATCTCAGCCTTACCGATGGCTGTAGCAGACTTGTACTGCAGCGTAAAGCTCCCGTCTTTCGGGCCAACTGTTGGGGCACATTTGGTAACTGCCGACAGGAATACTGTCGGACAGTGGCGAATGCTGTCCAGCTTGTCACCCTCCAACGCACAGTGGAAATAGAACGTTCTTTCGTCTGTGCGAGCCAGCGACAAGGGCAATCCGTATGGACTCCCATCGGGTCTGGTCATGCTAACTGTAACGTATGGAGCCTTATCCAACACCTCCAATGCGAAGGCGGCATCCATTTGTCTACTTGCTTTTCTCATAACTTTTACTTTATATATTTGGCTGCAAAGTTACGCCTTTTTTTTGATTATACCATAGGTTTCATCATTAAAATGGCAGAGACCGCCAAAGTCCCTGCCATTCACATGCCGTCAGTCACGGCTCCGCCAACCTGCCGCTAAGGCTCCTGTTCCTCGTCCTCCTCGGCATTGGCCACGCCGTAGGTGGCTATCGGGTGACGCTCGTAGTACACCTTCTCCTTGCCATCGACCATCTTGGTGTGCTGGATGACGTAGTCGTTCATCTTGAACGTACACTGGTCCTTCAGCACGCGGCTCGTCAGCTTCTCGTCGGCATCACCGGCAGCCTCGGGACGGAAGTTCATGTGAACACCCTTGATGTTCACCAGCGGGTCGTAACCCTGCACCGTGTTCGATCCCGTCGATTCAATCGAGGGATAGAACGTGCCCAGACCGTCCAGCTTCACGGGCACACCCTGCAGCGCCAGCTCCTTCAGGCACGACACCGCCTGCTGCAGCGTCAGCACCAGCTCCTCATAGGTGATGCGCTTGCCGTGCTCCATCATGTGCTTCGCAAAGCCCTTCAGTGACAGCGTCTCGCGGTTGAACACTCGGCCATAGAACTTGCCGTAAGTCTTGCTGGCCGTGTTACGGTTCTGGTACACGTCAACCAGCATTGCAATCTCATTTCTTGCCATCTTTGTAAATGTTTTTCATGGTGTTAGAAATGCATGCGACGAACTGCATCGGGTCGCCGCTTCCCGCTATTATCACTCCTCTGAATGACATTGCAAAGATACAAAAAATATCTGAAACCACCAAACATTTCCGCAACTTTTTTCAAACATTTTCAACCTGTAAGGTCGTTATTTATCGAGTTGTGCGGTTGAAATCTGTCAGCCAGCCAACTACGGTCACGCTTCGAGAGCGAAAGGCTCTCTATATAAGCCCACAGTTTGTTTGTTGCAACAGCTGCCATAATCGTATCATTATAATTATCTTTAGGTTTGTTGGAATTCTTCTACTGATATAACCGTGCTATAGCCACCAACCATCTTTTCTCCCTCATGCCGGTCAATACCTGCATACGAGAGACTGGAATCCTCATAGCGCTTAAACTTATAGACGGCATCGTTCATTAACGCCTCGTTGAATACATTCAGGCTGACGAGAAGGGCAAAGTCCTGTTTTGTCAAACCCGTTACACGCTCGAAGAGCATAGGCTCCAGTTGTAGGATAACGTCTTTTAGCGAATACTCACGATAGTCCGTCAGATACATAAAGATAGGAATACGTGTAGCAAACTTCATCAGTTTCTCCTGTATCTGGCGTCGCTTGCTCTTGATTTCCTTTTCAGCATCCGTCAGTTCTTTCTTTTCTTTAGGAGTAAGTCCTTCTTCATGTTCCTTACGCTTCTTCTTAATGGCATCACTCTTGTTAATGATGGTCTCGATGTCCTGATTCAACGAACGGAAGCCCTCAATCTTCATCAGAGCTGCCATCGCCTCGGCATTATTCATCAGTCGTTGGAGGGTAAAGTTATCTACATTCACCAGCAGGGCACTCTCCCAACGACGTGCCAATAGCGTAGCCGATGTGTTATTCATAGCCATATCGAGCACATCGCTGGCCGACAAGGCTTTCATCATCCCGTTCTCATAACAAAGCACAGGCAGGAACTTGATGAAGTCATCCACGCACTTCTCCGGATTACCCTCTTCGACATTCAACTGGCAAGAGTAGTCTGCCACTTTTCTCAAAGCCCTGTTTGGCGAGAAGTCGAACACATAGCACACCTGCTTCAATATCTCCACCCGATTCGGATGCAGCCCGTCGCTATTGGTAATTGTCCAAGGCGACTGCACGCGGAAAGCCGACTGGAAGTAAGTCTCTGGCGACGAAGTGTCGCGCAGCATAAAGATACCCGTCCACGGACGAACGGTAACGCCAGTCGTCAGTTTGCCACAGGTCAGCGTGATGGTCTTGCAATGCAGCGGGTCGGGGTGCGACATAGCCTTCTCAACAGGAGGCAACGCCTGCTGTCCGATGCCAGCCAGAGTGCCCGCACAGACGATGACCCGATAGTCGTGATAGAAAGTGTTCTGCAATTCCGTCAGCAGATTCCTCATGGCAAAACACGAAGCCACGTTTGGCAAGAACCACAGCGTATGGTTCATATTCGAATAGAGGTCGCCATTAAGGAAGGGCAACGGCGGCTTCCGGTTACCTGCCTTTAGGTCGTTGATAGAGGTTGGCAGATACTGTCCTCGCAACATGTCGAGCCATTTCTGTACCTCGTCGTGATGCTTGAACACAGCATTCTCACCTTTCCCCTCTGCCTCAAAGAACGCGTTCAAGTCAAACTCATCGAACTCTCCTTCCTCGGCCACTCTCGATATTTCAGCAGGCAGTTGATAGGTCAGCAGCACCATCTTGGGCAGCGAGGCGTAGGGATTGTCTGGTTTGTCGCCCCATTCCTCTTTGGCACGTTGCTCGTCGGAATAGGTCCAGTTGTAAATCTGTTCCTCGATAAACTCTCCCGAGGCAATAGCACGGAAGGGCGTACCCGATAGATAAAGGTAATGATTCGACGTGATGGGTATCAAGTCCTCGTCGAAGTAGTCGGGATTCTCAATCTCGCTGCCTAAGTCCTCGCTGACACCTATCAGTTCTTTGGCATTTTCGCGCCAGGAGCCATAGTGATATTCGTCGAGTACAATGCAGTCCCAATTGAATTCCCGAGCCCACTCGTGTTTCAGTTTCATACCGCCGTTGGCTGTATTCTTCCCAAGGAAGTCCTGGAACGATCCGAACACCACCATCGGCTTCGACTGGTCGGCATGCGCAAACTGATAGTCAATCGTGGCCTCTGGATTACGAGCTATAAACTGCCAGCCCTCGAAATCCACATGCGTCATCAGATCCTCTTCCCATGCTTGAGCCACGGCAGGCTTGAATGTCAGAACCAGTACCCTACTCCACCCCATACGCTTGGCCAACTGATAGGTAGTAAAGGTTTTGCCAAAGCGCATCTTACAGTTCCAAAGGAAGTGAGGCACACGCCCATCTTCCAACTTGTAACTATCAAAGTATGCTGCCGTCTTGTCAACCGCCTTCTGCTGTTCTGGGCGCATGCCAAAAGTCTTGTCGCGATTCCATGCCACATCAACCCTTTCTCTGACGGCCACGATGGCCGCCTTTACTTGCTGAGGTGTACAACGATACCACTCACCCTCGATGTGCTGGCATCCCATTTTTACCAAGGCACGATGCACATCGTGGTCCATAAATGTCGTACCATCCTGTCGCATGGCTGATTCTTCGACCAAGATTCGGTATGGTGGTTCGCCTGGGCGCACAATGTTATACTGTTGGCGCACACGCTCCTGCACACCAATAGTTGTATAGCCCACCTTCAGGATACCCCTCAGCTGTGGGTCATACTTGTCTTCGTAAGCATAAATCATCGGAGCAGACTCCGACTTCTTAGGGAAATAGTTGTTCGTTGTTGCCATAACGTTTGCTCTTTGTTATGGCGCTCAATGACTAAAATTCTTCAGGGAAATATTTGGAAAGGAAGTCGTGTGGCTCTAAGGTTTCTACCGTAAAGGCGAAATCGAAATCCTTAAGATTGCGTGTGACAATACTATCAGCTCCAGCTTGCTCAGCAGCAAAATATTGTAGAGCATCCTCGAAGTCTTTTGTCTCAATCTGATATGCCTTGTCAACAATAGTACTACCTAAAGGAACAATCTGATAGTAAGGGCGCAGACCTTTCATTACGGCATAGAACTGTTCCAATGCAATATCTTTTCTGGTTACATATCGCATATTGGCAATAGACAAGTCGGTTACCAGCAACTCAATGTCACCATGGATAGCCAGAAAGAAGATCACTTCAGCTTCTTTCCATCCTTCAGGCCGTTGCTGTATATAGTCGAGGAAGACGTTTGTGTCGATAAACACTTTCATCATTTTGATGAGTATTTCTCTATTAGATAATCTTCCTTTACCTGCTTCCAGTCCTTTTCTGTCCTGCTTGCTGCAAAACTGCCTAGGAAGGAATGGGCCAGTTCTTTTGCCTTGGCTCGACGAAGGGTCTCTTTGTCCTTTTCATTTTGTAACGGCAAAGTTGACGTAACGTAAAGCCAAATAGACTGGATCGCTTTCTCGTCACTCTCGTCTATAAGGTTGATACGCCTAACGGCATCGTTCTTCATTTCCCGTACAGTCATAATCACACATTTATACTTTTATGGCTGCAAAGATAACGAGTTTCCACGAAACTTCCAAATTTTGGAGCAGCGAATACAAAGAAATGCTTGCATTTTCTTTGTTGAGTCGTGACAAAATTCGACTGCAGGTCAAATTTTCCAATCAAAATCTTGTCAAAGAGCGCCTTATTGTTATTATCTTTCTGTTGTTGATTCCATCGGGCGTATCATCGATTCTACGAACTGTTATACCTCGCCATGGTCAGCCACGCGCTGCTTTGGGACAATAATTTGCAAAAAGAGTCTCAACTCTCGCTCCCACTCCCACACGCAAAGAGGCGACTATCTTCCGACAGCCGCCTTTCTTGGTGTGTACCCTGAAAACAAAGGCAATGCAATATCGCAATATGGCACTACGTTTACATCAGCTTGCGATATTTACCCTTGTCTTCGCCTTTGGTGATTTTCACGGCCAGCCCATCGTCAACGAGTCGTTTCAACTTGCTGCAGATGCTGCCCGTCTTGCCCTCGTAGCCGAAACACAAATCTACATCTTGCGACGTGAATATATGGGGCAGACGCCGATAACCTATCCACGTCTTTTGCTGATGAGTGCGACCCGATGCCTGTTCTGCTTCCTGATTGTCGTAGTATTGTTCGCCAACAGCCAGGAAGAAATGCTGCTGAAACGTTAGGCCTGGTTCAGGGGCAGTCCACCGGAGTCTGGAGAAATCACCTGTGGTCTGCCATTATTTTTGCCTCTCCATAGAAAGAACAGATTTCTGCCGCCAGCGTGTTAAGGTTGTGGAAGCGGCTATAGTCGCTGTCTGAGGGTACGCCGCCGACACTACCCATCGCATCCAGATCCCAGGGCGCGAGAATCAGTAAGGTGCCATTGGCACAAGCATCGAAGCGTCGCCGCTCTGGTTTCCAGAAGGCACCGATGGGCTCCTTCTGCAAGTGTATCAACGGAAATCCCCTGTCCAGGCATTCGTTCTTCATTAGCCGTTCACCACCAGAGACACCAGGCGTAACAATGACGGTACAGCCCTCTTGGATAGCCGTCTCCCACATCCGGCGCTGGCTGGCGTAGTCGGCAGTATCCTCATAGGGCTGGCCGCTGACAGGATGCCGACGATGGCATTGCACCTGTATCTTTCGCGCCCATCGCAGCAGGAACAGATTGCCGAAAGCGCCATAACTGCGGTTACCGATGCGCACGTGCAGACAGCGGCGCATGACGTCGGGCAGCATTTTTCGCAGCAAGGCACGGCGAGGGTTGTCGTGGACATAGGCTATCATGGCCTCTCGGTGACGGTCGTCGAGACAGACCGTGTCGTCGTAGTTGTCGTCGAAAAGCGGCTGCTGATTCCTGCCGACGAGGGCATAGTACTCCTGGCGCTGTTTCTTCGACAGGCTCCTTATCAGCGAGCCCTCGCTGTCATGCTGCAGGGCCTTCTCGCGCAGCCATCCCGGCGCTTCTGCCAGATTGACCGATATCGGCCGATCTGTTGATGCCGCGAGCCCCTGCAGCCTCTGCCACCGACTGGTGCACACGGCCTTGAAGGCCTGAATGATATCACCAAGGCTCCACTCCATTGGCTCGAGCACCTCGATGACACCATGAAAGTGGTCGGGCATGCATACGCAGGCATGCACCACAACGCGGTTACCGTGGACTGCCTGCGCCTCAGGCGTTCTCAGCCATGTTTGCTCAACGGCCTCACCCAAAGGGGTGAGCGTAAGTGCCCGGCCTGTCAGCGCACCACTCCCCGTTTCAGCTGTGAGGTGTGAAAGCAACTGCTCACGGCCACTTACCACCAGAGTGATGAGATAGGTGCCGCGACCAAAGTAGTCATGCCCTGCATTGCGTGGACGATAGCTCGATGTTGTCATTCTGCAGGCAAAGATAATCATTTTCCTGCAGAATCACACTAAATGGCCAAAAAAACTTCGGATATTCTTGGAAAAGTGCACAGCGGAACCGACCCCGTTGTGCATGAACTGTATTTCCTCGTCCGTCAAGCCGTACTTCTTGTAAAGTTCCTCATCCGTCCACGGCTTGCTGAAGCCTTGCTACTGGCATGGCTTCACGCGGTCTCGCGAGTTATCGATTTAGAAGCCCTTTCAAATATTCTTTCGCTTGGGAAACGTCGATATGATTCGAGAATCCATTCTCTTTCAGCATTTCATCGATTGCCGTTCCATTGAATTGTGCGGCTCCGCGAGTAGAGCGTCCTGCCCAATGAAACTGCATGATAGTGTTACTGATGAGCTTATCATGATAGACGGAACATAAGAGCGTGTTGAAAATGCTACTCTCATCTACGCCAATGAAGAAAAACATAAAAACACTTCTTGTATCGGCCATCTGCCTTAGGAACTTGTCGACGTTGTATGCTTTTGGATTTGAGTGAAGATAGACAACCTTGGTCTTGATATCTGTATAGGTATCAGCATCTTTGTATTCAACGTGATAATCTCCAAGTCCGTTTTTCGTGTCATAAGAAGGGAGGGCGTTTTCCATATCTTTCAGATTCTCTATGATTCTTTTCCTTTCCTCGTCATCCGAGGTAATAAGACTCTCTATCAGTCTTCCGCGAATGTTCGTGTTTTCAATATGTGAGGCGATGAGTATTTCGTTTCGACATTTATTGCACCTTTCATTCAAGTCATCGTCAAGCACCTGGAAGTATTTGGACTTGACAAAGTCTATTGCCCGTTGTACAGAATTGAATATGTTTTTTTCTTCTATTGCCGTCGGACAGAACTTTTGGTTCACAGGAACGATATTAGAAGTCGCATCTACGAGACGCATCAAGTTGTCTTCCCATTCGAGTCCCTGATGAATGGCAAAGAGGTAATCGAAGTTATCAGGACTGTTAGCTGTTCCGCCATAGTCTCTCATGATGTCAGCTCCATTGAAGCTTCCCTTGATGTTTGTCATGCTCAATTTTTGTGAACTATGACTGATTTTCTTCAAGAACGTCGTATTAGCCAATAATATCAAATTGTCTGCCGACTGACGTACTAATACCACAAAGAAAGGAATCTTATCATATTTCTCCAATACTGACAGAGAAAGGACGGTATTGGAGAAAGACTCAGATGAAGATTTAGAATAGCTGAATCTTACTGCGAAATACTGATTGTGGTATACAGTTCTGTCCTTCACGAATTTGTAGCGACGCGAAGCTGCATCTTCTACATTTGACTTGTTATATTTCGGTGCATCATGAATAATATAACTCACGAATTCTTTACAGGATGTATTCATACTATTGTTCAAAGTTTATTTCTAAATCTTTTTCCTTTCTATTCTGTTTGATGCTTTTCTTTTGCACATTGAGCGAATTGCGTTCCCAGAACACACCATCCGCGTATCCTTGAATCGAATCGTCTTCCAGAGCGTTCATTAGCCTCTTCATAGTCCACAGACAATACTCATGATTGATTTCTATTCCCAGGTAATGACGGTTTAGCTTCTTGGCAACTACAGCTGCTGTTCCACTCCCGAGGAATGGGTCGAAGACGTAATCACCTTCTTTGGAAGATGCTAATATCAGTTTTGCATAAAGTTTTTCTGGCTTTTGTGTGGGATGGTCTGTGTTCTCAGGCATAGACCAGAATGGGATACTGATGTCATCCCAAAAATTCGAAGGATAGGTTGTCCTGAAATTACCTTCAGACGTTTCTTCCCAGTCTTTGGGCTTTCCGTCAACTTTGTATGGAGCTATTACTCTCCGTTTCATCATTACTGATTCAACATCAAAATAATACTTACGGGGATTCTTCACGGCAAACCAAATATCCTCCATCCCATTCTTCCAATTTGACAAAGCACCACGCCCCTTCTCCCGCTGCCAGGTTATTCTGTTAATAACCGTCAGACGTTCTTCAATTACGCGTTGCATTGAAGACGTACATTTCCAGTCGCCACACATGTACAGAGAACCCTCGTCTTTTAATTTGTCGCATACTTTGTAGAACCAGCTACGAAGGTAGTCTTCATATTCATCCTGGCTCATGGCAGCGAATTTCCTGCCATGAAAATCTTTATCCAGGTTATACGGAGGATCAACAATAATGAGATCAAAGGATTTGTCTGGTATCTTATCGATGCACTCAAGCAAGTCACCATTCACCACAATATCCTTTTCGAAGCCTTCTTTCAGTTCATCAGGTCGCCTGATAAAAGCATCGAGTGCCTCGGCCTCTTTAGGCGAGACAGATAAAGTTCTGTTCCTTTCTGCTTTTTTTGCCATTATACGATTGATAGTACTTATTGCATCAACTATCAATCACGCCAAGACGCAAAAAGTGTGATGCACCTTTTGCGTTCAGCTTCGAGGCAGCGTAGGAAAGGAACCCCGGCAGTCTTACAAGTATGCACCACACATTAGTGTGAATACATTGCTATATAAGACTGCGCAAGATGCCCCACTACGGTCACCTCACCACGTATTATCTCGTTGCGTTTTTTTTATTCCCAATAAGTTTCCTACGCTTTTGGCTGAACGCGAAATAATAGCGAATGCTTTGTTGTGGTCCGGATTTCTCCCCGAACCAGCGGCAAAGGTACAAAGAAACAAGTATAAAACCAAACAAAAAGAGCTTTTTTTGTTTATTAAGTGTATTTGCGACTGCGAAAGTACTAAAAATAGTTTGAAATATGCATTTTAAGGAGAAAAGTTTTGGAGGTATCAGAAGAAAGTGTTAATTTTGTGGGCGCAAACAATATGTTTATAAAAAATCCTCACTATGAGCAACTATAGAAAGAAATTTGCACCGACAAAAGATGGATTTCAGGAGGTTTGGGACTCAATGCAGGACCCAACCATTGAACAGGTGATGGCAGGTATACAAGCAAAGAAGCCTACCAAGGAACAACTATTGGAGAAGATTGCATACTTCCGTAATAGCCGCAGCACATTAGATACCGAGTTATACCACCTGTCTGAATATGCCGAGGACTATAACAGTGTATATGCGGCAAAGAACACTTATCAATTTGGGATAACAGAAGGTTTACAGAACAGAACGAAAATTCAGTGTAAGAGATGGTCAGATATGCTTGAATTTACCTCGCCAAGATATAGTCAAAAGGCTGCACCGCCTGGAGTTGAGCAAACTGTTTACAAAGCATCATACTTGACCCACAAACCTTACGAGCAAGATTTATGGGGGCCCGCTTCCTACGGCACGTTGGTTTTCGACTTGAAGACCGAAATTGATTTCATTATCAGCCACATGGAGGACGGCGAGCACATGTGCCAAGACACGATTGCTCAAGAGGAGGAAATCAAAAACGATCCAGTACGCAAGAAACAACTCTACGAAAAACAATATCGGGAAGAGGAGGAACGAAACAAAGAAACGATAGATGATTACTGCAGAAATGGAAATCTCAGTGCAGACAATGCTCTTTATCAGAAAATGCTTGAATATGATACACGTGACGGATTTGTTAACGACTTTTTCCACGGCCCATCTACGTCTCAATTTTCACGCTTTGTGGTAGTCGACTCATCCCTAAACTCGCTTAAAATGAATATTTCTCCGCTTGAGAGAAGATTGCTGGGCAATGATTTTAACAAGGTTAAAAAAGTGAGGATAGCAAAAGCACATATAGACTCTTTGTTGGATATAAAACCAGGCGGACAATTTGAAACTCATAGTATCGTTCAGTGTTTAAGTTGGTGCGACATACTCTCCAGTACTAAGAAGCGCCATGACAACGAACATGAGTTCTACGAGAAATACTTGAAGGCCGATTATACTGGTACACACACGTGGCCTGCATGGAATACTGTTTTCGCCGCCAGAAAAACTATTGGCAGGAATGACCAACAACGCAAGCTTGATACTGCGAGCTTTGAAAGCAAATACAACGAGGTTTGTGATGAAGAAAGAATGGAATAATTGAATGTTTAGTTTTTTTTAACCGATGCTTTCGGAATGGTTTTTTGCTAAGCCATTCCGTTTTTTTATTGTCTGAACGATTGTTTCAACGATAGACTTATCATTTCTTTCGTAAAAATCTTTGAATGAAAATACATGTAGGGGGTCATACCGTAGTTTTCATTCCAAAACAGCATTATTCCATTCCATTTTTCTGGATGAGTAGTTTTCAAGCCATCTTTATGATAGGCTAATACATTCGACGCTTTCTGTTTGAACACTGAATTATTAGCAAGAAACACCGTAACTTCGCATCAGAATTCAGTACCTCGGGTAAAAAAACTGAGCACGGTTCCGGGGGAATGACGGGAAGGTGAAAATTCTCTATGCCGAGACCCGCCAGTGCAAGAGAGTAAACCTCATACAACAAAATACAGAATAGTATGAAGGATTTACACAACAAAGTCGCCGAAGGCTGGAACCCAGCCGACGTGCGCATGAGCTTCTTCCGGAAGCCCATTACCAACAAATGGCCGACTGGCAAGCCGGTCAGCCTGTTTCAGGTCTATTACTATGTTCGCAGCCGCGAGGCGATGGCAGCGACTGAGGAACTGCGTAAGATTGCCAACCATGAGGAGGCACGACAGTATAAAGGTGCTAACTTCGACTACGTGACGCCGTCGGGCGTGTTCACTTATTGTTCCGACTCGTCGCTGGTCAAGCATTCCGGAGTCCTTTGTATGGACCTGGACTATTTAGGCAACCGTGTGGAGGAACTGTTCCAGAAGCTGGTTGACGAAAAGACGTTCAAGACGCTGCTACTATTCCGCTCACCGTCGGGGCAAGGATTGAAATGGTTCGTCCACATCGACCTTGCACGCTGCGACCACAGGACGTGGTTCACGGCTGTTCGCCACTATATGTTGATGACCTACAACCTGGAGGACAAACAGGTTGACCCTCTCTGTGCAAACCCGTCAAGGGCTTGTTACCTCGGCTACGACCCTGAGGCGTATCTGTTGACTGAACTTATCGAATTTTTTTAATCTGAATATCATGGAAGACTTTATCAATTTCGATCCGATGGCCTGGGCTGGCCAACCTGAACAGCCTCAAACAGTGAACGAGGTGAAAGTCTCAAGTGTTGAACCAGCTACAGTCTCTGCGGCTTCCCCCGACGACCATGAGAAAATCATGGCCGTCGGCCAGGAGCTGCTGCGGTTGGGTGCCAACATCGCTGATAGTTATTCCGACTGGCTGCGACTGGGCTTTGCCCTGGCCGACGGACTTGGCAGCGAGGGGCGCGACCTTTATCATCAGCTGTCGGCACAGAGCGCGAAGTACCGCGAGGCCGAATGTGAGAAAAAATGGCGGCAGTGCCTGGCCAAGAGTAACGGGCGCACTACTATCAAAACTTTTTACTTTATGGCTCAGCAGGCAGGGGTTGACCTGAGCGAGATGGGCAGGCGGTTTCCCTCAAACCCTCAGTTTCCTCAACCTGAGGGGGAAGAGTTGGAATACATAGGAATGGTACTTTCCGATGATTCAGATAGTTTTCCGCAGGTTGAGGGTTGTGAGGGAATGAGGGAGGCTCAATGTGATCAAACACAGGGTTTTTCGGAAACATTTTTTGACACAATTAATCTTGATGACCTGCCTTCCCTCTTACGTGACGCAGCCTTGACACAGACCGACGCAGAGGGTAAGGACAAGATGATTCTCGGTACGTTGTGCTGTCTGTCGGGAGCAGCACCTAATGTGTATGGGGTCTATGACAACCGCCGTGTCTATGCTCCATTCTACTCCATCATCTCGGCTCCTCCTGCTGCCGACAAGGGGCAGCTGACGGCCTGCCGCCAGCTGCTGATACCCATCCAGCGCGAATTGGACCAGCAGAACCAGAAGGCGCAGGATGATTATCAGCAGAAGTTGGCCGAATACGCAGCACTCGACAAGAAGAGTCGGGCCGCGACTCCTGAGCCCAAGGAACCGCCGTATCGGTCAGTCTTCATCCCTGCCAACTCGTCGGCAACCGCTACTTATCAGGCTCTCAGCGACAACCAAGGCTGGGGGGTCATCTTCGAGACAGAGGCCGATACTATGACGCAGGCCTTGAAGTCGGACTACGGCGACTACTCCGACGGATTAAGAAAGGCGTTCCATCACGAGCCGATTACGTATAACCGCCGAAAGGAACAGGAGCGCGTCAACATCTACTGCCCAAGACTGGCCGTCATGCTGACCTGTACGCCGGGGCAGATACCGCTGTTGCTGCCTTCCTGTGAGAACGGTCTGGGGTCGCGCTTCATTTTTTATAACCTGAGCCGCCGCCTCTTCTGGCGCAATGTGTTTGAGAGGCACGACAAGACCCTTGACGACCAGATGCTGGAGCTTGGCGAACGCTACCTCCATCTATACCACGCCCTCCAGCAGCATCGGGAGCATCCGCTGGAGTTCCTACTCAGCCAGGAGCAGCAGGTGGAGTTCAACCGATTCTTCGAAGGGCTCCAGTTAGAGCAGGTGGGGCTCCACGGCGACGACCTCATTGCCTTTGTCCGTCGTCTGGGACTGGTCTGCTTCCGTATAGCCATGATGCTGACGCTGTTGAGGCATGAATCCTTTGACCCCATGTTCGACCCGCTGTCACAATCGCTTGTCTGCGCAGACCAGGACTTCCAAACGGCCATGACCATTGCCAACTGCCTCATCAACCATACAGCACACGTCTATGCCAACCTCGTGCCCCACGACGACAAGGTGCAGACCGCGGCTGCTGGGATGGCTCAAGCTGAGAGGCGGTTCTTCGATAGTCTTGCTGGCGAATACACCACGGCCGATGCCCGTCAGGCTGCTTCAGCCCAAGGCATACCGTGGAAGACAGCGGAACGTTACCTCGGCAACTTTGTCAGCCGGCATCATGTGGCCAGCCGCGTCAGAAACGGCTATTACAGGAAGATTTGTTCCCGTACGGTGTCTTCAGTCCCACAAGTGAGATAATAGCGCAACCCGCCACCTTCAGCCCTGCTACCCGGCGGGTAGAGCGGCTCAAGGTGGCGGGTAAAAGAGTAGCTATCTTAATATTAATCTTCTTCCTTCATCTCAGCCTCATGCTGCTTGATGAGCTCCTGCTGGATGTCGTTGGGCACCAGCTCGTAGCTCGAGAAGCTCGTGGTGAACGATGCACGGCCACCCGTCAGCGACGACAGGGCGATGGAATAGCTGGACAGTTCCTTGAGAGGAATCTTGGCAGAGAGCTTCTGGTAGCCAGCCTCAGAGTCCATACCCATGATGATGGCACGGCGTCCCTGCAGGTCGCTCATGACGTCACCCATATAGTCGGCAGGCACAAGCACCTCGAGGTCGTAGATAGGCTCGAGCACCTTCGGTCCGGCCTCCTTGAAGGCTGCTGAGAAGGCATTACGGGCTGCGAGCATGAACGACAGTTCGTTGGAGTCAACGGGGTGCATCTTTCCGTCATAGACGATGACGCGGACGTCGCGAGCATAAGAACCGGTCAGCGGGCCCTGCTCCATACGCTCCATCACACCCTTCAGGATGGCGGGCATGAAACGCATGTCGATGGCACCACCGACAACCGAGTTGATGAAGACGAGCTTGCCGCCCCACTCCAGATCCTTCTCTTCCTTGGACTTGATGTTCATCTTGAACTCCTGTCCGTTGATGGTGAAGCTCGTGGGATCGGGCATACCTTCGGTGTAAGGCTCCAGAATCAGGTGTACCTCACCGAACTGTCCGGCACCACCCGACTGCTTCTTGTGACGGTAGTCGGCACGGGCCATCTTGGTGATGGTCTCACGATACGGTATCTTCGGCTCGATATACTCGACGTTGATCTTCTCGTTGTTCTCCATACGCCACTTCAGTGTGCGCAGGTGGAACTCACCCTGCCCGTGGACGATAATCTGGCGCAACTCCTTCGACTGCTCCACGACCCACGTCGGGTCTTCCTGGCGCATCTTGTTCAGTGCGGCCATCATCTTCTCAGTCTCAGCCTCGTTGACAGCCTTGATGGCACGCGAGAACTTCGAGTTGGGATACTTGATGAAGTCGAACTTATTGTCGGTATCCTTACCGTTCAGGGTGTTACCCGTCTTGACGTCCTTCAGTTTCACCGTGCAGCCGATGTCACCGGCGTTCAGCTGGTCAACCTGTATGCGGTTGGCTCCGGCACAGGCATAGAGGGTACCCATGCGCTCCTTAGAGCCACGGTCGGCATTGGTCAGGTCTTCACCGCTCTTGATGGTACCGCTCATCACCTTGAAGTAGCTCACCTCACCGATGTGGGGCTCGACACCTGTCTTGAAGAAATAGAGCGATGTGGGGGCACTGCTGTCGGCAGGCACATCCTTGCCGGCAGCGTTCTTGACAACCGGCATCTCGCTGACGAAGGGCACGACGTTGCCGAGGAACTCCATCAGGCGGCGCACACCCATGTCACGTCCTGCACAGACGCAGAACACGGGGTAGATAGAGCGGGTGACGAGTCCCTTACGGATACCCTCGCGCATCTCGTCCTCAGAGAGGTCCTCACTCTCGAAGAACTTCTCCATCAGCGTGTCGTCACCGGCAGCGGCAGCCTCGACCAGAGCGGCTTTCCACTCCTTGGCCTTCTCCAGCTGGTCGGCGGGAATGTCCTCGATGATGGGAGCACCACCCTCGGGTTTCCACGAATACTTCTTCATCAGCAGCACATCGATGACGGCGTTGAAACCGGCACCGGTTGCGATAGGATACTGGACGGGCACACAGTTGTTGCCATAGACCTCCTTCAGCTGGCTTAAGATCTGGTCGAAGTCGCAGTTGTCGCGGTCAAGCTGGTTGACAAGGAAGATGACTGGCTTTGAGAGCTTCTCAGTGTTACGGAAAGCGTTCATCGTGCCCACCTCGGGACCGTACTGGCCATTCACCAGGATGACGGCCTGGTCGGTGACGTTCAGAGCCGTGATGGCACCACCCACGAAGTCGTCCGAGCCCGGACAGTCGATGATGTTGAGCTTCTTGCCGTTCCACTCAGTGTGGAAGACTGTAGAGAACACTGAATAGCCATACTCCTGCTCCACGGGGAAGTAGTCGCTCATGGTGTTCTTACCCTCTACGGTGCCGCGGCGCTTGATGATGCCGGCCTCGTAAACCATTGCTTCGGCAAGAGTAGTCTTGCCGCTACCCGCACTGCCAAGCAGTGCAATGTTTTTAATCTCGTTAGTTTGATAAACTTTCATACTTTTATATGTTTTAGGTTTATTGTTTCGGGAAAACGGACGCTAAAGTAGTCATTTTCACGCAAAAAACCAACAAACTCTTCCAAATATTAAAGTATTTTAGTACTTTTGCGGTCGATATGGCAGGAATCTACATCCATATACCGTTTTGCAGGAACCGTTGCATCTATTGTGGTTTCTATTCCACGACAGGACTGGAAATGCGTCAGCGATACGTCGATGCCGTCTGTCGTGAGGCCTGTCTCCGAGCGTCAGACAGCCCGTCAGCCGACACCATCTACATAGGAGGAGGCACACCGAGTCTGCTCACCGCCGCCCAGCTGCATCAGCTGTTTGACAATCTATATTATATATATAAGGTGGAAGACGGTGCAGAGGTGACCATCGAGGTGAATCCTGACGACGTGACCGACGCTTTTGCCAAGGAGCTGTCGCTGTTGCCTGTAAACCGCGTCTCGATGGGTGCGCAGACGTTCGGACATGAACGGCTGAAGTTTCTAAGGAGACGTCACACCCCGCAGCAGGTGCTTACGGCTGTCAAACGTCTGAGGGATGCAGGCATCAGGAACCTCAGCGTAGATTTGATGTACGGTTTCCCCGACGAGACCATTGAACAGTGGCAGTACGACATCGACGCAGCACTGGCCCTTGACGTCGAACACATCTCAGCCTATTGCCTGACCGTCGAGGAAGAAACCGCGCTCTTCGAGCTAATGAATAAAGGACAAATAACAAGGAACGACGAAGAGACGGAACGCCAAATGTACTACACCCTCATTGACCGCCTTGCCGCCAATGGCTACGAGCACTATGAAATCAGCAATTTCGCACGGCCAGGCATGAGGTCGAGGCACAATGGCAGCTATTGGACGGACGTTCCCTACACAGGACTGGGCGCTGCAGCTCACAGTTACGACGGGCATTGCCGCAGCTGGAACGTCAGCGACATCAATCTCTACATCGAAGGGATAGAATGTGGGAAGCCCGACCGTGAGACCGAGGAGACAGACGGCAACACCTGGTATAACGACCGCGTCATGCTGGCCCTTCGCACCTGTGAAGGACTCGACCTGACAACGCTCAGCACGCCCGACCGCACCTATCTCATGAACCAGGCACAGCACTACTTAGACGAAGGACTGCTCAGGTTGACCGACAACCGTCTGCAGCTCACCCGTGAGGGACTGTTCGTCAGCGACATGGTCACAAGCGACTTGATGAAAGTCTGAGGATATTGCCTGCCAACCGTTCATAGACCAGCCCCAGTTCAGCGAAGTGGTTCAGGCTGTTCATCGCCGCCTTGCGAACGGTGAGCGTGGGCGACTGCAGGGAGACAAGCACCTGGTCGAGATACTCGTTAATGCCGCGCTCGTTAGGCTCCTGTCCTTTCATGAAGAGGCGGCTCATAACGTGGAAGCCGCAGAGCTGGTAGAGGTCTTTGTCAGAGGCCATCCACTCGTAGGCTTTCACTGGGGCATAGGGCAGGTGCTGGTACAGGTTCATCACTGCCTGCTCGGCAATCTCCACCGTCTCCGTCTGTTCCATCCAGATATCAACCACCTCGGGCAGCATACGGTCCGGGGGCATCACCATCGTAGCCAGGATCTTGCACTCACGCACATTCTCCTTCCACAGGGCGATGGCCAGGTCGTAGTCGTAGCCCAGCCTGTCGGCCTGCTCACGCAACCGTGGCAGCGTAGCCCCCCAGTTCAAGTGGTAGTCCAGTCCCTTGTCGCGCATGGACTGTGCCACAGAGCCGTCCATCATTAGGCGAAACGACTGTTTTATCTGGCGTACCCGTTCACCTATATCTGTTGAATTCTTCATGTCTCTCTTGTTTCAGACTGCAAAAATAAGAAATAAATTCGTTCCCAGCGAGGAAAAGAGCGTTAATCTTCTCAAAAACAAGCTTTGTTTCAACTTTATTTTGTAATTTTGCAGGCACGATTACAAAAGCAAATCAAAAAAACGACAATGAAAAGACTTAGACTACTGACAGCAACGGCCATGTTCGTCATGGCACTGGCGGCTACCGCCACTGAGCAACTGCCCGCCTTCCCAGGTGCCGAAGGCTTTGGACGCTACGTCACTGGCGGCCGCGGCGGCAAGATTCTACACGTCACCAAGCTTGATGACTCCGGCTACCAGTCACTGCGCTGGTGCCTACAGCAACAGGGCGCCAAGATTATCGTCTTCGACGTCAGCGGCACCATCCACCTGCAGTCGGCGCTGAGTATACCCTCAAACACCACTATTGCAGGACAGTCGGCTCCGGGCGACGGCATCTGTGTGGCCGACTATCCCGTCAGCATCAGCGGCAACAACGTCATCGTGCGCTACATGCGCTTCCGCTTAGGCAACAAGAACGTGCTGAAGGACGGTGCTGACGGCTGGGACGGCTTTGGCGGCTTCGACAAGCAGGACTGGATTATCGACCACTGTTCGGTCTCATGGTCCATCGATGAGTGTCTCTCCGTGCTGGGCAATAAGAACACCACCGTCCAGTGGTGCCTCGTGGCACAGAGCCTCGTCAACAGCGGACACTCCAAGGGTGCCCACGGCTACGGCGGAAACTGGGGCGGCTCGGGGGCTTCGTTCCACCACAACCTCATAGCCCACCACACCTCGCGCACACCGCGCCTCGGCCCGCGCCCCACGACGCAGTTGGACGAGCGCATGGACATGCGCAACAACGTCATCTACAACTTCGGCGGCAATGGCTGCTATGGCGGCGAGGGCATGACGGTGAACATCGTCAACAACTACTACAAGCCCGGGCCCGGCTCACCTACCGGCGATAAGGGAAAGCGCATTGCAGGCATCGGCATACGTACCAACGACTACATCAAGACCTACCCTGCCTACGCACCGGCCCTCCACCTGTGGGGCAAGTACTACGTAACGGGTAACGTGAACTCCAAGTATAGCGACGTGACCAGTAACAACTGGACCATCGGCATCATCAACCAGGTTGACGCCAGCAGCTGTGACGGCACCTTCACTCAGGCTACCAAGGACAGCATCAGACTCTATGAGCCCATGCCCTTTATCACGACTACCACACACACTGCCCAGCAGGCCTACGAGCGGGTGCTCGACTATGTCGGTGCCTCACTCCACCGTGACTCGTTCGACGAGATGATTGTCAGTGACACGCGTCAGGGCAAGGCCAGCCACACGGGCAAGGGACTGAGCAGCGGATTCATCAACTCCCAGGATGACAACAAGCCCACTGGTGCAGCCAGCACCTGGAGTGCCTGGCCCACCCTGAACAGCACCGCAGCCCCCACCGACACCGACAAGGACGGTATTCCCGACGAATGGGAGACGGCTCACGGCATGAACCCCAACAGCGCCAGCGACGCGCAGACGCTGAACGACGAGGGTTACATGATGATTGAGGTTTATCTGAACTCACTCGTAGCCGACATCACCGAGCACCAGAACGAAGGCGGCGAGGCTATGGGCAACATCATCAACGAGGGCGAATCACAGTACTCGGAATTTGAAATCAGCGGACAGACATCGAATGGCGACTGGACGTTCAGCGGCGGTTTCAAGATGAACCAGACGGGCAGTCCCTCAACAGGCAGCTATGGCACCATCAAGTACTCGGCCAACCGACTGTACCAGCTCACCCTGCCCAAGGGTCTGAAGTTCTCAAAACTCGACATCTATGGCTATGCCAACGCCGACGGCGGCAGCAGCTACCTGAGTGAGTTGAACGGCAAGACCTACGGCGATGCGGACTACGCTTTTCCCGCCCGTGACAGTCAGCCGGGCTACATCACCCACAGCATCAACTTCGACCAGTCCATCGGCGAGACCCTGTCATTCAAGGTAACAGGCAGTCAGACATGTCTGAAGCTGACGCTCCACGTTGACACGAGCACCGAAATCCGTGAGCTGACGACTGCCAACCGTCAGGACGGCAACATCTATACCCTCGACGGCCGTAAGGCTGACAAAAGTCAGCTCAAGAAGGGGGTCTATATCACCGGCGGCAAGAAAGTGGTTGTGAGATAGGGTTATTCCACGACACATTCTGAGAAATAGAAGTCTCGTAAGGGTTTGCTTACGGGACTTCCTTTTATAGTGACCCTTGCCTGTAACTTGATGTCAGCCGAGGAACAGCCCACTTTTATCAGATAGTCTCCAGGCAGGATGTTCCACTGCCGCCGGTCATCATGGCTATAGAAGCCAAACTGTTCGGTATAAAGTTTTACACGAACGGTCCTGCTTTCGCCGGGAGCCAGTGACACACGGGCGAAACCCTGTAACTGGACAGGACGAAGCGGCTGTCCAGAGGCCGTTGGCGAGAGATAGACCTGGGCAATCTCATCGGCTGTGACATGCCCGGTGTTCTTGACTTTGAATGAAAGAGTCAGACTCTCGTCATCTGTCGAAACCGCCTTGTCGGCCTTGATGTCACTGTATTCGAAAGATGCGTAGGTCAGGCCGTAGCCGAAAGGCCACTGCACCTCTGAGGGAAGCGAATTGTAACAGACGGGGGTGTCCATTTCCTTGTTAGGATAGCTGACAGCCAACTTCGCTGAGGGCGACACCTTGCCATAGAGGATGTCGGCCACAGCATGGCCACCCTCCTCGCCGGGATACCAAGCCTGGATGACAGCTGCACAACGCTCGGCAAGTCCTGACACTATCTGGGCACGGCCACCGAACATGACCAGCACCACGGGTTTGCCCGTCTTGACAAGTTCCCCGACGAACTGCTCCTGTCGGCCGGGAAGCCGGAGTCCCTGACGGTCCCGGTTCTCACCGCACAGCATCACATTCTCGCCGACAGCAGCGATAATGACGTCACACTGCCCAGCCATGCGAAGAGCCTCCTGCCAGTCGGCCTTCTCACCCGAGTCCACCTTACGGTGGAGGATGTCGTATTCCCAGGCCCGCTCATCGCCAAGTTCTCCGTACTTGGTCTCAATCTCTTCTGTCCAGTCGCAACCACGCGAATACATGAGAGTGATGCTCTCGGGTTTACGGGCTGTCATACCCTCCAGAAGATTCACTATATGCGGGCTGTCGGGCACGTCCTCCTTCTTCTTCCAGAAATACGACATGGCGGGATAGGTATAGTCGCCACACATCGCCCAGAACGAGTTGGCATTGGGTCCGGTAAGGAGGACACGGAGCGGACCGCCTTGAGGAGAAAGCGGCAGCACGCCTTGAGGAGAAAGCGGCAGCACGCCGTTATTCTCCAACAACACCACCGACTGGACTGCAATGTCATAGGCCGTCTGACGTTCCTCTGGCGTGTCGAGCGTAATATTCTCTGTGCTATAGAGGTAGGCATCATCGTCGAAAAGCCCCGCACGGCATTTCAGCCTCAGCACGTTTTTCACTGCCTCCTCAAGCCTCTTGGGACTGACCAGCCCACTGTCAACAGCCTCCTGCAGATGCTGATAGCTGGCTCCGAACGGGAAATCGACATCGTTGCCGCCATTCAAGGCCGCTGCAGCTTTATGAACGACACTCTCCAGCTCCGGCAGCTGGTCTATAGCAGTATAGTCGCTGACCACCATACCGTCGAAGCCGAGATAGCCTCGCAGGATGTCGTTCAGAATCTCGCTGTTGGCAACACATTTTGCACCGTGCACGGCATGATAGCCAGGCATAACGACCCTGCCGCCTGCCAGTCGTATGATTGTCTCGTGAGGCATCAGGATTTCTTCCATCATCTCCTTCTCATCGGCATCTCCACCGCCGCCATAGCCCAGATAATGCTTCGAGCAGGCAGCAACACCTTTTGTGAGGTCGCCCTGCTGCAGTCCGCGGACAAAGGCCGTACCCATGGCTGCCGACAGATAGCCGTCCTCGCCATAGGACTCTTCCAACCGGTTGAAAGAAGGAATGCGGCACACATCGACCATCGGCGAAAGTGCCAGGACGCCACCCATCTTACGCATGGCGGTACTCGTCTGACGGGTTTTCAGCTCAGCCAGTTCCGTGTTGAACGAGCAAGCCTGACCAATCTGCTGTGGATAGATGGTGGAGCCGAGCGTGTTAATGCCCGACAGTACCTCCTCATGCAACAGAGCCGGTATGCCGCTTGGCGTGTGGTGCATGAGCCATTCCTGCACGGCACAGGCACGGTCACGTAGTTCGTTCGGATCGCGGGGCTGCTGCATGGCGAACTGTGAGAAATGACCGACGCCATATGGTATCAGCTCCCGACACTTGGTTGTGTCCAGTTTCCCCTGATCATCGAAGAGGTCATCCATATACATGCTCTTCAATTGTGCGATGCGCTCCTCGGGCAGCATCCTGTCGTAAAGTTCGTCTATTTGCTTTTCCATGTCTGTAACTGATTTACTGCTTGGCTTCGCCTCTTGTCTGGTACACGAACCTGCCAAGAGAATGACCACGCCAACTGTCACCCCACTGAGGTAAAACCTTATTCCTTTGTCCATCGTTGAAATGATTTTATTACATGTTGGCAAAGATACGGTTTTTTCCTTGAATTTCAGCGATTGTCACGCAAAAAGCACATTTTTTAACAAAAAAAGGCCTAAAGATGGCCTTGTTACTCAGGAAACGGGCTGTCAATGCACAAGTTTTGACGCTCAAATTTTGGAGTTCTGATTACTTATTTGTAACTTTGCAGGCGAATTGCAACGAAATTAACAAAAATGGCAGAAACGACCAACAGCATTTTGCAGAAGCTCGACGGTCTGGAGGCCCGATTCGAGGAGGTGTCAACCCTGATTACCGACCCCGACGTGATAGCCGACCAGCAGCGCTTCGTCAAGCTCACCAAGGAGTACAAGGACCTGGGCGACATCATGGACGCCCGCAAACGATACATTGCCTGTCTGAACGGCATACGCGAGGCTAAGGACATCCTGGCCAACGAAGACGATCCCGAGATGAAGGAGATGGCCCGTGAGGAACTGGCCACCAACGAAGCCTTACAGCCACAGTTGGAGGAGGAAATCAAGATTGCCCTTATCCCCAAAGATCCCGAGGATGCCAAGAACGTGCAGATGGAGATACGCGCAGGTACCGGCGGTGACGAGGCTTGCCTCTTTGCCGGCGACCTGTTCAAGATGTACAAAAGCTACTGCGACTCCAAAGGCTGGCAACTGTCGATTACAAGCGTCAGCGAAGGTGCCGTCGGTGGCTACAAGGAGATAGACTTTGCCGTCTCCGGAGCTGATGTCTATGGCACGCTGAAATACGAGTCGGGCGTCCACCGTGTACAGCGTGTGCCCGCTACTGAGACGCAAGGCCGTATGCACACATCGGCAGCTACGGTGGCCGTCCTGCCCGAGGCCGACAAGTTCGAGGTTCACGTCAACGAGGGTGAAATCAAGTGGGACACTTTCCGTTCCTCTGGAGCCGGCGGCCAGAACGTCAACAAAGTGGAGTCCGGCGTCCGCCTGCGCTATATGTGGAAGAACCCCAACACCGGCGAGACCGAGGAGATACTCATTGAGTGTACGGAGACCCGCGACCAGCCGAAGAACAAGGAGCGTGCATTATCGCGCCTCTATACTTTCATTTACGACAAGGAACACCAGAAGTACATGGACGACATCGCCTCACGCCGTAAGAGCCTCGTCTCAACAGGCGACCGTTCGGCCAAGATACGTACCTACAACTTCCCGCAGGGCCGCGTCACCGACCACCGCATCGGCTTCACCACCCACGACCTGCAAGGCTTTCTCGGTGGCGACATCCAGCCGATGATTGACGCCCTGACTGTTGCCGAAAATGCCGAGCGCATGAAAGAAAGCGAATTATAGTCCCCATCAGTCCCATTAGCCCCATTATCAAATAACCATGAACAGAAAAGAACTCATACAGCAAATCCGCGAGAAGCAATCGTTCCTCTGCGTAGGTCTTGACACTGACTTGAAGAAGATTCCCCAGCACCTGCTTGCCGAGGAAGACCCGATTTTCGCCTTCAACCGCGCCATCATCGACGCCACGGCTCCCTACTGCGTCAGCTACAAGCCCAACCTGGCCTTCTACGAGGCATTCGGCGTGAAGGGTATCATGGCTTTCGAGAAGACCATCGACTATCTGAAGAAGAACTATCCGAAGCATTTCATCATCGCCGATGCCAAGCGCGGCGACATCGGCAATACATCAAAGATGTACGCACGCACATTCTTTGAGACGTATAATATCGATGCCCTGACCGTTGCACCCTACATGGGCGAGGACTCTGTGACGCCATTTCTCGGCTACGAGGGCAAATGGGTCGTTCTGCTGGCGCTGACTTCAAACAAGGGCAGCCATGACTTCCAGCTCACTGAGTCGCCCGATGGTGAGCGGCTGTTTGAAAAGGTACTACGCCGTAGCCAGCAGTGGGCAACCGACGAGCAGATGATGTACGTCGTCGGTGCTACGCAGGGCCAGATGTTCGAGGATATCCGCCGCCTCGCTCCCACTCACTTCTTGCTCGTCCCTGGTGTGGGAGCACAAGGTGGTAGTCTTCAGGAGGTATGCAAGTACGGCATGACCCGCGACTGCGGCCTGCTGGTCAATTCAAGCCGTGGTATCATCTACGCCTCTGGCGGCGAGGACTTCGCCAAGGTGGCTGCTGAGAAAGCCCGTGAACTGCAACAAGAAATGGCTACAGAACTAACCAAACTTCAATAAACCTTAAACTATAACCGCTTATGAGGCAACTGAAAATCACAAAATCTATTACAAATCGGGAGAGCGAATCTCTCGAGAAGTACCTTCAGGAAATCGGCAAGGAAGACATGATTTCCGTGGAGGAGGAGGTTGAACTGGCTCAACGTATCCGTAAAGGTGACCGTAAGGCGCTCGAACGCCTGACAAAAGCAAACCTCAGATTTGTGGTTTCGGTGGCCAAACAGTATCAGAACCAGGGACTGGCACTGCCAGACCTCATCAATGAGGGTAACGTCGGCCTCATCAAAGCCGCCGAGAAATTCGACGAGACCCGCGGCTTCAAGTTTATCTCCTACGCAGTATGGTGGATACGCCAATCCATCCTACAGGCTATAGCTGAACAAAGCCGCATCGTCAGGCTGCCGCTTAACCAAGTCGGTTCTGTGAACAAGATCAACCGTATGCTCAACAGGTTTGAGCAGGTAAACGAACGCCGCCCGTCAATAGAGGAGATTTCGCAGGAGACCAACCTGCCTGAAGAGAAAGTTGACGAGGCCATGAGTGCCAATACTCGTCATGTGTCGGTAGATGCGCCATTCGCTGAGGGTGACGAAGGGTCGCTTCTCGACGTACTGGTCAACGACAGTTCGCCCATGGCCGACAAGAAGCTTGTGCAGGAGTCGCTGCAGGCAGAAATCAAACAGGCCCTCCGCGTACTGAACGACCGAGAGCGCCACGTCATCGAAGCTTTTTTCGGAATCAACGGTCCCGAACTGACACTGGAGGAGATTGGCGAGAAATACGGACTGACCCGCGAGCGTGTACGCCAAATCAAGGAGAAAGCCATACGTCGGCTGCGCGAGGGCACCAAAAACAAGATTCTGAAAGCATACTTAGGACAATGAGACTACAGAAATACTTCACTATCGCTGCCATTGTCATGGCAGCCATGCTATCGGTCAAGGCTCCTGCCAAGGGAGTCGTCACGCCGAAAATGTACATGTTCGGCTTTGCCGCATCGTTCAATGACACCATCGTCCACTTCACCGACATCCAGACGGTTGACAGTGTATGGACGGACAGCAAATCGGATTTCCTTTTGGGGCGTCAGCATTATTCTGCCCTGCTGAAAAACTACCTGACCAAGGAGCAGATGCCCTACCGCACCTGTATCGTCTTCTACGACAAGAACCTGAACAAGCTGCGTAAGAAATACGTCAAGATGAGGAAACTGTACTCTGACAGCGGTAAAAAGGGAAGAAATCGTAATGACATCAGGGACATCGCGTCTGCCGATTTCAAGTTTACTACCATTAACATGTCCGCAGACACGGAAGAGCCTGATACGGAGCAGGAACCGTCAAAGAAGGAGAAAAAAGCCAAGAAGCAACGTGGAGAGTAGGACATTCAATATTGCGGACTTCAACATCAGGATTTCTTTTGAGGATTCCGAAAAGAACGGCATGTGGCTGCTGCCGTCCTTCGATGCATTCCAGAGTGCAGACACAGGCAGCTACTTCTTTACGCTGACCGTGGACGACTCGCTACGCCCGGTCAAAGAGAAAAAGCTCATCAGGAAGTTTGACACCGGCAACGGCGACACATTGGTGTATCAGCTGCCTGACGGGGGCTATCAGTACATCATTCGCGACATCAACAACCGGGACTGCTCGCTGCTAATCACGAACCACGACTTCACCGTATGTCAGTGCGCCCTGAACGGCGACTGGACCATGCGCTCCTTCGGACTGAACGATGCCCTGATGCTTATCTTCGCCTTCGCCAGCAGTTTCCGCCAGACGATGCTTATACACGCCTCCTGCATTATGCTCGGCAATACAGCCTACCCGTTCATCGCCCAAAGCGGGACGGGGAAAAGCACTCATTCCTCGCTTTGGATGAAACACATCGATGGAGCTGAACTGCTGAACGACGACAACCCAATTATCCGCATCCTGGATGACGGACAGCCCTACATCTACGGTTCACCGTGGAGCGGCAAGACACCTTGCTACCGCAACCGACGTGCAAGGTTAGGAGCCGTCACCCGCATAGACCGTGCCCCAAGGAACAGCATTGAGCAACTGCCTCCCATCCAGGCTTTCGCCTCACTACTGCCTGCTTGCTCGTCCATGAAATGGGACTCGGTCATCTATCGCAACCTCTGCGATGCCGTTACCCGAGTCATAGAGACTACACCTATTTACACACTACACTGTCTGCCAGACGAAGAAGCGGCAAGAGTTTGTTACGCTTCGTTAGTGAAAAGTGAAAAGTGAAGAGTGAAAAGTAAAAGTGAAAAGTGAAGAGTGATAATAAGATAAAAATCATGCAGATGGCCAATGCCCTGCTGCTGCCAGAGGTTGTCCGGCTGCTGGAAGAGGGACATACCGTCACCCTGCCCTTGCGAGGCAACAGCATGCGTCCGTTCTTGGAAGACGGACGCGACAAGGCACTGCTACGCAAGCCTGAAAGCATCAACGTGGGAGATGCCGTGCTGGCAGAAATAGCACCGAAACACTTTGTCCTGCACCGTATCGTGAATATCACCGGTGACCAAGTTACGCTGCGGGGTGACGGCAACCTCGGCGTGGAGCACTGCCGACTCTGTAATGTCAAGGCCACGGTTGTAGGCTTCTACCGCAAGGAACGCGAGACACTCGACAGCACTAACGGCTACAAATGGCGCATTTACTCCTGGTGGTGGATGAGGCTGCTGCCCGTGCGCCGCTACCTGCTGTTTGCACTACATCCACACATACCAAAAAGATTCAAAAAGAAATAGAGACTATGAAGGCAAAAACAGGATTCCACCTTCGCAATGTCTGCGGTGAGCGCGTCATCGTGGCCGAAGGTGTAGAAAACATTGATTTCTCCAAGATTATCAGCATGAACGAAACTGCCGCCTATCTTTGGCAAAGAATCGACGGGAACGGCGAGTTCAGCTTCGACGACTTGACCAGCTTCCTCTGCGAAGAGTACGAAGTGGACGAGGCCACTGCCAAGGCTGATGTCAAGGCCTTAGCCCAGCAATGGATAGACGCCGGCATTTTAGAGGAATAGCAGATGAAGAACAAGAAAACATCACTTGTCATAGCAACGGCCATCACTTTTGCAGCATGTGGACAGATGTCAGGCAGTCGGGATGGCAGTCCGGCATTTGAGACGGTGACGGTAGAAAAGTCGGTGAGCATCAGCAGTGAGCAAGATGCCCCGCAATGCAGCGTCCGACTGCAAATTGCATCGGCCAAGGATAACGACAACGAGAAAGCCAAGGCCATCAACAGCGCCATCGCCGAGCGGCTGTTAGACATGGAGGGACTGACACTTCAGCAGGCCGCCGACTCGTTTGCCAACAGTTATACCCGAAACTACGTCAGGGACTTCGCCCCACTCTACCGTGAAGACCGGAACGACCCAGAAAAGCGGGCATGGTACCAATACCATTACAACATCACAAGCGAGGCGGCGGGAGGCAGGAAAGGCATCACTGTCTATACTGCCACCATAGACTACTATGAAGGTGGTGCCCACGGCATCAACCAGCGCATTGTCATGAACATTGACAACCAGACAGGGAAAGTGCTGGAACTCAATGATGTTTTCGTTCCTGGATATGAAACCGTTTTGAACGAAAAACTGACACAGGCCCTGCTGGAAAAGACCGATGCCAGAGATATAGGCGAACTGCGAAACCGGGGCTACCTCTACTCTAAGGACATGTTTGCACCGGAGAATTTCGTACTGGGCAAAGAAAACATTACCTTTATATATAATGCCTACGAGATAGCATCCTACTCGGAGGGAATCATCGAACTGGCACTGGATTACAACGACTTGGAAGAGATATGGAAATAATCACGAAGTACTTCAAGGAACTGACCAGCGAACAACTACGGCAGTTTGCAATGCTTGACGGACTATACAGGGACTGGAACGCGAAAATCAATGTCATATCGCGCAAGGACATTGACAACCTCTACGAACACCACGTGTTGCACTCGCTGGCCATTGCAAAGGTCATTAATTTCCGTCCTGGCACCGAAATCCTTGACTTTGGAACCGGCGGTGGCTTTCCGGGCATCCCGCTGGCCATCCTCTTTCCCGAGTGCCGGTTCAAACTGATTGACGGTACTGGCAAGAAGATCAGGGTAGCCCAAGAGGTAGCTGACACCATCGGATTGAAGAACTGCCGACCGGAGCATCTGAGGGGCGAGGACGAAAAAGGAAAATTCGACTTTGTGGTGAGCCGTGCCGTGATGCCCCTACCCGACCTGGTGAAAATTGTGAACAAGAACATACAGAGATCCCAATGCAAGAATGCGCTGGGCAACGGCATCATCTGCCTGAAAGGCGGCGACCTGCAGGCTGAAATCCAACCGTTCCGCAAGGTTGTTGAAGTCAGTCCCATCAGTACATGGTTCGACGAACCGTGGTTCAATGAGAAAAACGTGATTTACCTGCCTTTATGATACAAGTCAAGAGATTCGTCTGCAGTATGCTGCAGGAAAACACCTATATTGTCAGTGATGAGACATCTGAGGCTGTCATCATCGACTGTGGCGCTTATTTCGACGACGAGCGCAACGCCATTGTGAAGTACCTGAAAGAGCAGCAGCTGAAGCCTGTACACCTGATAGCTACCCACGGCCATTTTGACCACAATTTCGGCAACGACACCATCTGGCGTGAATACGGATTGAAACCCGAAGTGGCTGCTGAAGATGAGGCACTGATGGATCTCAGGACACAGGCCAAAAACATGTTTGGAATGGACTATGAACGCGAAGTTCCACCCATCGGACGCCTGTTGACAAACGACGATGTCATCACGTTCGGCACTCACCGACTGATTATCATTCCCACTCCTGGACACTCACGCGGTTCGGTGACATTCTACTGCAAGGAAGAACACACGGCCTTCACCGGCGACACACTGTTCCGTATGAGCATCGGACGTACTGATTTCGAGGGTGGCAGCTGGGAACAGATGCAGCACAGCCTGAAACAAGTGCTCGGCAAGCTTCCCGCCGACACACTGGTCTATTCCGGACACGGCGAGCCGACCACCATCGGCGACGAAATAAGATACAATCCCTATATGCGTTAGTCGAAGAGCGAGTCTATCTCGCTGATCTCGTCTTCGTCGAACCATTTGCCCAGCTTCTCACGGGCACGGCTTTTGATATCGGGGTCAATGTCAGTCCACACTTTTTTCAGGACATAGAGCAGCACAGCCAGATCATCTCCTAATCCCACAATGGGAATGGCATCAGGAACGACGTCGAGCGGACTGATGAGATAGCCCAACGCACCGATGATAATAGCTTTGTCCTTGGTACTGATCTTATCACTTTGCAAAGTATAGAACAAGATGAGTGCAGCATAGACCAGTTTGGCTCCGGCACGCTTGGCAATACGGGAAATCTTTTCAACAAACTCGCTCTGCGAGAACTTGTTGGAATAGTTCATAAAATCAGGTAATTCCATATTCATTCAGTTTCTAAAGTGTTCATTTTTCAATTCTTACAACGCGGATGCCCGTATGGGAGGGATGCTTTGAGAGATACTGGCCGAGAGTCATCGGCTCCTCCACCACCTTCTTGTGCAACTGGGAGGCGTTGAGCAGGTGGAGCCCGTCCTTCCGCCAGACGGCGAATCCTAAATGCGCAATGTCAAGCCCCGCCTTGGAACAGGTGATGGCAATGATGTCACCGTCGCGAACAGCACTGCGCAAAGCTTTCGTATCGGAAACCTCGCCCTTGGGAATGAAGCGGTACTGCCGGCCCGAAAGCGAATCCTCCTGGGCCGCAATGACCGGCACCATTTCCGGGTGCATCTTCAATGCCTTGTAGTATTCTGGGTGACGGCTCATATAGTTGACATTGACTGTCTGCAGAGCAGTAAACGGTGGCACCGGCTGCTGTATCTCCTTCACAAGTTCCTTCCGTGAGTTGTCATCAATCCAGTCTGTAAAGTAATGCAGCCTGCTGGTGTAGCCGTCAAGCTTTCCCCCACGGTAACGCATCTCGACAAGGACGTTCAGGTAGTCCCGCCACGTATATAGATTGCGGTAGGCACAAAGTGTCAAGGCAGTGACATTCTCGACAAGGGTCGTGCAGTCCAGCTGCCGGGTATTCACCACCAGTTGCTCTTCATCGTTACACTCCAGCGTATGGGCCACATAGGGACGCCCTAAGAACTTCCGGGCAAAATGCAACGGGAAGCAGATGGTACGGGGCAGATGGCTCGCTTCTGCCAGAGTCTCAGCAACGAAGATGCTGTCATGATCCACGGCCTTGGCAGACATGACGGCCAGCACGGCTGTTATCAGGAAAATCACTCTTTTCATGCTCTAACTCCTCCTATACTTTTTCTTCAGTCCGAAATTATAGCCTATGTAAGCAGTGAAACTACCGAAAAGATTATTGGCCGTAAATCGGTCCGTATGATAGTTGTTGGTACGCAACACGGCGCTCAGTCCTGTGTACCACCGGGTATTATTATAGACAAGGGCAAAGCGTCCGATGCCATCAAGGTTGACTTTCCCGAAGCTGAAGCCATCGTTCTCGTCCGCAGTCTCACCATAGCTTGTCTTATAGGCCACTGCAGCCTGTCCGCTGGCACAGAACAGCCAGTTCTTGGCAAACACCCAGTTATAGGCATAACCCACAGAGAGGCTGAAGTCGTTATATCGGATGCGGTCGAACATCATGCCGCTGTCGAGCTTTACCTCTTGTTCCAACTGCATTTTGTTCTTCAGGAGCTTCTCCAGTTTGTCGAAGTCAAGGTCTAACGTGTTCTTGGTAAATCCGGCACCAGCCATCCATGACCCGCAGCTGATTTTCTGACAGGTGCTCTGGCTGAACGCCGCAGGATAGGAAAAACGTCCGTGGTTGAAGATGTAATAGGCGTTGACACCCGTGATACCGACATTGATGCCGTCGAAAGACACATCCTCAAACTTAGTGCCGTCTATGCCATAGCCCATACGCACCTGACGCAACTTATAGTCAATACCGGTGCGTCGGTAGAAGAGGTCAACACCCACCTGAGAGGAATAAATCGAGAAGTCCAACTCACGCTTGACACTGTGACCAAACAGGCTAATGTTCTTCAAGTCAAATGTCCACCCTAAGAAGAACCAGCGCCATCCGAAATATGGTCCCACCTTGATACGCTGGTCAGGCGAGAACATGATACTCTGCCCGTTGCTGCTGAGGATAAATTCCTCGTAGTTGCGAGTGGCCGCCATCATCATCGAGAACTCATAATGCTGGGGTTCTATGTACTCATTCTCCAGACGGTCGAAGCCTCGGATTGTGTGCTTAATGGTCTGCTGCACCTTCTGCAGCTTCTTGCCATCGGAGACAACCGAGTCACCGCTGACATCCAGGTCGTCAGCCCTTGACAGATGAATGTCAAGCAACAGCATCATGAGTATCAGTAGCAAGTATCTCGTCATCGGCAATCAGATTTTCCCCAATATCCGGTCCATGGCCCAGTTCACGGGCGTGGCCGAAACGCTGGTACATGAACACACCGAAAGCCCCTGCAAATGCTCTATCACGTTCTTAATCAACGGAAATTGCACGTACGGAGGATTAGGCACTACAATCTGCTGCGTACCCTCACTGGTATAGAGCTGTATGGGTGCATAGTCAAATACCGAGAACAGCAACTTCCCTCGGTCTCCGATAATCTCGATACGATCCTCACGGGCTGACTCATGGGCCACGAAGCACCACATGCCACTACCCGAAAGACCGTTCTCAAAGCGAAAACATGCCGACACAGTATCCTCTGCCTGATACAGATGGGCACGGTTCGTGCTGAAGCCTTCAGCATCGAGTATCACGCCAAACATTGTCTGAAGCAGGTCCAGCTGGTGGGGAGCCAAATCATAGAAGTACCCGCCACCCGAAATGTCTGGCTGCAAGCGCCATGGCAGGTTCTCCGGGTGGTTGTAGTCCAGTTCTCGCGGTGGCACGGCAAAGCGCACCTGCACATTCAGCACATGACCGATAACACCCTCGTCAACAATCTGCTTGACACGCAGGAAATACGGCAGGTAGCGGCGGTAGTAGGCCACAAAGCAGGGAACACCCGTCCGTTCCGAGATGCTGTTGACACGCGCACAGTCCTCATAGGAAGCTGCAAGCGGTTTTTCCACATAGACAGGCTTGCCGGCTTTCATGGCCATGATGGCAAATGTGGCATGGCTCGACGGCGGCGTAGCCACGTAGATGGCATTCACGTCGGGATCGTCTATCAGCTGTTGGGCATCTGTGTACCATTTCGGAATACCATGGGTAATGGCATAGAGCCGTGCACGTTGCTCTTGACGGCTCATCACCGCCACGACACCCGAGCCTTCAACTTCGCTGAAAGCCGGACCGCTTTTCTTCTCGGTGACCTCACCACAACCTATGAATCCCCACTTCAGTATCTTCATATAACATACTTGTCTTCTGCTTGGACGGTGCAAAGTTACGAAAAAAGGTTGTAAAAGCGAAGCGATTTTGGAAGATTAACGCAATTCAGCCTGAAATATAGGCAAGACGGGGAAAAACGAGGAAGTCCAATTTGGGTCTAATAGCAAACTTGGGAAGATTGGTGAAGGAGTTAGGTTTCTAATTCGTAACCCGAAAACAGGGTACTAATACAGGTTTATCGACTAAGCAAATTGGGGCAGAATGGGACACCTACAACCGCCTGTTCACCACCCGTTTCTTATTCCGCAAACTGCTACATTTTGCATAGCGATGGATGCCAAAAGAAATAGTAGTTTTGCAGCCAAAATTAAAAAAGGAGTAAGAAACATGAGAAGTACTTTTAACATTCTGTTCTATGTGAACATTTAGAGCCCCTTGGTAAGGGGCGGCTATAATGCAGGGTTATCATGGGCAGGGTTCTTGCTTAAGGCAAGCGGCAAAGCCGAGTGACGATTAACGGAACGCAATCGCAGTTCAGTTGTAAGAAAACGATTCCGCTTGACATGTGGGACGTGAAAGGCAATTGTGCCAAAGGGCGCACTAAGGAGGCATTGCAGATTAACCGCGAACTGGATAACATCAAGGCCCAAATTATTAAGCACTATCAGCATCTGTCAGACCGCGAGGCTTTCGTGACGGCTGAGATGGTGCGCAACTCTTATCAAGGTTTCGGCAGTGAGTACGAAACATTGCTGAGTGCTTTCGATAAGGACATCGCCAATCAGAAAAAGCGTGTGGGCAAGGACAGGGCTGCAAGTACGCTTTGGGCTATGGAGCATTCGCGGAAGGATGTGGCAGAATTCATCCAGTCGCACTATCGTCGCACGGATATGTCGATGCTGGAGCTGACACCTGAGTTTATCAAGGACTTCGCCGCCTATCTCAGTACAGACCGAGGATTGGCCAACGGCACTATCTGGTAGCGGTGTATGTGGCTAAAAGGTGTTGTGTTGAGGGCGCACTACAACGGCAAGATTCCCCGTCGCTCGGCCCTTGGGACGCTTGCCCCAGCAAGAACCCGTTTGCGCAGTTCCACATCAGCCCGAACTGCAAGGAAAGGGAATTCTTGTCTGAGGATGAACTGAAGGCCGTCGTAACCCATGAGTTCGAGGACTGTAGTTGCTTCCTCCAGATTTTTTATAGTCCACAAATGAACAGTCTGGCTCGTATGTTAGATTCCAATGTGTGTCAAAACAAGGTGACGGGAAAAGACTATTTCATTGAAAATCAACCAAATAATCTTCTTTAGGTGTGTCAATGACTTTCAGGGGATTGCATGGATCGAACTTTTTCTGTAACTTTGCAGGCAGAAACCTAAAAAGCAATGAAGACTATGGTAAAAGGAAAATCAACTTGCAAGACGCTGAAGGCCATCCGCAGGCAAATAGCCGAGGCCAACGACATTAAGTATGAACCGCGCGAGTGCCACTACGAGGGGCCGTGCCTCGGCACCTGTCCCGCCTGCGAGGCCGAGGTGCGCTATCTGGAACAGCAGCTCGGGCTGCGGCGGCAGTTAGGCCGGGCGGTATCTGTGATTGGCGTGTCGGCCGGACTTCTCTCAGCATGTACTTCCGCTGGCACGAAAGCCGCCGCCGAGAAATCCAACGGTGCGGAGAGCAACATGGAGGTTCACGAACCAGCTGCTGGCTGCGACTCGATGGTGGTGGGCAAGGTTGCCGTGCCCGAAGAGCCCGACACGGCCAGTTTTGTCAAGGAGCAACAGTCAAAGAAAGCTGCCCCTGCCCCGAAAGCTCCGCTCGTGACGCAGGAGGAAGATGAACAGGTGTTAGGTGGGGTACAAGACCCCCGCATCATGGCCGAGTTGCAGATGATGGCGCCCGATACCACGAAAGTATTTGGCGACATAGCCGAGCAGATGCCGATGTTCCCGGGTGGTGACAGGAAACTGATGGAGTATTTGGCGAGCAGCATACAGTACCCGCCGGAGTGCAAGGAGAGTTGCATTCAGGGCCGCGTCATCGTGACCTTCGTAGTAGAGCGCGACGGCAGCATCAGCCAGGCAAAGGTCGCCAAGAGCCTCGACCCGCTGCTCGATGCCGAAGCGCTGCGCGTGGTCAATGCCATGCCCAAATGGATTCCCGGCCGACAGAACGGCGTGACGGTGGCCGTGAAATACACCATCCCCGTAACTTTCCGCCTGAAATGAAAGTACCGCTCATAGGCATCTGCCGCCACCGGCTGACCACCGACGGCACGGGCGTCACCACGCTGGTGGCCTTCCACGGCTGTCCGCTCAGCTGCCGCTATTGTCTGAACAGCCAGTGCCTGCGTCCCGACGGCGTGTGGCAGCGGCTTTCGGCAGAGGAGATCCTGCAGCAGGTGATAATCGACGACCTCTACTTCCAAGCCACGGGTGGCGGCATCTGTTTCGGCGGCGGCGAGCCGTTGCTGCGCAGCGACGTGATTGCCGACTTCTGCCGACGATGCCCGACGGAATGGAACATCTACATAGAAACGTCGCTCAACGTGCCGCTCAACAGGCTGCAGCAGGTGGTGCCCTACGTTGACCACTACTACGTGGACGTGAAGGACCTCTCGCCCGACATCTACCGCAGCTACTGCCAGGCCGACAACGCGCAGGTCATGGCTAACTTTGGCTATCTGGCCACCCTGGGCCTGCAGTCGAAGGTCACCATCCGTCTGCCTCTGATTCCGGGTTACAACAGTGACGGCGACCGCCTGCGCAGTCGCCGCCAACTCGAACAGATGGGTTTTACCGACTTCGACGAGTTCGTTTACCAGATGCAAAAATAGGCTTACACAGTTCCGTAATATATCTGTCAAGGTCGGTGCCGCTACCGTCCTTGCCCGTCAGCTTGGTATAGAGGCGGCGACGGAGGTTGCTGACGTTGCTCTTGGTGCAGACGAGGAGGACGGACATCTGGAGGGGGCTGCAACGGATGGCGAGGAGGCCGACGACGTGGCGTTCCTGCTCAGTCACGGTCTGGTCGGGCTGGTGTTCGGCATATTGTTGCTGAAGGGTAGCGAAGAGCTTGGGATGCTGACGGTCAATTTCATTGCGGAGGGCTTGCCACTCCTCAGCTGTTGGGTGGGCGTCCTGCGATGAAAGGTCGTGGAAGCGGCGGGCGATGTCGGTATCAAGTAGTGATGAACTGTCACGAATTTGCAGCGACTTGATAAGTTCGGCATACTCGCGGTTTTGTTCCAGCGTCTCGCGGTGTTCGCGCCGTAGTTTATAGAGGTAGTAAGCCGCAAAACAGATGAGTCCCAATAGTAGCAACAATCCACAAATGAACAAGGTACGCTCGTGTTCCAACTCCAGTTCGTGGTTGATGAGCACGTTGCGTTGGCGGTATTCGTCCTCATTCTCCAAGAAACGGTCTTTCTTTACGTCCATATAGCCTTCAACGTATTTTGAGTCAAACTTAGCGCGCAACTCGTAGCCAGGGTCGCGGTCGGGAAATTTGTTGTAGAGGTTCATCAACCTTTCGTAACCCTGCAGGTGAACATAGTTCCACGGATGGTCGAGCTTGCTGTAATAATAGTGTGCAGAGTCTAAATCACCCATGCGTAAATGATAGTCGCCACGCAGCTTCCAGTATTCGATGGCGGCATACGAGCCAACGTGTTCCAAATCCTCGTGGGTGTACTGCTCGTAGCGATGCATCCACAGTTTCATCGAATCGGGCATGGCAGCATCCTTGCTGCTAAGAATGGGTGCCACCCCCATTGGGCCATTGAGAAAGGCTTCCATGCCGCCTACGCTGTTGATAACATCGGTGAGCGACTGGCAGGAACCGATGTTCTCAGGCATGGGGAAGTACCTCTATGTCGTTGATGAGATGATAAAGTTCTGTGTTGATGCCATTATTGACTTTGCGGAATCT
>CAMHNI010000034.1 GCA_946186505.1 uncultured Prevotellaceae bacterium | reverse complement strand
ACGATTCTGGAG
This sequence comes from uncultured Prevotellaceae bacterium, assembly GCA_946186505.1. Taxonomy (GTDB): domain Bacteria; phylum Bacteroidota; class Bacteroidia; order Bacteroidales; family Bacteroidaceae; genus Prevotella. Next base: position 38,394 of record CAMHNI010000034.1, on the reverse strand, counting down.
GCCGCAGCGATGCGCCCTCCAGAATATGGCATTAGAATGTGCAGGGCAATGCCAAGAGCTGGTACATCAGTGTGCGGGCCATGCGCTGGTGGCCGGCGTCGTTGGGGTGCAGCAGGTCGGTCTCAGCGTTGTGGAAATACAGGCCATGCTCCTTCAGCATCGGGAACAGGCCGCTCGTGGCGTTCCAGTCGATGACGGGCACCGCCCAGATGTTGCCAGCTTCCTTGACGGCCTCGATGTAGACGTCGAGATATTCGCCGCATTGGTTGGTGTACGACTCGTCGCACTGCCAGTTCTTCTCGTTGGCGTGGAAGTCGCTGCGGTGGATGGGCGTCAGCAGTACGATCTGCTTCGTGGGGAAGGTGCGCTTCAGCGAGTCGAGGGCGATGTTGATGCGCCCTTTGTAGGTGGTGGGGTCCATCGACGGTGTGCGCTGGCGGCGCTTCACCATCTGCTTCACCTGGCCGTGGCCGTACTCCACCTCTGTCACCCGCTCGTCCCACCACTGGCCGACGGGTACACCATTATTATAATCGTTGGTGCCGCAGAAAATGAGGATGGCATCGACATCCTGGCCGTGCTGCTGCTTCAGCTGGTCGGTCTGGCGCGGTATGTCATTCCATTGGCGGCCGCTGACACCATAGACGTAGGGCGTTATCTGAAGCCAGTCCTCAAGAAATCCCCAGTACTTCTTCTTCGAGCCGCTGTTACGCGGATCGGTGATGGAGTCGCCAAAGTAAGCCACCCGCTTGCCTTGCCAAGGGTGGGCGATGAGTGTCTGCGGCAGTGCCTCGGTGGCGAATGTCAGGCACATAATCGCTGTCAGTAGTTTTCTTTTCATTGTTTTTGTCTGTATCTTTGAATTACAGTTTGCAAAGTTATAAAATTTTGTCTGAAAAACGAGTCCGTGGGACAAATTATTTGGCTCGTTACCTTTTTTTGCGTACCTTTGCACCCCGAAACGTGAATAATAATTGAGAAAATGAATCTGATGGGTTTGCCCGTTTGGGCGTGGATAGTGTTCTATGTGCTTGTGTTCGTCATGCTTATTGCCGACCTTAAGATGTTCGGCAAGAAGGGTCAGCACGAGGTGAGCATCAGCGAGGCGCTGCGTATGACAGCCGTCTGGATAGGGGTGTCGTTAGTGTTCTGTGTGGGTATCTACCTGTTCTACCCTGTTGATCCGCACGGCAAGGCAATGGAGTTTCTGGCCGGCTACTTGATAGAGAAGTCGCTGTCGATGGACAACCTATTCGTCTTCCTGATGCTGTTCTCGTTCTTCGGCGTCGAGCGTAAATACCAGCATGAGGTGCTTTTCTGGGGCATCTTCGGTGCGTTGGTGCTGCGCAGCATCTTCATCTTTGCCGGTGCTGCCATGGTAGAGCGCTTCGAGTGGATACTGGGTCTGTTCGGCCTGTTCCTGATTTACACGGGCATCAAAATGTTCAGTCACGATGACGAGCAGCAGGGCGACCCCTCGAACAACTTCATCGTTAGGCTGTTCAAGCGGTTTTTCCCTGTGACCGACATCATGCATGGCGGCAAGTTCTTCGTTGTTGAAAACGGACGCCGACTGGCCACTCCCCTGTTCATCACCCTGCTCGTCATCGAGACTACCGACGTGGCCTTTGCCGTTGACAGCATCCCTGCTGTCTTCAGTGTCAGCCGCGACCCGTTCATCGTGCTTACCTCCAACATCTTTGCCATCCTCGGCCTGCGTGCCCTCTACTTCGCTTTGGCTGCCATTGCCAAGTATTTCACCTATCTGAAATACGGACTCGGCATCATCCTCAGCTTTGTCGGCGTGAAAATGCTGCTGGCCATGAACGAGTATATCAACGACTTGGGCAGTCTGGTCGGCCTGGAGCTGAACATGCCCCACATTGAAGTGCCGACACCCGTTTCGCTGGCCATCATCTTCGGCGTGCTGCTGCTGTCCATTCTGTTTTCCGTGGTGTTCAGCAAGCGGCAGGATTCCTGACAGCCTTTACTGTCGGGCAAAACTTCCGAAGTACTTCAGACAGACATCGCGCCACTCACGGGCATTCTCCAACTGGTGTTGCATGCGCTCATCGACCTCACGCCACCGCTGTTCGTCGATGCTGGGTTTGCAGTCCTGCCAGACACGGCAGAAATCCTCAACCTCGCTAACTCCACGGTTGTAACGGTACTGCATCTCTTCCCAGAGCGTGCGCCCGCTGTTGGTGCGGTAGGTCCACGGCAGATGGTGGAACCACAGCAGCAGGTTCTCAGGGCATGTTGACGGGTTGTCATACAACGAACAGTAAGGCTCGCGGTACTGGCTCGTGGCATCGCTGCCCGCATGGGTGCGGTCGAAGCCCACGCCCTGCTTGTCGGCCTGGTGGTAATAGACAGGACACCACTCTAACGGGTAAGACTTGATAAAACCGTCAGGCTGCGGGCCGTAGTGGTGGTCGAACTTGAAGATATGATGCAGACCTAACGGCATCATGTAATCTACACAGGCTTCGCGGCTACGGAGCATCACACTGAGTAAAGCTTCACTTCCGACCCCTCTTGCGGGGGTGGGACTGAAGGTCGCTGCCAGCCATTCACTTGCAATTTCTTCCGATTTCATCGAGGGATTCCATGCCAGACGACCAAAAGCATACCAGTTGGCCTGTGAGAAATGGTGGCCGCACCAGTTGGTGTCGTTACCGATGTTTGCCACGCCGGCAATACCCACTAACTTCTCAGGGGCGACATAGCGGAAGAACTCACGCCACATGGGAGCCAGATAGACCAGATGGCGTGACTGGCCGAGATACTCCTGGGTAATCTGCAGCTCGGCCATTTGTGGTGTTTGTCGAATATTGTCAAAGATAGGAGCGTATGGCTCACGGGGCTGGAAGTCCAACGGGCCGTTCTTCGACTGCAGGATGACGTTCTTGCGGAACTGGCCGTCACAGGGCAGGAACTCAGAAACGGCCTGCTTCACACGGTCCTCGCCCTTGTGCTTGGCACCATAGACGAACGAGCGCCACATGATGATACCGCCGTAGGGGGCCACCGCGTCGGCCAGCATGTTGGCACCGTCGGCATGACTGCGGTCATAGTCGCCAGGGCCAGGCTGCCCCTCGGAGTTGGCTTTCACCAGGAAGCCGCCGAAGTCGGGAATCAGCTTGTAGATTTCCTTTGCCTTCTTCTTCCACCACTGCTTCACCTGCGCGTTCAAAGGGTCAGCCGTCTTCAGACCACCAAGACCCATTGGCGAGGCGAAGTTCACTGACAGATAGACGCGGATGCCGTAAGGCCGCAGGATGTCGGCAATCTCCTTTACCTTATTTATATTATCGCGCGAGAGCATCTTGGGCGAAGCGTTCACGTTGTTCAGCACCGTGCCATTGATGCCAATCGAGGCATTGGCACGGGCATACTCCTTGATGTGCTGCGGGTCGAACGACGGCCAGAAGATGCTCTTGCCGGCGTAGCCGCGCTCAATGGAACTGTCGAGGTTGTCCCAGTGGTTCAGGATGCGCAGTTTGAAGAAGGGCTGTGATGCGCCCGTCTCGCCACGCAGCAGTGCAAAGGCTCCGTAGAGCAGTCCACGCTCAGTTCTGGCCTTGACGGTGCTGCCTGTGATGACGTAGCCCTCGTCGTCGGTCACCGTCGGGTCAATCACCAGTTGCGCCTCGCTGCCCGAATAATACTTGCGCAGTTCCTCGGCCGCTACACACTCAGGCCCCTTCACCACTGCCTTGTTCAACTCGGCATAGCGCAGCCACAGACGGCTGCCGTCCTCGGCTTTTGCCAAAATGGCAACCAGCAGAGCTGCCATCAAGATAATGCTCTTTTTCATCGTCTTTCTGCTTTTGTTTGTTAAGTTTGTACGTGCAAAGGTACAAAAAAAAGATGAAGTAAGAACAAAACGCCAGATTTTCTTTTAGTTTCTAGCAAAAGGTAGCGTAAAAGAATATTTTTTTTGTACCTTTGCAACCAAATGTACGTAATGAAAACTAATATGAGAAATCAAAGAATCAAGATGATGCTGGTTTGTCTGATGATGACAGGACTGGCAATGGCCGTGGAGAAACATACGGCCACGATAGACCGTGTGACCGTATTTGCCAACGGTGCGCAGGTCGTGCGCTCGAAGAGTGTGCAACTGGTTGCCGGTGAGCAGGTGGTGACCTTCACAGGCATGTCGCCGTTTATGGACCGTAAGAGTATGCAACTGAAGGCCCGCGGACGCCTCACCGTTCTCGGCGTTAGCCATCGTACCGTGCATCCCGACTCGATGGTGCAGATGAAACGCCTGCATCAGGCAGCGGATGCTGTGAAGGTCGTGCAGCGCAAGATTCAGCAGGCCAAGGACGAGAAAGAGGTGCTGGCATCGCAGCTTGAACTGGTGAAGACCAACTGCTCGGTGGCCGGACGTACCGTAGCTACGCCATTGGCGAACATCAAGGAGCTGAACAACTACTACTCGCAGGAGCTGCTGTCGCTGAAGAAACGCTCACAGGACGTAGATGACGAGTTGCTGAGGCTTAACGAAGAACTGACGAAGAAGCAGTCCACCCTTGACTCTATCTCGCGCATCAAGCTCACTGCCGCCACCGAGGTCGATGTGAAGGTCGATGCACAGCAGGCGGGGCGTGCCAACTTCGACATCACATATTATGTAAAGAACGCTGGCTGGTTCCCGTCCTACGATGTGCGCTCCGAAGGCACGGGGCAGCCGCTCACCCTCTCCTACAAGGCGAACATCTACCAGAACACGAACGAGGAGTGGAAGAACGTGCCCGTCATGCTATCATCGTCCAACCCCAACCGCAGCAATGTGGCACCGCAGCTGGGTACCTATTGGATAGACTTTGAACGCGATGTCACTTCATACCGCAGAGCGCGTGGTGCTGGCCTCGCAATGAAATCACTAGAGCGCATCACTGCAGATGAAGCATTGCAGGGACGTGTCGCAGGATTAGACGCTATGCCTGTTCAAGAAGAAGTGATGGAAGAGAGCGCAGTGATTGATAACGTCCAGCAACAGGCTATGTTCGGTTATGAGTTTGAAATCAAGCATCCGCTAACCCTTCCAAACAGTTCAAGAAGCAGTGCCACTGTTATTGAGATAGCCCGTTATGACGTGCCCGCCCAGTATGAGTACCAGGGGTATCCGAAGATTGACAAGGAGGCTTTCCTCATTGCTAATGCCACTGACTGGCAGAAACTTAACCTCATGGAGGGCGAGGCCAACGTCTATTTCGACAACTCCTTTGTGGGCAAGAGCATCATTGACCCCAACGCAGCTACCGACACACTGCACTTCTCGCTGGGGCGCGACCAGAGCATCCGCGTGCAGCGCACCAAGGTGAACGAGTCATCGACACGCCGTTTCCTCGGTAGCAATCAAGAGCAGACACTCACGTGGCGCATCACCGTGAAGAACGCCCGCCGTGAGGCCGTCAATATCACCCTCTACGACCAGACGCCCGTATCGCGTAACTCAGACATTGATGTCACTGTCAGCGAACTCAGTGGCGGTGTACGCAATGCTGATACAGGCATCGTAACATGGCCCTTGCAGCTGCAGGCGGGCGAACAACGCGAACTGCTACTGCAGTACAAGGTGAAATATCCTAAAAACCGCCGGCTCACCATAGAATGAGTTTTTTAGTTTCAGTTTTTATTTGTACCTTTGCACCCCAAAAGATACAAGAATGAAAATATTAGTTACGGGAGCCAGCGGTTTCATCGGCTCATTCATCGTGGAAGAGGCACTTAGCCGGGGCATGGAGACTTGGGCCGCCGTGCGTGGCAGCAGTTCACGGGAGTACCTGCGGGACGAGCGTATCAACTTCATCGAATTGAACCTCTCGTCGAAGGAACAGTTGAAAGAACAGCTTCGCGGCCATACGTTCGACTATGTGGTGCATGCCGCCGGCGTGACGAAGTGCATAGACAAGCGTGATTTCCGCCGCATCAATACCGAGGGAACAAAGAACCTGGTCTTAGCACTCATGGAGCTGGACATGCCCCTGCAGCGGTTTGTCTATCTCAGTTCGCTCAGCGTCTTCGGTGCCATCCGCGAAGAGCAGCCCTATGAGGAGATTCGTGAAACTGACACGCCGCAGCCAAACACGGAGTACGGACGCAGCAAGCTGGAGGCCGAACAGTGGTTGGACACACTCGGCAGTCAGTTTCCCTATGTCATCCTGCGTCCGACGGGAGTCTATGGACCGCGTGAGAAAGACTACTTCCTCATGGCGCAGAGCATTAAGCAGCATACAGACTTCGCGGTGGGGTACAAGCCTCAGGACATCACGTTCGTCTATGTCACCGACGTGGTACAGGCTGTGTTCTTAGCCATTGAGAAAGGCGGGACAGGCCGGAAATACTTCCTTTCCGACGGTCAGGTCTATCGCTCCACAACTTTCAGCGACCTCATCCACGAGGAACTTGGCCGTCCGTGGTGGATACGCATCACCGCCCCGGTATGGGTGCTGCGTGTCGTCACTTTCTTCGGTGAGCACATCGGGCGCATGACAGGCAAGATATCCGCCTTGAACAATGACAAGTACAATATCCTGAAGCAGCGAAACTGGCGGTGCGACATCGGGCCTGCCGTTCGTGAACTGGACTATCACCCTGAGGTTAACCTCAAGGAAGGTGTCCGCCGTGCTGTCAAATGGTATAAGGAGAACGGATGGCTCTGATTGAGAATTGAAGATTGAGAATTGAGGTTTGGGAATTGAAGATTGAGAATTGAAGATTATCCGGGATTTAGTTAGGATTGACAAGAAACCGCGACGGGGACTGATAGGGGCAGAGTGGGCTATGGTGGCCTATCTCGTGCTGACGCTCCTGCTGATACTCATCACGTGGACAAAGTTGCCCGATCCCGAGCCGATGCTCTGGGGACGGTTTCACATCGCTGCCATGACGGCGGCCTTGTGGGCGGTCTATCGCATGGTGCCTTGCCGTCTGACCATGCTCTGCCGCGTCGTGCTGCAACTGGCTCTGCTGTCGTGGTGGTATCCCGACACGTTCGACCTGAACCGCATCTTCCCCAATCTTGACCATGTGTTCGCCTCATTTGAGCAGTCGGTGTTCGGTTACCAGCCGGCCTTGGAATTTGCCCGCTGTTGGACCAACCCCGTCTTCAGTGAGTTGATGTATTTGGGCTACTCCAGCTATTTCTTCCTGATGATTATCGTCGTGTTCTATTACTTCTTCAATCGTTATGCGGAGTTTGAGCGTACGGCGTTCGTCATCCTTACCTCGTTCTTTATCTATTATGTCATCTTCGTCGCCCTGCCTGTCACGGGACCGCAGTTCTACTATCTGGCAGCCGGACTCGACAACATCGCCGCAGGTGTCTTCCCCCATGTCGGCGACTACTTCCTGACACATGACGAGATGATGCACATGCCTGGTTATGAGGACGGGCTGTTCTACCGCTTTATGGAATATGCCCATGCCGCCGGCGAACGTCCTACGGCAGCCTTCCCCAGCAGTCATGTCGGTGTTACCACCGTCCTGCTGCTGCTGTCCTGGCGTTCGCGCAGCCGTCCCCTGCTGTGGATTGTGCTGCCCCTCTTCCTGCTGATGTGCTTCGCCACCGTCTATATCCGTGCACACTATGCCATTGATGTGCTTGCCGGACTGATAACGGGAGCACTCCTCTATTATATATTGCAGTCCAAGTTATGAGCATTGCACAATAAAGCGGCTTCTGTCAGCGTTATACTAACAGATGGAAAAAGTCCGCAGACTGATTGTCGGCATGATGCTCCTGTCCCTTTGCCTGGCTGCAGAGGCGCAAGAGTTCTTTGACCTGACCGCCCAGGAGGTTAGGATTGACTCTGTTTTGCCGCTTTTCACATACACCCGCGACTTAGGTGCCGGCTACGCCGACTCAGACTACACAGTCACGATAGACTACCCCGAGTTTATCGACATGACGCCGACCGATACGGTGCGGCTGCGGAAAATCACTGACCGCTCCTTCCCAGCCCTGCCCGACATCCAGCAGTACATCGGTGTGTCGCGCAAGCAAGGTACGCTCTTCGTGGCCTTAGTGCCCATCGTCTGCCGTGACGGGAAGCTGCAGAAGTTGGTGAGCTTTAAGCTAACCATACAGGCAACTCCATCCTCTGCCCGCTCCCGCTCGTCCCGCTCTGAGAGCTCTGGGAGCAGATATGCCTCCCACTCCGTCCTTGCCACTGGCCGATGGGCCAAGATACGGGTGCCGTCGTCAGGCATCTACCAGCTGACCGACGCGCTGATACGCAAAGCGGGCTTTGCGGACATGAGCAAGGTGAAGATCTACGGTTACGGCGGAGCCATGCAGCCCGAGAAGCTCACCGCCGACTACTTAGCCGCGACCGACGACCTGCACGAGGTGCCTACCTGTACCGTCGGCGGACGGCGGCTGTTCTATGGCATCGGTCCCGTCAGCTGGAGCAGCAACACCGCCGCGAACCGTACACGCAACCCCTACAGTGACTACGGCTACTACTTCCTGACCGAGAACGACAGCGTGGCGCTCACCGTCAGCGAGGAGGAGTTCAAGGCCGCCCACTATCCTTTGGCCGCCGACTATCACACACTCTACGAAGTGGATGACTACGCTTGGTATCATGGCGGTCGCAACCTGTACGACAGTCGGCTGTTCGGCACCGGCGTAGAGCGCAGCTACACGCTGTCGGCTCCTGTCCGGTCAAAAGGCTCGCTGACGGTAGTACTCAGTTACGATGCTCCCTTTGTCGCCGACGTGCTGCTGAACGGCCAGCCGCTGGAAACAGTTACCATCACCTCGTCGCCCGACAGCTACAGCAAGGCTGCCGTGACCACACGCACCTTCACCGTGACCGACTCACTGATGGCCGACAACACCGTGACCATCCGTCAGACATCGGGTGGAAACGTGCGTCTCGACCACCTGTCACTCTGCTTCGACACTGCCCAGCCCTGGCCTGACTTGACAACGGTTGCCGTTGCCCAGCCAGAGTATGTTTACAACATCACCAACCAGGACCATCATGCCGACACGGCAGCCGACATGGTCATCATCATACCCACCTCTCAGAAACTGCTGGCTCAGGCCCGGCGGCTCCAGGCATACCACGAGGAGAAAGACTCGCTGCGCGTCCGCATCGTTCCCGCCGACGAGCTGTTTAACGAATTCAGCAGCGGCACACCCGATGCCAACGCCTACCGGCGCTATCTGAAAATGCTCTACGACCGTGCCGAGACCGATGCCGACATGCCTCGCTACCTGCTGCTCATGGGTGACGGTGCCTGGGACAACCGTATGCTGACCTCTAACTGGCGAGGTTGCTCGACCGATGACTTCCTGCTGTGCTATGAGAGCGAGAACTCGTTCAGCGAGACCGACTGCTACGTCACCGACGACTATTTCTGCCTGATGGACGACGGCGAGGGCGGCTCGATACTCACCACCGACAAGTCCGACGTGGCTGTGGGCCGCCTGTCGGCACGCACCGCCGATGAGGCACAGGTGATGGTCGATAAGACCTTGGGCTATATGCAGAATGACAATGCGGGAGCCTGGCAGAACACCCTCTGCTATATGGGCGACGACGGCGACTCAAACCGCCACATGAACGATGCCGACCAGGCAGCCACCCTCATAGAAGGCCTGCACCCGGCCTTCAGTGTGAAGAAAATCTACTGGGATGCCTATGAGCGGCAGTCGTCATCGACGGGCTTCAGCTACCCCGACGTGACACAGCTCATCCGCCAGCAGATGCAGCAGGGCGCCCTCCTGATGAACTACAGCGGCCACGGGGCAGCCTACACCCTGTCACACGAACAGGTGCTCCACCTCAGTGACTTCGGGGCTTACACCTCGCAGCGCCTGCCCCTGTGGCTGACAGCCTCGTGCGACATCATGCCCTTCGATGGACAGGAAGAGAACATCGGCGAGACTTGCATGGGCAACAAAAACGGCGGAGCCGTGGCCTTCTACGGCACGACGCGCACGGTGTATGCCCATTATAACGGATACATGAACCGTGCTTACACCCGCTACGTCTTAGGCACTGACAGCAACGGGCGCCGCATCACAATCGGCGAGGCCGCCCGGCTGGCCAAGAACCTGCTGATGACCCCTGCCAAGGATGGCAACGACATTGGCGTGGACTATACGGCTAACAAGCTGCAATTCACCCTGCTTGGTGACCCGGCACTGGTACTCGCCGCACCCACCATGCAGATTGTCGTCGATAGTATCAGCGGCAAGGCTGCCGATGCAGCAGAGACAGTGAGTCTGACGGCGGGACAGACGGTGAACGTTGTCGGTCACGTCATCGGAGCTCCAGACTTCAACGGCGTGGTGACACTGAAGGTGAAAGACGTGGAGCAGACGGTGACCTGCCGACTGAACGACGAGTCGGCAGCATCCTCGGCCTTTACCTACAAGGATCGTCCGAACACCCTCTATACGGGAAGTGACAGCATCATTGGTGGACGGTTCAACATGCATTTCGCCCTTCCAAAGGACATCAGCTATACCGACGGTACGGGTCTCATCACCCTCTACGCCTTGACCACCGACAAACAGCGCGAGGCTCACGGTCAGTGTACCAACTTCACCCTGTCGGGCGACACACTGACAGCCACCGACGGCATTGGCCCCAACATTTACTGCTACTTGAACAGCAGTTCGTTTGTCAATGGTGGCGACGTCAACACCACGCCCCTGTTCCATGCTGAGCTGTACGACAAGGACGGCATCAACGCTTCCGGTGGCGGTATCGGTCACGACCTGGAACTGATCATCGACGGCAGCATGGCCACGACCTACGTGGTGAACGACTACTTCCAGTACGACTTCGGCGACTACCGCAGTGGTTCGCTCAGCTACAGTCTGCCTGCCCTGCCCGTAGGCCCGCACCGTCTGCTGTTCCGTGCCTGGGACGTGCTTAACAATTCCTCGACCGCCGAACTGCAGTTTAACGTGGTCAGAGGACTGCAACCCGACATCCTGAGCATCGACTGTACGAAGAACCCCGCCACTACCGGGACGACGTTCATCGTTACCCACGACCGCACAGGCTCACAGGTTGATGTCGAGATAGACATCTTCGACACCTCTGGCCGTCAGCTGTGGCGTCATACAGAGACGGGAGTGTCCTCCGGACAGACCTACACCATCGACTGGGACCTCTGTACCAGCGGTGGCCACCGCCTGCAGACAGGTGTCTATCTGTACCGCGTCATGCTGAGCTGCGACGGCAGCACACAGGCCTCGAAAGCCAAGAAACTGATTGTCCTATGCAATAAATAACGGCGTTCTGGCGTTATAACGTTATAACGACATCAACAATGAAAACAAGAAAACTATTATTAGCTATCGCCTGTCTGCTGTGCTACGGCAGTGCTGCGGCCAACCCTGACGACGACAAGCTCACCACGTTCAATCCCGTGGAACATGCCGTGGTCTCAGAGACCATTGCTCCCGATGCCCGTGCCGCCGGCATGGGCGATGTCGGTGCCGCCACCGACCCCGATGTCAACTCACAGTACTGGAATCCCGCGAAGTATCCTTTCTGTATCAGCCGTGCAGGTATTGCGCTTAACTACACGCCGTGGCTGCGCCAACTGGTCAACGACATCGATCTGGCCTACGTCGCCGGTTACTACCGCATCGGTGACTACTCGGCTATCTCCGGCTCGCTGCGCTACTTCTCGCTGGGCGAGGTTTATACAGACTACGGCAACAGTGACATGACCGTCAAACCATACGAAATGTCGCTCGATGCCGCCTACTCGCTGATGCTCTCTGAGACCTTCTCGTTGGCTGCCGCCATCCGCTGGATTTACAGTGACTTGCGTTTCGACTACAGCGAGGACTCTAAGCCTGCATCGGCCTTTGCCGCCGACCTGGCTATGTATTACAACAACTATGTGATGCTGGGCAGCCGTGAGTGCCAGTTAGGACTGGGCATGAACCTTCGTAACATCGGTTCAAAAATATCCTACTACGGTGACGAGGAGAGCCAGTTCATACCTACTAACCTGCGGCTCGGCGCCTCGTTGGTCGTGCCCGTCGATGAGTACAACCGCTTCTCCTTCTCGGCCGATGCCAACAAGCTTCTCGTACCCACCGTACCGCAGCAGGAGGAGGGTGAGAGCAACTCGGAATACCAGGACCGTGTACGTCGCGAATACAGCGATGTCAGCTCCATCAAGGGCATGTTCCAGAGCTTCAGCGACGCTCCGGGTGGCTTCAAGGAGGAGATGGACGAGATACAGTGGTCGGTGGGTGCCGAGTACATCTACCATGATCAGTTCTCGCTGCGTGCCGGCTATCACCATCAGGCAGAGTCAAAGGGTAACCTGAAGTATTTCACCGTTGGTGGCGGTTTCCGTATGAGCGTGTTCTCCTTAGATGTGGGCTACGTCATCTCCACCGCCCGTTCCAACCCGCTCGACCAGACCCTCCGTTTCACGCTTGCCTTTGACATGGACGGCATCAAGGACTTGTTTAAGTAAGAAGTGAAAGGTGAAAAGTGAATAATTTGCTAATGCTATGACAAGAGTAGGTTTTGGATATGACGTCCACCAGCTTGTTCCAGACCGGGAACTATGGATGGGCGGCATCAAGATTGAACACTCGCTGGGCTTGCTTGGCCACAGCGATGCCGACGTGCTGATACACGCCATCTGCGATGCCCTGTTAGGGGCTGCCAATATGCGCGACATCGGCTACCACTTCCCCGACACGTCAGAAGAGACGCTCGGTATGGATAGCAAGATTATACTCCGTAAGACCATTGAGCTGATAGCCACCAAGGGGTACCGTTTGGTCAACATCGATGCTACCATCTGTGCTCAGCGGCCCAAGATGAACCCCCACATCCCGGCGATGCAGGCGTGTCTGGCTCAGGTTGTCGGCACCGACCCGGACAATATCAGCATCAAGGCCACCACCACCGAGCGGTTGGGGTTCACCGGTCGTGAGGAAGGTATCTCTGCCTACGCCGTGGCACTGATTACCAATGAATAAAATAAGGTGTCGAAGAATGCTCTTCGACACCTTACCGCCAGTGCAGCAGTTCCTTCAATGGCAACTGCTGTTTTATTTTGCAATAATGACCTTCTTGCCGCCCACGATATAGAGTCCGTGCGCAGGCTTACGAACCTGACGGCCACTGAGGTCGTAGATACGCCCGTCAACAGGAGCATGAACGTCCTTGATGCCGGTATAGACCGATGGCGCAACGAACTTCACGTTATAGACGTACTGCTTGTTGTCTGCCTGGAAGCACATCTGCACACTCAGGTTGAAGTCATCGGCTACTGCCTCATTGTTGAAGGTTACGATCGTGGAAACGCCATCGGTGTACTCAAGGCTGATGAATATCGGACCGTTGGCCATATCGAAGAATCCCTCCTTGTTGAATCCTAACCCCTCTTCACCGGAGGATGCTCCGCTGTAAACACCGCCTTCGGTCATGCCACACAAGTATTTGCCGTTTATCAGTTCTTCCACGCTGACGCCCAAGGCCTCAGAAGCCTTTGTCAGGTCAATGGCAATACTGGCATCCTTGTCGCTCACGGGCAGGACAAGCTCTTCAGTACCCACCACCTCGGCCTCAATAACCTCGGCTACGATGCTGAAGGTAAAGTTGAACGTCACCATCTTGCCGTTCTCCTCGTTGACAAAGAAGAGCTGGGTCTTGAACACATCGCCAATCTGGCAAACGTCGCCCTCGTATTGCATCAGTGCGAAGCCGCCCTCGGGGGCTTTGGCCGTGATGCCGATGCGTGCGTTGGCGTTCCAGCCGTTGTTGCGGCCGTCAGCACTCAGCCAGAAACCGGGATACGGTGTGCAGGTGTATGTCTTGGTATATTTGGCGTTGCCTTCCTTTTCAGTGCCGTCCTCATTGAGTGCGTCCAGTCCATAGACTACCCAGTCTGAGGTTCCTATATTCTCCTCAATCCATGCTTCTGGAATTTCGTGGGTCATGCCTTCGGCACTGGTCCATACGTATGCCTTGGGTGTCTGCTGGACACTGTATGAGCGCTGGGCTACGTTTTGGAAACCACCCTCAACAATCTTTTTCTCCACAACTGTCAGGTGTACAGACAGCTTATAGTACTTGCCGTTGCCGAGGAAGTAGAGGCTGGCAGTCATCTCGTCGCCAACCGTCAGGTGTCCGGGGTACTGTCCGATGCCGAACTTCGACCAGTCGTCTTCAGTCGGCGTGACGTAAGCCATAGCTGTCTCGCCCCAATCTACGACATAGCCCTCACGATTGAACCAGTAGCCTACGCCTTCCTGGTTCTTGTCGGTGAAGGTAATGTCATCTCGGCAGGCCCAGAACTCGATTTCGCTCTTCTCGCATCCCAGGGCGGCTACGATGTCATCGATGCCAATGGTGAAGTCCTTCGTGCTGTAGTCACCATCGGTCTTTGCCTCCATCTCCACTTCAATGGTCTTCTCGCCCGCCTTCTCATAGTCTTCCAGCGTTCCTAAGTTTGACTCGATGACGTTTAGGTTGTAGCGTATGCTGATGGCCTTGTTGCCATAAACTATATATAAGTAGGTGTAATACTGCTGGCCTTCCTTTAGGTTATTGGCCATCTGACCCAGTTCGCAGCTCATGACGCCGCTCTCGGCGTTGAAGCTGAAGAGCTGCACGTAGAAGTGGTCGGAACCGTCGTATGGTGCTGCACAGCACTCATTAGTCTGATTGCCCTCGCTGTCGCTCACTGCACACAGCCAGAAGCCAGGTGCGTAAGCCGTAGAGGTGTTGGTCAGCGTGTCGCTCTTCATGCCGCCTAAGGCCACGTCATCGGTCAGATAGTACTGAGTGGCATAAAGCAGGTTCTCCAGTTCATCGGCCACGAAGTCCATACTCTCAATACCCAACTTCGCCAGCGCCTCGGTAAGGTTGACCTCGGGCTTAGCCGTTCCTCTGAGTTTCAGGTCGGTGTCAACGGTCAGCTCGGCTACGATGTCCAGTTCCTTCCAAGTCAATGTGGGCTCGGGAATGTCGTAAGTAGGCTTCGCGATGACACTGAGCTCAATCTCGAAGTCAGCCGTCTTGCCATTGAACCGCAGCTGGAACTTTGCCTTGCCTTTGTCGCCGGGTTGCATGGCGTTAGGCATCTGTCCGCAGTTGATGTTGAACACGTCAGCCTCGGCATCGGCAACGCCGAAGGCGAACCACACTGCTCCCTCGCCATACGCGATGCGCTCGCCGTCGGTTGTCATCCAGAATCCCTTGCCGTCGGCAGTGGGCTCGTCGGTAGCAGTGCCGTCGCCGCCAATGAGCCAGAAGAGGTTCTCGCCCTCCCATGCTTCAGCTTCCTGCCATTGGTTGAACGTGTCAGCCAGTGTGGCAGCTTCGGTGTCGAGTGCCTTTGCCACCTCCGTCAACGAGAATGTGGCGGGCGAATTGGCGTAGTTTGTCGTAGGGTACTGAGTGACGGTACCCGTGAACTGTGCCTGTGCCTGTATGCCGACAAAGAGACATACCAAGGTTGCAAGCAGACTTCTCATGTAATTTTTCATCATTGTAATGTAGTTTTAGAGAATAATATTGTTAATGGTTATTGTTGCAAACGATGAGACAAAGGTACAAATTAATCTATAATACACCAAAGAAAAATCGTCTAAACCGTACGGTTTAGACGATTCTTCTATCATTTTGGACGCTACTGACATCCTGTCGTGCCTGCCTCCACAGTGTCTATTCGTAGTCGTCTATCACGCTGTTCATAAATTCCATCATCGGCTTGGCGGCGCGGAACATGCGTTCCATCTCGTCCAACCAGCCGTCGCCCTCGAAGAATGTCTCCGGGACGGCGTGCCAACAGCAGTAGTCTTTCAGACGCAGGTAGTTTACGTGCGGCCAGTCTTTCGGGAAGCCTGAGGGGCATGTCTTCAGCTTCGCCAGTCCGAAACCCTGCGGTTGGTCCCAGCTGTCGATGTCCGTCGGAGAGTCGATACTTGTGGCCTCGTCGCTGCCGAAGTATCTCAGGAACTCCTCGCTCTCAACGCACTTGAGCCACTCAGCCGTGTTCGCCATCATCTCGTTGCGGCACGAAGTCAGAATGCTCGTCGGCAACCAGTAGTTGCCAACAGCCAGCAGACAGTGGTCGGGCTCCAGATGGATGTAGTAGCCGCCCCTCAGCGCCTTCTTGCTCTTGGCGTTGATATAGGCACCGAGGTGGTTTTTGTACGGCGACTTGTCGGCCGAGAATCTCGTGTCGCGATAGAAACGGTAGGTGCAGTCCTTCACCTGCACGTGGGCAATCTCAGGGTCGAACGTCACAATCCGCTCCAGTGCCTGCTGCACACCCCGTTCAAACTCGGCCCTGACGGCCTCGTACTCCTTCTTGTGCTGCTGAAACCACTCGCGGTTGTTGTTGGCCATCACCTGACGCAGGAACTTCAATATTCTCTTCTGATCCATTGATAACACGTTTTTTCGTACCTTTTGGGGACAAAGATACGTATTATTTTCTAATTAACAAAAATAATTAGTAATTTTGCATGCAAATCAGCTATATATGGAAATACCGCAACTGGAGTTCTACGACTTGGGGGAAAAAGTGACGGCTTTCAGCACAATGCGACACGGAGGTTATAGCACGGGCTGCTATGCGACTTTCAATATCAACCGCTATTGCGGCGACGACGTGACGTGTATCCGCAAGAACCGTGAGGCCTTATGCGCACTGTTAGGCATCAGTGACGACTGTCTGCTGATGCCCCATCAGGTGCATCTGACAAGGGCGGTTCGTGTTGACGAGGCACTATTGTCGATGACCGGGGAACAGAGAAGCGAAGCGCTGGAGGGCTGTGATGCGCTGATGACGGATGTGAAGGGCGTGTGCATCGGTGTGTCAACAGCCGACTGCATACCCATATTGCTCTACGATGAGGGCCGTCATGCCGTTTGTGCCATCCACGCCGGCTGGCGGGGCACCGTCGCACGTATAGCCGAGAAGGCTGTCGCTGAGATGACAGCAGCTTACGGCACACGTCCGGAGCAAATTAGGGCGCAGATAGGTCCCGGCATCCATCTTGACAGCTTCGAGGTGGGCGACGAGGTTTACCAAGTTTTTGAGCAGTCAGACTTCGCGATGTCCTCCATCAGCTGCCGACAAGAAAACCCTATAAGCCATCAAGAGAAGTGGCACATCGACCTGCCTGAGTGCAACCGTCAGCAGCTGCTGGCATCAGGCGTCGCTGCGTCCTCCATCACTGTTTCTCCCGTCTGCACATTCCGGCAATCAGCCGACTATTTCTCCGCCCGTCGCCTCGGCATCAATTCTGGCCGCATCTTCACGGGTATCATCAGCAAATAACGGCAGGATTGTTCTTTAATTCTCGAGAGAATTTGAGTGGAACCCGGCACTTTTCACCCCGAAAGGTGCCGCCTTTCGTCTGAATTCTCTCGAGAATTCATTTACAACCCACCGCCTTTCTCTACCTTCGGGCACCCCTTAGCCAACGTTTGCCCGCAATTATTCTGGAATCAGCAAGCGATTTCCACTGTCTTTTTATTTCCTTCTTTCTTTCTGTAATTGGCAGAAAGTTTGTATCTTTGCAGTCATAAATGAACCTACGTGACCGCCAGATTCTACAGATTGCCCTCCCCTCGATAGTGTCGAATATCACAGTTCCGCTGTTGGGCATGATTGACGTGGCCATCGTTGGACATATGGGCAGCGCCATTTACATTGGTGCAGTCGCCGTCGGGTCCATGGTGTTCAATCTTGTCTATTGGCTATTTGGCTTCCTGCGTATGGGAACCAGCGGCATGACGTCGCAAGCTTTGGGACGGCGCGATTTGGCCGAAGTCACAAAAATATTGGTACGTTCGGCCAAACTTGCTTTGACAATGGCCATTGCGCTGATAGTCTTGCAAGTGCCGCTGAGGTGGCTCATGTTCTTGCTCATTGGGCCTACTGCGGATGTTGCGCCCATTGCCGCCACTTATTATTATATTGTAATCTGGGGCGCACCAGCCTCGTTAGGACTTTTCTGTCTCATGGGGTGGTTTGTCGGTATGCAAAATACGCGCATTCCGATGTTTGTCAGTATCATGCAGAATGTCGTGAACATACTGGCATCATTGACGCTTGTCTATGGGTTTGGAATGAAAATCGAGGGTGTTGCTTTCGGCACCGTCATTGCTCAGTATGCTGGTCTGTTGGTGGCTGTGGGCTTGTTGGTAAAGTATTACGGGTGCTTATTTCGAAGATTTTGGTCTGTCCGACAGTTTTTCTCTTTGCAGAGAACTATTGGATATGGAGACGGTTATTCTGTTAACCGTGACATTTTCCTCCGTACGCTCTTCCTTGTGGCCGTCAACCTGTTTTTTACCTCAGCTGGTGCTCGTCAAGGGGCTGTCATCCTGTCAGTGAACACGGTCATGCTACAGTTTTACCTTTTTTTCTCATATTTCATGGATGGTTTCGCATATGCTGGTGAAGCTCTTTGTGGACGGCTTTACGGTGCCCATAATCGCGATGCGTTCTGCGGGACTTTACGGCGGCTGTTTGGTTGGATGACGGTAGTGACTGTTGCTTATACCGTAATATATATCCTGTGCGGGATGGGTATTATCAATCTGTTGACCGATGAACTTCAGGTGGCGCAGACTGCACGTCAATACATCGGGTGGGCTTGGCTCATCCCTGCTGCTGGCTGTATGGCCTTCATATGGGATGGTGTATTCGTTGGACTTACTGCCACTCGTGGCATGCTCGTCGCATCGGCTGTAGCGGCCTTGCTGTTCTTCTGCATCTATGCGGTTACCGTCGGTTTTTGGGGTAATCATGGTCTTTGGTTGGCTCAGGTCGTCTATCTTGCCATGCGGGGACTCATTCAGACCGTGTGGTATAGGTTAAAGCTTATTAACACTTTGTGATGCAAGAATTCTATGTTTTGGAGTTATTATAGAAAGAGAATTAAAAGTTAGATAAGTCATGAAAGTAAGATTTTATCATTGGTATAACCATGTTCTGATGACATTACTGACGATGTTGGGCTTCGGGTCGTGCAATTCTATTGGTGAGGACGAATATGGCGTAATTCCGGTGGAGTATGGTACGCCATACACAGATTTCGTAATCAAAGGTCAGGTTACTGACGAGGATGATGTCCCCATTGATGGAGCAAAAGCTGTTCTGAAGGAGATTTCTGAAGACCATCCTGAGTATGTCTATGGCATAGACTCTACGACAACAGATTCGAGTGGAAAATTCCAAATGACAACGAGGTTCTATTTAGGTTGTCGTGACATCAAACTTGTCGTTGGGGACACTAAGGGTGAGTACATCAACGACACAATCGCCATAGATGACATGGAACGGCAGCAGACAGAACAGGGGCATGGCTGGTCCGAAGGAAAGTTTGAGGTGCAGCCTGTTGTCAAGCTGAAGAAAAGGCTGTAGCCTCTCTTGACTCACGATAGGGAACCGGCGAATATTTTTGGTTTTATTTTTGGAAGATAGAAATAAAAGCAGTAATTTTGCAGCAGACTTGCATGACATGAAAGTAACACCGTTAACCCTGCGCAAGAAGCTGGCTTTGGAACTGTGGCGCCAACATGAGAATAATATACGCCGTGAGCATCCCCTGCAACAACTGTTTTGGGAGTGTACGTTGCGTTGTGACCTGAAGTGTCGTCATTGTGGCAGTGACTGTAAGATGCTTTCTGAGCAACACGATATGCCGAAGGAAGACTTCTTCGGCGTGTTGGACAGTGTGGCGCGTAAGGTTGATCCACACAAGGTATTCGTTGTGGTGAGCGGCGGCGAGCCTCTAATGAGACGTGATTTAGAGGAGTGTGGTGCAGGTATCTACGAACGTGGGTTCCCGTGGGGAATGGTGACCAACGCGCTGCATCTGACACCGGAACGTTACCGTGGGTTGCTTAGGGCTGGGATGCACTCGATGACTATTAGCTTAGACGGATTAGAGGATGATCATAATTGGATGCGTGGCAATACGCAGAGTTTCCAAATGGTGAGTCAGGCAATAGATTTGCTGGTGGCCACGAAAGGTTTTACATTTGATATTGTGACCTGTGTTACGCGTCGGAATTATGCGAAATTGGATGATATCAAAGAGTTCCTTATAGCGAAGGGCGTTAGCCGCTGGCGGCTGTTTACGGTATTTCCTGTGGGGCGTGCAGCCCAGGATCCGATGATGAGACTGTCGGATGACGAATTCCGTGGCCTCTTTGATTATATAAAATGTACGCGCGCGGAAGGGAGAATAAGGGCTGACTACGGTTGTGAGGGCTTTTTAGGCAATTACGAGGGCGAGGTACGCCATCGTCTTTTCTCCTGTCAAGCGGGTGTGACAGTTGGCTCAGTGTTGTGCGACGGTTCTATTAGTGCTTGCACGAGCTTGCGTGCTGACTATCATCAGGGTAATATCTATGAGGATGACTTCATGGACGTGTGGGAAAACCGATATCATCCATATCGCAACCGTGAGTGGATGCATCGTGACGAGTGTAAGGACTGTAAGTATTTCCGTTATTGTCTGGGCAACGGCATGCACCTCCGCGATGGTGACGGGAAATTATTGCTCTGTCATTTGAAGAGAATTGAAAAATTGAAGGATTGAGAAATTGAAGAGTACACTAAGGATACTGGATATTGTTGAGGACACGATGGTGGATGGGCCGGGTTTCCGTACCTCGATTTATTGTGCAGGGTGTCGCCACCAGTGTCCTGGCTGTCATAATCCGCAATCGTGGGCATTTGACCAGGGACGGGAGATGACAGTGGAAGAAATTATGCGGGTAGTGGAGGCTGACCCTTATACCCGCGGTGTGACTTTCAGTGGTGGCGACCCGATGTACCAGGCAGCGGGTTTTGCTGAACTGGCCCGGCAGATTCACCGTCGCACGCAGAAGGACGTGTGGTGCTATACGGGCTTTACGTTTGAGAGCCTGATACAGGAGGATCAGCGTGACCTGTTAGGTGAGACTGACGTACTTGTAGATGGCCCTTTTGTGCAGGAACTTCGCGATGATGACTTGCTGTTCTGTGGGAGTCGCAATCAGCGCATTATTGATGTGCAGGCTTCGTTGTACAGGGGTGAGACTGTCCTGTGGAAAACTGATTATTGAAGATAGACAGACTGATGACAGACGAGGATTTTGATATACGTGAAGAGCGCTACTCGGGTGGTGAGAAAGACTTTGAGAATGCGCTGAGACCGCTGAGTTTCCGTGATTTCAGTGGTCAGCAAAAGATTGTGGAAAATCTTGAGGTGTTCGTTGAGGCGGCCAAGTATCGTGGCGAGCCATTGGATCACACCCTTCTGCACGGCCCGCCAGGACTGGGCAAAACGACGCTGTCGAATATCATTGCTAATGAGTTGGGCGTGGGATTCAAGATTACGAGCGGTCCGGTATTAGATAAACCAGGTGACTTGGCAGGAATCCTGACTTCATTAGAGAAGAACGACGTTTTGTTCATAGACGAGATACACCGTCTGTCGCCTGTAGTAGAGGAATACCTATATTCAGCGATGGAAGACTATCGAATAGACATTATGATTGACAAAGGACCGTCGGCCCGGAGCATCCAGATAGACCTAAATCCTTTCACTCTTGTAGGTGCCACGACACGAAGCGGCCTGCTGACGGCACCACTGCGTGCCCGCTTCGGCATAAACATGCACTTAGAGTACTACCAGCCAGAAGTCCTGCAGCGCATCATTGAGCGCTCAAGCAACATACTGGGCGTGCCTATTACTGAAGATGCAGCATTGGAGATAGCAGGACGTAGCCGTGGTACGCCTCGTATTGCTAATGCCCTGCTTCGACGAGTACGAGACTTCGCTCAAGTTAAGGGCAACGGACGTATTGACACGAAGATTACACAGGTGGCCCTGACGGCCCTGAATATTGACCAGTACGGTCTGGACGAGATAGACAACAAGATACTGCTGACCATCATCGACAAGTTCCGCGGTGGCCCCGTAGGCCTGACCACCATTGCTACGGCTATTGGTGAAGACTCTGGCACAGTGGAGGAAGTCTATGAACCGTTCCTTATCATGGAAGGCTTCATCAAGCGTACGCCCCGTGGTCGCATGGTGACAGAATTGGCATATCGCCATTTTGGCCGTAATCCCTATACAGGTAACATTATGGAACCTACTCTATTTGAGTAGGTTCCATAATGTGTTTATTTGAAAAATTAAGTAACAAGCTCTTTAGTAACCACGCTGGCGGGTACCCATGCGTGCCTCAACGACGTTGACAACGTAGTCACCTAACTTTTCGCATTCGTTGATGAGGTCCATGTAGATGGTGCCTACGGCATAAGAATATTCGTGGTTGTTGATATCGACGATGTTCTGGGCCTTCAGTTGATTGCGATAGTTGTTGATTTCATTTTCGATGTTGAAAGTGCGGTTCACGTCGAACGACTCCTTGCGACCACCCATCAGGCGGTTCATTTCAGTCAACGATTGGTCTGTCAGACCCATCATCTGATGGATGTGATCGTACTGCCGCTCATTGAAGTGATCCTGTTTGCCGTTGTACTTGCGGTTGATGGTGCGGGCCATATTGTAGCAGGCGTCGCCAATGGATTCCAGTTCGGAAATCTCACGCAGCATGGCGCGAATCTTCGCCTTCGTGTCATCCGAGAGGTGAGCGTCGGATACCGACTCTAGATATTTGGCAATCTCTAACTCCATGTTGTCAGAGATACCCTCGTACTTTTCGATACGTGTGAACAGCTTGTTGAAGTCGCCTGTCTGGGCACCCTTCTTGGAAGCTGTGTCACTGCTGGAGAGGACGAGCAGATCCTTGACCATACCGAACATACGCTGCATACGGTCGGAGAAAGACTGTATCTCCTTCTGGGCCTCGAGCACCGAGAGTTCCGGTGTCTTCATGAAACCAGCAGTAATAAAGTGCAAACGGAAATCCTCTTCCTCGTCCACTTTTTTGGGTTTGATAACCCAGCAGACGAAACGTTCAATCTGAGGAATGAACCAGATTAGGATGAAGGTGTTGGCCACGTTGAACGTCGTATGGAATGCTGCCAGCACGAAGTTCAGTTTGGCGGCGTTGGACAGGAAGGCCTCTGTACCGGCGGCCTTGGTCATAGTCACGTCATAACCTACCCACCCGCAGACCATGTCTATGAAAGGACGGAAGATGAACAATATCCAAATAACACCGAACACATTGAAGAACATGTGGGCCAGGGCGGCACGACGTGCCTGGGTATTGGCCGACAGGGCAGCGAGGTTTGATGTAACCGTCGTGCCGATGTTCTCGCCCATCACCAATGCGATACCCTGATAGATGGGCAGCGCACCGCTGGAACACAGTATCATCGTGATGGCCATGACTGCTGCTGATGACTGCACACAGAATGTGAGGATGCCGCCCAGGAGCAGGAAAATGAGTGTGGTGAGGAACGATGTCGGATTAAATGAGGCAAAGAAGTCAAGCAGTGCCTGATTCTCGCCTAAGTGCATCTCAGTACCTGTAGCACGCAGTGTGCCTAAGCCGAGCAGCAGGAAGCTGAGACCAAAGAGGAAATCGCCGACGTAGCGGTAGCGTTTCTGGTAAATCAGGATGATGCCGATGAAGAAGGCTGGATAGACAGCTACAGTGATGTCGAACGACATACCGGCCGACATAATCCACGCCGTCAGCGTCGTACCGATGTTGGCTCCCATGATGACCGAGATGGCCTGCGCCAGCGTCAGCAGGCCGGCGTTGACAAACGACACGGTCATCACCGTCGTTGCCGTTGACGACTGGACGGATGCTGTCACCAGCATACCCGTCAGCATGCCCGTAAAACGGTTGGTGGTCATGGCCCCAAGGACGTGGCGCAACTGCGGTCCGGCCATTTTCTGAAGAGCCTCGCTCATCGCCTTCATACCAAACATGAGAAGGGCGAGTGAGCCGAGCAGCTTGAAGATAACCCAAATAGACATAAAGAATAGGTATTATTTGAAATTTCGGCTACAAATATAAATAAAAAAAATGAATTATCAGCCTGTCCGGGGAAAAAACTGCAAATAATTTGTTTCTTTGGGGTCAAGAGCACCTGTTATGAGGCAAACCAGAGTGAGCGAAACGAAAAAGTGCCACAGATTTCTCTGCAGCACTTTTTATTGTAAACGTAAGTCTTAGTGGCCGGCACCACCGGAATGACCGCCCTGGGGAATGTCAACCTCTATTGTTGCACCGGTGTATTTACGTGCCTTGAAGGTTGATGATCCTGACTTGTATGAACCATCCTCATAAGATTGGATCACACGATAGGTCAATTTGCCTACGGGAACTTCATTCGGTGTCTCATATTTTACGTTCGTTACGACATACTTGCCAAGGTTATTCTTGATGTAGTTGGTAATCGTAGTACTCTTCTTACCGCTCAGCCAGACACCGCCGGTCTTTGACTGGTAGGTAATGGTGACCTTGCCAGCAGTAGAAACGTTTATCGTATGGGTGGACACTTCCGTGCCAGCTGTAGCTCTGGTGACATTGTCTGTGGAAGTAGCTCTCATAACGGTTGTCCATTCAGAGAAGTGCGACAGCAGCACCTGTCTCTTGTCACCGCCAACTTCGATCATAGGAAGAACTTCCTTGCCATCCTCGCTGACACAGACGAGGTCGAGACCGTCGGACTCAGGGATGTCGAGCGTCACGATGACAGGCTCACTGAACTTGGCACCGTCGGCAGCACAGCGCATGACCAGCACTCCAGCATCCTCTGTGTTTTCTCCGCGGGTAAGCCACTGGCCGGTCTCTATGGGGACATAGGTCGTGATAGAGAAAGGTGAAGTGGTATTGCCGGAAATCAGTGTGGTCGAAGGCACTTGGATGCTTGCCTTTACGCCTGTCATTTCAAAGTTCTCCTGGTCGTTGGTGACAATCTGTCCACTGAGCATGTCCTCCTGAGACACCTCGAAGGTGGGCTTCTTGGCTAACTGCACGTCGTAGGCAAGGGTATTCTCGCTGCCAAATTCAATGTTCATGGCCTCTTGCTCAATGAACTCAGCGGAAACAGGTGTAACCTTCAGCGAACCACTTACTGGCGCATTCTCAAAGGTGGCTTCGGTCGATCGAATAGTCTTCCCCGCGAAGGTGA
This sequence comes from uncultured Prevotellaceae bacterium, assembly GCA_946186505.1. Taxonomy (GTDB): domain Bacteria; phylum Bacteroidota; class Bacteroidia; order Bacteroidales; family Bacteroidaceae; genus Prevotella. The sequence continues at coordinate 13,293 of CAMHNI010000034.1, read as the reverse complement.
AGTCTGACAAAGTGTTGGCGGTGACCACCAACGTGCGTGTTACTTTGGCGCCTCGGTTGGTGACGGTCACAGTCTCCTCTGAGTCGCTGCTGCATGAACTCATTGTGCCCAAAAAGGCTGCGGCACAAAGCATAAATGCGATTTTTTTCATAATCCGGATAATTTAGTTTATATTATTACTTATTTATTTCATCTCATTTTGGAGATATTTCCTCAGATACTGCTCGACGTAAGCGGCCTGCCAGTAGTGGGCAGAGTGATTGACATCGGGACGGATTTCGTTCTGACGGCCCATGCGTCCGTCGGCATATTCGTAGTAGGACACCATGTCGTACTCCCAGTCAAAGTATTCGGGAAGCATCACCCTGATGCCACCCTTGCGGGTCTGGCGCTTGCCGCCCATTGGGATGGCAAAATGGAATCCCGCATTGTGCTCGCCACCCGTCAGGATGCCATAGACACCAATAGCATACTCGCCGAAATGACGGGTGACATCAAGGCGAGCACCATAGTCACCATAAATAAAGCGGCCTCCCGTAAGTCCGGCTTCCAGCTTCGTGGCACTATGATAATAGCTGGCCTTTCCCAGAATGGAGACCCTGTCGGGCTTGTCGAAATGATAGCCGTCATCGTAGGGATAGGCATCGCCCAACAGCCCGGCCTGTAGGCCTATGGTAAGGCCTTTCCCTATACGGTAGGCGAGTGATGCGTCAAGTCCCAGCACGTTGTTCATAAACATACCCCCAGCCAGGTTGGCTTTCAGGTGGTCGCCAAGGTTGAACGTTTGTTGGATAGAGGCCACACCTATGCGGATGTAGGCATTCGCTTTTTCGTGCCAGATGTTGGTCGCAATAGGGAACACCGGCTGTAATATGATACGGCTGCCCTGCCAGAGCGTCATCTCAAGCGAGGGGGCGATGCTGACAATATACTCGCAGAGGATGTCAAACCGATGATTGTCAATGGAAACCATAGGATAGAACTTCAGGTCTAAACGTCCTGCTGACTTCTGCACGGGGGCGGCATCTCCCAGTGTTGTCACAATAGCTTCTGTAGCATAGTCAACATGGGCGTCCCACCCGTTGCCGTCGCGGCGGGCGTGGACAGCCACCTGCGGGGTCTTGTATTCAGTGACGGCCAGTTCAATAGTGCCCACCTCAGGGAACAGCTTCCCCAGTTCCTCAACGGCGACACCTGCTCCCCGGAAAGTTCCCCGATAGGCTGTCGGCTCTACGCTGGCATAAAGTGTGCCGTCATGCAGGCTGATGCGGATGTCTTCAAAACCGAGACGCACAAGTTCCGCTGCCGCATCTCTGACCTCCAAGGCCGATACGGTTGCCGCAATCCATACGCTGCAGACGAAAACAAGTACTCTCCTCATCATCCTAATAGGGTATTGTATATTGATAACTTACAGTGGCACTGATGCCTTTGAACTCACGGGTGAAGCAGGTCAGGTTCAAGTGACTGAACAAATGGGCTCCAAGCCCGATGTTCACCCCCCGGGTGTCGTACTCACCCATGATACGCATGACTTTTGCGAATGCTGGTGAAAGGCTGACGCCGCCAAAAACACCATCGTAGAGTATTCCCTCACGAATGGGGTGAGCATAGCCTGCCGTAGCACTGACTGTACCGACGCCGTTGATGTTCAGACTCTTGGTAAGAACTCCATAGACTGCGGCATAATAGCTGCCGCCGTGGTCGGAATAGAAGTCGTTGGCACCGATAAGGACCGAAGGCCACCAACTCCCTTCCTTTTCGACAAGGGGGCGCACCCGTACCGACAGCGAACGGTCCTGCTGGCAGAAATGCGGTTTGGGGTTGGAAGCCGAAGGGTATTTCAGCAGCGTCTCACGCAACGTGACATCGACGAAGGAAAACGGTGCGAAATAGACATAGTATAACCCCGTGTTGTAGTTCATGGCATCAACCTGAAGCTCGCTTTGCATCAGGCTGGCACCGCCGTCGAAAGTACCGCCCTCACGTATCTCAGCCGTCGGGATATTCATCAATCCCGGCGTGCCAAGCACTGTCTGTGCCTCTGTGCTAACCCCTGTCAGGAGTAACGCAACAGTCAACAAGAGAAGTCGGTAATACGGCATGCTACTCTTATTTCAAGACATAATTCGCGTGCAAAGTTAATAAAAAGAATCGTAAACTATCGCAATTCTGCTTAAAAATAATATTTTTTTTTATTATCTGCCGTTTTTGGACGATAATTTTGGTGGTTTGGCAGGCTTTTCGTAACTTTGCCGCGATGAAATACAATACAGCAACGTTACCCAGCGGCTTGAGGGTCATCCATCTGCCCTCGACTTCGCCGGTGGTCTATTGTGGATACCAGATAGCGGCCGGTTCGCGTCATGAACAGCCAGGAGAAGAGGGATTGGCACACTTCTGCGAGCATGTCACTTTCAAAGGGACGGCGCGTCGCAGCGCACTCCAGATAATCAACTCGTTAGAGAAGATAGGGGGTGAACTGAATGCGTACACGAACAAAGAAGACACGACATTTTACGCTGCTATCCACCGCGACCATTTCCGTCAGGCAGCTGATCTGTTGACCGATATTGTCTTTAACAGCCAATACCCTCAAAATGAGATTGACAAGGAGATTGAGGTTATATGTGACGAGATTGAAAGTTATAATGACTCACCAGCAGAACTGATTTTTGACGACTTTGAGAACATCATTTTCGAGGGTCATCCTCTTGGGCACAATATCCTGGGGCAAACCAGTCAGTTGCATACATACACCACCGATGATGCCTTACGTTTCACCCGCCGCTATTACCGCCCGGACAATGCCGTGTTCTTCGTCTATGGCGACGTGAAGTTCAAACAGGTAGTCAGTTACCTGTCCCGTAATACCATCATGCCACAGCAAGAGTTGCAACTTCCTGCCCCGACCCGACTTTCCCCATCTGCTCCCAAAGAGCTTATACGCCACAAAGGCACTCACCAGGCACATGTCATGATGGGATGCCGCGGCTACGACATCAACCATCCGCGACGCATGGCTCTCTATCTGCTGAACAACTTGTTGGGCGGTCCGGGCATGAACTCACGGCTGAATTTGTCACTGCGCGAACGTTACGGATTGGTATATACGGTAGAGAGTACGATGGTATGCTACTCAGACACTGGCCTCTGGGCTGTCTATTTCGGTTGCGACCCGAAGGATGTGACGAAATGCCGGCGGCTGGTAAGGCACCAGTTAGACGTGTTGATGATCAAACCGCTCAAGCCGTCACAGCTTAGCTCTGCCAAACAGCAGATCAAGGGGCAGATAGCCATTGCCTGTGACAACCGCGAGAACTTTGCCCTTGATTTCGGCAAGAGTTTTCTGCACGGCGGCAAGGAAAAAGATTTGGAAGAACTCTTCAGGAGAATTGACCTGGTGATGGTGGAGGACATTACTCAAGTTGCCCGCGAGCTTTTTAATCCCGCGAACATCACGACGCTGATTTATCAGTGATGGCTAAACCACTGCACGCAGATAGACGCGCATTTGCCGGCGAGCCAGACCGAGACGGTTCTCTATCGTTTTGTATTTCTGTCCCGTCAGTTCGGAAATCTCGCTGACACGTTTGCCGTCAAGAATATGCATACGGTAAATATCTCGGCAGTTGTCGGGTATGCGAACCAGTCCGTGTTCCATCCGTTCGACGATGTCAGTGGCAAAAATTGCCGGTTCCATCGAGAAAAATCCACCTCCGACTCCTTGGATATAGTGTTCGTATTCATAACGGAATGCACGTCGGCGGAAGCGGTCGTTGACCAAGTTGCGGCAGACGGTGAATGCAAGGGCCGGGAGGGTCTGCTCCGTCAGCATCTTGTCGGTAGTAAGCAGGCGCAGGTACGTGTCTTGGACGATGTCCTCAGCCTCGTCCTTGTCACCCAAGCGAGTGCTGGCATATGCCAGCAACTCGTTTCGGTGTAATGAATAATGATATGATAATAGTTGATGTCTATTCATTTACAACTGGCTTGATAGTGCCGTCTTCGTTGTAATAGAGACGCTGCACCTTCAGGGAGCGCAGATGTGTCACGTCGTTGGAGGGTACGCAGTCGTGGTAAAGCAGGTACCACTGGCCCTTGTACTCGACGATACAGTGGTGGGTGGTCCAGCCTACGACAGGTTCGAGGATAACACCCTGATAGGTGAACGGACCGTAAGGGCTGTCGCCGATGGCGTAGCACAGGTAGTGGCTGTCGCCAGTGGAGTACGAGAAATAGTACTTACCCTGATACTTGTGCATCCATGAGGCCTCGAAGAAGCGGTGCGGGTCGCCAGCCTTCAGGGGCTGGCCGTCCTTGTCAATAACGAGCACGCGGCGCGGAGCCTCGGCAAACTGCAGGAGGTCGTCGCTCATACGGGCCATCAGACTGGGCAGGGCAGGCGTGTCGGGAGTAGTGAAGAGTTGGGTCTTACGGTCGGGGGCGGGGCCGAGGTCAACTTTGGCCTCTTCGGCAGAATCGCAGAGCACACTGGGGGCGACGTTCCATTGCAGCTGGCCGCCCCAGAGGCCGCCATAGTAGCAATACACTTGGCCGTCATCGTCCTTGAACACGCAAGGGTCTATGCTGTAAGCACCGCGGATGGGGTGCTCCTGGGGAACGAAGGGACCCTCTGGACGGTCGGCGATGGCTACGCCAAGGTGGAACACGCCGTTGTAGTCCTTGGCCGAGAAGATGAGGTAGTACTTGCCATCCTTCTCGACGACGTCGCTGTCCCACATCTGCTTCTCTGCCCAGGGCACCTGGCTGACATCGAGGATGACGCCGTGATCGATAGCATCGTCGTTCTCGACATCGTCGAACGACAGCACGTGGTAGTCCTTCATCTGGAAGTGACCACCGTCATCGTCGAAGGCGGCGCCCGCCTCCCAGTCGTGGGAGGGATAGACGAAGAGCTTGCCATTAAACACGTGGGCCGCGGGGTCGGCCATATAATCACTCGGGAATAGATAACGTGGAAGTTTTGCCATAGTAGTTATTGATAAAGTTTAATGATTTCATTGACAACGGGCTTCGCCTGATACTGGCGGTCGAAGAGCAGAGGGTAGTTGGTGCGCCCCTTGATGGGCCATCCGTTGAGCCACGAGCCTCCGTCGCTGACACCCCACAGGTTGATGCGGCTTATATGCGCGCGATGCTTATAGAAGATGTTGAACAGCTGCAGCCAGCGGGCATCCACCTCTTTCTGCTTGTCGTTAGGCAGACCGGAAGTATAGGGGTTCAACTTCTGCTGGTACTCGAAGTTCTGGGCGATGTCGGCACCGCCAAACGATTCGGGACTGGGCAGCACATTCAGGTCGAGTTCGGTAATCATCACCTTCACGCCGCAGGCGGCAAAGGCGTCCATCGACTTCTCATACTCCGCTAAATTGGGATAGTCCAGACCGTTGTGGCTCTGCATACCCACGCCGTCGATACGAAGCCCCTTGGCCTTGAGGTTCTTCACCAGTCGGCAGACTGCCTCGCGTTTACCGGGCTGGGCCATAGAGTAGTCGTTGTAGTAAAGCTCGGCATCGGGGTCAGCCTCGTGGGCGGTGCGGAAAGCCAGTTCGATGAACTCCTCGCCCAGCAGGTTATAGTAAGGTGACTTGCGGAACGAGCCGTCATCCTCGATGGCCTCGTTCACCACGTCCCAGCCGTGAACCAGCCCTTTGTAGTGACCCACCACGGTCTTGATGTGCTTGACGAGCCGCTCGCGCAACACTTCCTTCGAGGCGGGACTGGCGGTATAGCCGTTGGTGAACCACCAGTCGGGCGCCTGGGAGTGCCAGACGAGACAGTGGCCGATGATCTTCAACTTGTGCTGCTGGCAGTAGTTGACGAACTTGTCGGCTACTCGGAAGTCGAAGATGCCCTCGGCGGGTGCCAGCGACTCCGGCTTCATACAGTTCTCGGCCACAGCACAGTTGAAATGCTTATCGACGATGGCATCGCTTTCAGGCACCTGTCCGTCGCTCTGCCACTGGTTGATGGCAGCCCCGATGAGGCAGTACTTGCCGATGGCGTCTTTCAGCCCCTGCTGGGCCATCGATGCCAGAGGCATCATGGCCAGGCAGAGAGTCAGTATCTTTGTATTCTTAACCATTATTACGTGCTTCAATCTCCTTGTTGATTTCGTCAAGTCTCTCGTCTGTAAGCGGGTACTTATAAATCAAGTATCCTACAACGACAAGAAGAATGGCAGGAATGATGGTTGTGAACACCAAAATGGCATTCTTTGCTATTTCAGAATAATTGGCCAGTTTAGGATAATAGGCATTTACTGGTGCGCTGATAAATGATGCGAGGAACACTACAACGAAGATGCTAAGCACAAGCTGCAGGCACTTGTTGGCCTTGAACTCCTGCCACATCTCACCAAATGTGACAGGCTTTTCAGGCGTCGTGGTGATATTCTCCTTGCTACCCATGAAGCAGAGCATCAAGAGAACAAAACCGACGAGTGCAAAGACACAGGTCACCGTAAACCATGCCATCGGGTTAGTAGGCAAGGCTGACTCTTCGCTGGCGAAGTTAAAGCCAATCCATCCCATCACCAGAGGCGTAATCCAACCGGCAATGGAGAATCCTGCCTTGAAAGCGACACCGGCCAATGCATTGACTGTGGCTGCGGGTCTGTTCCCTGTGCGATATTCGGCTTCTGTGATAACCTCAGGAACCAGCGCCCACATCAGTGAACCGACAAGGAGTCCGACGCCCGTCATGACCTTGGCTGTCTGAACAAGGGCATTGAGACTTGTTACATCAAAGAATTTACCGATGGTGAACAGAATGGCAAATCCAACTAAGCCGATAGCAAGAAGCGTATAATAAAGTCCTTTCTTGCCCAGCCATCTCTTCAACATTGGCAGAGAAGGCAAGATGACAAAAGCAGGAATCGTACCGATAGCCATAAACGTAGCCTGATTCCAGTCGATGGCCATGTGAACACACATAGCGAGACCGATTGGGAAGCCTGCCTGTACGACAATCTGACCGATGTTGGCGCAGACCATTCGGGTAGAAGTCAGAATCAGTACCTCGTCGTTATCGCGAGTCATACTGGCCATGATGGAGCCATAAGGAATGTTTACCACGGAATAAATCATGCTCAGCACGGTATAGCTGACAGTTGCGTAGATCATCTTCATGGTCACCGACCATGTAGCCGCCTGAGGAAGCATCAGCAAGCAGGCTGCAACTGTAAGAGGAATACCACCGTAAAGGAGATAAGCACGATACTTGCCAAGTTTCGGGTTGCGGTTATCAATATAACGCCCCACCACAGGACTCCAGAAGCAGTCAATGAGTCGAACCGTGAGAATCAGTCCGCTGACAAAGGCCGGATTGATTTTCAACACTGTTGTAAGATAAATCATCAGGTAGCACGCTACCGTCTGGAAAATCAGGTTCTGCGCCAGGTCGCCCGAGCCGAAGCCGATGCGCTGGAGCCACGAAAGCTTGTAAAAGCCTTTTGTTTCATTTGTTGTCATGGTTATTGGAGTGTATTTACGTTTTTCAGTTTGCAAAGGTAGGCATTATTTGCGACTCGGACATGTAAAAATGTTACAGATGTCTTTCAAATTATCTCATCCGAGCAAAAAAACTTCTGTTTCCTGCCGTTTCATCGGAAAAAATGTGTATTTTTGCAGCATCAAAATACTAACCGTAACGTTATTGATTATGAATAAGAAGATTCTCTTCTGGGCTGCGTTGCTGGCCTGTGCATTACAATCGGGTGCCAAAGTGACCCTCCCGCAGATGTTTCAGAACAGCATGGTGCTTCAGCGCAACCAACCCGTCCCCGTCTGGGGAAAAGCCGATGCAGGTGAGGCTGTCACCATCACTTTCAATAAGAAAACCTATGTGACCACTGCCGATGGAGAAGGGAGATGGCGTATAGACCTGCCGAAGATGAAGGCGGGAGGACCCTACACGATGGAAGTGAAGGGTGGAGGCGTGAACAGTGAAAAGATTGTGCTCAGTGACGTGATGATCGGTGATGTGTGGCTCTGCTCTGGCCAGTCGAATATAGACGTGACCATTGAGCGCGTCTATCCTTGGTACACGAAGGACATCGACAGTTACGAAAACCCGCAGATACGTTTGTTCCGGGTGCAGAACGAGACAGACACCCACGGTGTTCGTGACAACATCCGTCCGACGACTATCAACTGGAAGCCTGTGACGAAGCAAAACGCCTGGCTTTTTTCTGCCGTTGGTTATTTCCTGGGCAAGCGGATGTTTGAAAAGAGCGGTGTGCCTCAAGGTATTATTGTCAATAGCTGGGGTGGTACGCCCATTGAGGCATGGATCTCTGCAGATTCATTACAGAAAGAGCACCCCATGCTTGTGGAAAAGACGAAGCTCTACCAAAACGATGACTACGTGAGGACACAGATGCGTGCCAACATGTTGATAAGCCAGCAGTGGAACAAGTTGCTTGATGAAAAAGATCCTGGCAAAAGGGTGGATTTTACGGCCTTGGATTATGACGACTCAGACTGGAAGGAAGTGAACCAATATTCGATGGAATGGGCGAAAATTGGTGGTCGAGGCATCGTTGGTAGCATCTGGCTGCGCCAGCATGTTACTGTTGACAAGGCGCACGCTGGACAGCCCGCCCGTTTGTTGCTCGGCACGCTGTTCGACTCCGATGTCACCTATGTTAACGGACGTCAGGTGGGATCCACGGGTTACCAGTACCCGCCACGACGCTATGACATCCCTGAAGGCCTGTTGCGTGAGGGCGACAACGTCATCACCATACGCTTTATCAATAAAAACGGTACGGTACACTTCATTAAGGAGAAACCTTACCTGATTGCTTTTGGTGATGACCGGCAGAGCCTAAACCCACTACCGACAGATGTCATACCTCTCAGCGAGACGTGGAAGCATCACGTTGGCGTAGTGATGCTTGGCTGTCCCAGTGTCGACGTGTCGCTGCAGAACCTGCCTACCACGCTTTACAATGCCGTAGTTCACCCGCTGGCTCCATACGCTCTTAGTGGTATTGTCTGGTACCAAGGTGAATCGAACACAGGACATCCCTGGCCGTACGAGCAGTATCTGACAATGATGATCAACAACTGGCGTGCCCTGTGGCAACAGCCGCAGTTGCCCTTTACCATCGTACAGTTAGCCAACTACATGGAACCGTCTGACCAACCGCAGAATTCCGGATGGGCACAACTGCGTGAGGCTCAGAGACTCGCTGCTAAGAAGTTAGATTGTGTAGAACTGGCATCGGCTATCGATTTAGGCGAGACTGTTGACATACACCCTTTGCGCAAACGTGAGGTGGCCGAACGCATCGGACTCTGTTTCGACCGCATGGTCTATGGTGACAAACGGGTACGACTGATGCCGGAAATTGTATCATCGGTAGTTGAAAATACCACAATCACGCTGACCTTTGACCAGCCTTTGCAGGACAACTCTCAGCTCTTTGAGTTCGAAACGGCTGGCAGTGACGGACGTTTTCTGAACGCCACGGCCCGTGCAGAGGGTAATACCATCGTCATCACATCGCCCATCGCCAATCCTGTCCGTGTACGCCACGCCTGGAAGGATAACCCCATCAAGTTGAACGCCTACACGAAATCGGGACTACCTGTCGGGCCGTTCGAACACCATCTCTAATCTCGTGTTTGCTATGGAGATATTGTCAAGTACGCAAAATCCGAAAGTCAAACTGTTGCTGCAACTCCAACAGAAGTCTTCGGAGCGACGAAAGACGGGTCTGTTTGTGGTCGAAGGCCGCCGTGAACTAACATATTGTTTGGAAGCGGGTTTCGAGGTTGACACTGTGTTCTGGTGTCCGGCAGTCAAAAGAGGGACGGAATCGCTACCTACCTTCCCTGCTGACGTTCGAATGTTTGAGGTATCTAAGGCCGTCTATGAAAAAATCGCCTATCGTGACAGCACCGAAGGGATTATTGCTGAGATCAGGGTGCGAGCGACAACACTCGCCGACCTGCAATTGCCGGACAATCCCTTGGTGGTTGTGTTGGAACGAGTGGAAAAACCAGGCAATCTCGGTGCCATCCTCCGTTCGGCTGATGCTGCCGGCGTCGATGCCGTCATCGTCTGCGACCCTTTGACCGACCTTTACAATCCCAATCTCATCCGTTCTTCTGTCGGCGGCTTCTTCAGTGTTCCCTGTGTGGCCTGTACGTCAGAGGAATGTATTGCATTTCTGAAATCATCTGGAATACAGATACTTACGGCCCAGCTTCAAGACTCCTCACTCTATTACGACACCGATATGCGCCGTGCGACGGCCATCGTGATGGGCACAGAGGCCACGGGCCTTACCGACCAATGGCGCGAGGCTGCCGATGCCCACATCCGCATACCTATGTTAGGGCGTATCGACTCGCTGAATGTCTCAGTTTCTGCCGCCATTCTGATGTATGAGGCCGTCCGCCAGCGTCAGTAATGCCTAAACTCCAAAACTCCCAAACTCCTTATTTTCCGTATAAATAATGAATTTTTCTTTCGCAAACGTTTGCGAATATCATTTCTTTTTATTAATTTTGTACCCTCAACGTGTACGCACATACCTAATACTAAGTATTTTCAATTATTTAAATAATTTAATTTCAACAACTTATGTGGTTAATCAATTCATCAATTGGTAGAAAAGTTGTAATGTCCGTAACGGGTATTGCGCTGATCTTGTTCCTGACCTTCCACGGTTGCATGAACATGGTGGCGCTTTTCTCGGAAGAGGGTTACAACATGATTTGCGAATTCCTGGGTGCCAACTGGTATGCTGTTGTGGCAACACTTGGTTTGGCAGCCCTGGCAGTGATTCACATCGTCTATGCCTTCATCCTGACGGCGCAGAACCGTACGGCCCGCGGTGGCAACCGCTACGAGGTTTCGACGGTCACCAAGGGTGGCATCGTAGAGTGGTACTCTAAGAACATGCTCGTGCTGGGTCTCATCATCCTCGTCGGCTTGCTGTTGCACCTGAAGGACTTCTGGTACAATATGATGTTTGCTGAGATTTTCGGTGTCATCGGTACTCACGGTCCTGCTGACGGTTTTGCCTACATCGTCGACACGTTCTCTAATCCCGTGTTCTCGGTGCTTTATCTGGTTTGGTTTGTTGCCATCTGGTTCCACCTCACTCACGGTTTCTGGTCAGCTCTCCAAACGCTCGGTTGGAGTGGTAAGACTTGGTTCTGCCGCTGGAAGATCATCGGCATCATCTACGTCAGCCTGCTCATGCTCGGCTTTGCCGTTGTCGTTCTGGCCTTCTGGTTCGGTTGCGCTCCCTCACTCTGCGACGGTAGCTGCTGCGCTTAAATTGAAAATCGAAAATCCGTAAATCGAAAATTAAAGTTATGGCTAAAGTAATAGATTCTAAGATTCCCGCAGGTCCCGTACCTGAGAAATGGAAGGAATATAAGGCTCATCAGCGTCTGGTCAACCCAAAGAACAAGCTGAAGCTTGACGTCATTGTTGTTGGTACCGGCTTGGCTGGTGCATCGGCAGCAGCTTCACTCGCCGAGATGGGTTTCAACGTGTATAATTTCTGCATTCAGGACTCACCCCGTCGTGCTCACTCTATCGCTGCTCAGGGCGGTATCAACGCTGCCAAGTGCTATCAGAACGATGGTGACTCGGTCTATCGTCTGTTCTACGACACCGTGAAGGGTGGTGACTATCGTGCCCGCGAGGCCAATGTCTATCGTCTGGCTGAGGTCTCTAACAACATCATCGACCAGTGCGTGGCTCAGGGCGTTCCCTTTGCCCGTGAGTATGGCGGCATGCTGGCCAACCGTTCGTTCGGTGGTGCCCAGGTGAGCCGTACGTTCTACGCCAAGGGTCAGACCGGCCAGCAGCTGCTGCTCGGTGCCTATAGCTCGCTGAGCTGCCAGGTGAATGCCGGTAAGGTGAAGCTCTACACCCGCTACGAGATGGAGGATGTGGTCATCGTCAATGGCCGTGCCCGCGGTATCATTGCCAAGAACCTGACAACAGGCAAGCTGGAGCGTTTCTCGGCAAATGCCGTTGTCATCGCTACTGGCGGTTATGGCAACACCTACTTCCTCTCTACCAACGCCATGGGCTGCAACTGCTCGGCTGCCGTTCAGTGTTATCGTAAGGGTGCTTACTTTGCAAATCCCTCTTACGTGCAGATTCACCCCACTTGTATCCCCGTTCACGGCGACAAGCAGTCGAAGCTGACGCTGATGTCTGAGTCGCTGCGTAACGATGGCCGTATCTGGGTTCCCAAGAAGATTGAGGATGCCAAGGCTCTGCAGGCCGGAACGAAGCAGGGTTGGGAGATTCCTGAGGAGGACCGTGACTACTATCTGGAGCGCCGCTATCCGGCATTCGGTAACCTCGTTCCCCGTGACGTGGCCTCGCGTGCCGCTAAGGAGCGTTGTGACAAGGGCTTCGGCGTGAACAACACCGGTCTGGCCGTGTTCCTCGACTTCTCTGAGTCTATCAACCGCCTGGGCCTTGATGTCATCATGCAGCGTTACGGCAACCTCTTCGAGATGTACGAGGAGATTACCGACGTATTCCCCGGCGACGTTGCCAACGAGATCAACGGCGTGAAGTACTACAAGCCCATGATGATCTATCCCGCCATCCACTACACGATGGGTGGTATCTGGGTTGACTACGAGCTGCAGACCTCTATCCCCGGCCTGTTCGCTATCGGTGAGTGCAACTTCTCCGACCATGGTGCCAACCGTCTTGGTGCTTCGGCACTGATGCAGGGCTTGGCCGATGGTTACTTCGTGCTGCCTTACACCATTCAGAACTACCTGGCCGACCAGTCAATCTGGGGCAAGATCAGCACTGACCTGCCCGAGTTTGCTGAGGCTGAGAAGGCCGTTGACGCAGAGCAAGACCGTCTGCTCAACATCAAGGGTAAGCGCTCTGTCGACTCTATCCACAAGGAGCTGGGTCACATCATGTGGGAGTATGTCGGTATGGGCCGCACCGCTGAGGGCCTGAAGACGGGTCTGAAGAAGATGCAGGAGCTTCAGAAGGAGTTCGATACGAACCTCTTCGTGCCCGGCACGAAGGAAGGCCTGAACATCGAGCTTGACAAGGCCATTCACCTCCGTGACTTCTTCACCATGGGTCAGCTCGTAGCCTTCGACGCTCTCTCTCGTAACGAGTCCTGCGGCGGTCACTTCCGCGAGGAGTATCAGACCGAGGAAGGCGAGGCTAAGCGCGACGACGAGAACTACTTCTACGTTGGCTGCTGGGAGTACAAAGGCAAGGGCAACGAGCCCGAGCTCATCAAGGAGCCGC
>CAMHNI010000033.1 GCA_946186505.1 uncultured Prevotellaceae bacterium | reverse complement strand
CCACCTCGTAGAACATGAACATGGTGAACATGTCGGTGCAGATGAAGAATCCGAAGACACCCGTCGAGAGGAGGGTGAACCAGAGGAAGTACTCCTTGGTGAGCGGCTTCAGCTGCCACGAGGCGAAGGTACCTGTGAAGACGATGATGCTCGACAGGAGCAGCATGACCACCGAAATACCATCGACGCCGACAGAATAAGCAATATTCAGCGGCTTAAACCAGGGGGTGGAAGCCGTCAGCAGCATCACGTCGGTATTACCTGCCGATCGCTGCTGGATGAAGTAGAATGTCAGCCAAATGGAGAGGGCAAGCAAGGCTGTCGAACCTGCCACCATCACGCCACGCACCTGATTGAGGTTGCGGGCAATCCACAATCCTAAAAGCATCAGGACGGGAATCAATACAAATAAGCTAAGTATGTTCATATCTTTAGATTGCTAAGAGGATTAATGTTAATGCCACAGCACCGGTGAGGAACCAGACAGCATACTGGCGGACATCGCCACTCTGCCAAACACGGAGAGACTCGCCGGCCTCATTGGTGCCCCAGGCTGCAAAGTTAAACGTACCGTCGATGATGTGGCGGTCGAACCAGGCAATGGGACGCGAAACGCAGCGGAAGATAATCTTATGCGTGACAAACTGCCAGATCTCGTCCTGATAGAAGCGCTTGTAGGCAGCTCGCCACAACTTCGGGAACGTTGCGTAAAGCTTGTCGGCCACCGGCTGCTCTTCACCTTTATATATATAGGTGGCGAGGCAGATGCTGCAGATGGCGATGACGGTGCTTACAGCAGCAACGGTAGCATCGAAGTGAATGGTGTAGTCGTGACCATCGGCAGAGACGAACGAACCGAAGGAACCGCCCCAGCCGAGGAAGCCTGCCAGCGTGGTGTAGATACCGACGCCAACGGTGATGACCGACAGCACGATCAGGGGCACGGTCATAGTCAGCGGAGCCTCGTGCGGTGTGTGATGCTCATGGGCCTCCTTATTCTCTGTCCCCCAGAAGATGCCGTAGTACAGGCGGAACATGTAGAAGGCAGTCATGGCGGCAATACCCGTCATAATCCATCCCACCACAGGGCTGTAGTTCATGCAGGCCGAGATAATCTCATCCTTCGAGCTGAAGCCAGAGAAGAAGGGAATACCGGCAATAGCGAGGCACGAGATGAGGAAGGTGATGTGCGTCACAGGCATGTACTTGCGCAAGCCACCCATCAGCGCCATCTCATTGCTGTGAACAGCGTGGATGATACAACCGGCACCCAGGAACAGACAAGCCTTGAACATAGCGTGGGTGAAGAGGTGGAACATACCAGCCAGATAACCTACGCTGCCCGGATGCTCATGACCTGTAACACCCTCGGTGCAAACACCTAAGGCCACCATCATGAAAGCAATCTGCGAAATAGTAGAGAAAGCCAGCACACGCTTGATATCGGTCTGTGCGCAAGCCACGGCAGCTGCGTAGAAGGCTGTAATAACACCCACCCAGACGATGATTGACATGGCCTCGGGAGCATACTGAATCCACAAGGGGAACATACGAGCCACCTGATAGACACCGGCAACCACCATCGTGGCAGCGTGGATAAGTGCAGACACAGGCGTTGGGCCTTCCATAGCGTCGGGCAGCCAGATGTGCAGCGGGAACATAGCCGACTTACCGGCACCACCGATGAACATCAGCGTCAGTGCGGTAGGAAGGATAAAGCCACCGGCAGCCACAGCCTTGGCAGCATTTCCGGCGATGAACGGCGTGGTTCCGGCTCCCATCACGATGTCGGCACCCTGACCGGCAAACGAGAAGCTGAACGAGTCGGTGTAGAAACCGAAGATGAGGATACCCACAAGGAAGAATCCGTCGGCAAAACGTGTGACGATGAATGCCTTCTTAGAGGCGGCCACAGCAGCATGCAGCGGATAGTAGAAGCCGATGAGCAAGTAAGACGAGACACCCACCAACTCCCAGAACATGTACATCTGGAAGATGTTCGTGGCAAGCACCAAGCCGAGCATAGACATCGTGAACAGGCTCAGGAAAGCGTAGTAACGCTGGAAGCCCTTCTCACCGTGCATGTAGCCGAAGGAGTAAATGTGGACCATGAACGACACCGTGCTGATGACGATGAGCATCATCACAGAGATGGGGTCGAGCATGATACCCATGTCGAAGTGGAGGTTGCCCAAGGGCAGCCACGTGAAGTTGTAAGGCACAATAGTCTGATAGACACCGTCAACGCGGTCGGCACCGAAGTACTGGAACGCGCAGTAGTAGCTCAGACAAGTGACCAGAGCCAGCGAGCAGGTACCGATGAGTCCTGCCACCTTATGCGACATCTTCATGCCTGCCAATCCCAACACTAAGAAGGAGAACAGCGGCAGCAGAAGAATGAAAATTGTATATCCGTAATCCATAAATTATCAATTCTTGAGATTAGTAATGCTGTCAACTGTATCGCTCTTGAAGTTGCGATAGACATTGAGGATGATAGCGATGGCCACAGCCGACTCAGCTGCTGAGATACCAATCGAGAAGAGGGTCATGAAGAAACCCTCGTTCAGACCGGGGAACAGCAGGCGGTTGAAGGCGGCAAAGTTGATATCGACGGCGTTGAGCACCAGCTCGATAGAGATGAGCATGGCAATCAGGTTGCGACGGGTCACAAAGCCATAGACGCCGATAAAGAACAGGAGTGCTGAAAGCACGAAATAACATTGTACGGGTACCATAGCTTAATCCTCCTTGACTTTACGTGAAACAACTAGTGCGCCGATGATGCAGGCCAGCAGGAAGATGGAGATGAACTCGAAGGGGAGCACATACTGATACTTCTCTGAACCTACCAGAGCCTGTCCGATGGTACGCATGGGTACCTCGGCATCGACTACGTCGGCAGCACGACAAATGAACTCGTTCTTCAGGAACACGAAGGCAACGGTAGCCAGACCAACAACCGACAAAAGGGCGGCGCCGATGGCACGCGAGCACTTGATTTTCTCAACCATGCCCTGAAGGGTGCGCTTAGACACGAGCTGGATGGCAAAGATGTAGATCATCGTCACGCCACCGGCATAGACCGAAATCTGGGCAGCACCAAGATAAGTGTAGTCAAGCAGGAAGTAAAGACCTGCTACGCCAAAGAGCACGAACAACATGAATGTTGCGGCCCGCATAATCCGCTTCGTCGTCACGCACATCACGGCTGAGCCGAGGATGACGATTGCGAGAATTGCAAACATTACGATATTAGCCATAGTCTTTACTTGGTTTTGGTATTAAACTTACCGACTTCGAAGGGAGCGCCTCCGTCTATCAGGTTAGGCAGCGAACCGCCCTGATAAACCTCCTTGTCGAGATGGAGCACCAGCTTGCCACGATCGAAGGTGGCGTTCTCGAAGTCGTTTGTAAACTCGATTGCATCGAAGTTGCAGGCGTTCGTACAGAGCTGGCAGAACATGCAGTCGCCCAGGTCGTACTGATAGTCGTCGAGCACCTTCTTCTTCTTTCCCGTCTCCGGGTCCTCACCCATGTGGGCCGTAATCTTGATGGTGCCATTGGGACAAGCCTTTTCACACAGGGTGCAAGCCGTACACTTGTAGGCGCCGTTCTCGTCGCGCTTGAAGACGAGACGGCCACGGTGGCGCTTAGCCACGTGAAGTGTGGTCTTGCGGTTCTCGGGATACTGCTCGGTTGACTTGTTGGTGAAGAAGTCTTTGAAGTATTCCTTCCAAGAAGTCCTCATGCCAACAGCCAGTGTCTTGAGGCCGTGCCCGATTTCTCCGAAATATGTTTTGTTATCTTCCATTTTCTAGTATTTCTAGTTTATCTAGTATGACTAGTACACCTTATTATTTAATATAAAGACCTAAGGCTACAACCACTGTCATGATGACCAGGTTGATCAGCGACAGCGGCATCAGGTACTTCCACTCTAACTTCAGGATTTGGTCAATACGCAGACGGGGGAAGGTCCACTTGATCCACATAAGCAGCCAAACCAATGCAAAGGTCTTGCCTAAGAACCAGGCGATGCCGGGGATGTAGTTCATCACAGCATCGAAGGCCTCGATGCCGATGTTCACGGGAGCCCAGCCACCGAGGAACACCGTAGCGGCGATACCGGCGATGATAAAGAGGTTGAGGAATTCGGCCAGGTAGAAGAAGCCGAAGCCCATACCCGAGTACTCCGTGTGATGACCGGCGGTCAGCTCGCTCTCAGCCTCTGCCATATCGAACGGGCCGCGGTTAGCCTCAGCGTTACCGGCAATGAGGAACACGAAGAAGGCAATCAGCGCAGGGATGTGTCCCTGGAAGATGAGCCATTTCCACGGGCCTGTCTGAGCCTCGCAGATACCCGACATCTGCATCGTGCCCGTCAGGATGACGGCGGTGATGAGACACAGGCAGAGCGACATCTCGTAAGAAATCATCTGCACAGCACCACGCATGGCCGAAACCACAGAATACTTGTTGTTAGAACCCCAACCGGCAAGGAAGATACCTACCACGCCAATCGAGGAGATGGCCGTCAGCAGGAAGATGCCTACGTTGAAGTCGAGCACCGTAGCACCGTTGTTCCAAGGCAGGAACGAGAAGGCGCCCACAGAACCTACAATCACCAGGAACGGAGCAACGAGGTAGAGCAGCTTGTCGGCCTTGTCAACGAAGAATATCTCCTTGACGAGCATCTTCAGCACGTCGGCAAACACCTGCAGTAAGCCCCAATAGCCTACGCGCATCGGGCCAAGACGGCACTGGAAATAGGCGCAGACCTTGCGTTCCATGAATATCAGTACGATGGCGATAAGGGCATATCCCACGAGGATAGCAGTACCCACCAGCACGCACTCAATCAATATCGCCAACCAGTCGGGACACCCTGCGGTAACCCGAAGCAGTTGGTCGAACCATTGTGTAACTAAACTAAAATCGAACATATATTCTTTTTTCTTTTTCGACTACGAATTTAACGAATTTCACTAATTACCTGGTACAGCCAATTCGTATAATTCGTGTAATTCGTAGTAGTTCATTATTATCTGTCGATGTCTGGAATCACCACGTCAATAGCGGCACAGGTGGCGATGAGGTCGGCAATCTTCTGACCGCGAAGCATCGGATCGAAGGCACCAACCAGCGAGAGTCCCATCGGACGCATCTTCATGCGGTAGGGGCTCTTGTCGCCACGAGAGTCGAGATAAACGCCAAACTCACCGGCCACACCCTCGACAGAGTAGTACCACTGTCCCTCGGGGCACTTGATGATGGGCTTCTGCTTCACGTAGAAGTCACCCTCGGGGATGTTGTCTATCAGCTGTTCGATGATGTTCAGGCTCTGGTACATCTCGTTGATGTGAACCAGATAGCGGTCCATGGAGTCGCAGCCGTCAAGCGTACACTGCTCCCACTCCACCTTGTCGTACATGTCGTAGGGGTGGTTCTTACGCACGTCGTTCTTCCACCCCGAAGCACGTCCGGCAGGGCCAGTCACACCGTAGTTAATGCAATCCTCAAGGCTCATCGGGCCGCAGTTCTCCAAACGGTTGTGGGTAATGACGTTGTCACCGAAGATATCCATATACTCCTGGATGGTAGGACGCAGATACTTCACCAGATCCTTGCAGTTCTTGACGAAGTTAGGATCGATGTCATCCTGCAGACCGCCAATGCGGTAGTAGTTCTGAATCAGGCGTCCACCCGTGGTCTCCTCCATGCAGTTCAGCACGTGTTCACGGTCGCGCATGCCATAGAGCATTCCGGTAAGCGCACCGAGGTCCTGAGCCACACACGAGGTGTAAAGCAGGTGGGAGTCGAGACGCTGCAACTCATCCATGATTGTGCGGATGTACTTGATGCGGTCTGTCAGCTGAACTTCCAAAGCCTCCTCGATGACACCTACCAGCGCATGGCGGTGCTGCATGGCTCCCAGATAGTTGAGACGATCGGTTAAAGCAAGCGTCTGGGGATAGGTCATGCCTTCCCACATCTTCTCGATGGCACGATGGATATAGCCGAGGTGCGGATAAATGCGCTTCACGGTTTCACCGTCGAGCACCGTTTGCAGACGGAGTACACCGTGGGTTGCAGGGTGCTGCGGGCCGATGTTGATGACATAGTCGTTGTCAGAGAACAGCTTGTTCTGCTTTGACTGCAGGTTGCCGTCCTTGTCGAGATAGTACTCCAGACCGTAGTCAGGCTCCACGTCGTCCTCCAGCTTATAGTCGTCGTTGAACTTCCAGTCCTTGCGGAAGGGATGTCCCTTGAAGTCGGTACGCAGGAAGAGGCGACGCATGTCGGGATGTCCCAAGAAGACGATGCCGTAGAAGTCATACACCTCGCGCTCCAACAGGTCGGCCACCTTCCAGATGTTGATGACGGAAGGGATGTAGGAAATAAGCTGTCCGTCGGTGTCGCCAGTTCCGTTAGAGGCGATGCCATCGCCGCAAACCTGCGTCTTGGCAAGCATCTTGACGGCGCAACGCTCGTGGGTCTTGGTATTTTCGAGAATGTAGATACAGCCGAGCCCCTCTTCAGCGCCAAAGTCCTCACCGACGATAGTCACGAGGTAGTCGAAGCCCTTCTTCTCCTTCAAGTTCTGCATCTCCTGTGCGAACTTGCCAAACTCAAATGATAGGAATTCTAACTTCATACGGCAGCCTCCTGTTCTTTCTTTAATTCGTCAACAAACTCCTGGGGGACATCGGTGATAACCATTGGCTCACGGCGATGGTCATCGTGCTTTGCGCGGAATGTCAGCTCTTCGTTCGATACGCCAAGCTCCTTCTCGGCAGCACTCTGCTTGTGGTTGGCACCGCCAAAGAACTTCTCGGCCTTCACCTTGCGCTGCAGCTGCATCATGCCATACATGATAGCCTCGGGGCGTGGGGGGCAGCCAGGGATAAACACATCGACAGGAACAATCTCCTCGATGCCCTTCACCACATGATAGCTCGACTTGAACGGACCACCGCTGATGGCACAGCCACCAACGGCAATGACATACTTAGGCTCGGCCATCTGGTCGTACAAGCGCTTCATAGCCGGAGCCATCTTGTGGGTAATCGTTCCTGCACACATGATCAGGTCGGCCTGACGGGGAGAGTTACGCGTCACCTCGAAACCGAAGCGGGCAAAGTCATAGCGTGCACAACCACAGGCCATAAACTCGATACCGCAGCAGCTGGTAGCAAACGTCAGCGACCACAGCGAATTGGCACGGCCCCAGTTGATCAACTTGTCAAGCGAACCGGTAATGACATTCACGCCACCCTCATGCAACTCGTCGATAATCTTCTCCAACGATTCGTTGTCGTTCCACTCGTCGTAAGGAATGCTCTTGATTTTCGGTTTTATTTCCATTCCAACGCTCCTTTCCGCCAGGCGTATGCCAAGCCCAAAACCAACACAACGAGGAAGAACCCGATTGACAGCAGCGCCATCACTCCGAAGTCCTTCACCACTACCGCCCATGGATACAGAAACACCGTTTCCACATCGAACATGAGGAACAAGATGGCGAACAGGTAGAAGCCTATACTCACAGGTAGCCACGACGTGCCCCGAGTGGGAATACCACTCTCGTAGGGTTCGCCTTTCACCTTTGCGTATGAGCGTGGACCTATCAGCTTTGCCACGAGGTAAGCTGCCGCCACCAATGTAAATGCCGTCAGCAAGACGGTAATTAACAAGGTAAAATTCATAAAAAATTAATATGTTATAACAATTGTTCGCTTTTAAGCGGTGCAAAGATAGTAATTTTTTGTCATTCGGGCAAATTCTTTTCCCGTATTTTGCATTTGTGGGGGGAAAACAACCAACATTCTCTATTTTTCCCCGTATTACGTGGGCGAAAAGCCGGCTTTGGTTCTGCACTTGCTCATTCGTCATTTTGGTTGCAAATATAACATAAATACCTGTAAACTGTGCTAAACAGCCAAAACGTTTCGGAAGTTTTGCCAAATAATCAGTAACTTTGCAGGGTGATTGATTTGGAAAATGCTAAAATAGGCGCACAGCAGCTTAATAACATATTGCTATGACAGATATCCTCAATACTTTCGCCCCAATCTCCCTGGAGCAGATGAGCGGAGTAAAACTGATGAACCGCACGGACACAAAGTTCGTGACCAACATCGAGAAACTCAGACAACTACTCCTATTGGCACAGCGCGATTATTATGTGCAGGAGATAGACGGCGAGCGCAACCTGGAGTACGACACCACGTATTTCGACACCTTAGCGTTCGACATGTACCGACAGCACCAGTGTGGACACACCAATCGTCAGAAAATTCGTTTCCGTACCTATTGCATCTCGGGTCTGCAATTCATGGAGGTGAAGACCAAGAACAACCACGGTCGCACGAAGAAGAAACGCATAGAGGTGGGCGACATGAATCTCATGGACGAAGAAAAACGTCTTTTTCTGGGCAAGCACTTGCGTTATGACGTGGACACACTACAACCTGCGCTAAACAACCACTTCTCACGCATCACGCTGGTAAACAAGGGGAAAACGGAACGGCTGACCATCGATTCGGCCTTGTGTTTCCATAATCTGCAGAGTGACGAGAAACTTGACATGGGCAATCTAGTCATCATCGAACTGAAACGCGACGGACAAGTGTTCTCGCCCGTCTTGGAGATGCTCCGCCAGCTGCGCATCCAGCCCCACGGATTCTCGAAATACTGCATGGGGTCGGCTCTTACCGGACGGGACCACCTGCCCGTCAACCGCTTCAAGCGCAAGTTGATAGAAGTAGGGAAATTAGTAAAACAACAATAAAAAACAGATTGATTATGCAAGAGTTATTTTCCGCTGGATTTCCCAGCATCCTTTTGAGATTCCTCATTTGTTTCGTAGTAAACTGGTTCATCGTTCATTTCCTGTACTTCAGGAAGAGCGACCGCCGTGACTTCTACTTCACGTTTGTCATCATCTCTGTTGCCATCTTCTTCCTTGTCTATCTGATGATGGGTATGGATCGCGGTAAGGCCACAATGGGCGTAGGTCTTGGTCTTTTCGGCATTTTCAGCATTATGCGCTACCGTACCGACACCATGCCGGTGCGCGAGATGACTTACCTCTTTGTAGTGGTGTGTCTCTCGGTGGTTCACGCTATGGCCGAATCAATGGGGGTTGACAACAAGGGAAAGATGGAAGGCACACCCATTACCGAACTTATTGTTATTGACCTGATTGTTATAGCTGTTATTATTCTATTCGAGTCGTTCCTGAAGGTAGAGAACACCAAACTCATCCAGTACGACCGCATCGAGCTGGTAAAGAAGAGCCGCCGTCAGGAACTGATTGCCGATTTGGAAGAGCGTTTTGAGATTAAGGTGATTGACGTCAAGGTGGGTGCTGCCGACCTGCTGCGCGACATGGTGATGTTGCGTGTCACCTACGTAGGTGAAAAAGGCGGCGACGTTGACAAGAAGTTGAAAATAAAAAAATCGGAATATGCAGAAGTGTAGAGTCCTGATGTCAATACTCGTGGTAGCCATGAGTATGCCGGTGATGGCCCAAGACGATGACTTCGGTATCTGGGGCGAGGTAAATGTAGAAAAAAATATTTCTCGGAAATGGAATGTAAGTGGTGGCGTGGAGTATCGCAGCCGTGATAATGTGAAAACCACCGACCGCTGGAGTGTTGGTGTCGATGCTGGTTATAAGATTACCGACTGGCTGAAAGCCTCGGCAGGATATTCGCTGCTCGACGATCATAACTACAAAACAAACAGTAAAGGAACCAAGTATGCCGACTACTGGGGATTGCGTCACCGTTTCAACGTGTCGCTGACAGCATCCAAGTCGTTCGGAAACTTAAACATCTCACTGCGCGAACGCTGGCAGTACACCTATCGTCCGGAGAAGACCGTCACCCGCTACTACGTGAACACCACCACCAGCCACGATGCCGGTGAGGAGGCTGATGAGAAAACCTATAGCGGCAAGGGTAAGAACGTATGGCGCAATCGACTGCAACTGAAATACAAAGTCAGCAAGATGTGGCGTCCGTATGTTAATGCAGAGACCTATATGTCGAACGGATGGGATAAGATACGCCTAGCTGCAGGAACAGAGATTCGTCTCAGCAAGCAGCACTCCTTCGACGTGAAATACATGTTCCAGCATCCCTTTAATGATGATGATGAAGAAGGCAACCGCCGCATCATCGGCATAGGTTATACCTATAAGTTCTGATGATGATAATAGTTTTTCTTTCCATATATTCATCCTTTTCTTTCTTGGTTTATAATGTGTGAATCTTGAACAGCAGGGCGTTTTGCAGCACTAGCGGACGGTTGTGGGTGAAGAAGACGACGCCATCGACGGTAGTCTTGACATCGCAGAGTATCATGCCGTTGTAGGGGTCGATGATGTTGGCCAGCGTCTCGCCTGCAACCACGCTTTTGTTGGGTGCCACAAGCCTGCGGAAGATGCCTGCGTGACGGGCTTTGACGGGCAGCAGCATGGCTTCGTCGATGATGATGCTCTCGTAGGCTGTGCGCAACGGCCGTGGGCTGATGATTTCAGTGCGCTCCATCATGCGCAGGATGGCATCGATGGTCTCGTCGCAACTATCGAAATCTATCTGGTCGGTATGTCCGGCATAGAGGGAGAACGCCTTGGTGCTCCACAGCTGCCAGTTGTAGTTGAGCAGCGTGGTGTCGAATGGTCGCGGCTGGTAGGTGGTAACGTATCGCATGCCGAAGAGCTTGGCCGTCTCAACGTCCTCATAGCCCGTCTTCAGCATCCGCACATGGGGCACAAAGTCGCCTGGCACGTAGTAGGATGCCAGCTGTATGCCGTATTTGTAGCCGTTGAGTGCCGAGAAGATGGCAGCGGCAATGCGCTGGGTGGTCTCTCCCTGGTCAAAGCCGGGAAACATGCGGTTGATGTCGGTGGAGTCCATGGCCCAGAACCTTCGGTTGACGTTCATGGAGAAGGGATTGCACGAGGGGATGACCAGTATGCTGTTGCCTTCCGTGATGCCGCTTCGTTGTTCAATCAACTGAAGCCGGTTGACCAGTTGTGAACAGATGTACTGCTGCTGTACCTCGTCGCCACGCATGGCTCCCACGATGGCCAGCGTCTTCTCCCCCTTGCCAAAGTGATAACCCGTAATACGGAAGTTGTCACGGCAGGGTGATGTCATCTCAAATATTGTTTCTTTTCTCATTTTCTCAATTTGACTTCGTCTAAAACGCTCACGCTTGGCAAAACTGGAGCAAGCTCCGTTCTGCTCTCGCTTACTCGCGTTTTTCTCAATTTCCAAAAATTCTCGCCATCAGCGAGCCTTCATATACGACAGGATAGGCACGGATGGTAAACAGGTAGCCATCCACTGGTGACGTGACGGTGCTCAGCACGGCACCTCGCAGCGGGTCGACGATTTGTCCGATGACCTGCCCCTTGGTCACGTTGATGCCGCATTTCAGCTCCGTGAGGAACACCCCCGATGTCTCAGCATTGAGGAAGGTGACATGGTCGCCCTTGCAGATGATTGGCTGTGGAAGTTCTGTCTCTGCGGCCTCATGCCACATACCCATTGTCTGCATCAGGTGCAGAATGCCCGCCACCAGCCGTCGGCACATCTTGTGGTTGATTCGCTGGCCAACGCCCATCTCCACCACTAAGCAGGGCGTGCCAGTGGTATTCAGCGAATGGGCCAGCGTGGCCTCGAGCACGGTGGCAGCATCATGCACCCATACGAAGTCCATTCCCAGCCGCTCGGCAAAGGGAACGAGCCACTCGGCATCCTGCACGTTGATGCGCACCTGTGGTGTTTCCCGCAGAAAGAGGTTGCTGGAGTGGATGTCAATCACCATGTCGGCCCCCTTGATGTCCTCCACGATGGCATGTGCCGTCTGCTCGGCCATCGTACCGTTTGGGTCGCCTGGAAAGATGCGGTTCATGTCGAGGTCGAAGTTGGGAATGCCGCGCTGAATGGTATCGATGCCCAGCGGATTGAGGGCAGGGTAAATTTCAAGGGTGCCGTCGAGTGCATGGATGTGCTTCGTGACGATTCGTGCCAGTTCGTAGCACACCATCTGCCCCTCCAGCTCGTCGCCGTGTGTACCCGTAACCACACAAAAGCGCAGGCCGTCCTTGGCCTTTTGCCGAATGACATTCTTGCGGATACGGAATTGCTCGTCGACGGGAAGTTCCGTGGATACTATTGTCTTGATCATATATTCTGTAATGTAACGTGAATGGTTGTTTGTTGCAGTGCCTGACCCGTGTACATGCCTCGGCTAACGGAGCAGTCGCAGGCATCGCGCCCATGGGCCAGCTTGACGTAGCCGTCGACAATACGGCGGTTGTGGGTGGGGTCAAAGCCCAGCCAGTTGTAGCCGTCGAAAATCTCCACCCAGGCATGGGTCTCACCCTCGCCTACAAGGAATCCGTTGACGTAGCGGGCAGGGATGCCCTGCTGGCGACAGAGGGCTATCATGAGGTGGGCAAAGTCCTGGCAGACGCCTTTCCGCGAAGCCATTACCTCTGCCGCCGTGGTCTCAACGGTGGTAGCCTGCTCCTGGTACTCGATGTTGTCGCTGAGCCAACGGCAGATGTCGTAGGCCGCCTCAATGCTGTTGTCGCGGACTTCAGGAATCGTTTCGCTGACCGCAATGAGCCGTGTGGGCTGACGGTAGAGGAACAAGTTCTCACCGCGATACTTTACCAGGTAGGTATCAGTAGCCACAACACCTATGCTGGCGTAGGCGAATACCGAGTGGGGCTCGGTTGCTCCGCCGAAGAGGATGCGGTTGTAGAAAGCATCGAAACCAGTCTGTAGCCAGTAGTCAGGCGACACTACCAGATGTTCCTGCTCCACCGTTTGACAGGCATTACTGGCAGGCTGGCAACGAAGCATGACGGAATGGGCAGGA
Source organism: uncultured Prevotellaceae bacterium (assembly GCA_946186505.1). Lineage (GTDB taxonomy): Bacteria > Bacteroidota > Bacteroidia > Bacteroidales > Bacteroidaceae > Prevotella. The sequence goes on along the minus strand of CAMHNI010000033.1, from coordinate 27,421 downwards.
ACAGGTTCAGAGAACTCGACAACCGTCTGGTAGTTATACAAATAGCGTTTCACACTCTCACCAGTTGATTGATAAACTTTAGTAGCATGTTCTTGTACTCCACATCGTCAAGATGGAAGCGTTCCTCGATGATGAGGCTGTTGAGCTGCCCTTCAATGTGGTCGTCAACAATAGCGGGAATCTGACGGAGATAGCGCTTCAACGAGTCGTAAGCCAGTGCCACTCGTTCATAGGGATAGTCAAAGCGCAGCAGCATGTCGAGATTCTCCACATTGCGGCCTATCATCATGATATAGAGTGCCTTGTGGTTGCGCAGGCGCTGTTCGGCCGAGCCCCAGAAGGCCAGCGACCAGTCGATGATGGGCTGCAGAGCCGTCACGTTCATCTCGCTCCGTTCCTTGCACTCCTTCATCAGCGCCACACTCATCTCTAGATAGCTGAGGCTCTCGCTCATGATGTCCTCTCGCAAGAGAATGGCATTGTCCATGGCCTTGACCTGTGCTGCCATCACCGATGCTATATTGGTATCGTCGTACATCATGCCGTAGGTGAACTCCTCGCTGGTCTGATAGGCTCCTGTGGTGTCAAAACGTGTCCAAAACAGGGAATACTCCTCCTGTTCGCCGTCAATCATCCTGTCATAGCACTTACGCAGCAGATGCAGCGTGATGTATACTCGCTCTTCGTAGCGGCCCAGCCAATAGAGACTGTTCGCCTTGGTTGCTGATATCAAATTATTCTGTGTCATTTACATTTCACTTTTTTACCTTATTTCTTGCGCTCCTTACGGTGCTCAGGCGAGCAAGCTCGGAGTCCTTTTTTAACCTTTTTACTTTTCCATCACCCACGTGTCCTTGAATCCGCCACCCTGTGAGGAGTTGACGACAAAAGAGTCTGGGTTGCGCGAGAATCGCGTCAAGCCGCTCTTCCATACCCGCACCTCCTTGCCACTGACCACGAAGGCCCTGAGGTCGGCCTTACGCCATACCTTCTCATCGCCTTCCAGTATCTCCAAGTCCTTGAAATCTATCACCTCCTGCGCTATCCAGCGGCGTGGCTCATTCTTGACAAGTCCCGTTAGGTCGGCCAGCTCCTTTTCAGAGAGGTCTTTACCAAAAACGACGCCATAGCCTCCTGCCTCGCTGACATCCTTGATGACCAGTTTCCGGATGTTCTTCAGCACGTACTCGCGGTCTTCGGCGAAGTAAGGCAGATAGGTGGGAGCATTCTGCAGGATAGGCTTCTCGCCGAGATAGTATTCCACCATCTTCGGCACGAAATAGTAGATGCCCTTATCGTCGGCTACACCGTTGCCGATGGCATTGATGAGTGCCACGTTGCCAGCCTTGTAGGCCTGCATCACATTGGGTATGCCCAGCAGCGAAGAGGCTTCAAACTGCAACGGGTCCATGTACTCGTCGCTCACACGGCGATAGATGCTGCCCACGCGTGTCTTCTCCTTGTAGATGCCTGCATAGTACGCTTTATTGTCCTCCACAAACAGGTCTCCAGGATAGGCCAACGTAGCACCCGTCTTCTCAGCAAAATAGCTGTGCTCGAAATAGGCCGAGTTGTAGCGGCCAGGGGTGAGAATGACGGAGATGCCTCTGCCGTCGTTCATCTCTTCCATCATCGTGGAGAGCAAGCGGGCATAGTCGCGGTTCTCGGCCACGGCATTCTGTGTGAACGTCTGGGGCGACACCTTGCGAGTAATCTCACGGGCTATCATCGGATAGCTGGCACCCGAGGGTATGCGCAGGTTGTCCTCCAGCACATACCACTGGCCGTCTTTGCCTTCAACAAGGTCGATGCCGGCAATGTGGGCATACACCTCGCCTGTAGGACTGATGCCCTCGCACTCTGGCAGGTAGCCTTTTGAGGAATAGACAAACTCCTCAGGCACGATGCCATCCTTGATGATACGCTTGTCGTGGTAGACATCCCATAGAAACTTGTTCAGAGCCGTCACACGCTGCCTGAGACCGTTCTCCAGATAATTCCAGTCGTCACTGGGAATAATCCGCGGAATGGAGTCAAAGGGAAACAGCTGCTCATTGAAAATGCCATGCTTGTAAACCCCGAAACGTACGCCGAAACGCTCTAACCATTTGTTGACCGTATCACGGCTATCAACCAATTCATTTATCTTGATGTTCATATATTTGATGATTGTGTTAATTGTAATAATCTTACATCGTATGCTCCCTGCCTTCAAGCTTGCTTGATTCTGCCCCCACTTACTCGTGGTTCTTGCGCTTGATATGCTCCAGCGTCATTGCCACCATTAGGATTATCCAACGTTTCTTTACCTTCATACAAGTGTCATTTTGTTGTATATTAGGTGCAAAGGTATTACAAAATGAAAGAAAAATAAAGAAACGGCTTGCAAATTGTTTGTTAAAAATTAAATTAACTTACATTTGGCAACATTTTAACTCTTCTATCGACGCAAATTAACACAAAAATGTCTCCTAAATAATCAATTTGCTATCAAATTGAAAGTTGTACTAAAATTACCTGTACAAAAAATTGCCGTGTTCTGCATATAAGGTTCAGATAGCATTCGAAATAGAAAAGACATAATAAATAGGCAAAATAGTTGGCAGTTAATATCCCAAATCCGTTGTTCTTTACAAGCTTTTTGTATAACTTTGGCTTTGCCGAAGTTACTGGCACTCGAAAATGAAAAGAAAAACGAGATTTCCTTTTGCATTTTCCTCGTTTTTTCATAACTTTGCACCTGAATCAGTATGAAGAAAGGACTTTTGGCATTGTCGCCGCTCGCGGTGTTCATCGTGTTGTATTTGGTTACCAGTATTATAGTGGGTGACTTTTACAAGGTGCCTATTACGGTGGCCTTTATGGCGGCATCGGCCTATGCGGTAATCATCAGCGGGGGAATCCCACTGAGACAGCGCATAGAGACCTATTCGCGGGGTGCCTCGACGGGGCAGATGATGCTTATGATCTGGATTTTCATACTTGCCGGTGCCTTTGCCAGTTCTGCCAAGGCCATGGGCAGTATCGATGCTACTGTGAATCTGACGCTGGTCCTGCTGCCGCCGCAGATGCTGTTGGCAGGCCTGTTCCTGGCCACTTGCTTCATATCGCTCAGCATAGGCACCAGTGTTGGTACTATCGTTGCCCTGGCACCCATAGCAGCAGGGGTCGCGGAGCAGACGGGCACATCAGTCTCCTTGATGGCTGCAGTCGTGGTGGGCGGCTCGTTTTTCGGCGACAACCTGTCGTTCATCAGCGACACTACTATAGCAGCTACACAGACGCAGGGCTGTAAGTTGAGCGATAAGTTCCGTGTCAACTCCTTCCTGGTGCTGCCTGCCGCCTTGATTGTATTCGTCATCTATATTTTCATGGGCTCTGAGGTCCATGCTCCTACGGCCAGTACTGAAATGGAGGTGTTCAAGGTTATTCCCTATCTTGTCGTTCTCTTTACCGCCATTTTCGGCATGAATGTCATGGCAGTGCTTACCCTGGGCATTGTGCTGACGGGTATCATAGGCATCTGCAACGGCAGTTATGACCTTTACGGATGGATGGGGGCTATGGGCGATGGTATTGTCGGCATGGGTGAATTGATAATTATCACGATGATGGCTGGTGGACTCTTGGAGGTTATCAAGCATAACGGGGGCATTGACTTTCTCATTCGCCTGCTGACCCGTCGTGTCAATAGCAAACAGGGTGCTGAATTGTCAGTAGCGGCGTTGGTATCGCTGGTCAACGTATGTACGGCCAACAACACGGTGGCCATCATCACTGTTGGTGGCATTGCCAAGCGCATTGGCGACCGTTTCGGGTTAGACAACCGGAAGTGTGCCTCTATCCTTGATACCTTCTCATGCTTTACTCAGGGGCTGATACCCTATGGGGCCCAGCTGCTGATGGCCGCAGGCCTGGCAGGTCTGAATCCTATTGCCATCATACCTTATCTATATTATCCGTTTGCCATCGGCATTACTGCGCTGCTGGCAATTTTGTTACGCTATCCGAGACGCTACTCATGAATATCATTGAACGTGATTTTTTCCGGCTGTTGCGGGCAGGAGCCTTTGGGAGGGAAGAGCAGATAGAACCGCTTTCGGTATGGAAGTGGAATAGGTTGTACCAGCTTTCCGAGATGCACGATGTGGCTCCTCTGACTTACAAAGGCTTGCAGCTATGTCAGGGGCAGTTCTTCGTTCAGGTACCGGAACAGCTTTTGCAGCAGTGGGCCGAGGCCGTCAGCCACGACGAGGGCGATGCCAATGACCTGCTGTTGGCCGACCATCTGACTAATCCCGTACTGAACCACAAACTGCAGTCTATCCTCGATGCTGAGAACTCGAACACTGAGACGCGCACCGTCCTGTTGCATCTGACCGGCATTGCCCGTTTCGTCATGAACGCGGGCATACCAGTGAAACGTGCTACGGAGCTGGGCGTCTATATAAGGCAGCAGTCTGCCCGCATTGACTATGACCAACTGCAGACTTGGATTTGCCAGCTGAAACTTGAGCCCATGGCCCAGCTGGCTGCTGTCATGTTGGTCAAGCTGCTGGGTTTCACTCCCGACGAGTTGCCGTTTATCGGACTGACCACTGACGAACGGATGAATCGACAGGTGCATGAGATGATACGCCAGAAGAACTCACATACTGAAGAGTGGTATTTCTCGCAGGGAAAGGACATTTTCGTACACACCTCCAATCCGTCGGCGATGATGTGGCACGTGCGCCGTTCGGCGCGCTACTTCAAGTATTTTCCTGCTGAGACGCTGACCAACTTCTTCGCTTCATTTGCCCACTCCTTATCGCATATTGAAGAGTAGGTCATAACCACCAGAATTTCAAATATATAAACGCATACATTATGGCAACAGTTGACGACAAGAAAGTGATCTTCTCGATGGTCGGAGTGAGCAAGACCATCCAGCAGAACCAGAAGCAAGTGCTCAAGAACATCTACCTCAGTTTCTTTTATGGCGCCAAGATTGGCATCATCGGCTTAAACGGTGCCGGTAAATCGACACTGATGAAGATCATTGCCGGACTGGATGAGCAGTTCCAGGGACAGGTGGTGTGGAGTCCCGGCTACACGGTGGGCTACCTGCCGCAGGATCCGCCACTCGACGAGGCGAAGACGGTGAAGGAGAACGTGATGGAGGGCGTGCAGCACGTCTATGATGCGCTAGCCGAATACGACGACATAAACGTGAAATTCGGTTTACCCGAATTTTACGAAGACCCCGACAAGATGGACCGTCTGATGGCCCGTCAGGCCGAATTGCAGGACATTATCGATGCGACCGACGCTTGGAACATGGACTCGAAGTTAGAGCGGGCGATGGCCGCCCTGAACTGTCCGCCGGGCGACTGGCCGGTGACGAACCTCTCAGGTGGCGAGCGCCGCCGCGTGGCATTGTGCCGGCTGCTGCTACAAAAGCCAGACGTGCTGCTGCTCGACGAGCCGACGAACCACTTGGATGCTGAGAGCATCGACTGGCTGGAACAGCACCTGCAGCAGTATGAGGGCACGGTGATTGCCGTCACCCACGACCGCTACTTCCTTGACGATGTGGCCGAGTGGATTTTGGAGCTTGACCGTGGTGAGGGCATCCCCTGGAAGGGCAACTACTCCAGCTGGCTCGAGCAGAAGTCGCAGCGGCTGGCCCTTGAGGAGAAGGTGGCCTCGAAGCGCCGTAAGACTCTGGAGCGCGAGCTGGAGTGGGTGCGCATGGCTCCGAAGGCGCGCCATGCCAAGGGCAAGGCCCGTCTAAACAGCTACGAGACGATGCTCAACGAGGAGCAGAAACAGAAGGAGGAGAAGTTGGAAATATTCATTCCTAACGGTCCGCGATTGGGCAACAAAGTTATTGAGGCCGAGCACGTAGCCAAGGCCTACGGTGACAAGGTGCTGTTCAGCGACCTGAACTTCACGTTGCCACCCAACGGCATCGTCGGTGTCATTGGTCCCAACGGTGCGGGCAAGACCACGTTGTTCCGCCTCATCATGGGCATGGAGCAGCCCGATGCCGGTTCGTTCTCCGTCGGCGAGACTGTGAAAATCAGCTATGTGGATCAGCAGCATAAGGACATCGACCCCCAGAAGACCGTCTATCAGGTGGTGAGTCAGGGCAACGAAACCATCCGTATGGGTGGTAAGGACGTCAACGTGCGTGCCTACTTGAGCCGTTTCAACTTCAGCGGTGCCGACCAGGAGAAGAAGTGCGGTGTGCTCTCGGGTGGTGAACGCAATCGTCTGCATCTGGCCATCGCGCTGAAACAGGAGGGTAATGTATTACTTTTAGATGAGCCTACCAACGATATAGACGTCAATACGTTACGAGCCTTGGAGGAAGGCCTGGAGGCCTTCGCCGGCTGTGCTGTGGTCATCAGCCACGACCGATGGTTCCTCGACCGTATCTGTACCCATGTCCTGGCTTACGAGGGCGACGGCAATGTGTTCTACTTCGAGGGCAATTACTCGGAGTATGAGGTTAACAAGGCCCAGCGTCTCGGACTTGAAGAGCCGAAGCGCATCCGTTACCGCAAACTAATCGAAGAGTGATGGTGCTTCGCTAGTGAATAGTTAAAAGTGAAGAGTGAAAAGTGATGAAGAAGATATGCATTGTCGTGGGGGCACGGCCTAACTTTGTGAAGGTGGCGCCGTTGATACGCGCCATCCAGAAGAGTGGGGGGGCGACTTATCAGTTGGTGTATGCCGGACGTGAGGACGACCCGACTTTGGAGGGGTCACTGTTTGATGACCTTCAGATGCCTCGGCCCGATATTTACTTGGGTGTTGTGAGCCAGAGCTTGAATGAGATTACGGCGCAGGTGATGGGTGCCTTCGACCGCTACTTGGACGGGCATCCTGCCGATGTCGTGATTGTGGTCGATGACCTGGCCTCGACGATGGCCGCCGCTATTACCGCCAAGAAGCGGGGAGTGAAACTGGCGCACCTCGTGGCTGGCACGCGGTCGTTTGACATCTCGATGCCGAAAGAGGTGAACCGGCTGGTCATCGACGCCCTGTCGGACTATCTGTTCACGGCGGGTGTCAAGAGTACTGGCGTCGCCACTCGCGAACAGGCCGACGGCAACAACACCTACATGGTAGGCAACATCCTGATGGACTCGCTGCGCTACAACCTGCCACGGTTCTGCAAACCAGACATCGGCGTCGATGAGGGCGGCTATATTGTGCTGACGCTGAACCGCCGTGCCCTGCTCAGCGACGAGGAGAGTCTCCAGCAGATGCTGCAGGCCATTGCCGAGGCAGCCGGCGGCGTGCCTGTTATTGCTCCGTTGCGCGACAGCGCTCTCGGTGTTGTCGTTCGTCTGCTGACGGAACTTGGTGTTCCAAACACATCGTTCAACGTCCAGCGTTCCTTGTCATATTTGGAGTTTGGCTGGCTGACGGCCCATGCACTTGGTATCATTACCGACTCTGGCAACGTCGCTGAGGAGGCAACGTTCAATGGTGTGCCCTGCATCACGCTGAACAGCTATACAGAGCATCAGGAGACGGTTACCGTCGGTACCAACGTTCTGGTAGATGGCAATGCCGGGAAACTCCGTTCTGCCGTGGCCGATATGGTCGGCGGACAATGGAAGAAGTGTGCTCTTCCCGATCGTTGGGACGGACGCACTGCTGAGCGCATCGTTCAGATACTGATTTCTTAATTAAAAGTTACTCTTTATAAGAAAGAGCTTATTCTATTATGCTACGGCAAGGATGAATTTCAAAAGTATTGCGTTTACGCTTCGTAAGTATGGCACTTAGCTTAAAAAAGTTTGATAGTTAGATAACGAAAACCATAGAGTAATCCTTCTTAAGTTTATGCTTATGAAAGTAAGGACGGACTTGAAGTCTCTCGTCCGTCCTCTTACGTGTTAACGAAGTTTCCTTTTCAAATCAGAAAAGAAAAACAGATGCTTCATAAAGGTTGGTTATCAGGCAAATGAGAAATTTGCACTACTTAGATTAATAGTTTTCTGCTTTCACCTGGAAGTAAGCCTGCGGATGGTCGCAGACGGGACACACGTCGGGAGCCTTCTGCCCGATGACGATATGGCCACAGTTGGCGCACTGCCAGATGACGTCGCCGTCCTTTGAGAATACACGCTCCTTCTGGATGTTGTCCAACAGCTTGCGGTAGCGCTCTTCATGGGCTTTCTCGATGGCAGCCACGCCCTCGAACTTATCGGCAATCTCATCGAAACCCTCCTCGCGGGCCTCGCGGGCCATGCGGGCATACATGTCGGTCCACTCGAAGCTCTCACCGTTGGCGGCAGCCTCTAAGTTTTCTGGTGTTGACTTAATGGATCCACCCTCTAAGAGCTTAAACCACATCTTGGCGTGTTCCTTCTCGTTGGCGGCCGTTTCCTCGAAGATGGCGGCTATCTGAACGTAGCCGTCCTTTTTGGCTTTGGAGGCCCAGTAACTGTACTTGTTGCGTGCTTGTGATTCACCAGCGAATGCTTCTTGTAGATTCTTCTCTGTCTTTGTTCCTTTTAGTTCTTTCATAATACTTGTTTAGTTTAGAGGTTATTGAAAATATGATTGAGTGATTTCTCCTCTGATGCTCTGCTCCATATAGTGCCTCACCTGTTCTGGCTCGTCGTAATGACTCTGTAGGAACATAAGTTTGGTGACGGCACTCTCGACTGTAGAATCGCGTCCACTGATGACCCCAGCCTCCTGAAGATGGTAGCCGCATCCGTAACGCGACATCTCAACCTGCCCTTGCATGCATTGACTGATGTTGACGATAACCTTGCCTTTTTGGGTTCCTTCCTTCAGGGCTTTCAATAGCCACGGCGACGAAGGGGCGTTACCGCTTCCGAACGTTCTCATGACGATAGCCTTCAGGTTAGGAGTGTGGATGATATGACGGATAAGGTCTTCGCGTATGCCGGGAAACAGCGAGAAGATGATGACGTTGTTGTCTAATCTGAAATGGGGCGTCATCGGTTTCGTGTAGTCGGGCTGTAGCATGCGGTGACGGTGGTAGGTGATGTTGACGCCGGCATCTACCAAGTGTGGGTAGTTGAACGATTCGAAAGCGTTGAACTCGTCGGCACTCTGCTTGGTGGTGCGGTTGCCTCGCAGCAGATGGCCGTCGAAGTAGATGCCCACCTCGGGCACCATGGCGTGTCCGTCACCGTCTTTGGCCGCAGCTATCTCTATGGATGTGATGAGGTTTTCCTTGCCGTCAGTCCGCAACTGTCCGATGGGCAACTGGGAGCCGGTGAAGATGACGGGCTTCGTCAGATTCTCCAGCATGTAGCTCAAGGCTGATGCCGTGTAGGCCATGGTGTCGGTGCCATGTAGTACGACGAACCCGTCGTATTCATCATAGTGGTCGGCGATGACGTGGCTCAAGTCCGTCCACCGGGTAGGTGTCATGTCACTTGAGTCAATCGGTGGGCAAAACTGGAATGACTCTATCGTTGTGTCAAACTGCCTCAATTCTGGCACATGCAGTAGTAGGTGCTCGAAGTCGAACGGTTCGAGCGCCCCTGTCTGTGGGTTGCGGTTCATGCCGATTGTCCCGCCTGTATAGATGAGCAGTACTTTTGCCATGCAGTTCTTTGAGTTGCAAAGTTAATAAAAAAAACTTACCCAGCCAAATATTTTCACTTTTTTGTTTCCAAATATTTGGGGGAACGGATTCTTTTTCGTACCTTTGCAGGCAGTCAATAATAAACCTAAAGGACCTGGTTGGTGAAGATTAGACTACTACATATCATCCTTGTTTTTTCCCTTGCCATCCAGGCAAAGGCCGATTTCTTAGGCTATACCAACAGTCATCCGTTGCTGTTTGGTATAGACATGGATTATCCGCCACTTGAATATATTGGAGAGGACGGCGTTCCCCAAGGCTATGATATCCAGTTTACCAAGGTCCTTATGGAGCGCATGGGCATACCCTTCACGTACAGCCCTAACACGTGGGAGAACATTTCCGGCGATGTACTTAGCGGACGTGTGGATCTGGGCATGATGGTCTATTCGCCTTATCGTAAGGAAATCACCAATTATTCCAGAGCTATTTTCCGGCTGTATTACCAGATTGTCTATAGGAAGCAGGCAAACGCCCGTTTCGATGTGCGCCACTTGGAGGGTAAGACGGTGGCCTATATGGCTTCCAGACCCATCAAGGACACGCTGACCAAGGCAGGTGCCATCTTGCATGAGGTGAAGAACTTGACGCAAGCCACGAAGGATTTGTCTGGAGGCAAGTATGATGCCGTCATCTGCTTCCGTTATCAGGCACGGTACCTTTTGGACAGGTTCCAACTAAAGAACCTGGTCACCGAAGACCTGACACTCACTCCCCGTGAATACTGCTATGTCAGCCACGACAAAGAACTTATCGACTCCATTAACGTACAGTTGGAAAAGATGGAGGCCGAGGGCATCATCAATGACATCTACGGTGTTGACATCACTTCATCGTTCGGTGGGTTCAAGATACCCGACTGGGTGTGGTATCTGCTGGTGTCGCTGTCATTCCTGTTCCTTCTGCTGTTCATCATCTCCCAGCAGCGCCACCAGAAGCGGTTGCGCCAGGAAATGTTAAGGGCTCAGCGGAGTGAACAGCTGAAGACCGTCTTTCTCGGCAATGTCAGTCATGCCTTACGCACGCCCCTGAATGCCATTATCGGTTTCTCTGACGTGCTGGACAGTGACGGTGGCACTATGACTGAAGAAGACCGGCACCAGTTGCTGAAACTCATCAACAGCAACGGCAGGCAGCTGCTCTATTTCATCAATCAGCTGCTGAAACTATCGGAGATAGAAGGCGAAGACAAGCTTCCGATTGCACGTGTGGACGTTCCGTTGGCTCAGGAGATGCAGTCTTATGCCGATGAGTGCCGGGCCAGCGTGGCCAAGGGCGTTGAACTAAGGGTTGAAGGCGAGGACATCACCGTGAGGGCTGATGAACGCTATATGCGCACCGTGACGATGAACTTCCTCACTAACGCCATCAAGCACACCAAGCAGGGAAGTATTGTCCTGCGGTACTATCTGGTCAACAACGGTCTTCAGATAGAGGTGCAAGATACGGGTGAGGGTCTCCCCGAGGCATTCAAGGAGAATATCTTCGCCCTGCTGACAGAGAAAGCAACCTTCGTACAGGATGAGGTGCCGGGACTGGGGCTCACCATTTGCAAGGCTCTTGTTGAGCGGTGCAATGGACACATCGGGGCCATCTCTCCCGAAACGGGCGGAACCATTCTTTGGCATTGGGTGCCGGTAAAAGTTGTAAAACCATAAGAAAATTGTTTATAGGAGATTAAGGAGCATGACACTTATCATAGTACTGATGTTGATTTTCGGCTATCTGTTGATAGCCACTGGTCATCTCACAGGTGTCAACAAGGCCGCCATCGCCATGTTCATAGGTACTGCGGGCTGGGTGGTGTATGTCTGCTGGGGTGCCGACTTTGTCATGTCGCAGCACCCTCATGAGTATGCTGAGTTTCTGGCAGGCGAAGGACCTTCGAGCGATGCCGTGAAATACTTCATCTATGACAGTGTGTTCCTGAAGTACGTGGGCCGAGCCGCGAGCATTGTCATGTTCCTGCTGGCCACGATGAGCATTGTCGAGATACTCAACAACAACGGTTGCTTCGATTTCATCACCGAGTGGATACGCATCCGCAACTCCAAGCGACTGCTGTGGACCATCACCCTGGCCACGTTCATACTCTCGGCCAATCTCGACAACCTGACCACGGCCACGATGATGCTGGTCATCATGCATGCCATCGTCTGCAGCAGGCGGCAACGTATGCTTATCGGGGCGGCCATCGTGTTGGCGGCCAACTGCGGCGGTGCCTTCACCGTCATTGGCGACCCCATCGGACTCATCCTCTGGGGCGACGGGGCGGTCACGGCTACCGATTTCTCCAAATACCTGATATTGCCCACTTTGATCGCTTGGGTGGTACCCACCATCCTCATCAACCGCCAGCTGCCCGACCGTCTCGACACGGAGTGGGCAGCTCCGCCGTACCGTGGCGACGACACCAACCTGAACCGCTGGCAGCGGTTGGTGATGCTCGTTGTAGGCATTGGCGGACTGTGGTTCATCCCGACGTTCCATAACATCACCAAGCTCTCGCCCTTCCTCGGTGCGCTCTGCGTGCTCAGCGTGCTGTGGGTGGTCAACGAGGCGTTTAACCGCAAGCTGAACGATGCCGACCAGATGGCGCAGCGCCGCATACCCCGTGCCATCCAGTACGGTACCATCCAGCAAATGCTCTTCGTGATGGGCATCATGCTCGGCATGGGTGTGATGACGGAGACGGGCGTGCTGGGCGACATCTCGGCGTGGATGGACTACAACATCCACAACATCTGGATTGTCGGCATCATCTCGGGCCTTCTCAGCAGCATGGTCGATACGTTCACCGTGGCCATCACCGACATCTCGCTCTATCCCATCATCGAAGGCGACCAGCTCGGCGTATGGGCTGATAGCGACTACCTGTCGAACTTCACCCAGAACGGTGCCTACTGGAAGGTCATTGCCTATACGACAGCCGTCGGCGGCTGTCTGCTCAGTGTGGGCAGCACCAGCGGACTGGCCCTGGTGAAGATGGAGCACGTGCGTCTGGGTTGGTATCTGCGCCAACTTACGCCGAAGATCCTGGCTGGCTTCATCCTTGGCCTGCTTGTCCTATTCCTCGAAATCAACGTCTTTTAATACATCTGTAATATGGCAAAAATCAAGACTATCGGAATCCTCACGTCGGGCGGCGATGCCCCTGGCATGAACGCTGCCATACGTGCCGTCACCCGTGCCGGCATCTACAATGGCTTTAATATAAAAGGTATATACCGTGGCTACGACGGCCTCATCAAGGGAGAGGTCAAGCCTTTCACCACGGAGAACGTGTCGGGCATCATCACCCGTGGCGGCACCATCCTGAAGACCGCCCGCTCGAAGGAGTTTATGACACCCGAAGGCATGCAGAAGGCATACGAGACCTGCCAGCGCGAGGAAATCGACGCCCTGGTGGTCATCGGCGGCAACGGTTCGCTGACAGGTGCCCGCAACTTCGGTATGGAGTATGACTTTCCCTGTATTGGACTGCCCGGCACCATCGACAACGACCTCTACGGCACCGACTCCACCATCGGCTACGACACGACGATGAACACCATCATGGAGTGCGTCGACCGTATTCGCGATACAGCTAACTCTCACGAGCGCATCTTCTTTGTCGAGGTGATGGGCCGCGATGCTGGTTTCCTGGCTCAGAACTCGGCCATCGCCTGTGGCGCTGAGGCTGCTATCATTCCTGAGGATATGACCGACGTCGACCAGCTGGCACAGTTCATGGGACGCGGTATCCGTAAGTCCAAGAAATCGTGCATCGTCATCGTCTCCGAGAGTCCCAAGTGTGGTGCCCTCTACTATGCCGACCGTGTGAAGAAAGAGTTCCCCGAGTTCGATGTGCGCGTCTCCATCCTTGGCCACCTGCAGCGTGGCGGCTCACCGTCTGCCCATGACCGCATCCTGGCCAGCCGAACGGGCGTCGGCGCCATCGAGGCTATCAAGCAGGGCCAGCGCAACGTCATGGTCGGCGTGCGCAACAACGAGGTGGTCTATGTGCCCTTCTCGGAATGCATCCGTACCGACAAACCCTTCGACAAGAAACTCATCAAAGTGCTTGACGAACTTAGTATTTAAGATTGAAGATTATGGCTGAAATAAAGAAAATCGTGCTTACGGGCGGCCCCTGTGCGGGCAAGACGACGGCCTTGGTGCGCATTATCGAGCACTTCGACAGTCTTGGCTTCAAGGTGTTCACCGTGCCCGAAGTGCCCACGCTCTATAGTCTCGGCGGCTGGAACTACCTGACGCCTAACCGTAAGCTCTATTACGAGGGCGAACGGGCCATCCTGGAGACTCAGATGGCCTTGGAAGACTTCTTCGGACGACTCGCTGCCGTGTGCAACAAGCCCGTGCTTATCGTCTGCGACCGTGGCACCTTGGACATTTCGGCCTATATGGCACCGGAGGAGTGGGAGAGCATCAATGCCGACGCCGGCGTCAATCCCGCCACACTGCGCGAACGCTACGATGCCGTGCTCCACCTTGTGTCGGCTGCCGACGGTGCCGAGCAGTACTACACCACCGCCACCAACTCCACCCGCTACGAGAAGGCCGACGAGGAGGGGCTGCGCATAGCCCGCGAACTCGACAAGAAGGTCATCAAGGCGTGGACGGGCCATCCCCATCTGCGTGTCATCAACAACCACGACGACTTCGAGCGCAAGATGCAGCGTGTGCTCCGTGAGATCTCCAACGTGCTCGGACTGCCGCAGCCCGTCACCGAGGAGCGCAAGTACATTGTCGAGTTGACGGGCGAGTTGCCCGAGACTATCGACAGCGACATCCTGCAGATCTATCTCGTCAGCGAGCCGGGCACTGAGGTGCGCCTGCGCCGCCGTTCGTGGAGCAGTGGCAAGGTGGTCAACGTCCACAACACCAAGAAGCGCACGGCCCCCGGCGAGCAGATTGAGACGGAACGTCAGGTGGAGAACGCCCTCTACCAGTCGCTGCTCCAGCAGGCCGACCCCTACCGGCAGTCCATCAGCAAGCGGCGCCAAAGCTTCATCTGGAAAGGGCAGTACTTCGAACTCGACACCTACCACGGACCCCTTGACGGCCTCGTCATCCTCGAGACCAAGGGCGTTGCCGATCAGGAGGATGTCAACTTCCCGCCCTTCATCCGCGTCATCAAGGAGATAACGGGTAACAAGGAGTACTACAACTACAACTTGGCCTTACGAAAATAGAAAAACAATGCTATTATGAAGATAGGAGATAAAGTAAGATTCCTGAGCGAGGTGGGAGGTGGCCGTGTGGCCGGCTTCCAGGGCAAGAACATCGTGCTCGTCGAGGACGAGGACGGGTTTGAGGTGCCGATGCGCGTGACGGAAGTTGTGGTCATCGGCGATGAAGACTACGACACGAAGCACATGGTGGAAGTGAAGAGTGAGAAGGGAAAAGTGAAAAACGAGGAGATGGAGGAGGAACCCGAGACAGAGCCTGCCGACCGTCCCGTGACGTTCAAGGCTCCTGTCGAGGAGCGCAAGGGCGGTGACAAGGTGTCCGCCTACTTAGCCTTTGTGCCCATCGACCTCAAAGAGCTCAGCGATACCCGTTTTGAGTCGTATATCATCAACGACTGCAACTACTACCTGCGCTATGTCTATATGACTGCCGAGGGTACCAGCTGGCAGGTGCGCTCCACCGGCGAGGTTGAGCCTAACACGAAGCTCTTCATCGAGGAGTTCGGACGCGACCAGCTGAACCAGTTGGAACATTCGTGCATCCAGCTGTTGGCCTACAAGAGAGAGAAATATTTCCTGCGCAAGCCTGCCGTTGATGCGCTCATCAACATCGACCCGGTGAAGTTCTACAAGCTGCACACGTTCCTTGAAAACCAGTTCTTCGAGCAACCGGCGCTGATATATACCATTATTGAAAACGACCGTCAATTTGTAAAGCTATGAAATACGGATTCCTGAAAGTGGCCGCCGCAGTGCCTGCCGTCAAGGTGGCCGACGTTGAATATAACCTGCAGCAGGTAGAGAGCCTTATTGCACAGGCTGAGGGACAGGGTGTCGAAGTGATGGTGTTTCCCGAACTCTGTCTGACGGGCTATTCCTGTCAGGACCTTTTCAAGGAACAGCTGCTCATTGACAAGGCCGAGGATGCATTGCTGATATTGCTCGATTTCACCCGCAAGCTCGATGTCATCTGCATCGTGGGTCTGCCGGTGCAGATAGGGTCCCTGCTGTATAACTGTGCCGCCGTCATCCAGGGTGGCACACTCTTGGGTATCGTGCCCAAGACCTACCTGCCAAACTACGGCGAGTTCTACGAGAAACGGTGGTTTGCCTCGGCCCCGGACCTCATGCCACAGGATATCTACCTGGCTGGCAGTCCTATCCATGTGACACCGGAACCCATACTCTTCACAACCTGCGACGGTGCCCGCTTTGGTATCGAGATCTGCGAGGATGTCTGGGCACCGACACCGCCTTCAAACCGTCTGTCGCTTGCAGGGGCCGATGTCATTTTCAATCTCTCGGCCTCTGACGAACTGGTGGGTAAGCACCAGTACCTGCGGCAGCTGCTCAGCCAGCAGAGCGCCCGCACCATGAGCGGCTATGTCTATGCCAGCTGTGGCTTCGGCGAATCTACACAGGATGTGGTCTATGGCGGCAATGCCATGATTTTCGAGAACGGTCACTTGCTCAGTGAGGGAGAGCGCTTCTCCTTCCAGCCTCAGATCAAGATTACGCAGATTGACGTTGAACGGCTGCGTACCGAGCGACGCACCAACTCCACGTTCATAACGGCACAGGCACAGGTGGGGTGCCGGCCTGTGCTCGTAACCTGTAAGCCGGTGACGTTCCGCGACTTCGACCTGATACGTCCTGTTAATCCTCATCCCTTCATCCCGGCGGAAGACAAGATGCAGGAGTCGTGTGAGGAGATCCTCAATATTCAGGTGGTAGGACTGGCGAAACGCCTCTATCACCTCAATGGCTCCAAGGCCGTCATCGGCATCAGCGGAGGCCTGGACTCCACGCTGGCTCTGTTGGTGACGGTGAAGGCATTCGACAAGTTGGGTATGGATCGTAAGGGTATTATAGGCATTACCATGCCCGGGTTCGGCACAACGGATCGCACGCACGGCAATGCCCGCAAGCTGATGGAGACACTGGGCATCACCATCCGTGAAATCAGCATCGCCAAAGCCGTTACCCAGCATTTCGAGGACATAGGGCATGATGCCAAGGTGCATGACGTAACATACGAGAATTCGCAAGCCCGTGAACGGACCCAGATCTTGATGGACGTGGCTAACCAGGAGAATGCCATCGTCGTAGGAACTGGCGACCTTTCCGAACTGGCCCTTGGCTGGGCCACCTACAATGGCGACCACATGTCTATGTACGGCGTGAACGCCGGGGTGCCTAAGACATTGGTGCGCTACCTTGTTAATTATATGGCTGGCGAGATGGCTACTGAGGTGCTGCTCGACATCATTGACACACCTATTTCGCCGGAACTGATTCCTGCCGACGAACAGGGAAATATCAAACAGAAGACCGAGGACCTTGTCGGACCGTACGAGCTGCATGACTTCTTCCTGTATTATTTCCTGCGTTTCGGCTTCCGTCCAGCCAAGATTTTTGTGATGGCTTGCAAGGCTTTTGAAGGCTCTTACGACGAGGATGTCATCAGGAAATGGTTACAGACATTCTGCCGCCGCTTCTTCACCCAGCAGTTCAAACGCTCCTGTATGCCGGACGGCCCCAAGGTGGGCAGTGTCAGCCTCTCGCCGCGAGGCGACTGGCGTATGCCTACCGATGCTGTCAGTACTTTATGGCTGAAGGATATCAAGAATTGAGAATAGAGGCGGCGTAAACCCCTAAAATTACTTAACAGATGATGGCTGTTTGGGATTTTCTTTGTACCTTTGCACGGTTAAAAACGCGTCAGCGGGCTTGAAAAGTGCCTTAAACGCGAAAAATCGTAAAAAGTAAATAGTAAATCAGTAAATAGTAGATTACACAGTGGATCAGACATTCGACAACGACAGGATTATTAAGATTAACATTGAGGAGGAGATGAAGTCCTCCTACATCGACTATTCGATGTCAGTCATCGTGGCCCGTGCGCTTCCTGATGTGCGTGACGGCTTCAAGCCTGTACACCGCCGTATCCTGTACGGCATGATGAACATTAACAACGTCTCTACACAACCTTATAAAAAATGCGCGCGCGTAGTGGGTGAGGTGCTTGGTAAGTACCATCCGCACGGCGATTCCTCGGTCTATGGTGCCTTGGTACGTATGGCCCAGGACTGGAACATGCGCTACACGCTGGTTGACGGCCAGGGTAACTTCGGCAGTGTCGATGGTGACTCTCCGGCCGCCATGCGTTATACCGAGTGCCGTCTGTCGAAGATGGGTGAGCACATCATGGACGACCTGGAGAAGGAGACCGTCGATATGCAGAACAACTTCGACGACTCTCTGCAGGAGCCTACCGTCATGCCTACGAAGGTGCCCAACCTGCTGGTCAACGGCGGTAACGGTATTGCCGTGGGTATGGCTACGAACATGCCGACACATAACCTCGGTGAGGTCATCGACGGTTGCTGTGCCTATATCGACAACCCCGACATCGATACCGACGGGCTGATGAAGTATATCCCCGGCCCGGACTTCCCCACGGGTGCCTATATCTATGGCCTGCAGGGCGTCCGCGATGCCTACGAGACAGGTCGTGGACGTATTGTGATGCGTGCCAAGGCAGAGATTGAGAGTGGTGATACTCACGACAAGATTGTGGTGACCGAGATTCCCTACGGCGTGAACAAGGCCGACCTTGTGGCTTATATTGCCGAACTGGCCAACCAGCACAAGATCGAGGGCGTGGCCAACGTCAACGATGAGTCAGGTCGTCAGGGTATGCGTATCGTCGTCGATTGCAAGCGCGATGCCAATGCCAACGTGCTGCTGAACAAACTGTTCAAGATGACGGCGTTGCAGAGTTCGTTCTCGGTCAACAACATCGCGCTGGTCAAGGGACGTCCCCGTCTGCTCAACCTGAAGGAGTGTGTGAAGTATTTCGTCGAGCACCGTCATGATGTGACCATCCGCCGCACGAAGTACGACCTGCGCAAGGCCCAGGAGCGTGCCCATATCTTAGAGGGTTTGATTATTGCCGTCAACAATATTGACGAGGTTGTCCGCATCATCCGCAATAGCAAGACACCTACTGATGCCCAGCGTAATCTGGAGGCCCGTTTCGAACTGGACGAGCTGCAGTCGAAGGCTATCGTCGATATGCGTCTCGCGCAGCTGACAGGTCTGCGTGTGGAGCAGCTGCACCAGGAGTATGACGACTTGATGAAGCTGATTGCCGACCTGCAGGAGATTCTCGACAACCCCGAGCGCTGCAAGCAGGTGATGAAGGATGACCTCCTGGAGGTGAAGGAGAGGTACGGCGACGAGCGTCGCACGGAGATTATCCCCTTCGACCATGAGTTCAATGCCGAGGACTTCTATCCCGACGATCCCGTGGTTATCACCATCTCGCACATGGGATACATCAAGCGCACCAACCTCGACGAGTTCCACGCACAGGGACGCGGCGGCGTCGGTGCCAAGGGTGCCCGTCACCGCGATAACGACTTCACAGAGTATATCTATCCCGCCACGATGCACAACACACTGCTGTTCTTCACCCAGAAGGGCCGCTGCTACTGGCAGAAGTGCTACGAGATACCCGAGGGCGACCGCAACTCGAAGGGACGTGCTATCCAGAACATGCTGAACATCGAGCCTGACGATGCTATCAACGCCGTGCTGCGTATCAAGAACTTCAACGACGAGGAGTTCCTGCAGTCGCACTATGTGGTGTTCGCCACCAAGCAGGGTATCATCAAGAAGACCCGCCTCGACCAGTATAAGAATGTACGTGCCGCCGGTGTCCGTGCCATTAATATCAACGAGGGCGATGAGGTGGTAGGCGTCCGTCTGACCAACGGTCACAACGAACTGCTGCTGGCCAATCGCAACGGACGTGCCGTCCGCTTTGATGAGAGTGAAATCCGCTCCATGGGACGTGTCTCGACAGGTGTCATAGCGATGAAGCTCGACGGCGGCGATGACGAGGTGGTAGGCATGGTGTGTGTCAACGACCCGCAGACGGAGACCATCATGGTCGTATCGGAGAACGGCTACGGCAAGCGCTCCGAAGTGGAGGACTATCGTAAGACCGCCCGTGGTGCCAAGGGTGTGAAGACACTCAACATCACTGATAAGACCGGCCGTCTGGTGGCCATCAAGGTGGTGACGGACGAGAACGACCTGATGATTATCAACAAGTCTGGCATCCTCATCCGCCTGAAAGTGGCCGATGTCCGCGTCATGGGCAGGGCCACCCAGGGTGTGCGCCTGATTAACCTGACGAAGAAGAACGATGTCATTGCTTCGGTATGCAAGGTGTCGTCGAGTCAGGAGGAGGATGTCGAAGAGGTAGAGGTTCTGCAGGATGAGGAGACTCTGGAAAACGACAGCCCGCTGGTGGATATTGTCACTGAGGAATAAGATGTTTAACCAATAATTAATAGATTATGAAAAAAATGATGATGTTGGCCATCATGGCCTTTGCCACAACAACAATCTTCGCACAGGAAGATGTGGTGAAAAATGCTAAGAAGCTTCTGGATAAGGGCGATGTGGAGGAAGCCATCAAGGCTGTGCAGCCAGCCCTGACAGCAGGAACCAATGAGTCGAAGGCTGCTGCCTGGAACCTGCTGTGTTCTGCCCAATACAAGAAATTCTCTGATATCCAGGGCAAAAAGCTGGAGAATCAGGTCAAGCAGACCAACGAGCCGATTGACGAGGCTGCCATGAACGCTGCCGCCGTTGCCGCCTTGGAGGCTGCCATGAAGTGTGATGAGTTTGACAACATGCCCAACGAGAAGGGAAAGGTAAAGCCCAGGTTCCGTTCCGAAAACCAGAAGATTTTCCAAAACGGTCGTCTGAACTGCATCAATGCCGGTCAGTATGAGTACAATCAGAAGAACTATGAAGGTGCTTTCAAGGCTTTTGCCATGTATGTTGATAGCGGCGACTCTCCTCTTTTCACTGGCTTGGACATGTCTCAGGACCAGTATAAGTACGAGGTGGCTTATTTCGCCAGCCTTTCTGCCTATCAGAGCAAGGACTATCCCAATGTCATCAAGTACGCCCAGATTGCAGCCCAGGATACCGCCAAGGCCAAGGATGCCACGGAAATCCTGGTGTTCTCAAAGAGGGAGACCATGAAGACCAAGCAGGACACGCTGGAGTACATCGACATGCTGAAGGATGCCAGCCAGAAGTTCCCCGCTGACAACCGTTACTCTGCATGGATTGGTGACTACTACCTGAATTCTGGCAACAACCAGGAACTGCTGAAATGGGCAGAGGGTGAGATTGCCAAGAATCCCAATGACAAGTTCGGTTACACCTATAAGGGTGAGGCTCTGCGTCTGAGTGGCAAGTACGACGATGCCGTGGAGTGCTACAAGAAGGCTTTTGAGATCGATCCCACCTACGTCGCTGCCGCCTATCAGGCTGGTGTGTCGCTCAACTCGAAGGCTATCGAGCTGAAGGATCAGCTGGCTGACAAGAAGACCGGTAAACTGACTGTAGAGAATGCCAACAAGATCAAGGCCATCCTGAGTGATGCCAAGACCTATTTGGAGAAAGTCCGTGAGTTGGATCCCAACCGCGAGCAGGTGAACTGGGCCTACGCCTTGTATCAGATGTACTACTCGCTCGGCGACAACGAGAAGGCTTCCGAACTGGAAAGCCTTGTTGGCGGCAACTAAGCTGTTGTAGTCTTTCTGTTCTAATAGACCGTGCCTGACGATGGCTCTACATGAAGAGCCGGTCAGGCACGGTTCTTTTTCTGTCTTCTGACCGCAGCTACTGCGGAACGACGGCAGCAGCCAAAAAACAAGGTGAATACAATAATACAATCGCAGAGGTCGATAAAAAAATAATATGGTAAAACCTTTTGCAGTTTCAATTATCTTTCGTACCTTTGCACCTAATCACTGGCACGATGGCCTCAGCGGAGGTCGCCAGTGGGACATCGAGGGTATAAACAATAACAGCATTAGCTATTATTCGGAATATATAGAAATCTACCACGTTTCAAATATATGTTCAACGGTTAAATAATATGTTGATGTCTGCGCGATAGCGTGGACGAGACTTATCCGTTGAACAGGGCTTGTGGTAGAGCCTCTATATATGATAAGGCGTAGTTCGCGCTTTTTCGTATCTATAGAGGTTCTGCTCCCAGCCCTGTTTCCCGATGATATAGTCTGCTGTCCTAAAACTATTGCGTATGGCTGCTATCAAGACGGCCAAGACCTACGTGCAGATAGGTCTTGGCCTGGAAGCATTCAAGGAGGCGTACCCCGTAGAGGAGGTGCCCTTTATGCTGATGCAGGCCATCGGGGCCTCGCCTACTATATTGCAACGCTATAGGGAAGGCAAGAGCACGGTGGCCTCGTTCGACGGACTGCTCATCAAGAATATCCTGGCTTACCGACTGGTGCGGACAGAGGAGATGAACGACCAGTTGGAGGAGATGAAGCGCGACAAGTGGGTGGTGAAGAACCGGCCCGCTATTATCGCCGTGAGCGATGGTGATGTCATCAAGGCTTTCGACCCGGCTGTGGAAGAGACCTATGAGAACCACCTGAACAACCTTTACACCGACTACGAATTTTTCTCGCCGATGTGGGGTGTGCGCAAAATCCGCGACATCGAGGAGAACGATGCCGACGTAAAGGCAGCCTACAAGATGGCGCAGATACACGACGAAATCCGGCGCTACAACCAGATAGGCATCACCGCCGACACCCACGACCTGAACATCTTTATGTCGCGCCTGCTGTTCTGCTATTTTGCCGAGGACACGGGCATCTTCGAGAAAGACTTGTTTACGAATGCCGTCAACAACACCACGCGGCAGGACGGCACCGACCTGCAGGAGTTTCTCGACGGAGCCTTCCGTACGATGGACTTGGACTTCCGCATCGGCGTGAACAGTCGGTTGGCGCAGTTCCCTTACGTGAACGGCGGGCTGTTCTCAAAGATAATCCAGATACCGAGAATGAACGCCCGCATCCGCCGGCTCATCTTGGAGTGCGGCAACCTGAACTGGGCCAAAATCAATCCCGACATCTTCGGCTCGATGATTCAGGCGGTGGTGTCGCCGGAGCTACGAAGTGGCTTAGGTATGCACTACACCAGTGTGTCGAACATCAAGAAGGTCATCAATCCACTGTTCCTCGATGAACTCTACGAGGAATACCGTTCCATAGAGCGCAAGCAGAAGGAGCAGGACGGCATCTTCGACCAGTCGAACACAGGGCGCGAGAAGTACTACGCGAGTTGCAAGCCGCTGATGCGTCAATGTCAGCGACTGTTGGCCAGAATGAAGCGGATGAAGTTCTTTGACCCTGCTTGCGGCAGCGGCAACTTCCTGATTATTACTTACAAGGAACTGCGCCTGTTGGAGATGAAGATTCTGAAGCTCATCCAGCTGATGACGCCTGACGTGCAGATGCAGTTTGTGGATGGCAGCATTATCGACATCAGCCAGTTCTACGGCTTGGAAATCAACGACTTTGCCTGCGAGACGGCCGTATTGTC
Organism: uncultured Prevotellaceae bacterium; assembly: GCA_946186505.1. Classification (GTDB taxonomy): domain Bacteria; phylum Bacteroidota; class Bacteroidia; order Bacteroidales; family Bacteroidaceae; genus Prevotella. The sequence continues at coordinate 4,147 of CAMHNI010000033.1, read as the reverse complement.
AATGTGGCTGGCAGAGCATCAGATGAATAACCAGTTCACCAAGGATTTCGGCGTGAACATCAAGGCACTGCCTCTGAAGCAGAACACCAACTTCCATTGCGGCAATGCCTGTCGTGAAGACTGGAACACGATTTGTCCGCATACGCCAAATGAAGAAGTGTATGTGATGGGGAATCCGCCGTATTTGGGGAGCAGACGGCAAGACGATGAACAGAAGAAAGATATGGAACGTGTGTTCAAAAAAGACTTTGGCAGTTTGGATTACATAGCTTGTTGGTTTATGCTTGGCTCAAGATATATAAAAGGTACGCAAGCCAAGTTCGCTTTCGTGAGTACCAATTCCATTTGTCAGGGGTTACAAGTAAGTCTGCTATGGCCATACATCTTTGAGAACAAGCAAGAAATCTTCTTTGCACACCAATCCTTCAAATGGACAAACAACGCCAAGTACAATGCTGGTGTGACTTGTGTTATAGTTGGTGTTAGGGGTGTCGCGAAAGAAAGAAAAATCTTATTCGAAGGTGATAAAGCGAGAGTTGTTAGTAACATTAATCCCTATTTGACAGAAGGGGCAAATATCATTGTATCGTCAGCAAGCCGCCCGCTTTCAAATGTACCTCAAATGAATTTTGGCAATATGCCAGCTGATGGAGGATGCCTAATTCTTGATGAATATGAAAGGCAATCTTTAATTGAAGGGGAACCAAAAGCAGAGAAATTCATCAAGCCATTAATAGGCTCAGAAGAATTTATCAATGGAAAACACCGCTGGTGTATTTGGCTGTACGAAGAGAAGGAAGAGGAATACATCAACCTTTTGCAAATTCAAGAAAGAATAAGTAGATTACGAGAAGTACGCTTAAATTCTTCTCGTCCTCAATTAGCTTCTATTCCTCATTTATTTGCACAGATAACACAGCCAATGGGGTGTTCTATCATAGTAATTCCTTGTGTATCATCAGAGCATCGTGATTATATTCCTTTTGGGTATTTGGATAAAGGGAAAATAGTAGCTAATAGTTGTATGGTCATCGGCACAGATGATTTGTGGCTCTTCGGCATCCTCACCTCCGCGATGCATATGGCGTGGGTTCGAGCAATCGGCGGACGATTGAAAACAGACTATCGCTATTCCGCTGGTCTCTGCTACAATCCCTTCCCCTTCCCCAAACTGACGGAGGCGAAGAAGCAGGAGATTGAGGATGCTGCTTGGGAGGTGCTTGGTGCCCGCGAAGCCCACTACGGCAAGACCTTGGCTGAACTATACGCCCCGGAGACGATGCCCCAAGACCTGCGCGATGCTCACCACCAACTGGATCTGATAGTAGACAGCTGCTACCGCGACCGTCCCTTCGCCGACGAGAACGAGCGCTTGGAGTTGCTGCTGAAGTTGTATGATAAGCTGACGAAGTAATGAAAAGAAAGGTGTTAAAGACTGCGGACAAGAGCCTGAATATAGCTGTCAGACACATTACCAATTTCGCCCTTGTCGTAGATGGTCAGCAACGTCACCTCAGCATCGTCGCTGACCAACATGACCAGTGTCAGCACTCTGGCACCTCCGCTTTTGCCTTTTCCTTTAGAAGCAATGGGCATACGCACCTTATGGACACCATGACCAAGGTCGGTACCCTGAAAAGGATTCTCCAACAGGCTTTCCTTCAATGCTCGATAATCATCACCTATCGACTTGTACTTCTTGGCAAGATGCTTCAACCTGCGCAAAAATTCTTCAGAAGGGATAAGTTTTACATTCATAGAATACTTTCATCCCTAAGTTTCTCTTCAAACTCTTCCAAGGTCATCATCTTGGCTTCTCCTCGCTTGGCTCGTTTCACTTCGTCAAGTGCACGTGTGAGCGACTCCTTGACAAACTCTTGCTGGCGTTTGGTCTCTGCGTCCACTTCGACAGGCTCGAGCAGCTTGTTTGCCAGCCACTTACGGTCTTTCTGCTTTAGGGAGAGACCTTCAATATAAGTCCAAAGATTATTCAATGCATAAGTTGTCATAAAGCGTTTCTTTTTGAATTCGCAGGCAAAGTTACGAATAAAAAACTGAAATAACAAACGAAAAAGAGATAAAATCATGCGAGAAAACTATAATCAAGACCAAATGACCATCACGTATGAGCAGACGGGGCGGTCGACGAATACCAACGAGCTGGGCATGAGGGAGATGCAGGCCCGGGTGTATGAACGCCGTCAGGAGCAGTACCTGTTGGTGAAGGCACCGCCCGCCTCGGGCAAGTCGAGGGCGATGATGTTTGTGGCACTCGACAAACTGGCCCATCAGGGCATCAAGAAGGTCATTGTGGCCGTGCCGGAGAAGAGCATCGGACGCTCGTTCAAGCCAACGGCTCTAAAGAAATTCGGATTCTTTGCCGACTGGGAAGTGCCTACCTACTTCAACCTCTGCGACACAGAGAACGAGAAAGAGAAGGTGAAGCGGTTCAAGGAGTTTGCGGAACCATTCACCAAGGCCCAGACTTTGGTATGCACCCACGCCACCCTGCGCTTTGCCCTGAAGGAACTTGCCGACGAGCAGCTGAACGACCTGTTCTTCGGCATTGACGAGTTCCACCATACTTCAGCTGATGCCGACAACGGACTTGGCGAACTTGTCAGGCGGCTGATGAACCAGACGAACGCCCACATACTGGCTATGACGGGCAGCTACTTCCGTGGTGACGGTACGCCTGTGCTGCGCTTGGAGTACGAGACAAGGTTCGTGCCTGTTCAGTTCAACTACTACGACCAGCTGAACGGCTACCGTTATCTGAAGACCTTGCAGTTGGGCTACCACTTCTACAAAGGACATTATCTGTCGGCACTCGACAAGGTGTTTGACACTCGGCAGAAGACGCTGATACATATCCCCGTCACCAACTCAAAGGCGGCAGGGGCCTACGACAAGTTTGAGCAGGTGAAGCAGATTATCGACCTGATAGGCAGTAAGATTGACGAGGACTACAACACGAACATCGTCACCGTGAAGACCAAAGACGGCAGGCTGCTGAAGGTGGCCGACCTCGTGAATCCTGATACTGACCACCGTAACCACGTGCAGGGCTATCTGCAACGGATGAAGAGCCGCGATGACGTGGATGTCATCATTGCAATGGGTATGGCGAAGGAAGGCTTCGACTGGGAATGGTGCGAACACTGTCTGACCATCGGCGTGCGTGGGTCATTGACGGAGATTGTTCAGATTATCGGTCGTTGCACCCGTGACACTGAAGGCAAGGAGCACGCACAGTTCACCAACCTGATTGCGGCTCCTGACGAGACGCAGGACGATGTGGTGGTTGCCGTGAACGATATGCTGAAAGCCATCACGGCCTCGCTGCTGATGGAGCAGGTGATGGCGCCGAAGTGGAACTTCAAGACCTCCAGGGATGAAGAGGATGATGGTGGTGACCCACGAAGGACTGTCGTGGTGGAAGGATTGAAACCGTTAGGCACGGAGCGGGCCAGGCAAATCGTAGAGGAACAGATGGACGACTTGAAGGCCGGCATCCTGCAGCATCCGTTGATAAGGGAGGCCATCGAGGGCGTGGCACCGGAGATTATCAATAAGGTGTATATCCCCAAGATTGTGGAAGAGTTGCATCCTGAGCTGACGGAAGACGAAGTGGAGGCCGTAAGTCATCGTGTGGTGCTTGACTTCGTGCTGAAGGGCAAGGACATCGTGGAAGACACCGAGAACCACGAGGGCAGCCGGTTGGTTAAGATTGCCAACACGTTTATCAATATCGACGACCTGAGCATCAACCTGATAGAATCGGTGAATCCTTTCCAGCGGGCTTACGAGATTATGTCGAACGAGATAGACGCACCTGTGCTGAAAGTCATCCAAGACGCCATTGCCGACAAAAAGCTCAATATGTCCATCGACGAGGCGAAAAAGATATTCCTGACGGTGTTCCAGGAATGGCGCAAGACGAATGGCGACCATCCTTCGCTGCAAGACCCTGACCCGACGGTAAGACGGATGGCTGAGGCTATCCGCATACTGAAGAACTATAAGATTCGCAGGGATATGGGACTGGACTTTCAGAAGTGATAAGTGATGAGTGATAAGTGAAGAGTGATAAGTGATAAGTGATAAGTGATGAGTGATAAGTGATAAGTGATGAGTGATAAGTGAT
>CAMHNI010000032.1 GCA_946186505.1 uncultured Prevotellaceae bacterium | reverse complement strand
AACCTTGCCAAGGTTGGGGTCGCGGGTCCGAGTCCCGTTTTCCGCTCTTTTTTACCAAACAACGCATTCAACTTAATCATTACGCAACAGAAAAACAAACCACTGCATACTGATGAATCTATATTTGAGATATTTCGACAGAGAAACGCTTGTCTATACTGTGGACGAGGCGATAGACTTTTTATCTGCAATTGAAGAAATTGGCATGAATCCCGTATTAGAGAATGACATCCGGGACTATGCCGCCAGCGATGTATTCTATCCCAAGCGTTACAAGATACGACCGCGCGTATATTTTATTATTATCAAGACCGAGGCAGCCACGATGCAGGACTTCAAGGAGAAGAAAGCCGTTCATCCAACGCTGGCAAACGGCGGTCGTGACCGCTCGGCATCGCCTGCCATTGTCAAGCTGAACGAAGTGAAATACGGATGGTACGAGGGTGTCATCGACTTCAAGCGGGTACTGTTGGTACCGGGAACTGGCAAGTTCCAGTATCGTGACACCCATTTCGTGGCACGGGTGAAAGCCGAGTCAGGCATTGACTGCTACAACCGCATCGTGGAACACCTTCAGGAGCGCGTTGACGAGCGCAGCCAGTTCCCCTCGGCAAAGGGCAAGAATTTCAAGTTCTACTATCTCGGGCAGGCGAAATGAACAAGGTAATGCTCATCGGCAATGTGGGTACCGACCCGGAAGTACGCTATGTTGACCAAGGTGTAGCCGTTGCCCGTTTCAGCTTTGCCACCACCGAGAAAGGCTACACGCTTCAGAACGGCACCCAGGTGCCCGACCGCACCGACTGGCACAACATACTGTTATGGAAGCGGCTGGCCGAGATTGTCGAGAAATATGTGCATAAAGGTGACAAACTGTATATTGAAGGCCGTCTGCGCTACTCCACCTACGATGACAAGCAGGGCCAGCGTAAGTATGTAACCGAAATCTGGGCCGACAATATTGAGATGCTGACTCCCAAGCACACAAAGGAATAAGCCGTGGACTATTTTCAACAACTATTCAGTGAGGTCTATCTGCTGACACCAACCGCAGGTGCAGTCTTTGCCGGTGTGCTGGCTTGCCTGCTGTTAATTGTTTCGGGATTTGCCTCGGGGTCAGAAATAGCTTTCTTCTCACTGTCGCCCACCGACCTGAACGAGATAGAGGAAAGCAATGACAAATGTGACCGCCAGATCATGGAACTGCGGAAAGACTCTGAACGCACACTGGCCACCATTCTTATTACCAACAACCTGGTCAACGTCACCATCATCATGCTGTGCAACTATTTCTTTGCACACGTGGTGGACTTCGGCAATGCCGTCTGGCTGCAGTTCCTGGTTATCACCGTGCTGCTGACATTCCTGCTACTGCTTTTTGGAGAAATCATCCCGAAAGTCTATTGCGCTCAGCACGCCCTGTCGGTATGCCGGTCTTTTGCCGGAAGCATCATTGCACTACGCCACCTGTTTCGACCACTGTCGAACATCCTCATCCGCTCCGGCAGCCTGGCCGGAAAGGTTGTACAGACGGAGAACCATGTGCTCAGCGTTGACGACCTGGAGCAGGCACTGGAGTTGACTGACAAGAGCGAACTGAAGGACGAACAGAACATGCTGGAAGGCATTGTGCGCTTCGGCGACGAGACGGCAAAGGAGATTATGACCAGCCGTCAGGACGTGGTAGATCTCGACTTCCGCTCTTCTTTTGCCGAAGTACTGCAGTGCATCGTCGAGAACAACTATTCCCGCATACCCGTCTATCAGGACTCCATCGACAACGTCCGGGGCATCCTCTACATCAAAGACCTCCTGCCCCATCTGAGCAAGCCCTCGTCGTTCCGCTGGCAGTCGCTCATACGCCCTCCCTATTTTGTGCCTGAGACGAAGAAGATCGATGACTTGCTCCGCGAGTTCCAAGCCAATAAAGTCCACATTGCCATCGTTGTCGATGAGTTCGGCGGCACCAGCGGTCTGGTCACCTTAGAAGACATTCTGGAGGAGATTGTGGGCGAGATCAACGACGAGTACGACGAAGAAGAAAGGAATTTCGTGCGTGTCAATGCCAACACCTACATCTTCGAGGGCAAGACCCTCCTCAGCGACTTCTACAAGGTGCTCCATATTGACGACGACACGTTCGAAGACATCGAGGGCGATGCCGATACCTTAGCCGGACTGATGCTGGAGCTGAAGGGCGACTTCCCCGCCGTCCATGAGAAACTGGATTATAATCAATTCACCTTCGAAATCCTGGAACTCGACGAGCGCCGCATCTCGAAGGTGAAAGTCATCGTCCACGACGAAAACACTAACGAACGTAAGTAGATTCGGAAGTCCAGCCGTAACGGCTCCAGTCCACTGCCCTATTCCACCCGTAATTGTTATACGTATGGTTGAAACGGAAAGTGCCGCTGTAGTAATTCCAGATATTCAATGGTATGAACATGCTGACACAGCCATACTGTGAGATATCCTGATTGAATTTACTGAACGATTTTTCGAGGTTCGAATAAATGGTCATCCACTCCAGCGACATCCGGTAGTATGGTACGGCCAGCCTGTAGGTCTCGTCCCACTTCTGAAAGACCTCGTCCGTAGTGTTGGACTTGATGAAAGCACGCATATCATACATGACAGGAGCTTCAAAATAGAAATAATAGGCCAAGTCAGTCAGACTGGGCGACAAGGGGTAGTACGGGTAACCGCCTGAGAAAGCGTCCAACACGTCGTGGGTTGCCTGCGCCAGTGCATCCATATACTGGGTGTCAATGACCGACAGCGGAACACTGAAGCCGTCCAGGTCATCACCCTTGTAGTCGGCAAGGTAATAGTCATAATAGGCATCGATAATGCTACTGTACAGTCCACTCCTGTTCTTGTAGAACAGCGGTACCAGCTGGTCATAAGGAGCGCCGTCGCCAGGAATCTCGGCCGGCGAGCCTATCAGGTAGCTGGTAGCGTTGCGCAGTTCGTAGCCCACCTCGGCACACATCATGTTACAGCAGTCGGCAAAGATGAAGTCCAGCTTAGGCAGGCTCTCCAGAGCACGGGCCAGCTGGGTGATGTTCATCCACTTCCGGCTGCCTTCCGTCATGTCCTTACCGTCATCCTGACCGTAGGCCCTCGTTGCCCGTGCTTCTGAGGAGGCAATAGTGTCGGTCGATACAGACCATCCAGAGGCGTGTCCCCAGAGTACCAGGCCATAACCCTGAGCCGGGGCATTTTCCGTCATCCATTGCATCACTTTCTTGAAATAGGCAGGATCACAGGAATAGAAATCATGTCCGAAATCGTATTTGACCGTTGCCTCTCCGCCATGCACCTCCAAAATAACGGGAGTACCCGATCCCACTTTGGCAGTGTTCAAGCTGTCAACAAATACAAACAGCCGCTGCCTGTCACTGAGCAATTTGGAACCTTCGATGATCTCCTGAAGGTCGTTATGCAGGAACCGGACACCACTGGTAGCTGTCAGATTGTTCTCACCGGCCATATAAATCATAACCGAGCGTGTCGCAGTCTCCGGCGTCGTTCCTCCTCCTCTTTCCTCTTTATCGCATGCCAGCAGGCATGTCAGAGCACAGAAAAACAATACAATTCTTTTCATAAGTCAAAATTTTGTGCAAAGATAGAAAATAATTATGAATTATGAATTACAAATTATGAATTATTTAGTATCTTTGCATCTCAAAAAACCAGAAATGAAGAAAATACTATATCTGCTGCTGATCATGCTGATCGGTATGGCCGTCTATGAACCAATAGAAGCCAAAGCCAAGAAAAAGCGCCGCACGGCAAAGGCAAGGGTTCAGACTGTGGCCAAGAAAAAGACAAAAGGCAGCCAGAAGAAGAAGACAGTAACGCCTGCCGTCTTCCTTCCTCAGGTCGATGCCGACGGAAACGAGATAAATCCCTACCTGCTGTGCGAGGACACCTGTGAGCACGTCCACGGCATCGACCTGAGCCACTATCAGGGACAGGTCTTCTGGGAAACGGTAGGCGAGAACACCAAGATGGCCTACGTCTATCTGAAGGCTACGGAAGGCGGTGACCGTATCGACTCCTATTTTGAGCGGAATATCGACCTGGCCCACCGCTACGGCCTGAAAGTGGGCAGCTACCACTTCTTCCGCCCGAAGACCGACCTTGAGATTCAGTTGCGCAATTTCATGACCCAGTGTCTGCCCGGTGAACAGGATCTCATACCCATGGTTGACGTTGAGACGACAGCCAACCTGCCGACTGAGGAATTCTGTGACTCGCTGATGAAGTTCCTCCACCTGATGGAGGTGGCCTACCGTCAGAAGCCGCTCGTCTATACCTATCGTAACTTCTACAACAAACACCTGCTGGGACGTCTTGACGACTACCAGCTGATGATAGCCATGTACACCGACGAGGAGCCTGTGCTGGCCGACGAGCGTGACTATACCCTGTGGCAATATACAGCCAAGGGACGCATCGTCGGCATCAACGGCTATGTAGATAAATCCCGGTTCATGGGACGTCACGGACTCCGTGAGATACGCTACCGCCACTGAAAAGTGAAAAGTGAGAAGTGAAAAGTGAGAAGTGAGAAGTGAAAATCGTAAATCGTAAATAACAAGATGATTATCAAGTGTCCTGAATGTGGTCACCAAGTGAGCGACCAAGCAAAAACCTGCCCGTCGTGCGGCATTGACATTGCAGGGAAGATTACGCAGTGCCCTGACTGTGGAGAAGTGATTTTCAAGGAACAGGCCCGATGCCCCAACTGCCACTGTAGCATCAATGGCGCATCCAGCACGGACAACACGCCATACCCCCAGCCGGTGACACCGAAGGTACCCGTTCCACAGCAGTCTGAATCCAGACAGGAAGAGACGGCAAAGCCCGGGGCTACCCGCAGTTCCAAGAAGAAGCGCATCGGCTTCACGATACTGGCCGTCTCCGTCGTCCTCGCACTCATCGTTGTGTTCCTTGGCATCTACTTCATGAAAAACCAGGAAATGCAGAACGAGATGCGGGCTTACGAGAATGCCGTCAAGAGCACCGAGCCGTTAGTGCTGCAGAATTTCCTCGACATGTACGTTGATGCCCCCAAGGCCCACCGCGACACTATCAAGCTGCACCTCGATGCCCTCAAGAAGATTGACACCGACTGGAACGATGCCCTGGTCAACAACAGCAAGTACGCCTACGAACGCTTTGTAAAACTCCATCCGCAAAGTGTCCACAACATTGAAGCCGCCATCAAGATAGACTCACTCGACTGGGTGGCAGCCACGAAAGAGAACACTGCCGAAGCATTCATGAAATACATCACTGAGCATGAAGACGGGGCCTTCTACGATGAAGCACAGGCCAACTACGAACACTTAGAAGCTCAGAAAGTGACCTCTGAAGAACGCCAGATGGTCACCCAGCTATTCACCACCTATTTCAATGCCTTGGCACAGATGGACGTATCAGCCCTCTCATCGACGCTTACGCCAGTGCTCACCTCCTTCCTGCACCGCCAGAACGCCACCCGTGAAGATGTGTATCAATACATGGAGAAACTGCATGAGCCCGGCATCACCAAGATGGAGTTCACCCCTAACGGAGACTGGAGCATCGAGAAGAGCCAGGTAGGCGACGATCGGTATGTACTCTCCGTGACATTCACCGTTGCCGAGCACATAGAACGTGCAGAAGAGGGACGCGAAAGCAGTGCCGTCTGCAAAGTGACAGCCCAGGTCTCGCCCGAGGGCCGTATCTCCGAGCTGAACATGAAACGGAGCATTGCACAAGAATGATGATGAAGAAAGCTGTCTCTACATGTCTCTTAGCCATGATGGCGGTTGTCACAATGGCTCAGATGATGAATCCCATTCACTTCACCTCACAGTTGAAGGAACTGAAGGGGGGTGAGGGTGAGATTGTCTTCAGTGCCACCATCGACCCGGGATGGCATGTATATTCCACCAATCTCGGCGATGACGGTCCCATCTCTGCCTCCTTCAATGCTGTGAAGATGGACGGTGTTCAAACAGTAGGCAGCCTGCAGCCACGGGGAAAGGAAATCAAGGAGTTCGACAAGCTGTTCGGCATGGAGTTAAGCTATTTCGAAGGCAGCGTGTCGTTTGTCCAGAAAATCAAGTTTACCAAACCCGAATACGACATCGAGTGTTATCTGGAATATGGTGCCTGCAACGACCAGAGTTGTCTGCCGCCGTCAACCTGCGACCTAAAAAAGAAAGGGAAGATACAGGAAGAAGTCAAAACCGACGCGGGCAATACCGATGACAAGACTTCAGCCACCCCTGTAGCAGAAGAGACGCCCGTGGCAGAGGACAAGCCGGTGACCGAAGACACGCTGGTGACCGAAGACATACCGGCGGCGGCTGATTCTGCGGAGGCGGCCACCGTCTCCGTTGCCGGGGATGACCTCTGGCAGCCGGTCATCAGCGAGCTGCGCTCTGAGGGCGGTAGTATGCCACTGACCGACCGCTCGCTGTTCTACATTCTACTGATGGGCTTCGTCGGTGGACTGCTGGCTGTCTGCATGCCCTGCATCTGGCCCATCATCCCGATGACAGTCAGCTTTTTCCTGAAACGCGCTAAGACCGACAAACAGAAGGGCATCAAGGATGCTGTCACCTACGGGTTAAGCATCATCGTCATCTACTTAGGACTGGGACTGCTCGTCACAGCCATCTTCGGCAGTGACACGCTGAACGCCATGTCAACCAACGCCGTGTTCAACATTTTCCTGTTCCTGCTACTGGTTGTGTTTGCCCTCTCCTTCTTCGGATGGTTCGAGATCAAACTGCCCGAGAGCTGGGCCAACGCCGTTGACACCAAGGCATCTGCCACAAGCGGGTTGCTTTCAATATTCCTGATGGCCTTCACACTGGTATTGGTTTCCTTCTCCTGCACAGCACCAATCATCGGTCTTCTGCTTGTGGAGACGACCACCAGCGGCAACTGGATAGCACCCGCCCTGGGCATGTTCGGCTTTGCGCTGGCCTTAGCCCTGCCGTTCACCCTGTTCGCCCTATTCCCCTCATGGCTGGAACAGGCTCCGAAGTCGGGGTCATGGATGACGACACTGAAGGTGGTGCTGGGATTTGTGGAACTGGCCTTCGCCCTGAAGTTCCTCTCCGTGGCCGACCTGGCCTACGGCTGGCATCTGCTGGACCGCGAAGTGTTCCTCTCGCTGTGGATTGTCATCTTCGCACTGTTGGGAGCCTATCTCTGCGGCTGGCTGAAATTCCAGGAAGACGAGATTGGAGGTAATCTGACCAGACCGATGCCCGTCGTCTGCATCATGGGCGGGCTGGTGTCGCTGGCCTTCGCCGTCTATATGGTTCCCGGTCTCTGGGGTGCTCCGTGCAAGGCCGTCAGCGCCTTCGCACCACCGATGAACACACAGGACTTCAACCTGAACACGAAAACCGTCGAGGCACGGTTCACCGACTACGAGCAGGGTATGGCTGCAGCCAAAGCAGAGGGTAAGCCTGTGTTTATAGACTTCACCGGCTACGGCTGCGTGAACTGCCGCAAGATGGAAGCCGCCGTATGGACGGACCCTCGCGTGGCTGACATGCTCAACAACGACTACATCCTCATCTCGCTGTTCGTGGATGACAAGACCCCGTTGGCAGAGCCTTTCGAGGTGACCGACGAACAAGGCAACACGAAGACACTGCGTACGGTCGGTGCCAAATGGAGCTATCTGCAGAGCCATAAGTTCGGAGCCAATGCACAGCCTTTCTATGTGCTGCTCGACAACAGCGGGCACCCGCTCTGTGGCAGCCGTGCCTATGACGAGGACACCGACAAATACATAGAATTCTTAGACTTGGGCCTGAAAGCCTATAGGAAATGAGGTGACGCTGACCATCATGTAAGGCTTGTTATAGGCATAGACCAACTCACCCGCCACTGTCACATCAACCTTCTGCACCTCGTGGCTGGCATCATAGAGTTCCATGGTAGCCTCTATACTATCAAAATCGCGTCGGTTCTTGAACGAGTTTTTGATGACAAGGCGGACAGGACAGGTCTGGCACGCGAAACCTGTGCCGCAGAGTCCTGAGTCACAGCCGCTCTTGCAATGCAAAACATTTCCCAGTACAGGAGGCTGGCCGTCGCCGGCCATATTGGCATTCATCTGGTAGTAGTTGGTATCCTTCACCTCGAAATCCTTATTGATGAGGAATACCAGTCCCGACTTCTGGCTGATTTCCTTGCGGAAGCGTGCGAAATCGGTTTTCAGCCTGTAGGTGTTGCGGGCCATGATGAACAGGGCAAGTACGGCAACAATTGAAACACTCAGTAGCAGGAAAAGCATATCTCTGTAGTCAAGTTTTTATACAACTATTGTTTGGCCGTCATAGGCCATCTGTATGTCAGGAGGCAACTGGGCGTTGACCTCGTCGTGCAGTCCGATGTCATGGCTGGAGTGAATCAGGTAAGTCTGACGCGCCCCGACCCTCCGCGCAAAGGCTACGGCATCGTCCAGCGTCTGGTGCGAGTGATGGGGTTTCTGCCGTAAAGCGTTGACCACCAGTGTCTCCGTACCTTCTATATAGGGCAGTTCGTCATCGCCGATGGTTTTCATATCGGTGATGTAGGTCAGCCGCCCCATGCGATAGCCTGCAATAGGCAGCTTGCCATGCATCACGCGAACCGGCATGATGTCAACATCGCCAATGGTGAACGGCTGGTGGAAATGTATCTCATGCAACTGGATGGCCGGCACGCCAGGATAGCGGTTCTCGACGAAACAGTAGGGCAGCATCTGGAGGAGTCCCTCGCGTGCTATCGGGTCGGCATAGACATTGATTTCGCCAAACTGACAATAGGGCCGTATGTCGTCCATACCACCCATGTGGTCGTAGTGGGCATGGGTGATGAGTATGCCGTCAATGCGGCGGAACGGCAAGGGCAGCACCTGCTGGCGGAAGTCGGGGCCGCAGTCTATGAGCAACCGCGTCCGTTCCGTTTCAACAAGTGCCGAACAGCGCAGGCGCTTATCCTTCGGGCTGGTGCTCTGGCACACTCGGCACTGGCAGCCGATGGTCGGTACGCCACACGATGTCCCTGTTCCAAGAAATGTCAGTCTCATACGTCTCTATATAATATTCACTTCCGGATAAAGGTCGATACCAAACCGCTGACGGACGTCCCGCTGGATGACGTTGCACAGATCCACGATCTCACTGCCCGTAGCACCGCCCAGGTTCACAAGTACAAGTGCCTGACGGTCATGAACACCGGCTCGACCCAGCGAACGACCCTTCCAGCCGCACTGGTCTATCATCCAACCGGCTGGTATTTTCTCATGCTGATCGTCAATGGTATAGTGGGGCATGTCAGGATACTGACCGGCCAACTCCAAGTACTTATCCCGGCTGACGACCGGGTTCATGAAAAAGCTGCCCGCATTGCCCGTCACCTCGGGGTCTGGCAGTTTTTCACGGCGTATGTCGATGATGACCTGCCTGAGTTGCTGTGCCGTCGGTTTGCTGATACCGCGCCGAGCCAGCTCTTTACTGATGTTACCGTAGTCTGACATCGGCTCAAACTGCCTGTTCAGCCGGTATGTGACATGAGTTATCAGATAACGGTTCTTCCATTCACGCTTGAAACGGCTGTCACGATAGCCGTACTGGCAATCGGCATTGGAAAGTTCGCAAACCTCGCCCGTTGCCACCTCGACAGCTTCAACAGTCACGATGAGGTCCTTCACCTCGGCACCATAGGCACCGATGTTCTGGACGGCACTGGCTCCCACGTCACCCGGAATGAGCGACAGGTTCTCGGCACCATACAGTTCGTGCTCCACACACCAGGCAACCACATCGTCCCATATCTCACCGCTGCCGCAGCGCACACATCCATCGTCGCGGCGCTCAATGCCCTTGATAGCCGAGCGCACCACGGTACCCTCAAAATCACGCGTCAGCAGCAGGTTGCTGCCACCACCAATTATTCTATAAGGCGAAGGCGACATGCGTAGCAGAGCGGCCACCTCACGTGCCTCATCTACACTGCCGAATTCCAGGAAGCGGCTGCAACGGGCATCTATACCAAATGTGTTGTGCCCTTTCAAACTGTAGTCTCTTTCCTCTCTCATCACCTCAGTTCACAAGTTTCACCAGTTTCCACTGTCCCTCCTCCCGCCGGAAGGTCATCTCCACCTCCATACCGTTGGCAATGCCACGCATGACGAAAATCTTCTGGTCAGAATCAGCCAACGGCTTTCCATACACGATGTTGTATATCATGCGGTCGGGCAGTTCAGGGGCAAAGGCGGGCCATGTGTCGGGGGTCAGAATGCCCTCCATCTGTGCAAAGTCATCGTCGGGGTCAGGCCCCACAAAGCGCACCGTCTCACCCAGGCTCTCAGCCTGAAACAGCGAGTCGGTCACAAACTTGTGGTAAAAATCCAGGAACGACGCATTAGGATTAGCCTGCAGCGGCTCGGTCTTCACACACAACAGCATCCATGCGCCGTTCAGCCGCCGGAACTGGTACTGTATGACGGCACCGGTATTAAAATAGACCTTCTCGACCGTGGCCTGACTGACCGAGGTGTCACGCACCAGTTCCATCTGTCGCTCGTTATCAAAAAGCACGGTGTAATAGTCCTGACGCATAAAGAAACGCTCCATCTTCCAACCGCCCTTATCTACAAACGTCGTATCGCCGTTCCGGATAGTCGGCAGTGGATATGCCACTCGCTCCATCTGGAGATTGCGGTTGGCGGCAAAATTAAACAGGAAATCGTCGAACAGTTCATCAGCGGCCTGCGGCATCGGTGTCTCGGTAATCAGCTGCTCCAGCGTATCGGCGTCAAGGTCATCCTGCACCGTCGAGTCAACAGTGTCGGCAGCCGCCCCTTCAGCAGCGACATCCATCTGCTTACCTTTGCATGAAAACATCAGCATCGCCAACGCCAATGCCACAATTATAAGCCTGTTCATGGTTCGTCTCTAAAATTCAGCGTGCAAAGTTACAAAATAATTCTTAATTCTTAATTCTTATTTCTTATTTTTTTCGTACCTTTGCAGCCAAAATTGCAATTTTACACTTTTGTATGATACTTGATAAGATAGACGAACTTCTGAAAGAAGTGCAGACGCTGAGCGCCAAGAACGCAGACGAGGTGGAAAAGCTTCGTCTGAAGTACCTCAGCAAGAAGGGCGAGATTACTGCCCTGATGAACGATTTCCGTAACGTGGCCGCAGACCAGAAGAAGACTGTCGGCATGAAAATCAACGAGCTGAAGCAGATGGCCACCGAGCGCATCAACCAGCTGCGCGAAGAGTGTGAGACTCAGGATACGGGCGAAGACACCCTGGACCTGACACGCACACCCTACCCCGTGAAGTTAGGTACGCGCCACCCGCTGACCATCGTCACCAACGAGATTATCGATATTTTCTCACGCATGGGCTTCGTTCTGGCCGACGGTCCCGAGGTGGAGGACGACCTGCACGTGTTCACGAAAATGAACTTCGCCGCCGACCATCCCGCCCGCGACATGCAGGACACGTTCTTCGTCTCGCAGCACCCAAATGATGTCACCAAGAACATCCTGCTACGCTCACATACCTCGTCGGTTCAGGCCCGCGTCATGGAGCAGATGCATGATGAGAATGGCAAGCTGACGGCTCCCATCCGCGTCATCTGTCCGGGCCGCGTCTATCGCAATGAGGCCATTACCGCCCGTGCTCACTGTTTCTTCCATCAGGTGGAAGGTCTCTACATCGACAAGAACGTCAGCTTCACCGACCTGAAGCAGGTGCTGCTGTCATTCGCCAAGGAGATGTTCGGTCCCGACACCAGCATCCGCCTGCGCCCATCTTACTTCCCGTTCACCGAGCCGAGTGCCGAGATGGACGTCTCATGTTTTATCTGCGGAGGCGAGGGCTGCGGTTTCTGCAAGCACACCGGCTGGGTAGAGATCCTCGGCTGCGGCATGGTCGATCCCAACGTTCTGGAACAGTGCGGCATCGACTCGAAGATCTACTCGGGCTATGCCTTCGGCATGGGTGTCGAGCGCATCACCAACCTGAAGTACCGCGTCAACGACCTGCGCCTCTTCTCCGAGAACGACACCCGTTTCCTCGAAGAATTTGAGGCCGCAGACTAATCACCCCATACGTCACGACACGACAGACTTCTCCAATGACCACTGCATTGAGAACCTGAAACGTGGCGAGTATCGCAAATTAGTCGATACCTTGGACTACTGATTTATTCAATAATCCCCGGGATTCAACGCGAATCTCGGGGATTATCATACTGCTAAATCGGGTCATAATCAAGTTCATCATCATCAAAGACGGGAATCTGGTCTGTCTCTCCCTCTTGCAACAGGGAGCCCTCGAGCAATCCTGCTAGCGCAGCCTCGACCACCTCAATGGCAGGCTGCAAGTATCTCTTTCTTTTCATAGCGCAACCCTCCTTACTTTACGACGACCTTCTTACCGTCACGGATGTAAACACCACGCTGAGGCTTCTCTACACGACGGCCTTGCAGGTCGAAGAGGACACTATTATTTATTATTTCATCTTTATTATTTAGACGCGCAGCGTCGTCAACGCCTGTGGCCTCGTCCTCATCGTCAAACCGCAGGCTCACGGCACTACGGCTGGCAGCTGGTGACGAAGCAGGTATCTGCAGGTAGGCATGACCTGCTGCCACCATCGTTCCCTCGGCTCCAACCTTGTAGAAGCCCACGCCCTTGCTGCCGCTACCCAGGATGTAGTTGGCGTAGCCGTCCTCGGTAGCGCTGATGTTCGTGGCTGTCATCACGCCCTTCAGCAGGTTACTGGTAATGCTGAACGATTGGCTGTAGGGAATTTCGTACGTCCCAGGTTCTCCCTTTATCAGCAATCCCGTTCCTGCGGGCACGTCATACGCTCTGGTTAATGTCAGACTCCCTGTCTGGCGGTTAAAAATACTTCCGATATAAGCCTTCACTCCCTCTACACTCGTGAAGTCAACGTCGCCTGCAGTGCAGAACGTGGCTATCTTGTCTGAGCCAATTGTCACTTCCACGAATTCGCCAGCAACACCGAAGCTGATGCTGACCGTTGTATTGGCCGTCAATTTGCCTAACGCAAACTGTCCGTTTACCACATCCGCCGTTCTATCCTCGCCGTTAACCGTCACATGACTTACTTTGAAACCGTCGTTTGGAGTCAACGTCAACACAACCTCTTCAGAACCTTTCACGTTAAACGTCTGCTGCCCGTTCGTCACGTCTGCCGTGCCGTAGGTCACCTTGCCAAAAGCACTACCTACGTTGATTGTCATGTCATAGAGCTGGTCGTCGTTTTCGAGACTTACGAAGCTCTTAAAGCTGCTCCACGGAGCCGTAGTCTTGTAGGCCTCTAATGCCAATTCAGGCACATGCAGCGTGGCATATTCGATGTAGGAATCTGTAAAGGCTGTTGCATTTGTGGATGGTACCGACTCTGCATCGCAATACACATCCGTTAGTTCAGAGCATTTGGCAAATGCGCTTTCACGGATAGTTTTTATGCCACTGCCTATTGTAATAGAAGTCAGGCTGCTACAGCCAAAGAACGCTTCATTCCCGATGCTAGTCACGGAGTTGGGGATGGTGATGCTCGTCAGGCCTTTACAGCCTTTGAATGCATACCACCCGATGCTGGTCACGGAGTTGCCGATGGTCACGCTCGTCAAGCCGGTACAATATTGGAATGTGTTAAATATTGATAATCAACTACTTACATGTTAAACGGTAGAAAAGTGGATTGCTTGTTTTAGGATGTGGAGAAAATGGGGTAGATTTAACGTATTTAACCTTTGTTTAGGCTCCCGTTAAAATCAGGACTTATCGTTGTAACTTATTGAATTTTAATGTATTGTTCCGCTATTCAAAGTAAACGGATTTGAAATGAATAATCAGGCAATAATTGAAGAAAGGCGGAAAGCCTTCTCTCATTTTCAACTCGTTAGAGTTTGTGTGAATGTATTTCTTATCCATTTGCAATTTTAACGGGACAGCAGTGCTTTGTTTTATTCAAATGCATAATATTATTTCCCAAAAGCCTCCCCAATTTTCTTCAGCCCAGCTTCCATTAAAGGTTTCATCGTCTTTCCTAACTCCAATGTCACCTCTTCAAATCTATGCAGCCGGTCAATCGTGCCTGACCAACCAACACCTTCCAACACTTCCATTTGCTTCATGAAGTCATGTTCTCGATGTGCTCCTGCGTTATGCCGTATCTCAGAAAGCACTGGTTTCTCCTGTTTAAAGAAATCTGCCAGTTTCTTCCTGGCAATTCTGGTCTTGGCCAGCGCAGCCTGCGACAACAACCTTTGGGCTATATCTTGATACTTCTTTCCGGTAAGTTCATTCAAATCTTCACACCATTCATACATCATCACAGAAGCTTCAACAGCAATTCTTTCCTTACTACTTTCATTCTTTTCAAAATATAGCAACTTCTGAATTCCTTTGGTTTCATACGAACACTGCTGGATTTGCGCTGCAACATTCAGCACAAACTCCTGTTCCTCAAAAGCACGTTTTTGGGTCATAAGTTCATGAGTGTGCCACCCCGCAGCAATTCTCTCACCAATCAATGCTAATTGTTGCTGACAATGCCTTATCTGTACTTTAAACAGTTCAAGACAATTTTTCTCCTCTATACTGACAGCTTCTAAAGCTCCTTTTATTTCTTCGCCATCAACAGAGTTCATTTGCTGTTCCAAAAAGTAATCCAAATAATTATTCATAGTTTCTCAATACCCCCAGTCTATCTTCTCAAACTCCGCCCACATCTTCTTTGCAGCTTCGGGCTCCACAGAATACACATATCTTATCCTGCCTTCCAGCCATTCCCTGCCATACGCTTTCCCATGCATTACCCGATTGAAATGATCTCGTCCACCATATTTCTGGCAAAAATGGATATGCCTCATAATATCCCGCTTGTAAGTTCCGGGCACCCTTACCCGTCCATCAACAAGCAGCCCTGTCACCATCTGCTTGGTACCTTGATGCAGCAGCTCAGTCTTCTTTTCATTCAGTGTAAAGCCTTCCTCCTTAACAATTTTCCTAATCAAGCTGATTTTCGGCAACATCGCCTTGTCATCAGCCGAAAAGGTCATATCATCTGCATAGCGCGAATAATTGAATCCCATCTCCTGCGACAACCGCTTCATTCTCTTATCCATTCTCCCACATACGATGTTTGCCAATGCAGGACTAGTGGGTGCACCCTGAATCAGAAACGGCTCATGTCTTTGCATCAGTTCATCAAATAGTGTCTGTATCTCTGGCCTTTCTCCCAACATATCATACTTGTAGTCATCGATTTTGGCAGTACACAACTTCGCCAAACATGATGCCACACTACTCTCATAGCCCATCCACATAAATGCCGCACAAACCCGTCTTACATTGATACTCTCAAAGAAATTGCTCAGGTCCACTTTAAGCACATAAGCCCTGTTTTCATGCATTCTCGCATTCATCTTTGTATTTCTACCCTTCACAAAGGCCGTCACATATTCTGGCTGTTGTACCTTACTTAGTATATTCTTGTTAATCCACACCTGTATTTGGCGTAAATGCATGTATGGAGCCATAATACGTCTGTATCCCCCGTTACGTTTTTTGATGGCAAAGTATTTATAAAACACCGATGCCATAAACGCTATATGCACAAGGTCTCGATGACTCATATTCAGCATAAAAGCCAGATGCGAAGTGTCGAAAATCACAGGCAGACCTTTACCGTCCAACACATCAGCATACCTCAATGCCTCTGTGATGAACTGTTGCGATCGGCCCTGTAACTTAGCCTCCGTAATGAAATCGTTCCTTGGGAATCCCATCCTTCTTCAAATTACTCTTTTATCAAGCGCCTTTCGGCGACTTCTGTGTCGCGCCCATGGGGTGTGACATAGAAATCATGTAATGTGGCTTTAACTTTCCTGCATCAAACGGACGCAGGCTTCTGTCTGTACAGATACTGCTAATCTAAAGAATTCAGGTCATCCCTCGGAACGACTTTGGTACATATACTTTTCCAACATTCTGGTCTGAAATGCTTTGTTGCAATTCATGCTCCAATATATGATCTTTCTTCCTAATCTCTTCATAGATGGTACGAGCTTCACTGGTCATATTGCCCTTATCGTCAATCAAGCCTTTGCTCTTCCCTAAGGCTACTATACCTTCAAGGTCTTGTATGCTGATGCCTAACACCTGCGCTATATAGTAATCACTCCGTTGGTGATACTTCTGCGCTATCCAACTGATAAGCCGTAAAGAGTCTGTTGTGTGATATTGCCCCCATTCTATATTCGCCAACTTCGTATGTTTCATTGCCGACAACCAGAAATTCGAACTCATTCTCAACCTCCGGCCCCTTTCTATTCGCGAATTGGCGAATCTTGGAAATATGGCATTCCACTTCTTGTCCGTCTTTGGTATCTCCATTTCATACCAGAGAATGGGTAACGTATTGTTGGGTGTAGTATGCTCAAAACAAACAAGTGCCTGACTGTTCTTATAGCCCAATGGTTTCAAATCCTCATTCTTCCAGTTCGGAAGCAGCATTTCCCCTTTCTTAAAGCAGAAATCTCGAACCTGTATCATGCTCTTCTCATATCCGAACACGGAGCCTCTTCTTACAAATGCAGGCTTTTGAAGAGTGCCATACATCTCGATTCCGCAATCTTCCTGAAGTGCTTTCTCGGCTTTTTCCATGTAAGCCACAGTCAAAGCACACACCTTGATAGTTTTCCCATCTACTGTGCCTTTAACATTCTTCTCATAGAATTTCTTAATAGACTCTCCTGTGCCAGAAAAGTCATCAAGCAATGCGATGACTGCATCCTTCTTTATATCCTTCATAATCTTGAGGTTAAGCAGCGACAGCACACTCTCCGGCAAATTCAGTTTCTCTATCACTTTCTTAGCATGATAAGCCATTGCATGACCACTCTTCCCTACATTTCCTGAAGGCAAGATGTATATATGTTGGCCCGGATTCTCTTCAATAATCTTCTTTATCTGATATTCTAGAGCCTCATCTATCATGTCCGATGAATAATAGACCACTTTATCAAGCACATTCAAGGCCATAGTCCACTCGCTCTCATCAAAATTCCTGAGCCAGCGGAACACGTCATATTCAGTCACTGCGTGCCCGAATTTGAAGCATACGCTCTCTATCGCCTTGTTATAGTCCATTTACCCCTCGTAATATAGCGTATAATACTTCTTTCCGCTCTTCTTGTCAACGCCCCCCTCAATCCTGGCCTCAGGGTTCAGAACCTTCACCTCGAAGTCAGCCCCCAGCTTTAGGGTGTTCATTCTTGTCACGGGCTTCCTGCTAGCAGCTTTCTTCACCACATTCACCTCTTCCGAGAAATCTCCATACTCCTTCTCAAACGACTGTCTGTATGCCTCAAAAGCCTGTTTTTGCTCTTCATTCTGACATATAATATCTGCCAAATCAGCCACCTGTATGGGCTCTCCCGTCGAGAATGCCTCAGCGGTCTTTTTGGCGGCAACAGCACCCTCCACAACCGACTGTTCCTTCAGTTGTGACACAAATCCTGTACACATCTCCATCAGTCGTTCAGTCTCATGGTAATCATCGTTGCAATTCCTCACATGCAGGAAATTATCCACCCAGTAATGAGCATCGGTATTTGAGCCCGTGTTATCTACAACAGCCACCTTATAGCCATTCTCCTTGTCAACATTGAACACGATGCAACCCTTTTCGAGTTTTTTCAGGTTCATGCCATTAGCAGATGACAGCACTAATCGGTTATGTTCCATCTTAACTGTCAATACAGTTTCCCGAACCTCCGACTTAAACAACCCAATGGCTTGTGTCTGTTCACCATCTACCTCACAGTTATCCAGCAGCACCACATAGAACTCTCCTATCTTGATATTTGGATGTATGCTTTGCTCATATAGGTGGCGGGCCAGATTGTTGGCCTGTTGCACGATACAAGATTCATCACCAAATATCTTTGACACAAACCTATACGTGGGGTTCAGTTCCAAATCATCAATATAATAGAACTGTTTCCAGTCATCAAATCTAAACGAGCCGTTTATCAATTTTAGGAATGGTTCCTCAACACCCTTCATCTGACAGAGGTTGTCTGAAAATGCCACGCCATCTTCATTACTTTTATTACCTACACGCTGAACAACAGCAGCTTTTATATTTCCTATTTTAGTCATTTTTTCTATTAGTTATACGCGACGGTATCAATCCCTCGCCGTTTATAAACTCATATCTCGTTACAAATGTTTCAAAGTCTTTCCAATACTCCTTCCCTGCATGTTCAATCATGATAATCTGGAAATGGCCATTTCGGATCATCTCTCTCATAAACATGTCCGTAAGCCTGAATGCTTCTTTCAACTTTTCACGGTCATCATTCGTTATCTCACCATTCTTCGACACAATTGCTGTGTTCTTATCTGCATAATACGGAATGCTTGGCTGGTCTATGAAAAGAAACTGTGGTATCTGTTCGTTCCTGTTCTTCATCAGCAAGTCATGCAAGCCAAAGAAATAACACAGATGCAGGAACATATAGTTCGACTTACTGCCCACATTAGCCTTCGGATACTCCCCATCATCCGTTACCAGCATCAGCATCTTCTCATCCATACTGTAAACCGGCTTGTAATTCCAATATGCTTCTGATATGCCCTTTTGACACTTGAAGTACTTTCCTATCTCGTCATTCAAATTACCAAGGGCATTTTCATTCTTAGCTCGTAGCCTTACCAATTTCTCCTCGATTTGTGATATTGTCTCACCATATTGCACCAACATTTCGTCGGTTATGGTCAACTTGGGAACCTTGGTCAATTCTTTCTCCATCCTTTCTGCCAATAGGATAGCCTTTCTTATCCAAACAATATCCTTTTGATCAATCCGATATGGATTCAGTTTTCTCCAGTCAGCTACCAACTTCTGTTCCTCTCTGATTAATCCCTTTTTAGTATTTTCAAAGTCCTCTGGAAGTTTCAGATCTGGCTCGTAGCTTTGTTTTATCCTTTCCCAGGCCTCAGTCAATTCACGCAGCAACTGACCAGTTTCTTGATAAGTCATCAACTCTGAGAGATGCTTCTTAACATACTCTACAGGCACAAGACTTTCATTTTGTCTCTCTAACCGCTTCTGATAAATTTTATATTCCTTCTCTAACGATTCAAAATAGCCCAATCTTTCCCTGACTTTCACTAGGGCCATTTCTATTTCATTGCGTTGCCTGTTGGCCTCCTCATTCTTAAACTGCAGATTACAATTTTCAACTATCGACTTGATGTTTGCGGCCCAGGCCGTCGGACTTTTCCCAAAATCTGTTGCTGCACCCAAGCCGAGTTCTTCCACCTGATTGGCTATCTCAACTTTAGTCTTCTCATATGTATCTTTATTCTCTTGTTCTTTCTCCTGGGCTCTCTTTTTATTTTTTTCTCTTGTCTGTGCGGTTTGCAACTCCGATTCCAGTTCTCTCAGTTTGCCTTCGTTCACCCCAATGGCCAATTTGAACAAGTCATTAAGTATATTGGAATACTCATCCCTGCGGAAGAACCGCAAGTCTTGATAGGTGCTTTCTGTAGCAATGATGTCCTCCGTCAGATAGTTAAATATAAGATTGTGACGGAAGTGCTGTTTCACTTTGCTTTCAAGTTTCAACTTAGGGTTGATATGAAACAGTTCGTTCATCTTCACCATAGCCTTCGTCCTAATGTCGTCCAAGTCTGCTATAGGCTCGTCTGGCAAATACTCACCTTCCCTGAAGAGAACTTTCATTTCTGCCGATTCAACAGTCGGTGCCTGCCTGATGATAGTATATGGTATGTCATCTACATAGAACACTAGCCCATACCATGCCACATTCTCATTAATAACATCCTCAACAATAGTGCTTCTTTCCGACAACAGACAATAGTCTATGATTTTCAGAACAGATGACTTACCTGTCGATGAATCACCAGTTATCACGTTCACCTTGTCATTGAAAAATTCAAGGTCTCTTGGTTCACCTTCATGTCTGAACCAAAGTCTGATTTTTGATATATAAAAGTTCATAGCACAATCTTCAAGTCTTTATACCATGTCACTGTATCTTTTTGCCCAATCATAGCTGCCAATTGAATAGCTGCCTGTCGGACATTTTCCATCACACCTTCTTGATAATTTTGAAGTTCCCATGCCATCTGGTTCCCTTCGTTGGTTAAGCTGTATTTGGCTTCAGCCGTTTTCTCAACCTTCCCGCCCATCAATAGCATCGTAGTGGCATTTAGAAATACTGGCTGAAATTCCACGAATTTCCTGTTCAGAGCCTGGTAATATGATGACTCCTTGCCAACCATTTCTTCATAGTTGGCATAGTTAACCAACCTGTTTCTGATGGCCCGATCTGTTGTCATCACAACAAACAAATTGAGTCGAGCAATGTCGTCAACATCAAGGACCAATGCGCTCAAGATCGCACAAATGGCAACGCTCTCATTATTGATTATTCTATCCATCTTGCTCTCCTTGCTTTTTAAAGAATTCTTTCCAGCTCTTATGCCAACCTATAATGCACTTATCAGACAAGTAATAAAAAGCGCCATCTGATATATATTGACTCAACTCCTCTTTGCATAGCTTGAGTTTATGTTGCCTTACCGCAAAAAGAATCTCTTGCGCCTTATCTATTATGACATCCTCCGAAGCGCTATCATCCAGTTTCCTATAGGCATGCTTAAATTGGTTATCCCAAAATGCATAAGCATCAGCCCAAAACTCCTTGTCTTCATCAATCAAAATTTTATTATCCTCCCAAAGTTCATCATAGCGATTTTTAAAGCTATAGAAGTGGCTGGCATATTTGGCCACCTCTTCTGTTTCACTCGAAGCAAAGTCTTTCACCTTTATCAGTTGCTGTATGCATATCAAGTCCAGGAACTCCTTCCGATATTCTTCCATTATGATTCGGAAATTCAATTTTTCCGCCCTATGGTACTGGAATACATGTTCAAAACGCTTTCGTTGTTCTTCATACGTATATGATAATGGACTGCCTTTATCTGCCCTGTCAAAGAAATCATCAACTGCTTCTGTCAAAAAGTCCTTAAATACTTCGGGCGCATATTCATCTGAGAACCTGACTTTATCTGCGATATGGTCTATACAGGCTTTCTTTACCTCGTCTTGGCTCTTTGTTTCAAACGAAATCCTACTCAGAAATGCCTTCTTCAAACCAAATGCTTTCAAATCGTCAATCATCATTTGCGTTGAACGGCCTGCATTATTGGCTGGCAGTGTTGTGCCTTCACGAGGTCTTCCCTCTTGCGTAATTTCATCCAAAACAGCATCAATCCTGTCATTGTCAGCACCATTCTTTACTTCTTCACACAATGACACAAACTTATTATCGTCTGGACGTTTATTGC
The DNA here is from genome assembly GCA_946186505.1 of uncultured Prevotellaceae bacterium. Classification (GTDB taxonomy): domain Bacteria; phylum Bacteroidota; class Bacteroidia; order Bacteroidales; family Bacteroidaceae; genus Prevotella. The sequence goes on along the minus strand of CAMHNI010000032.1, from coordinate 18,878 downwards.
TGAAAAACACAAACTGATGCTTTGCAATGTATTCCTGCATATCAGCTTCACTTCTTTTTTCCTCAGTTTTTCCAGCTATCAACTTTCGCCAAACATCAATTGCCTTCCATAAATCTGTTGAGCGGTTGGTTAATGCTCTTTTCTCGCCTTCTGCATCAACTTGAATGGTGTGCTTAGCCTGATAGAGCGTAATAAGATTCCCTGCTTCTACAGCAGCATCGTCCAATTTCTCAAACGACACCACTTCACCTTTATTCATGGTAAGCACATGATAAAGGAAGCAATAGAACTGATAAACGAAACCGCCTATCTTATCCATCGCAGTATGTTGCTCTTCTGCCGTATGAAGTTTCTTTTCTTTGCTCATAAATTCTATTAAGTGTTCCTTTGCTGAGTTTATTTTGGTCTTAACCTCATTTCACCTCAATTTCACCCTTAAACATACTTTTCTCTCTAAAAGATGCTTTATCCTCTCCTTATGTCCAGCAAGTCCAGAATCTCCTTTGTGAGCTTTGATAGTGGTCTGTTTTCATATTGAGCATCCATCAGATGTCTGCCCCACACAAAGTCATATACCTGCCGTGGATGGTAGCCTGCTCCCTGAAAGGTTGTCACGAGTGCTTGTCTGGCATGTTTGTCATATTCCATCGACTTGTCTATCAATTCTTTGATATAATCCGTATGCTTGTTGTAAACATTCTCCAAGCCCAACACGCTCACATTCTTTTCTTCATCACAATCACGCCCATCAAATTTTAATCTAATCTCCTTCTTTGTTAATCGATATATCTGTGCTTTTGTAAGTATCTTACCATTCTTGTCTGTTAACACAAATTTTCCCCTAAAAGCCCGTTGGTATGGGTTTACTCCTATCTTACTATCTGATTTCACATGATTGCAAGAATGGCAGGCAGGAATCAGGTTATAAAACGAAAGACAATAGAGTGGATATGTCTTCTTTGGATAGAAATGATCCAGTTCCGGACGTTCTACACGTTCTTTGTTGTCAGGCGTTTTGCCTTGAAACGTATAGATAAATTGTCTGTTACAATATGGGCAAGTCTTGATATTCAACATTTCCTCCAATTTAAGTCCGTGCTTCTTCGATACTGTATCATAGTAATCTTCCAGTATGTCACTAAGTACCTCCAACAACCTCGTCTGACCAATATTCTTTTTGTCCCATATCCTTATCTGAGCTTCCATCGCAGCAGGTGTTGATAAAATGATGTTATCAATATTCAGCCACCAATATTCCAGCTGTGCAATGTATTTTCTCCTCAAACGCTGGTCTCTCGTGCATCCAAGGACAGCCTGCATGCATTGGTATTTCAACTTTTCACCATAATTTGTGAAATACCGTCTTTTCTTACCAATCATGAGGTATGGCTTACCTGGAGTATTGAAGAAATCCTTGACAACATCAAGCCATTCTTCAGCTATCCGCTCCACATACCGGCCTCGCTTGATATCAATCATACGCAACTACACGATAATGCATGTTATACAACTTCATCAACTGTTCCCTGAGATAGGGCTCTCCCACTCGCATAATATTGGAATAGAACCATTCTGCTTGTTCTTGGTCACGAGCATCCAGTTTAAATCCGTTTAAACGCTCAAACAGCATATTTATCTTCTCATGTGCAAACTCTCCAATCGGAAGCGAAGGTAGGAAGAATCCATTTCTCAGCATTCCGTGAATATTAGCACCGAAAGTATTCTCTTGCATCATCTCCGCATTTGGTTTTCCTTCTTTCAAGAACAATACATTGCATAGCGGTATGTCCGAAAGTATAAAAGGCGAGTGGGTGACAAAGACAAAGTTTATCCGCTGAACCGACTTGAACTTAATAGCATGTATCTTGTCCAAAAGCATCTTCACTATCTTCCTCTGATAGTCTGGATGAAAATACAATTCAATCTCCTCTAGCAGTATGTTGAGATTTTCGTATTTCTTTCCCACCACCGATACCGAATCTATATTTCTGATATGGTAGATGATTGCCCCAAGATTGTTGACCAGTTGTTTCTCTCCAGAACTTAGGAATCTGTAAGGCATAAAATCATCTTCTTTGCCTGAAGACTGATAGAGTACCTCCTGTTTATAGATTGGTGGTGGGAGTAAGTCCAAAGGAAAAGGATCCACTTGGTAATAAGATTTTAGCTCATCGAATTTCACCAAAAAACAATCTTTATACTTTTCTCTCAGTTTCTTTTCTGTGGTCTTTCGGTCTAACACCTCAAACGGATTTTCCTGCTTCTCCTCTCTCTCCTCCATGTAGTTAAGACACTGTCGTATTTTAAGAGTCACATGTGAATTATCCTGCCTTAGCGTACCGATTGCATCGGCTATCACACCTTCTTGAAGCACAAGACTATTGCCGTTCCAACCACTTTCTGCTTCATCCATCATATCCCTATATCTAGGATAGGTTCGGCATATGTCAATAGTTTTATAGACGATATAATGCTGACAGAGTTCCACATCTGTCAGTTCTTTGTAGTCTTTTAGCATAATCTCCGGTTGAAATCCCCAGCACCGCATCACATTATATACATATCTCAACCGGGTCAATTGCTTGACATTCAATTTGTCATAACGCTTATATTTATGCGATAGTCTGAGATAGGGAAGGTCATCACCAATATTATTCTTGAATTTCAACATAGCGTTCAGCAACAATCTGACATCGCTGTTGCTCGAATAGAGTTTTCTCTTTTTTCCTATCCATCCAAAGAACCCTTCCACAAACTTTTTATACACAGCATCATTCTCACCCGTCAGCAAATCCAGGCACATTTCAATGACTTTCAATTTGTTGTCACGCAAATCCGCCTCAATCTTGTCATCATAGTTTTTAACCAAGTCTTCTATCTTGTTGACGGTGTCCGATAATAATGACATTGTTTTGCTGTCCTTGAAATACTGGAAAATGGTTTTCTCTTGCAGTTTCGAACTGCCCGCATCCGTCAGACAAAGAATTTCTGCATCCTTCACTCCTATACGTCTGAAAGAGTCCTTGTTCTCCTTGGGACTGGGTTCCTGAATATAGAGAGAGATTAGCCTTTGCATGGTCAAGTCCGTTTCCTTATTTATATCCAGATTTCCCTTATCACGGAAAGGATGTATGGTGATTGGTGTCAGATAGCCGTCATTCTTGTGGAACAGGTAGTGTAGCCAGCACCTCTCACTTTCCTCATCCACTTGTATCTTCTCGTTCCATTCTTCTCTGAAATCATTTGTATTATAAGCATAGTGTGAGTAGTTGGAAACAATGGTATAGAATATTTCATTCAGTTTACTTACACCTTTTACAGGTGTCATCAGTTTCTTCCATTGTCTTACACTATGGTCTCTTATATCAGCATATCTCAGAAGGCTTGTATAGTTATCTTCCTTACTTTCCCTGATACAGTATACCACATTGTCTATTTCATAAAAGAGTTCAGCCTTAATATTTTCTACTCGCAACAAGTTATCCTTGTCCGTCAGATTGTAATGTTTTGCACAGTTATTGACAAGTCGCATAATCAATTCCACCAAACTACTCTTGCCGTCACCGTTCATTCCTACAATGGCAGCTATATTCACTTGTAGTTGGGAGCCATTTCCCGATGAGAAGAAATCTTTAGGCAATGGCCTTACGTAGTTGTCCCGCATAGAGATACCATCCTCCGTAATTGTATAATCATTACAAAGGTAGTACAATTGCCCTATCTTCAAACATTTAAGAGCAGAGTCTCTACATCCCTTAAGTGGTCTTATCGCTATTAGTTTAAACATCGTCAATCTCTTATTGTTACATAATCATTTTCCTCGTTCCGTTCCAAAAACAACCCGTCATGCCGTAGTGCCATCATGCGACTTTATCTCCTCTCTCAGCTCATCTCCATTGTTCCATCCTTGATTAAGGCATAAAAGGGCACAGCCTCATCAGCCATACCCCTTCAACAATCTCCTATCCCTTTATCTCATGCCATTTTTTCATATCTTCACAATCTTTCTATACCTCACACCCCATCAACTCACCATTAATCGTCTTATTCAAGTCGTCCAACGCATGCGACAGCTTAACCCCTGTACTCACATGCAACACGGTGCCTATCTGCTGGCCTATGGGTGATATATAGTCTGTGTCAGCGCATAGGTGTTGTATCTTTCTTTCTCCTTTCTGAATTCTACTCATACCCAGCGTCTTCCTGGAATACGTTGAAAGTCCCGCAGAATTAAACCCCATGCCATAGATTCTGTCATCTCCCACAGCCGTAACGGCATATTGCATCAATCCGCCTCCTAACGAATGTCCCACAACCTTGATGTTCTCCGCCACTTCACGTCTCAATTCCAACAGCAAACCCACAGCGGCAAGGTATGTAGTCTCTGGCCCGTAAAATATCTGAGCGGCATCCGTCATCAGATTATGAAAGCGTCTGGTACTCAATCGCGGCTCTGTACCTGCATACGACAATATCACCAAGTCTTCCCTTCCATCCATCTTGAATAGCGCAGCTTGTTCACCAAGTCCTAACTTGATTCTACAATCACAAGTGCTATATACTTTTTGCAGATTCCCATGTACCACAACGGGTTCAATCTTTATCGGTTTCTTACCCTCACACGCAAAAGTATAGGGATAGTCAGCTGCTGCTATCTCCTCACCAGCACCTTTCTTCTTAAATAAACAGGGTGGGTACGTTGCGTTCCCGCCAAAAAGTCCATTGAGAATTGTCGTTGCTATATGCAATTTGTTCTTTTCCTTCATAGCACTATACATCTTGCCAAACAACATCTTGTCTGTATAGCCTAGACACCTAGCTCCTTCCTGCATATAACTGAATACCGGCAGATTTCTATTCACAAACGAAAGATACAGATGATAGATAAAGTCTGTCACCTTACGCATTATGCAGAACTGCTGCATCTGCCTGAGTTTTGAATTAGTCCTCAAATAAGTAAATACCGCCAGTTGCTGCGCCTGCTGAATAAAATGATCTATATCTACTTCGTAAAACTGAACTATATTATACGCTGTACTCCTGTTAAGGATTCTACTGAATTCACGGACAAACATCAGATAATAATCTCTGTACTCACTATATTGATGAACCTCGTAAGTTGACAATTCAACGTTTTCAAGACCTTTCTTATAGATAGCCGTAAAAATGGATTCAAATTCTTCATCTATCTGATCGGCAAACATTGTCAGGTTCAAATAGATTTCCTCAAAACCATCATTTTTCAGGTTCTCAAGGTCTTCTATCCGTCCTACAGTAAACTTCGTTCCATTTTCTTCCATTTCTACGTCCCCTTTCCTTATCAGTTTACTTGAAAAATGCGTATCCTATCCTCGATATATGCTTAGCAAAGCAATCACTAATAGAATTCATGAATTCACTCTTCAGTCCGAATATCTTGTCGTCTAACTTCCCGAATAGTTCTGTGGCTTCCTCATTAAATGTATAATTCAGATTAAATACCATGCAGTAAACTTCACCGTTATAGATAAAGTCAAAGGGCACTATCAAAAGATGATCTCCAATCTGCCTAGTTCTGGTTTTGCTGACATGATCGTTGAAATCTTTGCGTTTGCTTATGATTCCGAGCATATAGCGATGAAGTCTTGGTTTATCATTTGAATAGTCGCAAGCTGCACTGATTTCAACCGCAATAATTGTAGCTTCGTTAACAAAACAATCATTGGTTGTGCTCACCATCTTTGTCTTAATGAATTCCTCCACTGTTACTGCAAAGGCATTCTGGAAATAGTTCTTCCCATCTTCATCCAATTTCATCTTTCTCACACTACCTCTTGCTTCTGCATCTGCCGTCGATGGGTCAATATTTAGAATTGTATTGAGCCTGGCGGGTGTATTATCACCTGTGAAAGTTAGTGCTTTAAGTTCATCATCAGATTTTGCTGTCATATCGAGAAATGTTTTCCATGTATCTTGATTCAGCTCTGTCAGATCATACAAAAACGATGGTGCCATAACTTCTTTGATGGCTTTGTCCGGATTATCCTTTGCTGGTTGCAATCCAGAAAATTCAATGGCTATCTTGGTGAACAGTTTACGAACATTGGCATCAAAAATCGTATTTTCTCCCCAACTGTCATCAAATGGTGCCAACTTCACTATATCCATCAAGCATTTATTGGCAGCCTTCTGAATTTCTTCGTCAAATGACAAAAGACATTTCACCAGCCTTTCTTCAAAAATCTGGGATAGTTTGTATTCCAAAGCATTCTGATTATCAACAAACTGCGCTTTGTCTAATGGTACTACAAGCATTGGCTTGGGCACTTCTTCGGCTGCTCCATCTCTGTTAACAAATGCCTTGAAATTATCTATGTCGCCTACATGTGTTGTCCAAAACACCAACACGAAATAGTTTTCCTTTGACACATATTTTCGCAAAGCGTCCTCCAGAACAGCAAACTGACTGTTCGTATCACCACTATTAGACAGGTTCATATCCATAAAAACCATCCTCACACCCGTAAGAGGTTCGTCAGGAAAGGAAATTCCGTCATATTGGAAAGTCCTACACCCAATACCCCTATCAGCAAAAATGGAGGATAGACGCTTTATATCATTTTCATTATCATCTACAAGGACGATACTATTATTCTCTGCTAACATATCTTTCAATTTTTAGGAAACACAAGAGCCACACACGCACCAGAATACTTTTCTGGTAGTTCCAATTCTTTACCATTTGTGAAGATAAGCTTACCTCCAACCATGCTCATCACCAAACTCACATAATATAGCCCGACTCCCATGCTCGTAGGTTTCAAGGTCCTGAATGGAAGTATCATTTCTTCCTCTTCCATTTTAAATCCTGCGCCATTATCAGCAACTATCAACGCCGGCCCGTCAAATGTCTTAAGATCCGTTGAAAGCAAAATAGAAGGTTTATATCCATTTCCTACTCTTTCCGCATTTTCACACGACCAATATATGGCATTATCTACTATGTTGGATAGAGCATTCAGCAACAAGCCCCCTACTCCATACACTTTAAAGTCTTTCTCTTTATTTTCCATTATAGGGCATTCAAAATCAATTTGATGATATGAAAACCTGTTTTTGTGGATAGCCACAACTCTTTCGGCAAGGATTGATGCGTTAAGTGTAATCTTTCGAGTCTGCTTAAGCATCGGCATAAACTTCTCTATCAAGTCATTCAAATCCTCAATCCTTTTACGAATACTTTCTATATCACAATCTTTTTTGGTTACGTCTTTACCAATAAAGGCCATTTCTCGGCTCACTTCATGGAATACGACAGTAAGGTTCAAACCATTCATGCCAGAATTCAACATTACGTCGCGCATATCGTCGTAGTCCCTGCGCACTTTTTTCACCAAACCGCCCAATTGGTGCTCCAGTTTCAACTTCTTAATAGATTCCTCCAATTGGTCTACAGTTTCCGAAAAGCCGATTTTACGCTGAGCCACAGTGTCATGCTGATAAGCATTAATTTTCTCTCTGTCTTTGATGGAAAGTCTTTCAAAATGACTGAATACAGTCTGAACTATGGCTACCAATCGTTCGAAACATTTATTTTCTATAAACCCCTCGCGATTTGTTTTTTCAACAAGTGTGTCTTTCGTCTCTTTCAATGACAGATTGATTGCACCTATAGTTTGCCCTTTCGCAAAGTGGCTACCCATTCGCTTGGTTTTTGCCTGGTCCAAATATAGCCAGTCATCAGCAGGCTCTCCATAGTTATAAACCCTTATACCATCTCGGAACACTCTTACACCAGCATATTCAGAGACAAAGTCTTTTATCTTACCCCTATTACCTGAGCCGTATGATAAATCTATGATTTTACCATCAAGATTAAATGCATAAAAAGTACCTGATATAGTCTCAATGCCGTCAAGGTCGCTGTCACGTAACAACATTTTGTCCTTAGACGTCATATCTATCTCGTGGAACAAGTTGCCATTTATCAGCAATTCCTCTACCCTGCTATCATCTCTTGGCTCAATTTCTGAACTGGGAGGGAAGTTCTTAGGGTTAAATCGATAATGCCATGAGAACCGTGTCAGGCCATTTTCTTTATTACTCTTTTCCAATGAAAAGGAGTATTGATAGAGGCTGTCATTCAATGTTTCAACAGGAGTTCTTACACTATTTATCCATTGCTGCACCTGATAAATATTGGATTTAATTACAATCTGGAACAAATCTGAAGGTGCAAAGGGATTGATGATATTCTGTAGTTTCCTAACCATTTGCGTCACCTTGCTCTTCGTCCAGTTCTCTTCGCGCAGTTGTGTTAGGGTTATCCTCGTCCCATTTCTACCTTCCAACACATCCAGTATATTATTCTCAACATCTACGGAAAGACCTTCAACTTCTTTACTCGAACTGATGAGGTCATCCCAGTCTATCCTTAATCGTGAACCTATGCTGCATCCACGTGGTTGGGTTTCAAGCATTATCCTATTTGCCAGTCGGTGTACCGCCAGTCTGCCAACACCTTTGTTTCCAAGCGACGTCCTATGAAGTACTGGGCTTACCTTTACTGATTTTCTCTTATAGTCAGTGCCAATGGTAAGCCACGCATTTGCAATAACTTCTGGAGTCATGCCGTTACCATCATCCTCTATAACAATGCTTCTATTCTCACTGAATAGATTATTCAGGTTGATAGTAACCACGTTGGCATCTGCATCGTATGAGTTCTTCACAATCTCAAACAATGCAAGACTGTCACTACCTATCAATTCGTCACCCAGCAAATTGATGATATGTGAATTAGTCCTTACTTTGTAATTCTCTATAATAGACATAATATTATATTTTTCTAAATTAACAATTAACCACAAAAGTTATCCTTCCTCTTTCGTCTCCATTGAGGCACAAAGAGGAACCTGGCAAACTGCCACATTCCTTCGACAATCTCCTATCCCTTCATCTCCATAAATCCATTATTCCGCACCTCCACCCTGTGGTTCCTTCCCCACCTCGGCACAAAACCCTAAACATACCCCACATTATCTACAAGCACACCCGCTCAGAACAAGCTGTACTCCGATATTCCTTATCAAACTTTTCAATATGCTTTTTCCCAATCTCTACCAACCCTTTTAATTCTTCCACTGCACCTATTCCTGCTTTAAGCAAGGCAATATTACAATAGCCAATCTCCGCATTGAATTTGTCCAGTAAGAATTGTTCAATAGGGCTTATCAACCTACCCTTTGTTCGTATCTCACTATTCAACTGAGCCAAGCGTTCACTATAATAGCCTTTCACATCTCCAATCGTAACCACATCATTTACCTTAGAACCAAGAAGATACACTCCAATAGCAGCCTTAACGAAATCGTTCTTCACCAAGTCTTTGGCTTTAGACACGATGTCTTCAGCTGACAATTCTGTCAGTTTCTTACATGATGGCAAATCTTTAATAGGCACCATTGTTCTGACGATATCCTTTAGTTCACAAAGCATCTCCACGATATCCAACTGTGCAATTCTTATATCCAAATCATCTTTGGTTTGATATGCTTTTACCTTATTCACACAACGTTGCATGCCCAACATTGACGTTTCAAAGCAATCTTCGAAAACGGTGATTGTATCATGACAATAATTTCTAAACAGAGCTCTTTGCTGGATATAGTCAACACCATTCCGGCTGTTATACTTTTCACACAATTTCGATATTTGTGTCTCAATATAACCGATTTCTTTTACGCCAACAAATATTTCGTTCATTTTAGCCATTTCCACGTCTATAACCCATAATCATCTAACCAATCTCCTTCAGCATCCCCGCCGGCACCCACGCTATCGCCACGCTCGCCACACCATCTATCTCCACTACAACCCTCTTACACCTCTTCACTCTCCTTATCACACCCGTCACGCCCTCAAACGCGCCGCCCATAATCTCCACGCACTTGCCTTCCTTCCCCACAACCGTCTCGTTGTCCAGAAATATCACGCTGTCGTCAGTCCGCGAAGCCACCCGCATAAAATTCTCCATCTCTCCGTCCGCCACCGTCATAATGGCGTGTTCCTGGGAGGCCGTATAGTCCATCATATACCTCAGCGGCTCCAGCACCTCGTTCCTCCTCTTCAGCTCGCTCAACCGCTCCTGTGTCGACCGCACAAAAATCAGGTTACTGATAGCAGGCACCAGCACCCTCCGCAGTTCCATATCCCCGTCATTCTGCGATTCCACCACCTTATACCTCATCGGCACAAAGTTCTCGATTCCCAGCCGGTCCAGCTCCGCCTTCACCTTCATCTCCCGCTGATACGTCACCCTCATCGGAAACCACGTCTTGGGGTCACCACACATCCTTGTGTCGCGTCCCGATTCACTTCCCGTTTCTTTCGTCGTCATCATATCACTCTGGTCTTCAGTCGCTTTATGACTTCAACTCTACGTTGTTATAACGATGCAAAGATAGTAAAATATTTCGACTATCCGCTATTTTTATGCGCTTTTTAACAAAAAAACTCCATATAATTCCAGCATTAGCAAACGATTATTTGATTCCTTTGAGGACTACATCAATAAAGGCCATGAGTCTTTCATCTATTTCCTATTCGACCTATATGGCCGCCATGTAAACGATGACCAAAAACAAGTTGCCCATGCTATCGAGGATAGCCTAATGAAATATTGCGAGTCAGAACCCGACATCAATATGCTTACTTTGGCTTTCTTTATATTCTCACAGCATTTAGGCCGGAAGCTGATGAGGGCGAGGTCATGGCACACGTCCTCTGATGAGCAATACTTCTTGTGCCAATAGTTATACGTTGAGTACCTATCTGATGTAGGTACGACTTCAGTGACAGACCACTCTGACGTGGTCTGACTGTAACTACAAAAACTCTTCCTTGGTCATAACTGTAATAGTTGTAGTTTGGGTGCACTATTGCGGGTGCTGACAATATGATAACTAAAACACAATCAGAAGTGATTAGATTGTCCATTTCCGGACACCATGAGTGTCCAGAAATGGACACTTTATTTTATGCCGTTGCTGATTATCAGTAAGTTACGGGTTTGGCACGGATATTGTATTGTATATTGACAGATAATTATCGTAAATGATATGAGATATTTCAAACAAGCACTCGCCATGATGCGCGAGGAACGGCTGTTCTCCAGTATCTACATTGTGGGAACGGCTCTGGCCATTGCCTTTACGATGGTGATGGCCGTGGTCTATTACATCAAGTTGGCTCCCATCTATCCAGAGCCGAACCGCGCAAGGACGGTCTATTTCGAGGGAATGCGCATCGAAGCCGAGAGTGGTGGCGTAGGACAGACGGGCTTTAGCGCCAAAGCCTTTGAGGACTGGTTTCAGAAGAGTCCGAACATCGAGTACTGCTCGCCTACGTTGTTGGCGGCGGGAACGGGAAAAGCGGAAGGGCGCTGCCGTACTTTCGTAGTGCGCGGGAAGGACGACTACGTGGATGTGATACGGAATGAAGCCAGTGCTGACTTCTTCAAGATATACGCCTACGACTTCGTGAGTGGTCGACCTTTCACCCAAAAAGAGGTGGAGGGGAAAGAAGCAGTCTGCGTCATCAGCGACGCACTTGCCGAGCGGCTCTATGGTAAGGGTGTGGATGCTTTGGGGAAGACGGTCGCGATAGAGGGAAGTTACGATCTACGAATTGTGGGCGTATTGCGTGGCTGTAGCCAACTGACGCCCGACAGCTATGTCGACATCATCGCTCCCTATACGCTATTTGGCGTACATTTCGGCACCCCTTACAGGGGACTCTATTCCCTCGTATGTACGGTGAAGGACAACTATCATCTACAGGCCTTGAAGCAGGAACTCGACGACATAGCGGCACGCATGCAGCAGGCGCACCCCGAAGTGCTGGACGAGTTTAACTTCGGCGAGGGCGTGAAGAAGAAATTGGTGCTGACCAAGGGGGTGGAGACACATCCCATGCACGTGCTGCGCACCGAGAACCGCGACCACACGTTCGACACGGTGACGGTCTGGGAACTCGTTAAGCACTACGCCAGCATTCTGTTCGTACTGCTCTTCGCTCCTGCGCTCAACCTCTGCGCCATCGTTGCAGGGCGCATGGAGCGGCGCAGCGCAGAGATGGCTGTGCGCAAGACCTTCGGCGCACGACGCACAACACTGCTGAACCAAGTAATCTGCGAGAACCTTGTGCTGACCACTATCGGCGGCATTATCGGCCTCGTGCTCTCATGGCTTTCCATCTACGGCCTGCGCAGGGAAATCCTCGGCATGTTCTTCGACAACAGCACACTCAACACGGCTCCCATCGTGGAGGACGAGATGCTCTTTGCACCCACGCTCTTCATCGGTGCCTTCGCCGCCATTATGTTGCTCAATCTAATAGCCGCCGTGGTGCCCGCATGGTGGAGTCTGAGAAAACCTATTGTGGAATCAATGATGGAAAAACGATGAAACAGATACTGAACAATATACTGAACGCGAACACTTGGCTCTTCCTCGAACTCGTCATCATCACCGTTGTAGCATGGGCGGTGTTCGAGCCAGCCATTGTGAATCTTTACTACCGCATTCTGCCGTTAGGCTATGACAGCGACCAGCTGCTCTACGCCGTGACAGCGGTGAACGGTGAACCAACCGTCGACGAGGACGGCACCTTACATGATGCCTTCGAAATAACCGAAGAGCGTCGCGACCAGATGTTGCGCCAACTGATGGCCGTGGAGGGTGTGGAGTCGGCTTCTCTCTTTGACCAGCCTTACGGTTCCATGGGCTACAGCCAAGCGGCTTTCAATGAGTGTTGTGCCGGTGGTGACACCCTTCTTCTGGCCAATGTCACGCTAACCACAGATGCCTACTTCTTCGAGACCTACGGCCTAAAACCCCTTCCGGGGAGTCCGTCGGCTGAAGAACTCTCTCATATTAAAACCATGGATAGGCAAGTGGTGCTGACGCGCTCGGGAGCCATCGCCCTCTTCGGCACGGAAGACGTGGTAGGCCGACATTTCACCATCTGCTACGACCCAGCTTACGAGGTGACAGTAGCTGGCGTGGTGGAGAACTTCCGCATGTCGGTACCAACAACGATACGTTCCATGATTATCACTACCAAAGAGTTACAGACCACCAGTTGCCAATACGTCATCCGCCTGAAAAAGGGTGTGAATGCAAGTCGTTTTGTCGAGGAGCACGGTAATGACCTCATACGCAGCGGACGGACGGGCTTCAACCGCATCAGCCGCCTCATGACCTTCGACGAGTACCTGCAGCAGTTGGAACTCGACGACGGACGTACGCAGGAGGTGAACCGTAGCCTCGCGCTCGCCCTGTTCTTCCTCGTCAACCTGATGCTGGCCGTCATCGGCACCGTGTGGCTCCATGCCAAGCGCCGCACGGAGGAATGTGGTGTACGCCGTGCTTTCGGAGCTACACGTCGGCGCGTATTCTTCAATTTCCTATGGCGTAACGTCCTATTGACCACTGCCGCCGTCATTATCGGCTGCATCATCTACCTGAACTATGCTCACAGCGGCATCCAGGAGTATGACGGTGGAGAATATTACGAAACGCTCTACACGATACAGGGTGCTATGTTATCCATCGATAAGACGTGGGTCGATTTCTTCTGGCCTCACTTCCTCGTGGTCAGCGTCATCGTCTACATTATTATATTATGTACCGTCCTCATCGGCACGGCTATCCCCGCCGTGAAAATTATTGGGACGAGAATCACCAATGCACTCAGAGACGAATAACATTATTAACAATAAAAACATAAGAACAATGGAAACAGTGATTAAACTGACAGGGATCAACAAGATCTACCGTACTGACGAAGTGGAGACACAGGCGTTGGAGAATGTGAACATCGAAGTGAAGAAGGGCGAGTTCCTGAGCATCATGGGACCGTCGGGCTGCGGCAAATCGACGCTGCTGAACATCATGGGACTGCTTGACGAGCCGACGAGCGGCGAGATTGAGCTGTGCGGCACGCGCATCGACCCGAAGCTTTCGGACAATCGCCTCGCCGAACTGCGCAACAAGACGCTGGGCTTCGTCTTCCAGTCGTTCCACCTCATCCCGACGCTCAACGTCATCGACAACGTGCAACTACCGCTCATCTACCGAGGTGTGCGCAGCGGCGAGCGCATCCGGCTGGCCAAGGAGGTCATCGAGCGCGTGGGCCTCTCCCACCGCATGAAGCACCGCCCGACACAGCTCTCCGGCGGACAGTGCCAGCGCGTGGCCATCGCCCGTGCCATCATCGGCAATCCCGAAATCCTCCTCGCCGACGAGCCGACGGGCAACCTCGACTCGAAGATGGGTGCTGAGATTATGGAACTGCTGCACAAACTGAACAAGGAGGACGGGCGCACCATCGTCATGGTGACGCACAACGAGCAGCAGGCGAAGCAGACCGACCGCATCATCAAGTTCCTGGACGGACGGCAGATTTTCTAATTATTTCGACCACAGATTACACGGATTACACAGATTATGCTTCGATTTATTCGTCACGCCCTTGCGCTCATCCGCGAAGACAAGCTGTTCTCGACAATTTACATCGCGGGCACGGCGGTGGCCATTGCTTCGGCGATGGTGGTGGCCATCTTCCTGAACATCAAGTTGGCGGACATTCCGCCGGAGTCGAACCGAAGCCGCACGCTCTATCCCCTTTTCGGCTTCTTCACCAAGTCGCTGGCTGAAAATGGTCGCGAGTTCGACATGCGCTATTCTACTGCCGCCCTCGACTCGTGCTTCCGACGGCTGAAGTGCATTGAGGCCGCTACTGGCATCGATAATGCCTTCCTGATTGTTGGCGATGAGACGCAGCAGCATAAAACTGCCGCTTATGCCCTGCGCACCGACCCTAGTTTCTTCCACCTCTACGAACTGACGTTTCTCAGCGGACGTCCCTTCTCTGAGAAGGAGTTCCGACAAGGCGAGCGCGTATGCGTCATCACCGACAAGGTGGCCGAGCAGATAGGCGATGCCACACATGTGAGCATCGACGACAGCAGCGGCTCCCACTCATTCCGCGTCACAGGAGTAATCAAGGCGGTGAGTACGTTGATGGAGAATGTCGCAGCCGACATCTACATTCCCTATTCAGTCGAAGTCGGCGATTACTCGAATCCAGACCAATGTATCGACCAAATCAGTTACTCCGGCCAACTCAACGTGCGGCTACTGTTGCGCGAGGGCTACAGCCGCGAGGACTTCCTCGACGAGGTAGAGCCGCTGCGAAGACAATACAACGCCGTGATGAACACGCAACTTGGCAAAGATTGGGGAGAGTGGCGGATTGACGCCGACACGCACTTCTTCAATAAGTTGAACTTTTTCAGCCACGCCGATGGTCAGAACCTCGCGATGAAAGCCAAGGAACTGATGCCACCTGCGCTGCTGATGTTGCTGTTCCTGCTGTTACCCGCCATCAACCTGAGTGGACTGATGTCGAACCGCATGGAGGCTCGCCGCGCCGAGATGGGCATCCGCAAGGCATTCGGCGGCAAGCGGCACACACTGCTGAACGAGGTCATCCATGAGAATCTTGTGCTGACACTTCTCGGCGGCATCGTCGGCTGGTTGCTGTCGTGGCTTTTTATTACTGCCATCAGCGAAACCGAGCTAGTCCACAATATGTTCAATGGACTCAGTCGGGTAAGCAACGACATGAGCCTCGACTTCCGGATGTTCTTCACGCCGACACTCTTCCTTGTTGCCTTCCTCTGCTGCGCCGTGCTCAACCTGATGGCCGCCCTGCTGCCCGCATGGCACTCGCTCCGCAAACCGATTGTCGAATCCCTAAATCAGAAAAGATGAACCAAACCCTCAAGAACTTTTGGGCACATCGCCGCCAGAACGCTTGGATAGTGATAGAGATAGCCCTCGTAGCAGTGCTTAGCTTCTATTTGCTCGACTACTTCGTCGTCACCACTTATGATACTTACCTCTGCCGCCCCTCCGGTGACTTCGAGCGTGACCATCTACTGGTGGGAACGGTGGGTTTCTCCAACAACGCCAAGCCCATTGAGCATCCAGGCTCCATTCCCAATGGTTTCACCGAGGCCGACACCGCCCGCCTCTCTCTTGAAGAGCGCGAAGCCATGCATGCTCTCGCCAACCTCTCCGCCCTTCGCGACAAAGTCCGTGCCCTCCCCGAAGTCCAGTCCGCAGGTTTCCTCGACAGTTATGCAGGCTACTACCTCCGCAACTACTGCGCTGAAGCCGACACCACTCGTAGCTGTGGTGCCTATCAGGAGGCTTTCATCCTCGGAGAGCAGTTCTTCGAAACCATCGGCCTCACACCCGTCACTGGTAGCCCCTCTGCCGACATCCTCAGTAAAGAATGCCCAGAAGATGGTGCTGTCATCACCCGTTCTATGGCCCTCGCCCTCTTCGGCACCGACCAGGCCGTTGGCCGACGCATTGTAGAAAACGACTACAGCGATCCTGCCCTGGCCCAAGGCCGGAAGGTCGTAGCCCGCTATACCGTTGCAGGCGTCGTTGAAGACTTCCGCCTGCGTCCCAACGAACGCTACAGCTACATTATCCTCACCCGTCGCACTGCTCTGGCCAGCACCAATACAAAAATGCTCATCCGCCTGCGTCCCGAGGCCGACGCTACTGCTTTCGTCATCAAGATGGGCGAACAGGACGCGCAGCTCGCCCTCCTGACAGGCAATTATGGCCTTGGCTCTGTCAATACATATAACGACTACGAGCGCAATTTATGGTCACTGGACATCAGCATGCAGCTCTCCGTCATGGGAACCTTCATCGCCCTGTTGCTGCTGAACGTCATCCTCGGTACCCTCGGCACCTTCTGGCTTCAAATCCGCAAGCGCACGGAGGACATCGGCATCATGCGCAGTTTCGGAGCCAAGCGGCGCCACATCTTCTGGATGCTCTGGCGCGAAGCCGCCCTGCTGACGTTCATCGCCGCTGTCATCGGCCAGATCATCTGGCTACAGTTTGCCATGAACGTCGGCCTCGCTCACGGATTCACCATAAGTGGAACTGGCCATGAAACCGACTGGGTGAACAGTTTCGGGCTACACTATCTCATCATCTGCGTCATCCAGTACCTCATCCTCCTCGCCATCGTCACCCTTGGCATGGTCGTACCTACGTTCATCGCCATGTATAAACGACCAGTTGAAGCCCTGCGCCATGAATAAATTTGTATGTTTCTGCCTGGTATTGTTGCCACTTGAAGTCTTTGGGCAATCCGATACTTTGCGCCTGACGCTCGACGAGTGCATTACGATGGCTCGTCGCCAGAGCATCGACGCCGCCGTAGCCCTCGGCGAATTGCGCTCGGCCTACTGGCAGTGGCGCAGCTACCGTGCCGACTTGCTGCCGGAGGTGTTGCTGTCGGGCACGCTGCCTTCGTACAACAAGCGCTACAGTTCGTACCAGCAGGCCGACGGCGGACTGTCGTTCGTGCGCAACGACTACCTCGGGCTTGATGGTGCCGTGAACATCACGCAGAAGCTATGGCCCACGGGCGGCACACTCTCCGTGGAGTCATCGCTCGACTATCTGCACCAGTCGGGCAGCGGCGGTACAGGCAATCAGTTCATGTCGCTGCCCGTCGCTGTCACCCTCTCACAGCCGCTCTTCAGCGTGAACCACCTGAAGTGGGACCGCCGCATCGAGCCGCTACGCTACCGCGAGGCGCAGGCCCGTTTCCTCACCGAGACCGAGCAGGTGGCCATGCAGGCCATCAGCCTCTATTTCAACCTCCTGCTGGCTGGCGAAAGAGTAAATATCGCCCGACAGAACCTGCAGACCGCCGAGAAACTCTATGAAGTGGCACTGGCCAAGCGCGAGATGGGTACTATCAGCCAGAACGACGTGCTGCAGCTGCGCCTTGACGTGCTCACCGCACGCAGCGCCCTCACCAACAGCGAGAGTTCGCGGAAGGCCAGCCAGTTTGCCCTCCGCTCATTCCTCGACGTGGAAGCCGACATCGAGCCGTCGGTGCCGGAAAATGTTCCTCAGATGCTCCTTAACTATGATGATGTGCTAAACCACGCCCTCCGCAACAACGCCCAGGCCACCACTATGCGCCGCCGCCAGATGGAGGCCGACTACGCCGTGGCATCCGCCCGTGCCAACCGCCAGAGCATCAACCTATACGCCCAGGTCGGCTACACCGGCACCGCCGACAACATGCGTGGTGCTTACCGTGACCTGTTGAGCAACGAGGTGGTACAGGTGGGCATCACCGTCCCCCTGCTCGACTGGGGCAAACGCAAAGGGCAGCGCCGCATGGCCGAGTCGAACCGCGAAATCGTACAGGGCCAGCTCCGCCAGCAGGCACAGGACTTCCGCCAGAACATCTTCATCCTCACTGAACAGTTCAACAATCAGGCCGAGCAACTCCGCATCGCCTGTGAGGCCGACACCATCGCCCGCCGCCGCTACCACAACAACGTTGAGACGTTCAAGATCGGCAGCATCTCGACCCTCGAACTCTCTGATGCGCAAAAGTCCAAGGATCAGGCCCGCCAGAACCGCATCCAGCAGCTCTTCAACTACTGGTACTATTACTATCAGCTCCGCAGCATCGCCCTCTGGGACTTCGAGCGCGGCTGCGACCTCAGTGCAGATGTAGAACGTCTCATTGAACATTGAACATTGACTATTGAACATTGAACATTAGATATATGAAGAACGATAATCAGACGATGGACAGGGCGATACCTGTCAGTGAACAACGCCGGCGCAAATTCCGTCGCGCTGCCGTGGCCGTTGCCATCGCGGTAGCGGTGCTCGGCGCAGGTGCCTGGCTCGGATCGCAGATGATGCCGACCTTAGACCGCAAGGCACTCGTCATCTCCGAAGTTGACCGCGGCACCATCGACGTCAGCGTCT
>CAMHNI010000031.1 GCA_946186505.1 uncultured Prevotellaceae bacterium | reverse complement strand
GTGTCATCGGTGGCGGTACTGGTGTCATCGGTGGCGGTACTGGTGTCATCGGTGGCGGTACTGGTGTCATCGGTGGTGGTACTGGTGTCATCGGCGGTGGTACCGGTGTCATCGGCGGTGGTACCGGTGTCATCGGTGGCGGTGACATGCCTACAGGTAATGAAGCCCCCTCGGGGGCCGTAGGGGGGGCTACTACTCCTACTGTCGATACCGAGGCCATTGCAGCCGTAGCTTCGTCGGTAACGACGATGGCCGGCGGTACGGTGATTTCGCCTGTGCCTGAGGTGAACCCCGAATTAGAGGAGGCTACCGCCAACTATGTTGACGAACTGAAACGTCTGACAGAGATGCTCTCGAAGGTGGCTGAGCAGAGTGAGCGCCTGACCCGCGACAGCGAGGAAATGGAGAACCTGAACCGCACGCTGACGGGCATCTGCAAGATTTATGAGATGCAGCTGAAGGGTGCCAGCCAGCAGATTGGCACCATTGACGAGATTAACGAGCAGACACGTCGCATGGCCGACCAGATTGCCGAGCTTAACAAGATTTACGCCCGTATGATTGAGGCTATGACAGTCAATATGCCCAAGCCCCCAGTGGCCCCATAAGCCCCCTAGTGGCTCCATTAGTCCCATTAGTCCCATAAGACCCATCAGAAAACTATGGCAATAAAGAAAAGACCGGTCTCCCCGCGCCAGAAGATGATCAACCTGATGTACGTCGTCTTGATGGCCATGCTTGCGCTGAACGTCTCGAACGAGGTGCTCAACGGCTTTGCCATCGTGGGCGAGAGCATAGGCCGAACGACCGACAACGCCATCAAGGATAATCAGGCCATCTACGAAGCTTTCGAACAGCAGATGAAGGCCAACCCCCAGAAAGTGCGCGAATGGTATGAGAAAGCACAACAGGTGCGTCAGATGAGTGACTCGCTCTACAACTTTGCCGCCGAACTGAAACAGGCCATTGCCTACGAGGCCGACGGTCAGGACGGCAACCCCGACAATCTGGAGAATCAAGAAGACCTTGAGGCTTCCAATCAGGTTATGCTGGCACCAGGACGCGGTCGCGGCGAGGCTCTGAAAAAAGCTATCGACTCCTATCGCGAGCGCATCCTGAAAATGATTCCCGATACGGCGAAGCAGCGTAATATAGCCAACGACCTGACCACTGCCGTATCGGCCAAGAAACGCACGTTGGGCAAAAACTGGCAGGAGACGCAGTTTGAGTCCATGCCGGCCATTGCTGCCGTCACCATCTTGTCGAAACTGCAGGGTGACGTACGCAACGCCGAGAAGGAGGTGCTCCACACACTGGTTCAGAACATCGACGTGAAGGACATTCGCGTGAACCTGTTGGAGGCATTTGTGATACCCAATTCGCAGACCATCGTACGTGGCGACAAGTTCTCTGCCAAGATTGTGATGGCTGCCGTCGATACCACGCAGGTGCCGGAAATCTATATCGGTAACCAGAAAGTGACGCTGCGTGATAATGTCTATGAGCGTGTCTGCGGCTCAACGGGAGACTTTACGCTGGCTGGATATATTGAGACAGTGAACGGCAACGGCGACAAGATACGCCGTGACTTCTCGCAGAAATATACTGTCGTCGATCCGTCGGCAACGGTCAGCGCCGACCTGATGAACATGCTCTACGCCGGTTACTCGAACCCCATCAGCGTATCCGTGCCAGGGGTGCCTCTGAACAAAATCCAGGCATCGATGAGCGGTGGCGGCACACTGCAACCCACTGGCCCCGGCAAGTACATCGCCCGACCGTCGAAGGTGGGCGAGAACGTCACCATCACCGTCACCTCGACCAATACCGGCCGTCCGCAGCAGATGGGACAGTTCACCTTCCGTGTACGCAAGCTGCCCGACCCGACACCCTTCATTGCCATGAAGGACGAGCAGGGCAATCCCAACCGCTTCAAGGGCGGCGGGCTGGCCAAGGGCAGCCTGATGGGCATTGACGGCATCGGTGCCGCCATCGATGACGGCATCCTCGATATTACGTTCAAGGTCGTGTCGTTCGAGACGGTGTTCTTCGACAACATGGGTAACGCCGTTCCGATGGCCAGCAACGGCGCACAGTTTTCGGAGCGTCAGAAGGATACCTTCCGCAAGCTGAACCGTAACCGCCGTTTCTACATCTCGCGTGTTGTCGCTATCGGTCCCGACGGCATACAGCGAACATTGCAGAATCCAATGGAAATCATTGTGAAATAACGGGCTTCCCCCTAAAGAATAAGTTACAATTAATAAAGGAGAAAAGAGATATGAGAACAGATAAGCTGAAATTGAACGAACGATGGATAGTGCTCTTGGCATTATTCTTTATTCACTGTTCATTATTCTTTAGCGAAGCGCAGGCACAGCCGAAGAAGAGCCGCGTGCAGCAGACGCAGCAGGCCCAGCAGCAAAAAAAACAGGGCACGCAGACCCAGCAGGGCATGACACGCCGTATGCAGATCAGCTACCCCGTAGCCTTGGACATGCCGGAGGACGTGGTGTGGCGCCGCGACATCTACCGCGAACTGGACCTCAATGACGATGCCAACGCCGGTCTGTACTATCCTGTGCAGCCTCAGGGCAAGCAGATGAACCTGTTTACCTATATTTTCAAACTTGTACAGAACGGATACATTCCCGTCTATGAGTACTCGGTGGCCAATGACGGCAATGATGATTTCTCGGATGCCGCCAAGGTGAAGTTGAAGACCGTGCTCGACAATTTCCATATCTTCTACGAGGAGCAGGACGGCAAATTGAAGGTTGACAACAGCGACATCCCCTCGCAGGAGGTGCTGAAGTACTTCCTCAAGGAGAGTGCCTACTATGACCAGGCCAACTCCACGTTCCATATCAAGGTGCTGGCCCTCTGTCCTGTCATGTTGCGTGAGGATGATTTCGGCGGTGAGGCTGCCCAGTACCCGCTGTTCTGGATTAAGTACAGTGACCTGGAACCGTTCCTGAGCCGCCAGACTATCATGACCTCTAATGTGAACAATGCCGCTGTCATGTCGATGGATGACTACTTCACGCTGAATAAGTATAAGGGCAAGATCTATAAGACCAACAACATGCTGGGCAAGACGCTGGCCCAACTCTCAGGCGGTGACTCTACCAAACTATCGGATGAACAGAAGCGCATCGAGGCCGAGCTGGAAGCCTTCAAGAATAATATCTTCGGTGACAAACAGAAGCGTGACTCGCTCGACTCTGTGGCTGATGCCAAGGCTGACGTGAAGACGAAGACCAAGAAGGAGCGCCGTGCGAAGACCAAGACCGAAAAGGCCAGCCGCCGCACGAAGTCGTCATCATCGGCATCGTCCAGCAGTCCGGCTGCAGCCCGTGTGTCGGTGCGTCGTCAGAGACATTGATGAGCTAAGGTGCAAGGAAAATGAGAAGGAGGCTGTTTGTTCTTTTGCTATCGGTCGTGTTGACCGTGCCGCTATGGTCGGAGAATTTGGTTGGCTTTGGCTTCAGGGGCGGTTTTGAACTGACCGAGATGAACTTCAATACCAATGCGTTGAGGGAGTCCAACCGTGCCGGGTTCTATGTGGGACCCACCCTGCGGATAGACCTGCCGCTGACGGGAATGGACCTTGATGTGGCACTGCTCTATAGCAAGCGTGACCTGAAGGTAGCGGGCGAGACGATGGGACAGAAGAGCCTGTTGCTGCCTGTCAATGCCCGTTATGGTGTCGGAGTAGGTGATGTGGTTGGCATCTTTGCCAGCATCGGACCGCAGTTCAGTTTCAATATCGGCGACGACATCTTCTATTGGAAGGACAAGGACAATAACAACAACCAGTACTCGCTGCAGAACACGATGATCAGTTTCAACCTGGGAATGGGGGTCACTATTGGTGGCCATTTGGAGGCTGGCGTGTACTATAACATACCGGCGGGGAAGACGGCTGACTTCACATGGGACAGACTGGGGTCGGAACTGAGGAACACCACCTGGGAGCGTGCCAAGTCGAAAACCAACGCATGGCATGTCGCCGTGTCTTATTATTTCTGAACAGCCTTGAACTTCGCCGATGTCATCCTCCCGTTGCCGCTCGACGGCACCTTTACCTATTCCATACCCCAGCAGTGGCAGCAACAGGTGAAGATAGGCATCCGTGTGCTCGTGCCTTTCGGGCGTAACAAGCAGTATGTGGGTATCGTTGCCAATTCGCATGACCGCCAACCTGAGGGCTACGAGGTTAAGGACATCCTGCAGCCCATGGACACCCAGCCCATCTTGTTGCCCCAGCAGTTGAAGTTGTGGCAGTGGATAGCTGACTACTATATGTCTCCTGTCGGCGAGGTCTATAAGGCAGCTTTACCCGCAGGACTGAAGGCTGAGGACGGTTACCGTCCGAAGACAGAGACCTATATCCGACTGACGGAACCTTATAGGAACGAGACGGCACTCCATGTTGCGCTTAATATGTTACAGCGTGCGACAAAGCAGCTGAAAGCCTTCACTGACTATCTTGCTCTCTCTGGCTGGGATCATGGGATGGGCGGTGAACTGACCCGTGACGAATTGCTTAACGAGGGACATACGCTGCAAACCATAGGATTGCTCATCAAACGCGGAATACTTGAGACCTATGAGGTGGAGGTGGGGCGCCTGAATCATGGTGGTGAACCTCATCCGGAAAATATCAAGAAACTGTCGCCCATACAGGAGAAAGCCTACAACGAGATACTATTTTCATTGCTGAAGAAGAATGTAACATTGCTTCATGGCGTTACTTCTTCGGGTAAAACGGAGATATATATTCACCTTATTCAGCGCGAGATAGACCAGCACCGTCAGGTGCTCTATTTGTTGCCGGAGATTGCTCTGACCGTCCAGATGATGGAACGTCTGCACCGTGTCTTCGGTGACCGATTAGGTATTTACCATTCCAAATACTCAGATGCTGAACGCGTGGAAATCTGGCGTAAACAGCTCTCCGGCCATCCCTACGATGTTATCCTTGGAGCCCGCAGTGCAGTCTTCTTGCCTTTCCAGAACCTCGGTCTCGTCATTATCGATGAGGAGCACGAGACCAGCTTCAAGCAGCAGGATCCTATGCCACGCTACCATGCCCGGAGTGTGGCCATCATGCTTGGCTCAAAAGTCCTGTTGGGGACTGCCACCCCCTCGATGGAGTCCTATCATAATGCGAGGACGGGGAAATACGGACTGGTGGAGCTGACCGGCCGCCATGAAGGCATCGAACTGCCCGAGATACAAGTGGTCGATACAGCTGACCTTGCCCGGCGCAAGATGATGAACGGCCCTTTCTCGCCTTTGCTCCTGACCCGTGTCCGTGAAGCCCTCGAACGCGGCGAACAGGCCATCCTCTTCCAGAACCGTCGGGGCTATGCACCGATGATTGAGTGCAAGACGTGCGGATGGGTGCCCCACTGCCAGAACTGCGATGTGTCACTCACCCTTCACCGGCAGCTGAACCAGTTGACATGCCACTATTGCGGAGCTGTCTATCAGGTGCCTGTGGAGTGTCCTGCCTGTGGCAGTACCGAACTGCAGACACGTGGCTATGGCACGGAGAAGATAGAAGACCAGGTACGTGACATTTTCCCCGAGGCTCGCATCAGCCGGATGGACCTCGACACTACCCGTACCCGTCATGCCTACGACCGTATCATCAGTGACTTTGCCGCCGGGCGTACCAACCTGCTCATTGGTACGCAGATGATTTCAAAGGGTCTCGACTTCGACCGTGTCAGCGTTGTAGGCATCCTCAATGCCGACACCATGCTAAACTACCCAGACTTCCGTGCCTACGAGCATGCTTTTATGATGATGTCGCAAGTCAGCGGGCGTGCCGGTCGTAAGGGCAGGCGGGGACTTGTCATCCTGCAGACCCGCCAGCCGAATCTGCCAGTCATCCGGCAGGTCGTCCATAATGACTTCGCCGCGCTCTATCAGTCACTCTGTGCCGAGCGGCAGGAGTTCCGCTACCCGCCTTACTATCGGCTTATCGATGTTTATCTGAAGCATCGTAGTGATGCTCTCGTAGAGACAGCTGCCCAAGAGCTGGGCTTCCGCCTGCGCCAATGGTTCGGGGGCCGTGTCCTTGGTCCAGATAAGCCAGGTATAGCCCGCGTAAAGGCGCTCTGCATCCGTAAGCTTGTGCTCAAACTGGAACCCCAGCTCAACATGGCCGAGGTGCGGCGTTACCTGAAGCTTGCCCAGCAACAGATGCTGCAGGACAAGCGCTACGCCTCCCTGCAGGTCTATTACGATGTTGATCCGTTATAAATAGGGTTAACCGCCGATGATGACCTGAAGACCGTGTCTTTCAAGTTGTGCTGTACACCGTTTCAGCGTTTCTTCCGACGGAGTGTCCATTGGGATGGACTCTGGGTTATAGGTGTTCCACATGCGGCGGTGCTTGTCCTTGCCCACGTCGTGATAGGGCAGCAGGTTTACTGTCTTGCGCTGCCAAGGCAGTTTTTCGAGGAAACAGGCAGTGGCCTCGATATTCTCTTCATCGGCATTGATGCCTTCGATGAGGGGTATGCGGATGAAAAAGTCCTTATCGGCCTCTGCTATATGGCAGATGTTCTGTAATATTTGTTCGTTGGGAACTCCCGTGTAGCGGCGGTGCTTCTCAGAGTCCATCAACTTGATATCTACAAGCATCAGTTCACATTCGCCGGCCACCTTCATCACCGTCTCCTGAGAGGCGTAGAGTGTCGTATCTACCGTGCGATGGAATCCTCGTCTGCCCAGTTCGCGAAGCAGTTCCAACGTATGGTCTCGATGCATCAGCGGTTCGCCGCCACAGAGCGTCACTCCGCCGCCGCTGTCCTCCATGATGGTACGCTCTTTCTCCACCTCCTCCATCAGTTCCTCCATGGTGTACTCACCGCCGCACATCTCCAGTGCGGTGGTGGGGCACACTTCGGTACACATGCCGCAGAGGGTGCAGTTCTCAGCCATCCGGATACCGTCAGGCGACAGTTCCAGAGCATGCTGAGGACATGCCTCTACACACGTCCGGCAACCGATGCACTTGCTCTTCTTGTAGAGAACCTGCGGTCGTGGTGTCCAGCCCTCAGGGTTGTGACACCACACACATCGTAGCGGGCAGCCTTTCAAAAAGAGTGTGGTACGGATTCCCGGCCCATCGTTGATGGCGTATCGTTTTATATCAAAAATATACATATCCTATCTTCGTGGGGGATTATGCCTTATAGTGGAGCCGTCGCCAAGCGCAACCATTCACATTCACCTTCGTCAAGGTGTGGAGCGAGGCGGTCATATACCATCTGGTGGTACTGGTCGAGCCAGTCTGTTTCTTCCTGTGTCATCATCTCACGGACGATGGGACGCTTGTCAATGGGACAGAGCGTCAGTGGTTCGAAACCGAGGAAACGGCCGAACTCTGTCTCCTTGTAGGGTACAATGAGCAGCGTGTTTTCCGTACGTGCGCCGCAGCGTCCTTCAAGGTATATGCCTGGTTCGTCGGTAATGGTCATGCCGGCTACTAACGGAGCAGGCTTCCACTCCATGCGGAACTGGTGAGGCCCCTCGTGGACATTCAGGTAGGTGCCTACACCGTGCCCTGTACCGTGCAGGTAGTTCAGTCCGTAGCGCCACATGTCTTTGCGGGCAAGGATGTCTATCTGGGTGCCGCTGGCTCCGCTGGGGAACTTGCATAGTTCTATTTGGATATGTCCTTTCAGAACCAATGTGTAAATAAGCTTCTCCTGATCGGTAAGAGGACCGAGGGCAATGGTGCGTGTGATGTCTGTTGTTCCGTCCAAGTATTGGGCACCACTGTCGAGCAGCAGCAAACCGTGTGGTTCCAGGGGAATATCGGTTTCGGGCGTTGCCTCATAGTGGACGATTGCTGCATGTGTTCCGTAGCCGGCGATGGTATCGAACGAGATGTCACGGTAAAGCGGTTGTTCAGCACGTAGCGATGTCAGTTTCTTGTCGATGGAGATTTCTGTCTGTTTACCGGCTTCTACGGCAGGAATCAGCCACTTTAGAAATTTCACGAGTGCGATGCCGTCTTTCAGCATCGCATTCCTAAAACCCGCTATTTCGGTGGTGTTCTTGATGGTTTTCATCCGTTTTACAGGCGACTCTGCTTCGACAATCTCGCGTGTGACGGTTTTGTACAACGTGTAGTTCACCTCGTCGGGATCTAGCAGGATGTTGTACTCGAAATAGTCTTTCAGCCCCTTCACGACATTCTCGTAGCTGTCCACCTTAATCCCTTCGGCCTGCAGGTAGGCTGAAACCTCGGGTGTCAGCTTTATCTTATTTATATATAAGGTGGCGTCCTTCGAAGAAATCAGCAAGTAGGAAACGAAAACCGGGTTGCAGTGGACATCGGTGCCGCGCAGGTTCAGCGTCCAGGCGATATCGTCGAGTGCCGACATCAGCATGCCGTCGGCATGCTTCTCGCGAAGAGCCTTGCGGATGCGGGCAATCTTGTCGTGGGTCGTCTCGCCGGCATATTCCAGCGGGTAGATTTCCAATGGGTTCTCGGGAATGGCCGGACGGTTGCGCCAGATGAGCTTCAGCGGGTCCAGGTTGGTGCGCAACGTCAGACCGCCCTCACGGCGCAGGTCGGCAATCAGCTCCTTGACGCTATTGGCCGAACTGCACCAGCCGTCAATACCTACTTCTGTAAACTGGGAGCCGGCGTTTGAAAGTTGGCTGTTAATCCACTGTGGAATGGTCGGCGTGCCTTCTATCTTCAGCTTCATCAGCTGGAACTCCGTACCCTTCAACTGCTCTTCGGCGGCGATGAAATAACGCGAGTCCGTCCACAGGGCAGCACTGCTGAGTGTAATTACAGCCGTACCCGCCGAACCGTTGAAGCCCGAGATGAACTCACGGCCTTTCCAGTGGTCGGGAATATATTCCCCCTGATGGGGGTCGGTGCTGGGAAAGATAAACGCGGCGAGATGCTCGCGGCGCATCACCTCGCGGAGGTCTGACAGCCTGTCGTTAACGGACTTTACCATAGTATCAGAATTTGTAGTCGATGCCGAGGCCAATAACATTATTGGTACGTGAGAAGGTCTCCTGACCGTAAGCAGCCGTCTTCGTGTAGTCGCTGTAGATAGTGATGAAGTAGCCGGCATTCAAGCGAACCTTCTCGTTGATGTTCCATGCACCGCCCAGTCCGATGGAGTAGCTGTCGCAGGCGAAGGAGGTGTTCTGCTGATAACCGTCGGAGAGTCCGTAGTCAGTACGCTGACCGCCACAGCTGACAGTGAACTTGTCGTTGATGTCGTATTCAACGCCAGCCAGGATTTCGTGGGTGCCGTGAGTAAGCTCGTCTTGACGGTCACCAGCCATTTTAGCGTTTTTGTCGTCGAAGAAGTGATACTCAAGGGTGCCACGGAGCTGGGGAGTGAACTCGTAACCGGCGGCAACAGAAAGCAGGGCAGGCATGTCGTAGCGTGTGGTTGCACCATCCTGATAGGCGGCCACCTTGTCGCCAAACTGCTGGAGTGCTAAGTCACCTTCGATATAAGGCAGTACGTAAGCTGTGGCAGGATCAGTATTGCGGATACGGGCAGAGAGGGTGCGCGTGTCGTTCTCCGTAGAGATTTTCGTGCGGAACTCATAGCGGGCAGCAACGGTGAGCGGACCATTATGATAGTTGGCGCTGACGATGGGAGCAAAACCCCAGCCGCGCTGGATACAATCGAGCTGCAGGTTGATGAGGTCGCCAGGAGCCACAGAACTATTATCGGGCATTTCTGCCAGCACATGCCCGCGATTGTAGCCATCGTAGTAGTTGGCTCTCATACCAGCAGCCACAGAGAAATTGTCATTGACCTTGTATGTCAAGTTCAGCTGTCCGCCATAGATATACTGCTTGCCCTTCATCTCTGAGTCATACTTGTAATTACCTGGCATCATACCTTTCTGTGCGAGCATGGCTTTCAGAGGCACTTCAAACATAGGGATGCCCTCTTCGTATTTCACAAATCCACCGCTACCAACAATGCCGATCATGGCCGACAGGGCGATGTTGTCTTTCTTATAGGCAGCAAACAAGGCCGGTACAATGGGGGCAGAGGCTTTACCGTTGTATTTTTGGTTGAAATTAGAACCCAGATAACCTGGTACAGAGGCTTCGATGTCGCGGTTTTGCCAAGGTTTCTGGAAGTCGAGCGACATCTGGAAACCGTCATAGCCCCACGCCAGTCCGGCAGGGTTCGAGTAGGCGGCGTCAATCTCCATTGAGGCACCCCGTGCCATCATGCGGTCAAAGGCAATGTGATAGTTGGTGTTGGTCATCAGACCACCGGCCTGAGCCGTCGCCGTCAAGGCGAGGGCTGCCGTAAAGATGAATAACTTCTTGGTCATGGTTTGTCTATGTTATATGAATTCGGCTGCAAAGGTACGAAAAAATATCCTTGCAGCCGAATTTTTGACGAATAAAATAGCGAAACAGAACAAAAACTCTCTTTTTCTTTCAACTGAAGGTCACATTTTTTATTTCATATTATTTGGAAAATCGGAATAAATATGTTACTTTTGCAGCATGAACGATGACATAAGGGAAACTATCCACTCTGTGGAGTACGACGAATACTATGCCAGTCTTGACGAAAAGTATGGTCCTGCCGGATCGCCCAGCCGTGTGGAGTTCGAGGCTAAGGCCAAGGCTTGGTATTATGCCGAATTGTTGCGTGACGAGCGTAAGCGCCAGAAACTGACTCAGCAGCAGTTGGGTGAGCGTATTGGCAAGAAGCGTGAGTATATATCATCGCTTGAGCAAGGTCAGACGGACATGCAGCTTTCCACGTTCATGCTTATTGCAAATGCGCTGGGATTGCGATTCTCTTTAGTTGTAGGATAGAAGAGTAAACAATTATCATTTGAAGAATTAGAGGAACTTTTTGATTACCTTTGCCGCCGATAATATCAGTCGCTTAGTTTGGGGCAGCAGAGAGATATCTATTTTAGAACAATGCAACAGACAAGCGATAGTAACTAACATAAAAAATAGAAGCAAGAAACAGACAGTACTGACCAGCAAAGGGGAGCCACAGCCACGCTCAGCGGGGCACTCCCAAGGGAACGTTTTCGTGAGCCGCCGGCAGTGCCGAACTTGTTCGCACCATGCCAAGGCTAAGAAAAGGTTGGGCGACAGCCCAGACGAGACAATCATTTATTACAAACCGCGAAGCGGAAATGTGCGTCGTCAATCGCGTTCTTTGCTAAGCGCAAAGCGACCGTAAGGTCGAGCGCGACAGTCTTATTAGATACATGAGCTTTCTGCTCTTGTCTCTCTCATTCTTGAATACCGGCAAAATATTCAACGCTGAGAGCAAGCAGTTCAGAAGGTTCACGTCCGTTAGGGGCGTGAACTGTTCTTGCTTGTTTAGCGTATAGGTACTTGCCGGTAACCGAAGAATGAGAATAAGCACCGAATAGTTGCACGCCTTTTTCGTTTCCATTAACAACAAAAGGAAATGAAGAAACTTTTACTGACTAAAGTATTATTCTCATTGGCAGCCATGCTGATGACCGTCACCTCTGTGCAGGCGCAGGAGCCATACGCAGTGCTGAGCAACGACAATACCCTGCTCACTTTCTACTACGATACTCAGAAAGATGAACGGGGTGGCATGAGCGTTGGTCCGTTTATATTAGACGGGTGGACTTTGATACCTAACACAAGTTGGTACGATCAGCGTTCCAGCATCACCACCGTGGTGTTCGACAGCTCATTCGCCGACTGCACATCGCTGACCAGCACCGCGTACTGGTTTTATGGATGCTATAATTTGACAACCATCACGGGTATTAAAAATCTCAACACCGACAACGTGACTGACATGGGCTACATGTTTTCTTTCTGCCCCAGCCTGACGAGTATTGACGTGAGTAGATTCA
Source organism: uncultured Prevotellaceae bacterium (assembly GCA_946186505.1). Classification (GTDB taxonomy): domain Bacteria; phylum Bacteroidota; class Bacteroidia; order Bacteroidales; family Bacteroidaceae; genus Prevotella. The sequence continues at coordinate 29,678 of CAMHNI010000031.1, read as the reverse complement.
ATACCGACAACGTGACGAACATGAACAGCATGTTCGTCGGATGCTCCAAGCTGACAAACCTCAACGTGAGCGGATTCAAGACCAGCAACGTGACGAGCATGAGAATGATGTTTAGTGGCTGCTCCAACTTGACGAGTATTGACGTGAGTAGATTCAATACCGACAATGTGACGAACATGGGTTTCATGTTCTCTAACTGTTCCAGCCTGACGACCCTCAACGTGAGCAACTTCAAGACCGGCAATGTGACGGGCATGGATGCCATGTTCTCTGGCTGCTCCAGCCTGACGAGCCTTGATCTGAGCAACTTCAAAACAGACAACGTGACGGATATGTGCGAGATGTTCGCTGCCTGCTCCAACCTGACGAGCCTCGATGTGAGCGGTTTCAAGACCGACAACGTAACGAACATGAAAAGTATGTTCCATGACTGCTCCAGCCTGACGAACTTGAACTTGAGCGGCTTCAAGACCGACAACGTGACGAATATGACATGGATGTTTTACAATTGTTCCGCCTTGACGAGCCTCGACTTAAGCGGTTTCAAGACTGATAAGGTGACGGACATGACTGGGATATTTTACAATTGTTTTGCCTTGACGAGCCTCGACTTGAGCGGTTTCAAGACCGATAACTTAACGAGCATGGAAAATATGTTCTTTCACTGCTCCAGCCTGACGAGCTTAGACCTAAGCGGCTTCAAGACCGACAAGGTGACGAACATGAGTTCCATGTTTAAGTGGTGCTCCAGGCTGACGAGCCTTGACGTGAGCGGCTTCAAGACCGACAAAGTTAAGAACATGAATAGCATGTTCTACGGCTGTTCCAAACTGACGAGTTTTGACTTGAGCAGCTTCTTCACCTATTCAGTAATTGATATGGAAAACATGTTTTACAACTGTGCCAACCTAAAGACTATCTATGTGAGCAGTGGATGGATAACTGGGCAGGTAACCAAAAGCAGTGGCATGTTTGATAAGTGTGCTAACATTGTGGGAGGACAGGGAACAACACACGATGAGTTGTACACCGATAAAATCTACGCTTGCATTGACGGCGGAGTTGATAGCCCAGGTTATCTGACCTCATCAGGAAAATACATACCTTTTGCATACGGAATGTTCAGTGATGACGGTGCCACGATGACCTATTATTATGATGACAACGCCCGATATGGCTGTGTAGCAGCAGAAAGGGTTCCTTCTAACAAACGCTCGAGTCTAACTACGGTCATATTCGACAAATCATTTGCCGACTATGAACAACTGACCAGCACCGCCTACTGGTTCTATGGTTGCTCAAAATTGACAACCATCACAGGTATAGAGAACCTCAAGACCGACAATGTGACCAACATGTACGCCATGTTCTACGACTGCTCAAGTCTGACGAGCCTTGACTTGAGCGGTTTCAAGACCGACAATGTGACGGACATGAGTTTTATGTTCCGCGGATGCTCCAGCCTGACGAGCCTTGACGTGAGTGGTTTCAAGACCGACAAAGTGACGAGCATGCTCACAATGTTTTACAATTGCTCCGCCTTGACGAGCCTCGACGTGAGCAACTTCAAGACCGACAATGTGACGAACATGAGTAATATGTTCTACAACTGCTCGGGTCTGACAAGTCTCGACGTGAGTAACTTCAAAACCGACAATGTGACCAATATGCGTGCCATGTTCTATGGCTGCTCCGGCCTGACAAGCCTCGACGTGAGCAACCTCAACACCGACAACGTAACCGACATGGGCTTAATGTTCTACGATTGTTCTGGTCTGACGAGCCTTGACTTAAGCGGTTTCAAGACTGACAATGTGACCGACATGAGTTTCATGTTCCGCGGATGCTCCAGCTTGACGAGCCTTGACGTGAGTGGCTTCAAGACCGACAAGGTGACGACTATGCTTACGATGTTTTACAATTGCTCTGCCCTGACGAGCCTTGACGTGAGTAGCTTCAAGACCGACAATGTGACGAACATGAGTAATATGTTCAGCGGTTGTTCCTGCTTGATGGCTATCTATGCCGGTGACGGATGGAGCACGGAAAAAGTAACCGCTGGAAGCAAAATGTTCACTGATTGCACGGCTATCGTCGGTGAAGATGGCACGACATATAACAGCAGTAACATTACGGCAGACTTTGCCCACTACAATTCTGGCGGCTATCTGAAAAAAGCCAGGGTGTTCTTGTATGACAATAAGGACAACAGCACTGCACTTGCAGCCCTCGACGGCAAGGCGCCTGACAGCCCCGTACAGCTGAAGGACCGCACGCTGTATAAGGACGGGAAGTATAACACGCTGTGTTTGCCGTTCGCCGTCAGCAGCTTCAGCGGCACACCGTTGGAGGGTGCCACGGTGAAGGAGCTGACAGGGGCCACCGTCAACGGCACCACCGTGACGCTCAGCTTCAGCAACGTGGCAAGCATCGAGGCCGGGAAGCCGTACATCGTGAAATGGGCCAGCGGCGACAACATCACCAACCCGGAGTTTACTGGCGTGACCATCAGCAAGAGCGACCCCATCGGCGTGACTTTCCAGGGTGTGACCTTCCAGGGTATCTACGCGCCAATAATGCTCACGAAGGATGACCCGTCGAACCTCTATCTCGGCGGCGACAACAAGCTGTATTACCCCGTCAGCGACGCTGCAGCCACACTGAACGCCTTCCGTGCCTGGTTCAAGATAACGGACGGTAGCGGCACACGCATGAACTATGTGATGGATCTCGGCGACGGCGAGGCGACTGGAATAGCCGCCACAGCCACAGCGGACGACAAGGCCGCAGGCACGTATTACGACCTGAGCGGACGTCGCATCAACGGCAGGCCAACAGAGAAAGGAATCTATGTACGCAACGGAAGAAAGGAGACAATGAAATGAAAAGGACATATATCAGCCCATCCATGGAAATTGCAGTAGTCGATGGCATGACGCAGCTGCTGGCTGGCAGCTACACTATCGACGGTGAGATTGGCGGCGGCACGGGCGGCGATATTCCCGGCCGCTCACGGGTAATAGAACAGGAGCTCGACATGGACATCGAACTCACCGACGACCTGTTGCTGTGGGATTAATATTACCCCGTAGCATCTGATAATACGATAACGGATTATACTTTCAATTGCAATTCGTGAAATTTGCTCAATTCGTTGTAGAAAGAAATCTTTCTCGTTTTATCCATTGTAGGAAAAAGACCCCTTAATTAATGATGAGAGGGCGTGCCAAGATTTTGGCACGCCCTCTTGCTCTTAGCTCGGCATGGTGTCGAAGCTTACAGATTCACCTGACAGCCGACGCCTAACACGCGATTTGTACGTGTGAAGGAGTCACTGATGAGCGGCTCGCGTGAAGTCACACGGTCATAGGTGTCGTACATGGTCTGGAAGTAACCGGCCTTCAGGGTCAGCTTGTCGGTGGCCTTATAGCTGAATCCAAAGCCGATGCTGTTGCTGTTGACAACGAACGACATGTCGTTCATGTACTCATCGGTCAGTCCGTAGCGGGTCAGCTGGCCACCGACGGAGATGGTCAGCCGGTCGGTGACATCCCATTCTGCACCTAACAGGAACTCATTGGAGTTGTGGTCGAGTTTGTCCTGGGCCTCGCCATACCAGTCGGCCTGCTTGTCGAAGTAGTGGTGCCAGCCGGCGTTCAGGCGCACATCGTTGATGGGACTCCACTGGGCGCCGACAGCCAGCAGTGCGGGAACGTCCTCGTTCACCTCCTCCTCATCGCGGAACTTGTTGACAGCCGCAATTTCACTTGCTTCGTTGACGGTCGATTCGTTCTTCATGCGGATCTGGGTCTTGAACTCATACTTGGCGGCAAAGTTGAAGTTGCCTGTCTTGTAGTCAACACCGATGACGGGTGCTAAGCCCACGCTCGACTGGTTGCACAGGAGGTTGACGCCCTGTGAGTATTTCTGCAGCGAACCGATGCTCTGCTTTGCACCTTCCAACTGTGCTTTCGTGGCTGCCAGCTCTGCATACTGAGGCAGGGCGGTGGCTCCGGCAGCCTCGTACTGGGCCATGCCCGCATTGACCTGGTCGATGGAGTTGTCAACAGTGGTTGAGGCTGTCTGCAGGAAACTGCCGAAGTTCATGTAACGGTCGTCGCCGACGTTTACCATGATGTTGCTGATCTTAGCCTTATAGGTGGCCGTGCCGTATAACAGGCGCAGACCGCCATAGACGGAGAGGTTGTCATAAATCTTGTAGGCTGCACCTGCCTGGAATCCGAAGTAGTACTGACGGCCCTGCATGTAGCCGTCCATATCGTAGCCTTTCGCACCGAAGGGCTTCAGTTGGTTGGCGATATTGCCGACGACGCTCTCAAACGAGCCCAGTCCGTCGGCGAACTCGCAACTGCCGCCCCCTCCAGGTACTGAAAAGTTGAACTGTATGCTCCAGTCCCCTTTGTTATAGGCAGCTTGCAGTGATGGAATGATTGGTGCATCGGCTGTTCCTTCGAAAACCTTGGTGCTTTGGCCATTGTTTTTGCGGCCGAGTGCAAAATAGGGACTGGTAGAGGTAATGGTACGTGTTTGGTGGGCATACTGCCAGTTGAAACCTAAATGGAACCCTTCGGGCAGGAAGGCCACGCCGGCGGGATTGGAATAGACACCGTCAAGCCCGATGGCGGCATCGCGGGCGGGGTTGCGGAGAAAGTCGATACTTTGGTTTGTGTTGGTCAAGATGCCGCCAGCCTGGGCGGTGGTTGCTGTTACGGCAAGCACTGCGCCGGCCAGCTTTTTCTGAAAAATGTTCATATCCTAAAAACTTCTTAAATAATTTGGCTGCAAAGGTAGGCTTATTGTTCGGTTTTTCTCCGTTTTCGCACACGGTATTAGGATATGTTAACTTAAAGAGACTTAAATACTGCACAAACCAATGTTGTTTGTGCAGCTTTTTCCGCTACTTTTTCAACTCCGGATAGCTGATGCGGGTGTGGTAGATGGTCTTGAGCTTCTCGATGAGTACGGTCTTGGCGTACTGGATGTCGCGGAACGTAATGGGGCACTCACGGAAGTAGCCTTCATCCATCTGACTGTCGATAATGCGGTTCACCAGGTCGCGGATATTCTGCTCGGTATATTCCTTGATTGAGCGCGAGGCAGCCTCGACGGCATCGGCCATCATGAGGATGGCCTGTTCCTTGGTTGACGGGTTGGGGCCAGGGTAGGTGAATAGCAGGTCATCGACGGGCTCCTCGGGAAACTCGTTCTTCTGCTTGATGTAGAAATACTTGGTCTTGCCCAGGCCGTGATGAGTGGCAATGAAGTCGCGGATGACCTGCGGCAGGTTGTACTTGTCGGCCAGTTTCAGTCCCTCGGTGACATGGCTGATGAGCAACTGGGCACTTTCAATATAGGTCTTGCCGTCGTGGGGGTTCATGCCGGCCTGGTTTTCGGTGAAATAGATGGGGTTGGTAATCTTGCCGATGTCATGGTACAGGGCACCGGTGCGTACAAGCTGGCTCTTGGCATCAATCTTGCGGGCTATCTCGGCTGCCAGGTTGCCTACCTGGATGGAGTGCTGGAAAGTGCCCGGAGCGACCTCACTCATGCGGCGGAGGAGTTCCTTGTTCATGTCCGACAGCTCAATGAGCGTGATATTCGACGTGAAGTTGAATGCCTTTTCCATGATATACAGCAGGGGGTACGAGCAGAACAGCAGCAGGCCGTTGATAAGCAGGAAGTTGAACTCGCTGTAGTCAATGCTTGTAATGTCGTTGTCGCGTATCCAGAAGAGAGCCAGATTGGTGAGTATGGTGATGCCTGTGATAAGGGCAGCCGTCCAGAACAATTGTGAGCGGCTGCTGAGTTCGCGTAGCGAGAAGATGGCCACGACTCCGGCCACTTCCTCAACGGCAATGAATTCCAGGGGATGCTGGAGCATGGCGGCACAGATGAGCACCATCGTGGTGTGGGCCATGAAGGCTGTCCGTGAGTCCATGAACACACGGATGAATATCGGTACCATCGCGAAGGGAATGATATAGACGTGTAGCACGTTGTGGGTCACCATCAGCGAGGCTACCACTGAGAACAGCAGGATAAGCGCGTAGAGCATCGACAGCGAACGGGGCTTGTCGTAGTAGTCTCTGCGGAAGAGCCATAGGTAGATGGTGAAGCAGGCTATCAGGATGCCTACATACAGTATCTCGCCCAGGATGATGTAGCTGATTTTGGCATCGTCCTTGTGGCGCCGCTCGTTTTCGCGGAAGAATGACTCCAGGATATTGTATGTGTGGTCATCGACAATATCGCCTCGCCCTATGATTTTCTGGCCACGCTGGGCGACGCCGCTGGCCAAGGGTATGCTGTTGATCAGGTCATCCTGGCTGGCTTCGCTCCGCTCTTTGTCATACGAGAGGTTAGCCATGATGTAGTCGTTCAGGTTGCACTTCAGTAGCAGTTCCTTGTATTCCGCCAGGCGTTCATCGACAAACAGCTGCTCGTAAGCACCGACGGTGGAGTAAATCTGGCTGACCTGTGTGCTCACGGCTGTCTTCCCGTTGACGATGCGGATGGTTTTCGAAGTGTCTTCGTGCAGGCTGTTGTAGTCGGACGTGTTCATGATGCCCTGCGTATAGAACTGTTGCAGCTTCTCCGTAATCAGTCCCGTGTAGTTGACCGGAAGCCCGGCAATGCCGTTGGCATAGTCTTTCCTGAACTGCTTCAGTTGCTTCGTACCGACTTCCTGATTGTAATTGTAATATGGCTCAAAAGTCTTCAGCAGACTGTCACGCTGCTTCTTGACCAGCTCCTCGCTCTTGTAGATGGGGAAGTCGAAAGGTGCCGTGAAGTCGGCATAGCGCCAGGGCTTGCCGGGTTCCACCTTGAAACTGGCCTCTTTCTCACGGGGCATAGCCCACACAATCAGTGAAATAGTTCCCGCTACTAACAGTGCCCTGACAAGCAGGTTACGCCAGTAAATATTCTCTATTATTTGTCTATTTTTCATTTTTTATCAAGTTTGCGCCGCAAAGATACGAAAAAAAGAAATAATATTTGTATCTTTGCACAAAATTTCGAAAAAGAGATGTCAGAAAGAAGAGTTAGAGTACGTTTCGCCCCCAGTCCGACAGGGGCTTTGCATATCGGCGGCGTCCGCACCGCCTTGTATAATTACCTGTTTGCACGCCAGCACGGCGGCGACTTGGTGTTCCGTATCGAGGATACCGACTCAAACCGCTTCGTGCCCGGTGCCGAGGAGTACATCATCGAGTCGTTCAAGTGGCTCGGCATCAAGTTCGACGAGGGTGTCTCGTTCGGTGGCGACAAGGGTCCCTACCGGCAGAGCGAGCGCCGCGATATCTATAAGAAGTATGTGCAGCAGCTGCTTGACAACGACAAGGCCTACATCGCCTTCGATACGCCTGAGGAGCTGGAGCAGAAGCGCCAGGAGATTCAGAACTTCCAGTACGATTCGCATACTCGCGGCCAGATGCGCAACTCGCTGACCCTTCCGAAGGAGGAGGTGGAACAGCTGATTGCCGATGGTAAGCAGTATGTTGTCCGTTTCAAGATTGAGCCGGGGCGCGAGGTGCTGGTCAACGACCTGATTCGCGGTGAGGTTCGCGTGAAGACCGACATCATCGACGACAAGGTGCTCTTCAAGAGTGCCGACCAGTTGCCCACATACCATCTGGCCAATATTGTAGATGACCACCTGATGGAGATTACCCACGTCATCCGTGGTGAGGAGTGGCTGCCCTCAGCACCCCTCCATGTGCTGCTTTACGAGGCTTTTGGCTGGGCCGACACCATGCCGCAGTTTGCTCATCTGCCGCTGCTGCTGAAGCCCGACGGCAAGGGTAAACTGTCGAAGCGCGACGGCGACCGTCTGGGCTTCCCCGTGTTCCCCTTGGAGTGGCACGACCCGAAGACGGGCGACGTCAGCCGCGGCTACCGCGAGGACGGCTACTTCCCCGAGGCTGTCATCAACTTCCTCGCCCTGCTGGGCTGGAACCCCGGCACGGAGCAGGAACTGTTTACGCTCGACGAACTGGTGCCGCTGTTCGACATCTCGAAGTGCTCGAAGGCCGGTGCCAAGTTTGCCTACGACAAGGGCATCTGGTTCAACCACGAGTATATCCTGAAGAAGTCGCCTGAGGAGATAGCCCGTCTGTGGCTCCCCGAGGTGCAGCAGCACTGTCCTCAGGAGACATTGGAGCGCGTGACGAAGGTCTGCGAGATGATGAAGGACCGCGTCTCGTTCGTCAAGGAACTGTGGCCTCTCTGCTCGTTCTTCTTCGTGGCTCCCACCGAGTACGACGAGAAGACGGCAAAGAAGCGTTGGATAAAAGCCCCCCTTTCGTCCCCCGAGGGGGATACAAATGCTCCAGCATTGACATCCTCGGCAGAGACTATGCAAGCGCTTATTAAGGTGCTTGAGGAGCTTGATGACTTCTCATTAGAGCATCAGGAGGAGGTGGTTCATGCATGGGTGGAAAAGCAAGGGCTGAAGTTAGGCGCTGTGATGAATGCCTGGCGCCTGACGCTGGTCGGTGAGGGCAAGGGTCCGGGTATGTTCGACATCTCCGCCTTCCTCGGTAAGGAGGAGACCATCCGCAGAATGCAGAAAGCGATAGAAGTGTTGGAAGCCCCTGAAGCCCCCCATTCAGCCCCCGAGGGGGCTACAAATGATTAGCGGCGATGGGGTATGACTACCAGACTGCCGACCCTACGCTGTACCCTCTCCTCAAACAGTTTGCGCAGCACAACCGTAATTGTCCGACGGAAGCGGAGGCATTGCTTTGGGAGTATTTAAGTGCCAATGGGTTGGGAGTGACGTTCAAGAGGCAGCATGTCATTGGCGATTACATAGCCGACTTCGTTTGTCTGTCTCACAAGTTGATAATAGAGCTGGATGGTGGATATCATCAATTGGCTTCCTAACAGACAAGTGATGCCCAACGTACGCAATGGTTGGAGACAATGGGCTATAGAGTCATTAGATTCACGAACCAAGAGTTGCATAACAATATTATAAAAGTATTAGAAACCATTGAAGAAAATCTATATGCGTAATACTATAGAAGCCCCCTCGGGGGCTGTAGGGGGGGCTCTGGCTTATGTATAACCTCGTTATATACCTCTATCTCCTGGGTGTGGCTGTCTATAGCCGCTTCAACGAGAAGGTGCGCAAGATGTGGCGCGGTGAGCGTGCCGCCTTCGCCGTGCTGAAGGAGAAGGTTGACCCCACGGCAAAGTATGTGTGGTTCCATGCCGCTTCACTCGGTGAGTTCGAACAGGGCCGGCCGCTGATGGAACAGTTGCGGCGCGAGCATCCGGAGTACAAGATTCTGCTGACGTTCTTCTCGCCCTCGGGCTATGAGGTGCGCAAGGACTACAAGGGAGCCGACATCATCTGCTACCTGCCGCTCGACACTATTACCAATGCCCGCCGTTTTCTGCGTACCATACGTCCGGTGATGGCGTTCTTCATCAAATACGAATTCTGGTACAACTACCTTCATATCCTGAAGCACCGCCACGTGCCCGTCTATAGTGTCTCGAGCATCTTCCGTCCTGACCAGGTCTTTTTTAAGTGGTATGGCCGACAGTATGGTCGCGTGCTGAACTGCTTCACCCACTTCTATGTGCAGAATGAGGTGAGTCGCGACCTGTTGGCTAAGATTGGCATCGACTGTGTCACCATCACCGGCGACACCCGCTTCGATCGCGTTCTCCAGATAAAGGAGCAGGCGAAGCAGCTGCAGGTAGTGGAGCAGTTTGTAGGGGAGGCTCCCAAAGTGTTCGTCGCAGGCTCGTCATGGCCCCCCGATGAGGACATTTTCATCCGTTACTTCCGTGAGCATCCCGAATGGAAGCTCATCATCGCTCCTCACGTCATTGGTGAGGACCATCTGCAGCAGATAGAGCAGAAACTGGAAGGCTGGAATGTGCAGCGATATACAAAGACCCACCCCCAACCCCTCCCTGCAGGGAGGGGAGAAGATACTCCTACTTCAGGCAATTCGGGTTCGCAAACTATCTACTTCCCTCCCTCACAGGGAGGGGTCGGGGGTGGGGCTGCCCTGATCATCGACTGCTTCGGCCTGTTGTCCAGCATCTACCGCTATGGCACGGTGGCCTATGTCGGTGGCGGTTTCGGCGTCAGCATCCACAACACGGTGGAGGCCGCCGTCTGGGGCGTACCCGTTATCTTCGGCCCTGAGAACCAGAAGTTCCAGGAGGCTCAGGAGCTGAAAGCCTGCGGTGGCGGTCTGGAAATCAGCAGTTACGAGGACTTTGAGCGCGTGATGGACGGCTTTGCCGCTGACCCAGCCCGCCTGCATCAGGCTGGCGAGGCTGCTGGCGACTACGTCAGGGGCAAGGCCGGTGCCACCCAGAAGATTTTGCAGTCAACCCTCCCCTCATAGGATTGCACAAGGCTTGCACCCCCCCATTGCCAGACGGCCGTGACGCCGTCGTAGAAATTGTGTTTTTTTACTAAAGTTCCACTTTTGTACCTAACGCATTGGCTTGCTGTTTGTTAAGTTAAGTGCACCTTTTTTCAAAAGCTCCACCCATCTCCACTCAGGTAAAACAACTTGTTTTACCGCGGAAAGGTGCCGTTTAAGTGTCGTCAACTCGGCCACTTTCGATGGTAAAACAACTTGTTTTACCTCCTTTTATAGCTCCACTATCATCCGATAAGCCATACCTTGATTCTGTTTATGCCGCAGATAACCCATGGCGGTGAGGCGGCGACCCAACTCCATGCTGGTGCCTTTGCGGATGACGAAGGTGGGGAAGCGCTTGACGAGTATCTGCATGATGTCCTGCACGGACATGGGCTTGGCGTCGGCGGGAGTTTCCTCAGGCGGCAGGAAGGTGCGCTGCACCATCGACTCGTAGTCGAGCACCTGCTGGAAGTCCTCGTTCTGACGCATGATGCGCTCGTTATCTTCGTCCTCGAACCAGTAGCGGCGGCCCTGTCGCAGCTCCTCTACGAGCTGGCCGTAGAGCAGGTCGTAGCTGATATTGCCCGTATTGTCGATCTCGTCAGCATAGGCGCAGACAAAGCGGCGCGAGCCCGTGGGATCGGCAAGCGGGCGCAGGTTGTTGGTTGTAGCAATGAACGAGGCGAAGCGCCGTCGCTGTTCCACAGTCTTGCCGTAGGGTGGGCGGAACTTTACGTCCTGTTTTGATATGAGGTACTTCAGGATGGGCTGTTGTGAGGGCGACATAGCGTCGAACTCGTCGATGTTGATGAGTGCATAGCTGGACATGGCCATGAAGATGTCCGAGTCGTTCTTCATCGACAGGCGGTCGTTGTAGTACGTCTGCAGATAGCCCGGTAGCAGACGCTTGCAGAAGGTGGTCTTGCCTGAGCCCTGCGGACCAATGAGCAAGGGTACGATGGCATTGCCATATTGGCGGTCTTTACCCGTCCATTGAGCCACCATCGAGAGCATCCACTTGTGGAAGTCGCCGGCCCAGTGCGGATTGTCGGTCTTCACGTGGCGTGCAATCTCGTCCACATAGTCACGTTTGCCGTTCCAGCGGGGCAGGTGGTCCAGATAGTCCTGCATGGGGGTGTTAGTAACTGTTTATAATTATTGATGTTTAGCATTGTCTCCCTATATGACCAAAGAGTGTGAGCCTTCCTGACACTCTTAGTCTGAAGGTCCTGGAATACCCGTATAAGTAAGAATGAAAATCGGCTCACACCTGTAGGTATATACATCAGCCGGCACCATAGCGGAGCTGGCGGCATATAGGGCACTACAGGGAAAGCAGCTTTCAGACTTATCACCCTTATACTTCGAATTTTCCAGGTTCTCAGACGGGTCAAAGTGAATTGCTCTCCTCGATGTACGTCGCCCGAACGAGTCGGACAACGCTGCAAAGATAAGAAAAAATTCCGAAAGCCTGTTCATCGTGAGCCGAATTTTTCAAGTCTTCGGCTGCAAAAATAACTATTCCCCTTGAAACGCCATTGGTGCAAATTGGTGCAAATAGCACAGGCAATGTGTTTTTGGAAAGAAATTACCAGTAATTAGCAGAAAACAAGAAAAATCGGTGTCGATCAACAATGATTGGCTACAGGCACAAATATTTCTGAACAAATTCTGCTGGTGTCATTACTTCCAAATCCGTCTGACTTGCCTTACTGTAGTCCTTTTTGTTTATGGTCACAAGAACATCACAGTTATTCTCAAGAGCACACTGATATTGGAAACTGTCCTCCAAGTCATCAAAGGCCTCATTAGTAAGAGCCTCCAACATCCTTGTGAAAGAAATCCTTGATGCTTTCCTTCTGCAATTGCATTTAGTATTTCTGCAACAGTCTCTACCTCCAACCGTTCCTCTATGTATTCAATGAAGATATTAGTGTCAAGGAAAATCTTCATAGCTTGTATTTTTCTTGCAGATATTCTTCAACAAGTTCTTCTGAAGAAGCATCAATCCCCTTCAGAAGCCCACGCAAATTTTCGTGTCTGTACTGTTTCTTCTCTGCTGCTTCCAACCTACGTGCAATAAGTTGTTCCCCATATTCAGTTAACTGACGAGTCAACTCATCCACATGATAAAGTGGAGGAATGTCAAGCGATATATTGATGGTTCTTGTCATAACTTACTGTATTTATTATATTGCGACGTTGCAAAGATAAGAATAATTCCGAAAGTCTGTTCATTGTGAGCCGAATTTTTCAAGTCTTTGGCTACAAAAGAAAACTAAAGCCGCTCGAAGCGGATGCCGCCACGCTTGCCGCAGACGTAGTTGGTGGCCAGATGACCGGGCTGCAGCAGGTTGCTGAGGTAGAGGGGCTCACCCTCGATGATGATGTTGCACTGGAAGTAGTCGCCGGGCTGCAGACGGGTGTTGGCAGACTCTACAACCTGAAACTGCAGACTGCCTAGATAGCGCACACGGCACTGGCGGTCGGGAGCCCAGCTGAGGATGAGCTCGTCGTTCTCGACAAGCATCTGCTGGACGTTGAGGTGGCGACTGATGACGGGACTGCTGGTCTGCCCGCCGTCGGCGGTGGCAGCAGCTTCATAGGCGGCATAGTCGCTGTAGCCGAGGAAGCGGGCGAGCACGTCGAGCGTGCCCCGGCGCGGCTCGCTGGGGCTGTCGAGGTATCCTCACAGGTGCTTCAGCGTGTGGGAGCTGATGTTCTCGCGCAGACGACTGTAGATACTGTCGCGCAACAGGTCGAAGTCCTTGGGCGACTGGATGGGACGGCCCATCATCTGTTCGATGTCATGGCAAAGGGGAAACATAACTGTTGAGTGTTAAAATCATTCAATACTAATGGCACTGGCGCTGGCCACTGCGCCTCAGTGCATCCAAGAGTGCGTCCATGTCCTGCCAACAGTGGTCGAAAGGCGCCAGACAACGGTTGACAATACGCTTGGGGACGACCAGCTTTAGCGGTTTCGCCGACCCCTGCCGGTCGTTCATCTCTTGCATAATGACGCCCAAGGAGTAGATGTCGTTGTGCACGTCGGCCTGCGCCAAGCGGGCCTGTTCGGGAGCGATGTAGCGCAGCGTACCCGCCGGCTGTTTCAGGATGGCATGGCTGTCGGTATCGGCCAGTCCGAAGTCTATCAGCTTCACATAGCCGCCATTGCTGGTCACCATCACATTGCGGGGCTTCAGGTCGCGGTGTACCACCTGCTGCTGATGAACGTAGGCCACGGCCTCGGCCAGCTCCATGGCCACGCGCCGCAATTGTCGCACCGACGGCTCTGTCTGCAGATAGTCGGCCAGCGTCACGCCGTCTATCCACTCGGCCACCATACACATCGTGATGCCACGACCAGGCAACGTGACCGTCTCCATGCCCACTGCCTGCATCACGCCAGGGTGTTTCTGAAAAAAGATGTCGGCCCTCTGGGACGCTATGCTTGCAAAGAAGGGGAGGGGTTCTTCGCGAGGCGAAGCGGCAGAGCCGAGCGGGAGCCCTTAGCCCAACTTTGACCCCATGTGTCAAAGTTGGGCTAAGGAATGTATGGGGGGGTAAAAGAATGTTAAAACGATGAACTTTGTTGTATAATATACACAAAAAGGACGCTCCCTTTTGTGTATGGATGCTGTTTTTGTTTGTCGTTTCAGAGTTTTTGCTTAATTTTGCTGCCCGTATGATTTGGATGTTTATCTTTATGGTGCTACCCGTACTGGCTCTGGCCTACGTAGCGTGGCACATCTGGGTGTTGCTGCCCCTGGCCGCCGTATGGCGCGTGTTGATAATCGTTTTAGGTGCCGGCTGTTTCTCGCTACTGTTCTTCAGCGTAGCCCGGCGGTTTGACAGCCTGCCGCTGTCATTGGCTCAGACGGGCTACGCGATAGGCACGTCGTCGCTCATCGTGCTACTCTACGTGGTGATGCTGTTCTTGGTGCTCGACTTGGGACGCCTGCTTCACGTGGTGCCGCGCTCATGGCTCTACGCCAACGGATGGTCGGCGCTGGCGATGACGGCCGTCATCGCCGCCGTGTTTGTCTATGGCAATCAGCACTATAAGAATAAGGTACGCGTTCCGTTGGAGCTGACCACTGACAAGCCGCTGCCGCACGACTATCGCATCGTGATGGCCAGCGATCTGCACTTGGGCTATCATAACACGCGCAGAGAACTGGCCCGGTGGGTAGATATGATCAACGCCGAGCAGCCCGATTTCATCCTTATTGCCGGCGACATTATCGACGGCAGTATGCGCCCCCTCCTTGAGGAGCGCATGGCCGAGGAGTTCCACCGGCTTCACGCTCCCGTCTATGCCTGTCTCGGCAATCACGAGTACTACAGCGGCCACCCCGAAGCCCAACAGTTTTATCGCGACGCCGGCATCCGCCTGCTGATCGACGAGTCCGCCGTCATCGACTCCTGCATCACCATCATCGGCCGCGACGACCGCACCAACATGCGCCGCAAACCTCTCAATGAATTGGTAGCTAATCACCCACTCCTTGGGAGGGGGCAGGGGAAGGCTTTTTCAATTCTCATAGACCATCAGCCTTACAACCTCGACCGTACAGAGAAAGCTGGTATCGACTTCCAATTCAGTGGCCACACCCACCGTGGTCAAGTATGGCCCATCTCCTGGATTACCGATTACCTTTACGAATGTTCATGGGGCAGCCATCAGCGTGGCTTGACCCGTTACTATGTTTCCTCCGGCCTCGGTATCTGGGGCGGCAAGTTCCGTATTGGTACCCAGTCGGAGTACGTTGTTGCTACGCTGAAACAATCCTTATTGTAGAAAAAACAGTATGCCGCCAATGTCGCAATGGTCAAGCAATTCTCCCCAAAAACATCTCTCATGTCATTGCGATATGGGAGATATTTTGTATCTTTGCAGCCAAATAAGTGTCTTATGAAGCTAAAAACCAACACCAGCCTGATAACGATCATTGCTGCGGCTATCCTGTTGCAGGGCATTTTGGCTGTGCAGTATTATTATACACGCAGTCTGCTGGCCGACGAGTTGGAAAAACGTGCTGAGTCGGAAATCACGACGAAAGCCGTCGTCATAAGGAACGCCTTGGATCTGTCGGAGAACTCGTTGATGGGACATGTCTGGGATCTGAAGCGCAATCTGCTCCATCCGGATTCGTCATATAACGTGATGGATTGGGTGCTTAAATCCCATCCCCATCTGACAGGTTGCTGGGTGGCCTACGTGCCGGACTACTTCCCAGAGAAAGGGCGTCTGTTCGAACCCTTTGCCTGGTGGGACCACGGAGAAATCAAGCACGCTGAGATTGCAGCCGAGGGGCGCGACTATACCGAGAACCCTTATTACAAAAAGGTACATGCAACCAACACCCCGATGTGGACGGATGTATATCAGGAAAACTTAATCGGCATGAACCTGGTGACCTATATTCTGCCCATCCATGATGAAAAAGGGAAGCAAGTGGCGATGTTCGGTTTGGATGTGTCAACGGAACAATTGGGCGACACGCTCAATTACCGCCATATCTATCCCTCGTCCTACAATTTCCTGCTGACGGAGAAAGGACAGCTGATTGCAGGTCCCCGTGATGAAGGAGAGAAGAAAAAGTTGGAGTTGGAGCATATCATTCGAATGATTAACGACAGCACGGTGGAACGGTTGCCCAGCAGCAGCGGACGGACGAAAGTACTCCCCATAAAAAATCCAGACGGAGACGAGGGACTGGTGTTCTATACCCTTTTCAAGGGACAGCCCAAATGGCAGATAGCCGCTGTATGCTACGACAAGGAAGTCTATGCCAAGCTGGTGAAGATGCGCCGTATGATAGGTATTCTGATGATGTTGGCCCTGTTGGTGCTGGGGCTGATCATCACCCGTTTTGCCAGAAACGACCGTAAACTGCAGAAAGTGAAAATAGAACAGGAGCGTATCGGCAGTGAACTGCGCATCGCGACGAACATCCAACACGAGATGCTTCCCAAGATCTTTCCTCCCTATCCCGAACGCGATGATATCGACATCTATGGCATGCTGATACCGGCCCGTGCGGTGGGCGGCGACCTCTACGACTTCTTCATCCGTGACGAGAAGTTGTTCTTCTGCATCGGCGACGTGAGCGGAAAGGGGGTGCCGTCAGCACTGGTGATGGCAGTCATACACTCCTTGTTCCGGATGGCTACGGCCCACGAGGATCGCCCTGCGCGTATCATGCAGACTATTAACGAGACCGCCTGCCAGGGCAACAACTCCAATATGTTTGTCACCATGTTCATCGGCGTGCTCGATTTGCCAACAGGACGTCTGCGCTATTGCGATGCCGGTCACGATGCACCATTCATCAATGATAACGCTCTTGAGGTAATACCGAATCTGCCCGTTGGCGTTTTCGATGACTTTACGTATGCTGGCCAGGAAACGCAGATTGCGCCCGACAGCACGCTGTTTCTCTATACCGACGGACTGACAGAGGCTATGCGATCGACCTCTGGTCGCTTGCTACCGGATGGACGCAAGAACGGTCAGCACGAGCAGTTTGGGCTGGAGCGTGTGAAAGAGGTGCTCAGACAAGACAATAACCTGTCACCAAAGGAGTTGTTGGAAAAGATGACTGTAGCCGTTCACAGTTTTGTGAAGGATGCTGAGCAGAGTGACGACCTCACCATGATGGCGATTCACTATACACCCCAAAAGTATGAATGTACACTGTCGGAAACGCTTGTCATCAGGAATAATGTCAAAGAGGTGTCTAAGCTCAGTGAATTTATGAAGTCTGTCATGGAGAACGTGGGCATTGAGAAGCCTTTGGACCGTCAGTTGCAATTGGCTGTCGAGGAGGCCGTGGTGAATGTGATTGACTATGCCTATCCCGTTGGACAAGAGGGTAAGATAGAGATTTGTGTAATGTCTGATGGTAAAACACTGAAGACTGTCATTATCGATTCAGGCGTAGCCTTCGATCCCACGGCGAAAGAAAAGCCCGACACGACACTGTCAGCCGAGGACCGCCAGATAGGTGGTCTGGGCATCCTGCTGGTCCGCGAAATCATGGACTCTGTCAACTACGAACGAATCAATAAACAAAACATATTAACACTCACAAAAAAGTTCAACTGATTATGAATGCAAAATTAGAAGAGATCGACGGCAAGTATGTTGCCACGTTGGAAGGAGAAATGGATACCTTAGCTGCTTCTGAAGCTGAGGAAATTCTGAAACCACTCTACAATTCTAACGGTAAGGATGTCATCATCGACTGTTACGGTTTGGAGTATATCGCCTCCAGCGGGCTGCGCATCCTGCTCGGTATCCTAAAAGGTGCAAAGGCCAGCGGAAGCAAGGTGACATTGCGTGGGGTTAATGAAGACATCAAGAATGTGTTTAAGCTGACGGGATTTATCAACATCTTCGAATTTGAGTAATGGAGAGACGTCAACTAACGGTGAGGAGAATGCTGATGAGTCATGGGGACAACTTTGATTCAATTAAGAACTGATGGTCTAAGAGATTTTTCAGCGGCATTCCTTTGTAGTGAGCATCCAACGTCACGTCTGCTTGAAGATCGTCAATGGTATAAGTATTGTCTGTGCTGATCGCCGACGGTGTAGAAGGCGAACACACCGAAGCCGTTCTTACCGATGTTGGCATTGGTAAGAGAAATAGTTTTTTAATAACTGTTAGGATTGAATATGTTTGTTTTATTTCAATGCGTCGTTGCCACGCTTCACTCCTCGTTCAAATAGTATTTGGAGTATGCTACGTAGTGCTTGGCATTGTCTGTCTGACCGGGACGGACGGGCTTGATGTATTTGGCTGGTACGCCCCCCCATATCTCGCCAGCGGGAATCTTCGTATTCTGTAGCACTAAGGCACCGGCGGCAACGATGGAGCCTTCGCCCACCTCACAACCGTCGAGCAGGGTGCTGCCCATGCCGATAAGGGCATTGTCGTGAATGGTACAGGCGTGGACGGTGACATTGTGGCCGATGGTCACATAGTTGCCTATGTGTGTCGGTCCTGTCTCGTGGGTGACATGGACGCAGCTGCCGTCCTGGATGTTGGTGCAGTTGCCGATGGTGATAGGAGCCACGTCGCCACGCACCACGGCATTGAACCATACAGAGCACTCATCGCCCATCGTTACATCGCCAACAATCGTGGCGTTCTCGCTGAAATAGCAGTCTCTGCCCCACTTCGGGCAGAGACCGCGGTATTGTTTGATTAAAGCCATATTACAGGTTTGTTATTTCATTGGCAGATACCAGTTTTTCTCATCAAGCAGGCGCTGCTCCAGTCCGGCAGCCTTGTAAGCCAGTTTGCGGGCCAGCCACTGGCTACCGTAGTTCGCGCCGTAAAGTCCGGAGTTGTTCTTATGGCGGGCAATGCGGGTGAGGTCACCGAAGCGGTTGCCCTCGAAAGCCAGCTCAAGTGCCATCTCGTCACAGATGATATCCTCGACGGCGTTGATGGTGTCGGCCATGGTGGTGCTGACAGGGTAGCCGTTGGCTGCAATTTCAGCAAGCTTGCGTCCTACGATGGTGTTGTACTGGTAGGGTGAGAAAGCACCTTGGGTGTAGTTCGTACCCCGGCTGTGTATGCTCCAGTTGTCTTCGAAGCTGGCACGGTTCTCGGCTGAGAGGAAGGGAACGGTGGTCTGCAGCATGGTCTGTGTCTCAGGACGGATGTAGCGTCCGGCATCGATATCGGTGCTGTCACCTCTCATGACGTAAGTAAGCAGGTCGTCGTTGATACCGTCCTTGAGGATGGCGAAGGCGGCATCGGGATATCCCATGCGGTTGAGGGCCTCTGCCAGTCGCAGATAGACGGTGGCGGTGCGGTAGATGGGTACGTTGGCGCTGGTGAACTTGATCATGACGGAGAATACGGAGTCGTCGCGTGATACCTGGCGCATGGTGACGAGACGTCGCAAGTCGCCCAGGTCAGCAGTCTTGATGACGGTGGAACCGCCTGTGGTGCCTCCGGGGTTGTAGTAGTACTCCTGTGCGTCGCTGAGTGCCTTGTAGCCTGCTGAAGCATCAATCTGCCGTTCGACGAGGTATCGTGAGTTGGAGGTGGCAGAGCCACCTGTGGTGCTGTAGAAGTCGTAGCCGAAGTAGCGTGGCAGCTCGGTGACTACACCGCGCAGGCGGTTGGCAGCCAAGGGGATGTAGGTGATGATATCGTCGGTGCTGGTAATGCTGAAGATGTTCTCCCACTGGAAGTAATCGCCCTTGACGGTTATTGAAAGGCCGGTCGGGATTTTATCCTCGAGAACCTTGTACACATAGGTATTGGTAGGAGAGATGTATGCCTGTTGCAGTTTCCACTTATTGTCGCGGAGGTAGTTGAAGTAGCTGCGGGCAGCCAGTTCATACTGGTGGGTCTCAAGGTAGAGGTCGCCGAGGATGATGTCAACAGGAATCATGGCACGTCTGGAAACGACGTTCTTCTCCTGTGGATTTTCAGAGTCGCTGCTGTTGAGCACACCGGCTGAGATATTGCCGTAGGTAGGCACTGCAGTGCCGCTGAACTTGGCCAGTTCGGGTGCCAGCTCGTTGCAGATGCCTTGCAAATCGCGGGTTTCCATCTGGGCATTGGCTTCACCGATGCTGGTCAGCGGCGTGGTGAAGAAGGGCACGGAGCCATAGTTCTTGGCAAGCTGCAGATAGGTCCATGCACGGACGGCCAGTGCCTCGGCATATTCGGGAATGGCAACGACACGGCTACCGGTGCGCAACGAGGTGTCGCGATGGGCGATAAAATAGTTGCAGTTGTTGATGACGTGATAGTACAGATAAGCCGAGTCGTACTTGTTGGTGGCATCGGCAGTGAAGTCAGCCAGACGCCGCAGGTCTGTCTCGGTGTAGCTGTTGGTGGCGGTGAGGTCGCCACGCATCTCACCTTGCATGACATACTGGTCGGCAAGCTGCTGCAGGCCCTTGAGTATGCCGAGGGTATAGAACATGGAGTCGGTCTTCTGGTCGAGGGCGGGGTCAAAGATTTGCCGGTCACTGTCGGTCTCCATGAAGTCGGAGCAGGAGGACAAAGCCCACCCAAGCCCTCCCAAAGAGAGGGATGTCAAGATACAAAAGAACCACTTACGAGTCATTCCTATTATATTGCTTTGTATGTTATTCATAAATGATAATGTATTAATGTATTAGGCTTTACAGATTAATCTTGAGTCCCAGGGTGAAGGTGCGGCCCAGGGCGATGTTGCCGGCGTCGATGCCCTGGTAGAGCACGGCGTTGGCCACGGAGGCTTCGGGGTCGTTACCCAGGTAGCGGGTGACGGTCAGCAGGTTGTTGGCCTCGGCCCACACGCTGAGTCCCTGCAGCCATGAATAGCTGACGGGCAGCTTGTAGGTAAGGTTGACAGTCTTCAGCCGCAGGTAGGAGCCGTCCTCAATCCAGCGGTCGCTGAAACGGGAGTTGTCCATGGGGTCGCCGTAGGCAATGCGTGGCATGGCGGTCAGCTGTCCCTCGGCACGCCAGCGGTTGGTCATGGCCGTGGTCTGGTTGTAGAAGTTGGATCCGCTCTCGAGCAGTGAACGCTGGTAGTTGTAAACATCGTTGCCTAAAGAGTAGTTGAAGCCGATGTGGAGCGTCAGGTTCTTCCATGTGGCATTGGCGAAGATGTTACCGTAGATGTCGGGGTTGGGATTGCCGATGATGGTCTTGTCGGCTTCGCTAATCTTGCCGTCGCCGTTGATGTCGGTGAAGTGTATGTCACCGGCCTTGAACTGCTGGTGAGCGCCTGTGGCATCGGTCAGGTAGAGGTAGTCGCCGTTTCCGGCGGCAGCAGCCTCCTGGTCGTTGGCAAAGACACCTTGAGTCTTGTAACCGTAGAACATGCCGACGGGCTGGCCCACGATGGTGGCAATGTTCTCGGTGCCGTAGATGGACGATGTGAAGCCCTGAGCCGACTTCTGCCCATTGAGGTAGATACGCGAGTCGTTAGGCAGCGACTTCACCTTGTTGACGTAATGTCCGGCACTGGCCCCTACTTCGATACTCAGATTGCTTGTGATGACAGGCTTGGTGGTAACGGTGACTTCGAAACCTGTGTTGTCGAGTGAGCCACCGTTGCTCCAGTAGTTGTTGATACCGGCTACGGGGTTCTCGAACGCCTTCAGTGTCAGCAGGTTGCTGGTGTGGTTCAGGTAGTAGTCGAAGTCGATGCCCAGACGGTTGCCCAGCATGTAGGCTTTCAGTCCGAGGTTCATCTTGCGGGTCTGTTCCCAGGTGATGCTCTCGTTTCCGATGTTATCGAGAACGGCAGCCGTCGATTTGTACAGGTACTTGGTGACGCTGAACGAGGTGCGGGCGGCGTAGTTCGAAATGTCATCGTTGCCCGAGAGGTCGAAGCCAGCCTTCACTAACAGGTAATTGAGCCAAGGCTTCTCGCTGCCTCCGCGGATGAGGTCTTGGAACCACTTCTCGTTGGTGAGCACCCAACCAAGCTGGACACTGGGGAAGAGTCCCCATTTCACGCCGCAGATACCGATGCCGCCGTCGGCCTCGTCGCCGAAGCGGCTGCAGGTCTCGAGGGCCAGTGACAGCTGGAGGAAATAGCGGTTGCGGTAGTTGTAGTCGGCATTGGCATACCAGGTCAGGCTGCGCCACTCGTCGTCGGCACCCGTGGCTTCGATGAAGTCCATGTTGGTCGAGATATTGGGTGTCTTGTCATTACCTGCCGAGGCATACTGTCCCTGTGGCGCGTTGTTGTCGAAGGCGAAGGACGTGTAGCGCAGGCCGGCATAGGCGTCAATGAAGTGCTCGCGCAGCTGGCGGGTCCACTGCAGACGTGTGTCGCTCGAGACGGAGGTCTCCTTGGAGAACATTGACATAGCCATGTTCTGCACGCGACCGATACCTTCGATGAGGAATGTGGGCATGCCGTCCTTGGGGCGGTAGTAGCGCTGGGAAACACGGTCAAGCGTGTAGCTGAATGTCTCGGAAAGCGTCAGTTGGTCGTTGATTTCGAAACGCGGTGCGATGACGGTATTGAAGTGTGTCACCTCGACGCGGTTCTTGTTGATGGCAGTACCGTTGTCGAGCAGTGCGGTGGGGTTACCCAGTGTAAGATCCTGGTCAAGCACAGTCAGATAGTCATCGGCATCGGCCAGGGTGGAAGACAACCGCCGTGTAACATTGTTAAAGGTATAGGGGTTGAGAAACGGCGACTTGACCAGTGCAAGGAATGTGGGCGACGAGATGGTTCCCGTGGTGAGGCTCTCCGGTGCTCCGTTATCGAAGACGTCGCGGTTGGTCTTGGTGTATGACATGTCGAACCGTGTTGTCAGCCGGTTAACGATGTTGATGTCGGTGTTGAACCTCACGTTCAGACGGTCGAAACCATTCTCACGAGCTGTACTCTTGCCGTCGGTATAGCCGAGCGAGAGGTTGTACATACCGACGTCGTCACCACCCTGCACGTTGATGTTGTAGTTCTGGTTGAGTGCCGCATGATAGACTTCATCCTTCCAGTCCGTTGAGTTGTGGTACTTGGCATAGTAGTACTTCGTGGGGTCATCAATGAGGAACTTGAAGGTCTGCGGGTCGGTATAGTTGCTGATGGTGGGATAGGTGCCCAGCATCTCGGAGGCGTAGAGACGATATTGTGCAGCGTCCATCACCTCAGGTGTCCGTGGCACGAGCGTCACGCCTACGCCGATATTGGCATCAATGCGGGTGGCCATGGAGTGGCCGCGCTTGGTCTCGATAAGGATGACACCCGCTCCGCCCTTGGCACCATAGAGTGCTGTGGCGTTCTTGAGCACGGTCACTTTCTCGATGTCCTCGGGGTTGATGTTAAGCAGCAGGTTGGTGTAGTCACCGTAGTGGAGCGACGAGCGGGTCTGCTGCATGTCCTGTACCACGCCGTCAATGACAATGAGCGGCTGGGCGTTGGCGTTCAGTGAACTGAGTCCGCGTATGAACATGGCTGCGCCGTAGCCAGGTCCGCCCGAACGGCTGATGTTGCGTATGTCGGCTCCCAACAGTTCTCCCATGTCGGTCTCGACGGTCTGTGAGGTTGTGTTCTTGATCAGTGCAGTTGCCGCTGCGCCGACATGTGTTGTCTTGTCGTACATCGGGCGGAACTTGTCGCTGATCATCTCAACGAGCACACCCTTGTCCGGTGACCCCAGTCCGACGTGCTGGCTGAGATATTCCGGGGCGTGTACATAGAGAGCAGTGGCGAACGTGGGCACCTTGATGGTAAAGGTGCCGTCCTCCTCGGTCATGGCCGTGTAGTTCTTGTCGTTCAGTGCCTGGATCAAGATACCGGCCAGGGGCTTCTTGGTTACAGCATCTACGCACGTGCCCTTGACCTCCATAGTGGGGTAGGATGGAAGCACCTTTGCCGCTTTCTTCTTGGGGGCGGTTACGACGTCTTCATCTTGGGCGTCATCATCCTGGGCGAAAGCAGGCATACCCATGCAAAGCATGCCGAAGATGGAAATATAAAGAATACGATGCATTTTCATTTTCATTCAGTTTTGATAGGGTAAGACTTAATAGTTGCCTTGGTCATAAAGGTAGTCCGGATGCGCTTTCAGGTAGTCGTCAAGCTCCTTGGGGCGCAGGATAATGCAGTCGATGCGCAAGGTCCGGTCGTACAGGTTACGGTCTCTCGACATGATATAGCTGTTGACACGCAGGTAGGGGTAGTAGTTGCCTGTACCGTAGTAGGCCATGGGGAAAGTGAAGTCTCCCAGATAGACTGTGTCTATTTGGAGCGAGTCGTTGACGAAGGCACTCTCTGAAATCCAGGAGCGGTTGCTGTCCTCGTTTGTGCCATCGGCCTTGGCATAGCCCATGGTCACTGTGAAGCGGTTAGGCTTGGCCGGGTTGTTTGTGCTGGTTATAACAGCAGGAACCATGACCATGTAGATGCTGTAAGTGGTGGAGCGTACATCCGGCAGGTAGAAGACCACACCTTGGTTGGTGTTGGTACTGACAGACTGTACTTCAAGATAGGAGTTGGCCGAAAGGCTACCCGTAACCGCAGGGTTCTGGGTGCCGGGGGCGACATAAATCCTCTGCGGTTCATTGTTGTACACATTGCTCGTACTGGCTATATAGGCAGTGTTCTCAGCCTGAATCTTGATTTCAGGGTTCCAAACACTCCAGGTACGCATGCGCAGGCTGTCGTCAGTAAGCCAGACGTAGCCGTTGCTCCTTTCCAGGCGGCGTGTCCCCTCCAAAAGCCGTGCCGCATCTTCACTGTAGATTTTCATCCCTGTGGTGGCATACAGTGAGTCGCAGACGAAACTGCCGCTTCCGCTGTAGCTGTCAAGTTTCCTGTTGTCGTAGATATTGTTGTTGAAGAACAGGCTGGAGGTGAGCATTGTATTGACGATGGAGTCCTTCAGGTAATTGATGTCCTTGATGTTGACCTTCACCTTCTTCTGGTCACTGCCTGTCGATGTGTTCTCCATGAACTCAAACGAGGGCAGGTAGTTGTAATACTTGCTGACGGTCTCCTTGGCCTTTATCCATGCCTCGTTCGTGGGCAGTACCATGGAGTAGTTACTGTCCTCGCGGTTGATGTAGGCAAAATATTGGCGGAAGAGGTCGTTGCTCTCGTCGAAGATGGAGTCGAGATAGGTAATCTCACCGTTCAGTGTGGGACCCTGTATGCTCTTATACTCGTTCAGCTTCCTCACGTCGTAGGAGTGGAAGAAGTTGCTGATGGAGTCGATGGTGAACTCATAGTTGTTGAGCGACTCGTAGATGTTCTGCTTAAAGGGAATCTTACCGTCCAGGATGTGGATGGTACCGTTTTCTGAAGCCAGGTTGGGCTGTGCCACGCTGATGCCCTGGATGGCATAGTTGCCGTTGCCGCCGCTGATGTACATCAATTTCTCGTTCAGCGTGTAGATACGCTGTGGCTGGTTGTACTGTCCGGAGGCCGGGTAGTTGTTACGGGCGATATGGTTCTCGATGAACTCCTTTTGCAAACGGTCATCAGCCAGGGATGAAAGCGTCTCGTAGTCGAAGGTGCCGTTGGCCGGTGCCCAGACGGTATAGCACTGTGATGTGTTGAGCACCTCGTCATAGCCGGCCTTTTTCAGCAGCGTGGCAAACTGCGACAGGTTGCCGCTTTTTTCGATGTTCTGCCAGAGTGTAGATTGCTGGCTGTCAAGCAGTGCTTTGTTAGCATCATAGTGGTCGTCCCAGTCGGCGCAGGCCGTCAAGGCGAGGGCTGCGGCACCGCCGCAGCACAGCGAACAGGCGACGAATAGGGATTTTATGCTTTTGGTAATCATAATTCTCATTTTACAATTATCACTTCTTACTTCTTACTTCTCACTTTTCACTTCTCACTTTTCACTTCTCACTTTTCACTTTTCACTTCTTAATACATGTCCTCAACGTAGCGGGTGTTGTTGTAAACGTTTTCCGGGCAGAATTCGATGTAGTCGAGGTGGAACTGGTGATGATCGGATTCAAGCACGCTTTTGAAGCGCAGCCAGTACTCGCCCTGCTTGAACTCCTGCTTGGCAATGATGCGGCGCAGGTCTTTGGGGTTGTTGCGGGCATAGTTTCCGGAATTGACCCCCACCGTGTAGTAGAGAGGTCCGCGCATGTAACCTAAGTTACGCATGTTGGCGTCGCTTTCGATGCCCTTGTCATCCAGTCGCGTCCAGTCGCACCAGCCAGTGATGACATCCGGGTCAAGGTTGGAGTTGTTCACGGGTACATGGCGCATGTCGAGCGGGATGTCAAGAGCCTTCATCGTGGTGCGGTCAGAGGAGCTGCCCAGATAGAACTGTAACATGCCGCGCTGCTCGTTACCCTCTGCTGTATAGCCAATCCTGAGTTCGTATGTGCCTTCGGGTACGGGTGGCAACCGCATGGCGAAATCGTAATATCCTTTACAGTTGAACTCGTCGCCTTGGTAGTTACTCCATCCGCTGCTCTGTCCTGAGAGGTAGTACAGACGGGTGTCTTCACCATTGTAGATGACCATGTTCTTCAGGTACCCCGGCGGTATGCGTATGTAGCTGCCGCTCAGGTCACCGTCAGTGCCGGTCTTGCCACCGTTCATTGCGTTTACTTCGCTATCGCTGATGCGTCGGAACGAGTTGGACATCATCTCTCCGAAGATGGACGTGTCGTCAATTCGTATTCTTTCGTTGAGGGCACCATGAGGCACTCGCTCTTCGTAGGCAAGCATGTCCTTCAGCGAATGTATGTAGCCGTTGAGAGCGGCCACCTGACCCTTGCTGCCCTCCAGCTCGACTCCGGCGAACAGCACGGTGTGCATAGCAGCGGAACCCAGTTCGGCCACCATGTCGGTGAGTGAACTGTTGGCTGTCCAGCGGTTGATCATCAGTTTTCCGCTGTTCCTGGTAATCTTCATCATCGTGTAGGGCAGCATGGTCTCGTAGTATTCCACCAGCGTGACCTTTGAGATCTGGTTGTGTGAGTTCACCAGTTTCTCGTAAGGAATCTTGTAGTCCAGGATGTGGTAGCGCACGAACATGCTCAGTGTGTTCCAGGGATTCTTGTAGTCGTTTCCTGTACTGATCTTGATATGGTGGTTGCGTCCGTAGTCATACCATCCAGTCCCTTGGTCGGCACAGGTGGCATAGACGCTGTCAGCGTAAGCCTTGAGCTCGTTGATGTTGGTGATGCCGTGTCCTGCCAGGGCCTCGTCGGTTTCTGCGAAGATGGTGTAGCCCATCTCGCACTTGTCCGGCGTGTAGAAATTGCGCCTGTTGTCGATGGGGTCAAAATTAGTGTGGCTGATGTTGGTCAGTGAGTCGGCCAGTCCTGTCAGCTTCAGAGCCTGCGAGAAGAGGGTGAATTCGTCAGGATGGTTTTCCATCTCACCGGTAATCAGCATGTTAGAGCGCTGGATCACGCAGTCGATTTCATGGAGCACGCCATTCTCCAGTTCGTTGTCCATGCTGGTCACTGTCGAATGGCGACTGATGAGCACGGCTCCCGAATTGGGGTCGATGGTGGTGTTGATGTCGCGTCCGAGCAAGGTCTTCATCGTCAGGCCGTTGCCCATGTTCACGCCCAGCACCTCCGTATTCAGCAGATGGAACAGGGCGATGTCCTTGCAGAGCGAGTCGGTCAGTCCCTCCAGACCGCGTGAGGTCATGCCGTTGTGCGGCAGGTCCTTGTTCACTTCGTCATCATACAGACTGTCGATATACTCTGTCACGGCATCGTTGTCCGGTGCAAAGCAGGTGTAGGTGCCGTAGGCCGAAAGGATCTTGTCGTAGCCGATGCGTGACAGGATGTAGTTGAACGAGCTGAAACGCTCACTGCGGTTTGCGAGGTAGTCTTCAATGGTCTCGCCCGTAAAGGTGTAGAGGTTCGACTCGTCAATGTCCTCCTTACAGGAGGCGAGTGGCGAGAGGACTGCGGCAGCGCCGCAGCACAACCAACAGGTGGCGAGGATGTGTTTTATGCTCTTGGTAATCATAATTACTAATTGCTAATTACTCATTACTAATTTTTGCTTGTCGATTTCTCCTGAATGAACACTGGGTTCTGGTTCAGCAGGTTGTTCACCTTGATTTCATTCTCCTCAATGGGCCAGTAGAGGTAAGGTTCGCTCTTCATCTTGTATGAAACAGCATCACCGCCGCCGTCGTTGGAGTATTTCCTGATCACCATCTGCAGCATGGGCGAATAGAGTTCAGGCCAAGCCCCGCTGTCGGCGAGTCTCTGGTGGATGTTCACACCTTCCATGTGGCGGTAGCAGTAGCGCATGAGATCGAACCAGCGCTTGCCTTCGAAGCACAGTTCGCGTTCACGTTCTGTCAGCACTAATAGTTCCATATCGCTCTTCGACTTGAAGTTATCGAACTTCAGGGTGTCGTTGGCATTCTTGTGCATTGAGCGTTTGTTGACTGCCTGCACCAAGTCGAAAGCCTGTTTCAGCGCCACCTCATCACTGTCGTTGGCTGCTGTCTCTGTGAGAGCCTCAGCCTTCATCAGCATGACGTCTGTCAGCCGATAGACAATCCAGTTCTGACGGAACTCCTTGAAGTTGCGGTTGTTGGACTTGGTCTCTCCGACGTTTCGTGCGGTAATGTCGGAGATGTCACTTGTGGCAACCATTTTGCGAACGGCAAGTTGCTGGGCCTCTTCGTTGTTGGCTTCATAGACGTTGTTCCAGAAGCGGTAGTCGTTTTTTGACATGTAAATCTTCTGGGCATCCGTTGTGTTGGCGTTGGTGGCCGTGGTGTTGAATATTGCCGAGGCCATCAGGATGCCGGTCTGGGCATGGCTGTCCTCGTTGCCCGACTCATAGTAGTAGTTCTCCAAAGCCGTGTTCGAGTTGTTGATACCGTTGTACTGCCATTCCAGAATGCTCTCGTGAGAGTTGCCCTGACTGGGGCAGAATATGGTATAGAAGGCATCGTCGCCGTCTTCCAGGTGATAGCGGTCTTCTTTCTGTTCGGTGATGTCCCGCTCCTGGTAAAGCTTGTAGTAGGCATCCTTGGCGTTGATGACCGAGTCGCTGAAGGCAATGGCCTGACGGTAGTCACCACTGTCATGGGTCATGGAGGCCCTCCACAGGTAGATGTCGGCCATCAGGGCGTGTACGGCATCACGGGTCATATAGCCCCAGTTCCTCCAATCGTTTCGTCCATAGGAACCTGAGCGCATGATGTACATGCGTGCTTCATTGAGGTCGTCGAGGCAGTGCTGTAGCACGATGTCGGGAGCACTCTGTGGAACGAGGTCCACCTGACTGTCATCCTCGTATGACTGTGTGGTATAAGGAACGTCGCGGAATGCCCTTACCAGATAAAAGTAGCACAGCGAGCGGAGGGCAAGCATCTGTGCCTTGACCACCTGATAGTCGCCCTCGGTGAACTCCGGGTCCTCGACCATCACTTCTGGGGCGTGGTTCAGCACGATGTTGCAGTTGTTGATAACCTTGTAGAAATTGTTCCATTTGGCGTACCGGTTAGTGGGTAGCAGGATGACCGCACTGATGTTGTCCAGTGTGTTGTCGTTGTAGTCGTTCAGTTTCACCAGCTCGTCCGAGCGGTAGGCTCCCCACATGATGGCACGTTCCTGTACACTGTAGTCAATCATGCTCAGGTAGCAGCCATCTACCATCTGATCGACATCCGCCTTCTTCTTCCAGAAGTCCTCAGCCACGATGCGGTCGGTGGGGTAGATGGTCAGAAAGTCATTGCAGGCGGTGAGGGCTGCGGCGGCACCGCAGCACAGCGAACAGGCGATGAGTGTATGTTTTATGCTTTTGGTAATCATAATTC
>CAMHNI010000030.1 GCA_946186505.1 uncultured Prevotellaceae bacterium | reverse complement strand
TTTTGTTTGTATATCAGTCATTTACACGTTTTTCAATAGGTTATCGCCAAACGCCATTCTCTCAAATACAAGTATCAGCCCGCGCCTTTTGCGCGAGCATCAACTTCTATCATCTTGAGAGATATTTTTGGCGAAATTTCTGGAACAAGAATCAAAAAGTCAACGCTTCCTTATGTCCTATTATCTTTTATCTGTCCATTGGCGTAACTGTTTTTGTTAAACTTGGTGCAAAGATACAACTTTATTTTGGGATTTCCTTCCCCTGCTGAAGAATTTTTTGAAAAAGAAAGAAGGATGTGAAATTGAGCACATCCTTCTGTATCATTTGAGAGGAATTTAGGCAAAAGCCATTTCCTTAACTTCTTCTAATTGTTTACTTATAAGCCCAAGCCCTTCTAAAATTTTACGTTTTTGCTCTGGCCTTGGATTTTTTATGCCATTCGCATAGTGGCTTAACTGCCTTTGATTAATGCCACTTGCATGAGAGATTGCTGCTAATGATGTAAATAATCCACTGACTTGGAGAAGGGCAGCCATATTGAGCTCAAACTGAAGTTCATAGTCTCGAGCTCTAAGCCAATCAGGAATCTCCTCACCATTTGCAATAAGTCCTTCAATGTGAAAGTCTAACGCAGAAGATACTTCGCTTTTGAGACCTTCATAAGTTTTGTTGGTAACGACAACTGCGCCTGGCACTATGTCGTCAATAGTAGCATTATAGTTTCTGCCACTCCAACTTACATGTACCAAAATCTTTTTTTTCATACGATTAATAATACTCTTTGATAGAGTTTCAAATTAAATTAATAAACTTTTCTTTTAATCCAAAGGGCAGGCCCTCTTCTGCCCTTCGGATTTTCTTTAACATTCATCTTCTCAGTTATTTCCACCCCGCCTGCTTCCATATACTGTTTAAAATGAATGGCTCCGCATCGTCACTGAGTTTACCACTTACAGTGACCAGTCCTTTCTTCGTTGGATGTTTGAACTGCCTATGGTCGCCGACAGTTCTATCAAGATACCATCCGTCTGCCTCCAACAATTTTATAACTTTACTAATTTTCTGAGTTTTCATACTCCTTTCTTTATCTAAGACGACGCAAAGGTAGTAAAAACAATACCAGAATCCAAATATCTTTGCTAAAATGATATTACTTTTAATACTTTTTATGATTTGATTTTATGTGTGAATAATATATACGACTACTTATAACGAAAGTATCCCCCGTAAACAATCACCTTATTATTATCATTCAGTTCCTTCAATCTTGAAGCTATTGCTCCCTTGTTCCGTCCAAATATCTCACAAGGTGCTGTAATATTTTCAGGATAACAACTTAAAAAATTATGGCTAAAGTGAAGTATTGTTTTTTGCATTACCCAACAACAAGGTAAGAGCAAAAAAGAGAGAAATCTTCTGGATAATGTTGGATTTGTGCCAAATTGTTTGTAATTTTGTCGGCAAGAACAATAGATAAATGAAGGACTACCCCGATAAGATGACGCCTGAACAGGCGAGGATGTTTGGCGAGGATGTACTGAATATCGTCAGTCAGATACCTCGTGGAAAGGTGACGACCTATGGACATATCGCTGCGTGGGCGGGATGGCCGAGCCATTCGAGGATGGTGGGGAGGACGCTGAGATATACGCCTGGTGCCGAGGAGTTGCCTTGCCATCGGGTGGTGAATATAGCAGGGCGCACGGCTCCAGGCTGGTCTCGTCAACGGATATTGTTGGAAGAGGAGGGCGTCACTTTTAAGCCTAACGGCCATGTGGATATGGATAAACATCTTTGGGAACCAGGGGTAAGTGAATAGTGATGTATGACAACGGCGAAGGAAATCATTGAATATATGGAGTCGCTGCGCAATGAGGAGCAGCGCGAGAATCTGATGCGTTTTTTCAAGACGGCACCGGGGGAGTATGGCTATGGCGACGAGTTCTTAGGGTTGAAAGTGCCAGAGACGCGGGAGGTAGTCAAGGCTGCGGTTAAGCGAGAGGCGAGCGATGCTTGCATCGGCCCTTCCGAGCGTGAGCAGGCTCGGCCGAAGGTCAGGGCGGTCAAGGACATTCCGATCGACGAAGTGCCAGCGTTGTTGATGTCGAAATGGCACGAAGTGAGGCTTTGCGGACTGCTGATTCTCGTTGAAAAGTTTGAGAAGTTGGCCACTAAGCGGTTGGAGAATGATGAAAAGGCCATCCGAGGGCGCGACGAGATTCTGACGATGTATCTGCGGTATGCAGAACGGGCGAACAACTGGGACTTAGTGGATTTGTCTGTCCACAAGATTCTTGGGCATTGGCTGTTACTGCCATCCAATCTCGGAGACAGAGATTATAAAATAAAGGTGTTAGACGATCTTGCTGCCAGCGACAATCTGTGGAAGCAACGCATGAGCATCGTCTGTTCGTGGAAGACCTCGCAACAGGGCGACCCTTCGTGGTGCCTGCGCTATGCCGAGATTCACCTGCATCATCCCCACGACCTAATGCATAAGGCCGTGGGGTGGATGCTGCGTGAGATGGGTAAGCGCGTGTCGATGGATCTGCTCCGTGACTTCCTCCGCCAACATGCCCACGAGATGCCCCGTACCATGCTCCGCTATGCCATCGAAAAGATGCCCGAGGAGGAGCGTAAGCAGTGGATGGATGCAAAAACATTCTAGAACAAGTTGAACCATCTGCTTATCGTATAAGTACGAAAAACAGGCGAGGATACACGTTTTTGCATCCTCGCCCGCTGAAATGTTACATTGAAAGTTTTTACCTCTGCCTCTCTCCCACAATCTTGCGGAGGGCGATGACGAGCTTATCCACATCCTCGCGGGTGTTGTAGAGGGCGAAGGTGGGACGGACGCTCATCTCGTAGCCGAGGGCGCGGAGGGCGGGCTGGGCGCAGTGGTGACCAGCACGCACTGCGATGCCCTCTTTATCTAACAACGTACCTGTTTCAGGAACGGGGATGCCGTCGAGCACAAAGCTCACCACCGAGACTCGGTTCTTGGGATTGCCGATGAGCGTCAGACCCTTGATCTGAGCCAGCTGCTCGCGGGCATACTCCGTCAGCTTGTGCTCATGAGCCTCGATGTTGCGGATGCCGAGATGACTCACATAGTCGAGGGCTGCACCGAGTCCTATGGCGTCAGCGACATTGGGCGTACCAGCCTCGAAACGTGCAGGCGGCACGTTGTACTCCGTGCGCTCTATAGTCACGTCCTTAATCATGTTGCCGCCGCCCTGCCAAGGCTGCATCTTGTCCAACAGTTCCTTGCGACCATAGACCACGCCGATGCCGTTGGGGCCGTAAATCTTGTGGCCGCTGAACACGAAGAAGTCGGCACCAAGGGCCTGCACATCCACAGGTGTGTGGGCTATCGACTGCGCACCGTCTATCAGCACGGGAATCTGGTGTGCGTGGGCGATGTCGATGATGCGCTGCACGTCGTTGATGGTGCCGAAGGTGTTGTTCACATGACCTACACTGACAAAACGGGTGCGCGGCGTGATGATGCGTTCAAACTCTGAGAGAATCAGGTCGCCGTTCCTGTCGGTCGGGATAGCCTTCAGCGTGGCGCCCTTCTCGTGAGCAATCTGCTGCCAGGGCACGATGTTGGCATGGTGGTCAAGCTCGCTGACGATGACCTCGTCGCCCGGCGTCAGGAACTGCCGTCCGTAGGTCTGCGCCACGAGGTTGATGCCCTCGGTGGTACCGCGGACGAAGATTATCTCCTCCGAGGAGCCGGCATTGATGAAGCGCTTCACCTTTTCGCGTGCTTCCTCATAGGCATCGGTGGCACGGGCAGCCAGTGTGTGGGCACCGCGATGGATGTTCGAATTATACGTGCGGTAGTAATCCGATATCTTGTCGATGACCTGGTTGGGCTTCTGTGTCGTCGCACCGTTGTCGAGCCAGACGAGGTCGTGGCCGTTGACCTTCTGATTGAGCACGGGGAAGTCCTTCTTGATCTGCTCCGAGTTCAGCGTGTCGGCCTCCTCATAGTGCAGCGAGTTCAGCTTCTCGGACTCGGGAATACCGATGCCGAAGCCGTCCTCGATTTTGCCTGAGGGAGCGTGCACTTCTGCCGATTCCGGGTTGCTTGCCGTCTGGGTACGGCTGCCTGCATCGCTGAAGTATGGCAGGTCTGGGAAGGGCGAGGCACCGCTAAGCAGTGCCTTAAAGCCCGCCTCCAACTCCTCCAGATGCAGCTCCATTCCCGAGCTATGCTCGCCTACCCGTAGCCTTTCGTCAGGGATAACAGCCAGCCTTTCAGCCTGCAGGTCCTCAGGGCAGTACTTCTGTGCAATCTCTTTCAGACGCTCCAGCGTACTGTCTCCCTGCGGTGCCTGGCTATAGGCAAGACCTATTCCCGGATCGGGTATGAATGATTCGTTTACACTGATCATATTTATGAATTATGAACTATTTCTCTACTTTATTCCTATGCTGATAGTCGTGGTAGTAACCAACCTCGACGTTTTCCAGTACGGCGATGGCATCGTCGGTCAAGGCGGCCAGTGAGAAGTACTTGGTGAGCAAGTATGAGGCAACGCCGAACTTGTCGAGCCCCATCAGACGGGCACTCAGGCTGGGTGCAATCTCGCCGGGAATACCGCTCTGGTGCAAGCCGACGACACCCTGGTTCTGCTCACCGGTACGGACGAGGATAATCTTCGTGGTTCCTACGCCGCGACCTGTCAGATACTGGCCTTCCACCTCAACTTTGTCTGAAGGAATCAGGGGCACACCGCGCCACAGGATGACCTTCGTACCGAAGAGATCGGTGGTTGTCGGGGGAACACCACGCCACGTACACTCACGTTCGAAGGCGGCGATGGCACGTGGATTGGCGATGAAGAAGGCTGGCTCCTTCCAGACGAGGCTCAGCAGTTCGTCGAGGTCGTCGGGTGTTGGCGAGCCATAGCGTGCGGAGATGCGGTAGGCTGGATTGGCAGCTGCCAGCAGCCCGAAGTGCTTGTTGTTGATGAGTTCCCACTCTTGGCGCTCCTTGATGCTCTCAACAGAGAGACGCAGCTGCTCTTCGAGCTGGTTGTAAGGATTGTTGTAGAGATCGCTGACGCGGGTGTGTACGCGTACCACCGTCTGCAGTGTGTTCAGCGAGTACTCCGTGGGATTCTCCTCGTAGTCTATATAGGTTTCGGGGATGATGTTATCCTCCTCATGTCCGCTTACCAGGTCAATGTGCTTCTCGCCGTTGTCGTTCACAGAGGCCTTGAGTCGCAGCTGCTTGTCAACGGCCTTGTTGAAGGTCTCGCGGAAGTCGGGCACCTCCTTGATGAACTTCACAAGCTCTTTCAGCTTAAGACCGAGGAACACCGTTGGGGTGATGGCACGTACAGAGACCGTCGACTCCTGCTCATCCAGCAAGTCGGCCTCGCCGAAGTATTCGCCGTCGCCCAGCAGGGCAATCCGTAGCTCCTCGCCGTGTGAGCCACGGCTGATGACCTCAGCCTGACCGCTGGCCACGATGAAGAAACGCTGCTTGTCCTTGCCCTCCTCAACGAAGAGTTTATCGACATCCACCTCCTTCGTCTCGAACGAGCTCACCAGACGGTTCAGAATCTCGTCATCGAATTCAGAGAACAGAGGGATGGACTTCAGGTTCTTTGCTGTAAACGAGGGCTGTCCGTTGACATACTGAATGGGCAGTCTGTCGTTCTTACGGAGTTCGACCTTCGTGCGGTTCACACGGAACGTGCCGCCTGAAACCTGTACCCAGGGGAGCAACTTGAGGAGTAATCTCGGAGTGATACTGCCCATCTGCGGGGCGGTCTTGGTGGTGGTTGCCAGTCTTCTGGCGGTAGCAGTGGTCACACTGCGCTGAAGATTTGATTCTGCCATAACTTTAATTGTTTTTTTTGTTAATACTAATTTACTTTTTGATGGTCACCTTGAATTTTCAATTCTAGCTCGTTCTTGCGTCCCTACGGTGGCAAGCGGCATAGCCGAGCGCACGCTCTGTAAAGTCAACGCAAGTTCGCCTTTGCTATCGCTTAATTACGACCTTGTGAGTTGTTCCTTCTACATGTTCTATGCTGATAACATTATATCCTTGTTCCTTTGCATTGCGCGGAACATTGTCGAGAGGCTCGCCTTCAGCGAGTAGCACTTCCAGAATGTCGCCCTCGTTGAGTTTGGAGAGCTCGATCTTTGTCTTCACGAAAGTCATGGGGCAATGTTCTTTCGTGATGTCTAAAACTTTTGTTGCCATTTTTTGTCGGTTTAATATTAGTGAAATTCGTGGGATTTTAAATAAACAGCGTCTGTCCGCCTTCGCTGAGGTTCAAGAACGACGCCACACCGAGCACATCTTTCACCTCAGGGATGAAGTCCTCCTTCTTCAGGCCAAGCACGTGCATTGCCATCTCGCAGGCATAGAGGTTGATGCCCAGCGCCTTGGCGGCCTCCACCAGTTCCTCCAGCGTCGCCACATTATTCTTACGCATGAGATACCGGAAGATCTTCGGTCCTGCACCAAGGAAATTGAATCGCGAGGTAGGCGTCACCTTGAGGCCACCCATCATGAATCCGAAGAGCTTGGTGAGCCAGTTGCCGCCCGTGAACGAGCGTCCCTGCTTCTGCTTGATGGCGTCCAGTCCCCAGAAGGTGAAGAAAATGTTTACCTCGTAGCCTACTGCTGCCGCGCCCGTACCTAATGTAAATACAGCCGTCAGCTTGTCGAAATCGCCACTGAAGGCGATGATGCTCAGTTTCTTGTTTTCTGCCATAATTTTGTCGGTTTAGAATCTGGGTGCAAAGTTACGGCAAAATCAATATGTACACAATAACCTATTTACGGCATTTTGCATACCACATAATAGGTATGCGATTTACCAATGGTATGGGATTGTGGGATTTTCCAAATGGTTGTAATTTTGCACCGTGAAATTTATTCATTTTAAACCGACAAAAGTATGGCAAAGATTTATTTAAATGAAGACGCGCAGGAAGTGAATCTGCCGCTCAATGTAAGCGAACTGATTAAGCAGAGTGACGTACAGCAGCCAGACATGGTCAGCGTGCAGGTGAACGAGGATTTTGCCGAGCGCGAGGACTGGGAGAATATCCAGCTGAAAGAGGGCGACAAGGTAGATTTCTTATACTTCATGGGAGGAGGCACTATTAAGTGAGAAGTGAAGAGTGAAAAACTTGCTAACGCTTAAAGTGAAGAGTTATGATAGATTTTACCGAAGAACAGATACAGCGATACTCGCGACATATCCTGCTACAGGATGTAGGCGTTGAGGGACAAGAAAAGATATTGAACGCGCGCGTGCTCGTAGTGGGTGCCGGTGGCTTAGGAGCTCCCGTGAGCCTCTATCTGGCGGCAGCTGGCATCGGACGCATCGGTATCGTGGATGCAGATGTGGTCGATTTGAGCAACCTGCAGCGTCAGGTCATCCACTTCACGAAGGACGTGGGTGTGCCAAAGGTGAAGAGTGCCGAGGAGAAAATCAAGGCCATCAACCCCGATGTGCAGGTGGATACCTATTATGAGTTTCTGGACTCGTCGAACGCATTGGACATCATCAAGGAATATGACTTCATCGTCGATGGTACCGACAACTTCCCCGTGAAGTTCCTGATTAATGATGCGTGTGTGATGGCCGGCAAGCCGTTCTCGCATGGTGGCATTCTGCGCTTCAACGGCCAGACGTTTACGCACCTGCCTGGCACAGCATGCTACCGTTGCTTCTTCAAGGAGCCACCCCCAGTAGGAGCCGTGCCAACCTGTTCGCAGGCTGGTGTGTTAGGTGCCATCGCCGGTATGCTAGGTACTATCCAGGCTGCTGAGACACTGAAGTACTTTACGGGTATCGGTGAGTTGCTGACCAACCGCCTGCTGACGTTCGATGCCAAGACCATGCAGTTCCGCACCATCAATGTGAAGCAGCGTCCATCGTGCGCCATCTGTGGAGATCATCCCACCATCGACCACCTCATTGACTATGAACAGGCCGCGTGCGACTTGAAGCAGCATTAAAGGGTAAAAAGTAAAGATGAAGATTCCACATAATATAATTGAAGAACTGATAGCCCAGGCTCAGAAGGATGCACCAGATGAGTCGTGCGGCTATCTCTTGGGGACGGACGGCATCGTGACCGAGAACTACTGGATGGAGAACATCGACCACTCGTCAGAGCATTTCTCCTTCGCACCGAAAGACCAGTTTGCCGCCTTGAAATATGCGCGCAGCAAGAACTTAAAAATCCTCGCCAACTGGCACTCGCATCCGGCATCCCCCTCGCGCCCCTCGCAAGAAGACCTGCGTCTGGCTAATGACCCTACCATCCGCTATGCCATCCTCTCGCTACTTGACGGTGAACCGAAATTGAATTCCTTCAAGATTCTGAACGGCGAGGTGGTGGATAAAGAGGTACACCTTTAAGAGGTCAGAGGTAAGAAAAATAAACCGGTTTATTCGCGATGCGTCGGCTCGAAACATTTGTCGGTTAAAGTTTCTGAGTACGGCGCATCGCTTTTTTCTGTCTAAAATAGTCAAATACCCTTTGTTTGGTATTCGAAATGCCGTGAAATGGCGATTGTGTACCTTCTGAAAACACACTACCTTTGCAGCGTGATTTCAATAATAAAAGGATAAGAAGGTATGAAGAGTTTTCAGTTGATACGATTAACAGTATTTGCATTAGCCATTGTTTTCAATTACGTTGCGTCGGCTACCCCCATAAGTGGTAAGGTGGCCGACGCTGGGACGGGCGAGGCAATCATAGGTGCAACGATATACGACGCACGCAGTCATGTAGGCGTGATAACTGATGCCGAGGGCAACTTCCGCATCGATGTGGCGACGTTCCCTTCGGAGCTGAAAATCAGTTACGTGGGTTACGAACAGAAGACCATCCGCGTGAAGGGCGACGACAAGGAGCTCGTCGTGTCGCTGAAGGAGGAAGGGCAGAACCTCGACGAGATTGTGGTCGTGGGCTACGGCACGCAGAAGCGCACCCAGTTGACGGGTAGCGTGACGAAGGTAAAAACCGACATCTTTGAGACGTCGCAATCGGCCACGCTTGATGGTGCTTTAAGTGGACAGGTGGCAGGCCTCAACGTGACGGCCAGCAGCGGTCAGCCGGGTGCCGACAGTCATATCCGCATTCGTGGCGGCAACTCTATTAATGCCTCCAACGAGCCGCTCTACGTCATCGACGGCTTTATCTATTTCAAGGATGCCAGCGCAGGCTCTACGGGCTTGGGAGGCATCGAGGGCAGCCTTAATCCATTGGCTACCATCAACCCCAACGACATCGAGAGCGTGGAGGTGCTGAAGGATGTCTCGGCCACCGCCATCTATGGCTCGCGTGGTGCCAACGGCGTCATTCTCATCACCACGAAGAAAGGTCAGCATGGCGATCGTCAGGCACACATCAACTATACATATAATATAGGCGTGAGCAACATCAGTAAGAAACTCGACCTGCTCAACGCTTCCGAGTGGGCACAGTTCCAGAAGGACTACTGGGGCAACAAAGGCGGCTACAGCGACGCCGAGATTGCCGCCTTGGGCAAGGGTACCGACTGGCAGGATGCTGTGTTGCGTACCGCCATCCAGCAGAGTCACGAACTGAGCATCACGGGTGGAAACGACAAGAGCCGCTACGCCTTCTCGGCCAACTACACCGACCAGGACGGTATTCTGCTGAACTCTGGTTTCCAACGCTACAACTTCCACACCAACGTGGAGTGGGAGTTGCAGAAGGACCTGAAGTTTGGTGTCAACGCCACCTATGGTCGCTCCAAGCAGCAGGGCCTGACCACCACAGAGGAGCAGGTCTTCAATTCGTCGCCCTACTCGGCAGGTATCACCAACAGCTTTGTCTATGCCCTTCTGATGCCGCCCGTCATCAGCGTCTATAATCAGGACGGCTCCTATAATTTCACGAACCCCTACGAGTACGCCTACTTTGCCATCGGCGACCACGCCGCCAACCCCGTCTATGACCTCCAGGAGAGCGTAGCCGAGAACGTGAACAACTGCCTGCTGTCGAATGTCTGGGCGAGTTACCACATCGGCGACCTGACGCTGAAGGCCACCGTCGGCCTCAATAGCGAGCGACTGACGCAGAACTATTTCTCGGGTGCCTACACCTCATTAGGATTGGCCACACAGGGCATCGGCGGCACGGGTAATCGGCAGACCGACGTGTGGCAGCAGGAATATACCGCCACCTATAGCCGCAACTTGGGTGAGCAGCATTTCATCGACGCACTGGTGGGCTACACCCGGCAGACCTCGACCTCGACCTTCAGCAACATCCGCACCAACCACTATACCAACGAGACGCTGAAACAGTATAACCTCGGCGACGGCTCGGGCACCTACACACCGCAGACGGGCATCTCGGAGTCGACGCTCAACTCGCTCATCGCCCGCGTCAACTACACGCTGCTCGACCGCTACAACGCTACCGCCACCTTCCGTGCCGACAACTCCAGCCGTTTTTCCAAGGATCACCGTTGGGGGTACTTCCCCTCGCTGGGCCTGTCGTGGAATGTTGACCAGGAGCCGTTCCTTCGCGAGGTCGAGCGCATCGACTACCTGAAGGTGCGCCTCTCGGGCGGTCTGGTGGGTAATCAGGAGATTCCCGACTATGCCTTTTCGACATCCTACTCCACAGGCTCTTACGGCGGTTCCAGCAGCTACGCCAAGCAGAACACATCGAACGACAACCTGAAGTGGGAGACCACCGCATCGTATAACCTCGGCTTCGACCTCGGCCTCTGGAAGAATCGCGTGAACATTGTCTTCGATGCCTACTACAAGAAGACCAGCGACCTGCTCCTCGAGGTGCCCATGGGATTCGCCAGCGGCGTCACCTCGCAGTTACAGAACGTGGGTAACGTGGTGAACAAGGGTGTCGAACTCTCCGTCAACGCCACCCTCCTGCAGCGCAAAAACCTGACGTGGACCGTCAGCGCCAACGCCGCCTACAACAAGAACGAGATTACCGACATGGGCACTACGAACGACGTCATCCAGGGCTCCGACAAGCAGCAGATTCTGCGCCGTGGCGAGTCGCTCGGTGCCTTCTACGGCCTGCAGTTCGTGGGCATCGTGCAGAGTGATGAAAGGCTACGGGTAGGCGAGCAAAGCTCGGGAATGGACATCACGAGACTGCCCACCGTCAACGGACAGACTCCCAAGCCGGGTGACCTGAAGTTTGCCGACGTCAACGGTGACAACCGCATCGACGGCAACGACCGCATCATCCTCGGCAGCACGCAGCCCGACCTCGTCTATGGCTTCAGCACCCAACTGCGCTATCGTCATTTCGACCTCTCCGCATCCTTCGCCGGCAGCTACGGCAACAAACTCTACAATGCCCTGCAGCGCCGCCTGGAACTGACGGGCGACTCCTACAACGTGCTCACCACCGTCAACGATTCGTGGACGCCCGCCAATGCCAGCAATACACTCCCGCAGGCCAGCAATGCCCGTCCCTTCAGCTATATCGACAGTCGCTATGTGCAGAGCGCATCGTATCTGAAATTGCGCAACCTCACCGTGGGGTACACCTTGAAAGTGGAAAGCTTAAAGTTTAAGGTTCAAAGTGTGCGCCTCTACGCCACCGCCTCCAACCTCTTCACCATCACCCCCTACAAGGGTTACGATCCTGAGGTCAGCAGAGGCACCGACTCCGGCGCATACCCCGCCTCGCGCACCTTCACTTTTGGCGTGAATGTGACGCTGTAAAGGCTAATGCCAAATGTTTGGTATGCGAAATGCCACGAAATGGCGATTGTGGGAGCGCAGAAACCGCCGTACCTTTGCACTCGATAAATCTCGTGCGAAGATGCTCACGCTCAGCAGAACTCAAACGAGTTTAACTCTGCTCTCGC
The DNA here is from genome assembly GCA_946186505.1 of uncultured Prevotellaceae bacterium. Lineage (GTDB taxonomy): Bacteria > Bacteroidota > Bacteroidia > Bacteroidales > Bacteroidaceae > Prevotella. The sequence continues at coordinate 29,947 of CAMHNI010000030.1, read as the reverse complement.
TCAATCGCATCATTGCACCGTTGAAATCAAAGTAAAATAAACATAGTATTAATTAAAGGTAAAAGGAGATTTTCAGTATGAAAAAGAAGCAATTACTTTTCGCAGCTCTTGTAGCATTTGCAACATCGACGGGCTTCACGGCTTGCTCAAGTGACAATGATGATGACAACACCAGCGGTGGCAACCAGATAGACGACACGAACGTGGTGAACGACGACGCCTCGGCCCTCTCTCTTGTCAACGGTGTCTATAGCCACTGGCAGCCCCTGTCTTCATCGTTCTCGTTTATCATCGAGTTGAACTCCAACAAGCTCATCTCGTTCGAGGGTGAGGAGAGCGAGGCAGGCCCCGTGAACAGCCGCTTCGAACAGGAGCCCACCACATGGTATCAGATCAAGATATTCAACCACCTGCTGCTGGGTATCGCTCAGGACAACGAGGCCATCACCACCATTAGCAACTCGCTGAAGTTGGGCAAGGTGACGCAGTCGGGTTATAACGCCGCCGTGGGTAAGGCCAAGTTCCTGCGCGCTCTGGCCTATCTGAAGCTGGCTCAGTTGTGGGGCGAGGTGCCCGTATTCACGGAGGAAGGCGGCTCTACCACTGAGCGTCAGAGCATCGACAACGTGCTGGCACAAGTAGTAAAAGACCTGACCGATGCCGAGAGTCTGCTGCTCGACTATAACGGCGACCCTCGTGTGCCCTCTAAGCAGGCCGCTCAGGCACTGTTGGCACGTACCTACCTCGTTTGGGGCGACAATCCGCTGACGGCAGAGCAGGTGCAGGCCATCGCCACCACCCAGCAAGACCCCGCGTTCACCAAGACCGACAGCCGTCTGGAGAAGGCCGTGGAGTATGCCGACAAGGTCATCAAGAGTGGCAAACTGGCCCTCGACCCCGAGTACAACAAGCTGTGGGGACGTGACTACGAGTCTAACAAGCGTGGCACCAACGAGCACCTGTTTACGATTGCTCACGACGGCGACAAAAGCGACGCTCAGGGCAACCACCAGACCCACTGCTCATGGACCTTCCCCTTCCAGAATGGTGAGAACGGCAACGGCTATACCCAGAACCACACCGAGGTGGCCGATGACGACCTCTATGACGACTGGAAGAAAGAGCAACCCAACGATAAGCGCCTGGCCGAGACCTACTTCGTCGAGCTGAAGAACCCCGAGACAGGCCTCACCCACCACTACTACTCGCCCATTTATACCCCCATCAACGGTAAGGGCGTGGATCAGAGCTACGAGGATTCCGAAAATCTGGAGATCTTGCAGAACAGCGTTGACCGCATCGAAATTCGCTATGCCGAGGTGCTGCTCACCAAGGCTGAGGCCCTTGTTCAGCTGGGCCGCAACAGCGAAGCTGCTGAGCCCTTCAACCAGCTGCGCCGTCGTGCCGGCATCGCCGAGGTCAGCGCTCCCACCTTCGACCAGATCAAGCGCGAGTGGGACTATGAGTTCACCTACGAGCAGTTCTCCGTGCTGAACAGCTACCGCTGGAAGGACCTCATCAGCAGCGTCAAGCAGGTGCAGAACTACAAGCACTTCGCCGACGACTGGAAGACGAAGCAGACCTTCACCTCCGACCAGGAAGCCTACTTCCAGAAGGTGCACAACCACCTCGTTGCTAAGTACAACAATATTCGCGGTCGCCACTACCGCCAGCCCATCCCCACAGGCCTGCACGGTGAGGATCTCGGCATCGCACAGAACCCGGGATATTAATTCTCGACCACGGATTAATCGGATTTAACGGATTCAATCCACAGCAAAAAGGAGCACCCGACGCGTCGGATGCTCCTTTTTCTGTGCTTGTCATCGACTCCAGCCGCGAGCTATCGGAACATCGGGGTTACGACGCTCATTGCACGATACTTCCGAAAACCGCCAGCACTCATGCCCCAAATGGGTATGAGCTGGCACCCTTCGTTTTATCGTGCTAATAAGCGTTTGTGGTAATTTGATGGAATAGCGAAAAACTGTGGCTCTTTTTCCAAAAAGATCGAATTCTGAATGCAAATTTACGAAAAAATCGCACACAAACTTTCATCTGTATGCGATTATATGATATTTTAGCGTTTTTATTCGCCAAACAGGAATGCTTAAATCATTTCCGCCGTCCTATTTCGTTAACGTAGTCGTTGGTGCAGGCACTTCGCGTCCGTGAGAACCTCTACTACTAGACGAGGATGGTGTCGTAGTTGGTGTAATTACGTTTGTTGGTGTCGAGACCTGACTTTGTGGATTAGGATTCTTGTTCATAATTGTAAATGTATTGTTTATACTGCTGTAATCTTGCACTTGCAAGCTCATGGGCTTTAGCGTCCAAAGTTTCGTCAAGATGGCCGTAAATACGGCTTAGTTTGTTCACATCGTCGGCCTGTCTGCTTTTTGCTATAGCTAAAGCCTTATCAATCTCAACGACTGCCGTTCTTGTTTGTTCAATATGACTGTCTACGGACTTCATCCATTCTCCCAGCTGATTGAGATACTTTTGCAAGTTGTCAAGAAGAACATCCAGTTCAGCTTTTTCATTCTTGCTTACAAACTTGCTAATGGCTTTTCGGTGAGCAAACAAGAAGACCATATAGAGAATAAGGGAAATTAGCAGAACTGCGAGCATATAGGGCATCCATTCCGTGAATGTCTCAGCAGAAATAACAGCGGTTATGACGGCAACTAAGATTTCAATTGCAGCTCCCGATAAACAGCCGTCCTTTACAAACGACATCCATTTGTATTTGTCCCTGATGGATTTGTCGCGGTCAAGAAAGAGCCTGCCGTATTCCAGCATTACCTGATATTTGTCCAGTTCGTAGGCAATATCAAGATTAACTCTTTGCTGCTCGCTTCGCTTTTCCATTAGTTGTTTTCTTTCTCACATAACCGTCAGCTATACTATTCCATCGAGGAATGTCAAGCTTCACTCCATACATCTTTTGGTAGCTCGCTACAAAATCTTCAAGCCATTCTCCGCTAAGTTCTCTCGTTTTGGGGTTCTTATATACAGTTTGCTCCATCGCAGATATAAAATGCTCCAGACATGAGAACGTTGTGAACTTAACGCGATTACTTTCTGAATACCAAATGCCCGGCCTTATCTTATGTACGACCTTGTCTTTGATTTGTAAATTGAGTGGCCATTTCTCCATTCTTCTGCAAATATCCCAAACGTTCTTCAGCCACATCTTCTTTATGACAACATAGCCGTCTGCTTGCATCTTATAACCGAAAACAAGATACTTAGCGTGGAGCATGTAAGGCTCACGTATGATCTCCTCCTGATAGGCATTGAAGTCAGCAATGTCAAAACCGGGTTGGGCTTCATAGTTGAAAGCTTTAACTTCAAGCAAGTCCTTCGTTTGGTCATCGGGATTGAGAAAGAAGTCAGGAGGCATCTGCGTGTTATGGCTGGGAGCATACTCTACTCCATTCTTTTTCAGCCAACATTCCAGCCATTCCTGCATGATGTTTCCAACCACGTCTTTTTGCTTAACAACCACATCTACGTCATTAAGATAAAACTTGATTTGTCCCTTTTGCTCTAGAATTTTGTCTTCATTGAGCAATTTCTCGTAAACTTGTTCTGCTGTTAGTTTCATATTTATTCGTTGTTAATTTTCTGTTTACTAATTCCGTTGATAAGTCGCTCGGCAACAGCCTTTATTACAGGCACAACCACTGTGTTGCCCAAGAGGTCGTAGCCTTCCCTTTCGGACATGCCGAGAACATACTCCTCTGGATAACCGAATAGTCTCAAGCCCTCACGCAGAGTAAGCCGTCGCAGTCCTCCGTTGTCACCCACAAATAGTTTGTTCATATCCATTGCTACAAGCGTCGGGGCTACATCGTTAGGATCAAGAATTTTGCTTATGTCAAAACTCAACTTTCCTGCTACGATATTGTAGCCTTGTGGTTTGCTTTCGTCCTCTACTCTAACGCTGTAGCTTACACCTCCGTCAGTTCTTTTGGTGATGCGTTTCTTCGGATGCTCGTACACGAGGTAACGCTTCTTCACAAGGCTTTCAAGTAGTTTGTCAAGGTCTTTGCCTTGGTAGAAAGAGGCTATCATTTCGCGGGAAAGAGGCATACCGTCCATCCAGTCTATGCCCCACTGCTCGGCCCACTTCTTCTTTCGTCTCTCAGTAAGCATCTTGTTAAGCAGGGCGCGTTCCGCCTTGGTGGTTTCTCCTTTAATGCCAATCTCCCAGCTGTGAATATTATCCCCACCGCCACGTTTGTCCTTAATTGATTTTCCATAGAGTTCATCCAAGGAAAATCTTTTGAGCAGCAGCTTTACAATGCGGTTATCTGAAAGTGGTTTGCCTTGTTCCAATACATCGCTCACCGTTGATTTTCTTACGGGGAAATCATCCAACGATACCTCGTTGTCGAAAGTTCCGACGATGTATATTCGACGTCTCGCTTGCGCCACACCGAAGTCCGAAGCATCCAATACCCTATGACTGACTTTGTAGCCAAGGCTTTGGAGCGTGTCAATGATAATGCGAAATGTGCGGCCTCCATCATGGTTTACCAAGCCCTCCACATTTTCAAGGAAGAATCCTTTTGGGCGTTTTTCCTTTAATATCCGAGCCACTTCGAAGAAAAGCGTACCGCGAGTCTCGTCGGCAAAACCCTTCCTTGCACCCGCTGCCGAGAAAGCCTGACATGGGAAGCCTGCGCAAAGAATGTCAAAATGGTCAGGGATGTATCTTTTGGTCGATTCCTTCGTGATGTCGCCAAAGGGCATTTCGCCGTAGTTAGCGAGGTAGGCTTGCTGTGCCGAAGCCTTGAACTCGGATGAATAGACGCACTTGCCGCCAAGTCGCTGCATCGCGATTCGGAAGCCACCCATACCTGCAAAGAGGTCGATAAACGTGAATCGAGGATTCTTTGGGGCTGGAAAAGGTATCTTAAAGAAATCGTCGAACAGATTATATTCCAAAGGGGATTCCGCAGCCATCCAAATCTGCTCATCAGACAATTCCTCATCCATGTCCTGACGGAACTTTTTGCGAGAAAGGAACTCGCGGATAGCAAGGATGATTTCCTCCTTACGTTCATCGTCCACGTCCTCGCGGTTATTGTGCAGATAATGGCTCAGCACCGCCATCTGATTCTCGTATGATGTTTCGCCATAAATCTTGATGCCGTCCTCGGTAATCTCTTCGGGGAAGGCTTCAAGCTTCAGGTCGTCTTTGATTTCTTTCTTTGCCATAACTGGCTGCAAAGATACGAAATATTCCTCACATTAATTCCATTCCCCTCCAAAAAATAACAAATCGTCACGAAAAAGGGCGGGAAGCCGCGCCGCATCCTCGGCCTCGACTTCCCGCCCTTGCGTTTCCTCTACATTATTAAATCTTACAGCCCCTCGATTTTCTCTGCCGTCGTGCGTGCAGCCTCAAAACCGTGTATGTAGGTGAGCGGTAGCCTTTTCGAGCCGATAGGTTACAACGGCGGTTCTCTCTTCTTGATTTAGACTCATAATGCAATAGCTTCTGCTTCTACGTTTTTATAAAAAGGAGTGAATGAACTCTTGGCCCAGTCATCTACTGTATAGAGGACAGTGTTAATGTCCTCGCCAAGTTCCTAGCCAAGTTCACGCAAGGGATAGGATACGTTGTCAATATCCTCCAATCTAATGCGATCTTTGTCTAACAGCACCAAAACATCCCAATCAGAGTCCTCTCTGGCATCGCCACGAGCCTGAGAGCCGAACAGCAAAATGCGCTTTGCCTGCGGGGCAACGCTCCTTGCCGTCCTTCCAATCTCCTGCATGACGTGTTTCTTTTTGGCTGCTGTCATAACGCTGTGAGTTTAATAATTCGCCGCAAAGTTAATCATTTTTTCGTATTCTTGTATCGTTTTCGGCGTTAAAAGTCACGAAAAACGGGCGAAAAGGAGGGCTATGCCAAACGTTTGGTATGCGAAATGCCAAATAATGGCGATTGTGGGAGCGCAGGAATCGCCGTACCTTTGCGCCCAGTTACGAACTGGTCGCGAAGATGCTCACGCTCGGCAGAGCTCAAACGAGTTTGGCTCTGCTCTCGCTCAATCGCATCATTGCACCGTCAAATTATTCATTAAAATAATAGTAAGGATATGAAAAAGGTAATGAGATTGTTTTTCGCAGCGATGGTCCTGGTGGGACTGGCATCCTGCAACTCGAACGATGATTTTGGCACTCAGGAAATTGAGATTCCGGGTGTAACGATAGACGGTGATATCGACTGCTGCTCGGCCGAGGAGGCGCTGCAGGTGTATCGGTTCCTGCAGACAGTGAAGATCATCCCTGAGCTGTCAACGACTGTTGACGGGAAGTACGATGTGTTTGCCTACTCGAAAAATGGGTCGTTCCACACGGGCTACAACGAGATTTTCTTTGTGGCTACGAAGAAAAAGAACGGCAACTACATCAAGAACTTCGACGTGACAAGTGTAACACCGCTGATGCTGATGGTGAAGATGAACATGAAGCATAGCACGCCGGTGGGGTCCAGCGTGGAGACGTTTGACGAGTCGCGTCTGGCGGTGAAGCGTGGCTGGGTGTCGTTCCTGATGAACACCAGCGAGGCGGGTTCGTGGACGCTGGGGTACGATGTGAGCGTGCTGGGCAGCAACGGCGGCATCGAGACGGCTGACATCACGGTGAATGCGCTGCCCGACGGTCAGGCATGGTTGAAGAACTTCAAGTGGAACGACCAGACGTACTTCCTGTCACTAGTGAACCCAACAGACTGGCAGACGGGTAAGAACACCATCACGGCCTACGTGTCGCAGAAGAGCAACCCCATCACCACGCCCTACGCGCTGGCCGAGCAACAGTTCACCATCGAGATTGACCCACGCATGCCCGATATGGGTAACCATACGTCGCCCGACAACGTGAGCCTGACAAAGCAAGCCGACGGCAGCTATCAGGGCACGGTGAACCTGACGATGACCGGTCGCTGGCGCATTCACCTGACGGTGAAGGACGCACAGGGCAACGTAGTGGCTGGTGGCGATAACTTGGACGAAGGATATAGCTCGCTGTATTGGGACGCGACAATCTAATAAACTACGAATTTCACGAATTACACTAATTATATACTTCGCGACGATTGCAGATTAACAGTCTGTAGGAATTCGTGAAATTAGTGTAATTCGTGGTCAAAAAAAAATAATTATGGTGCTGGAAACTGTTTTGCTATCTTTCGAGCTCTGCTCGCTCATACCTTTAGGTGTGAGAACCATATTCCTATCTGACACGGTGGCCACCGACAAGGCGCAAAACCTTGATGAGGTGGTCATCGTTTCGGAGACGGGGCGAGGACGGAAACGCTCGGCGAAGGGACAGGTGGCCAGCATCGATGAACACCTGAGTGAACTGAAGAATGTGAGCCTCGTACGTCGAGGCTCATATGCTTGGGAGCCGGTGGTGAACAATATGCAGACAGAACGTCTGTCAATAACCATCGACGGCATGAAGATTTTCTATGCCTGCACAGACAAGATGGACCCTGTGACGTCGTATGTGGAGAGCGGCAACCTGCAGAGCATCAGCCTGAACAGCGGCCTCGACGGCAATCCGCAGGCCACGGGCAACATCGGCGGCAGTCTGGATTTGAAGTTACGCAAGGCGGGCTTTGACAGCGATGCTTTTCATGCCAGCGCCTCGGCAGGTCATGAGTGGAACGGCCACGTGCAGGTGTATGGTGCCGACGCGGTGCTGAGCAGTCACAGGACATACCTGAATGCGGGTGCATTCTATCGTCATGCTGACAATTACGAGGTGGGCGGTGGCGACGAGCTGCTGTTTTCGCAGTTCCAGAAGGTGAATGTCTTTACAAATGCGGGACTCCGGTTTCCCTCCTTCGGGGGGACGGAAGGGGGGCTTGACATGCTGGAGGCAACGCTGATCTTCGACCGTGCCACCGATGTGGGCTATCCTGCGCTGAACATGGACGTGGCGAAGGCCGAGGGCTTTATTTCTTCGCTGTCGTACAAGCACCTCTTCCGCAATGCGAGTTTGGAGACGAAAGCCTACTACAACCACATCACTCACGAAATGGACGACACGAAGCGCCCTGACGTGCAGATTCACATGGATATGCCCGGCAAGAGTTGGACGGCGGGTGTGTATAGCCTGCTGACGACCTCGCACAAAAAGCATGACGTGGCGCTGAACTACGACCTCTACTACAACCGTCTGTTTGCCGACATGACGATGTATCCTGGTGGCGCAGCTCCGATGTATATGGTGACGTGGCCCGACGTGGGTACGCTGAACACGGGTGTGGCTGCGACGGATAACGTGAGCATCGCCAATAACCAGTCGCTACGCCTGTCGGCAAAGGTGGCTTGGCAGCAACAGCGCCTGAACAACGAGGAGGGCTATCATGCCCTGAAGGTCTTCTTTCCCGGCATGACCGATGCATATCATCAGACAACGGGTCGCATCGCCGCCAACTATCAACTTTCGATTTCCAACTCTCAACTTTCAATTGGAGCCGGTTGGGGCAGTCGTGCGCCCACGGTAACCGAGGCCTACGGCTACTATCTGAACAACACGTTCGACCAGTATGACTACATCGGCAATCCCTCGCTGAAGAACGAGTCGGCGGTGGAAATCAACGGCGCCGCCAAATTCTCAGTTTTCAACTCTCAATTCTCAATTGACGGCAACGTGTTTCTGTTCTCAAACTACATCATCGGTCAGTTCGAGACGCGCCTCTCGCCGATGACCGTTGGTGCCGAGGGCGTAAAAGTGTATGGCAACATCAGTCATGCTACCATTGCCAACGTCTCACTGTCGTGGGATTGGCAGATAACTGAGCAGCTGCGCTGGAACAAGAAGGTGAGTTACAGCGCAGGTCGTGATGCCGACGGCGACGCATTGCCGCTCATCTCGCCCATCAGTTGGCAGTCGGAATGGATCTATCAGCACCAGCGCTTTCAAGCGCAAGCCACCGTTAAAGGCAACGCCCGACAGAGCAGCTACGGCGAAAAATATGGTGAGACGGCGGCTAAGGCGTGGACGATAGTCAACTTGTCTGCACAATATCAGTTCGGAATTCTTTGCAGAGCAAAGCGGCAGAGCCGAGCGCGTAATTTGGGATTTGTAATTCGTGCTGGTGTCGAGAACCTCTTCGACAAGCAGTACGCCACTTACGCCGACTGGAACCACATCCCACAGAAGGGACGCAATATTTACATGAATTTAACGTTTGAATTATAAGACTCACCCCAGCCCCTCCCTGTGGGGAAGGGGAGTAGATAGACAAGAAATGAAGAAAACAATTATATGGATTGCGGCACTCGTGGTGGGCGCCGTGTTAGGAATGCTCGGATTAGGGTGGCTCAACGACGTGATGGACTTTGTGGCAACGGTCTATACCCGATTGTTCCAGTTGTTGGCCGTGCCGACGATTGTGCTGGCAGTCATCACCACGTTTGCCACGTTCGGCTCGAAAGGGTCTGGTCGCATCTTTGGGCGTACCTTGATTTATACGTTGCTGACGACCTTCGCTGCTGCAGCCGTGGGAGCCTTGCTGTATGTGGTGGTAGCCCCCTCTTCGCTCCCCGAGGAGAGCACAATAGCTATAGAAGCCCCCTCGGGGGCAGTAGGGGAGGCTTCCTATCTCGACCACATTCTCAGTATTATCCCCAATAATATCGTCAAACCCTTCCTTGAAGGTAATGTCTTGTCGTTGTTGCTATTGGCTTTTGCCATTGGCATCGGATTGTCGAAACTGCCGGAGAGTGAAAACAAGTCTGTTGTTGTAAAAGGATTGTTAGGTCTCCAGGAATTGCTCTTCCTGCTCATTCGCGGATTAATCTGGACACTTCCCCTCGGCATCGTGGCTTTCTCCGCCCAACTCTCCGCCCAAGTCTCTGCAGGTGTCGTGGCTGATTCCATAGGCAAATATGTCCTCGTGGTATTGGGCGGCAATGTCATTCAGTTCTTCGTCGTTCTGCCTTTATTCCTGATGGCTCGCGGCTTGAATCCTATCCATGTCTTAGGCAAGATGATGCCTGCCGTGCTGATGGCACTCTTCACGAAGAGTAGCGCCGCAACGCTTCCCGTCACGATGGAATCGGCGGAGAACCGCCTGGGTGTCCGCAAAGACATCGCCCGCTTCGTACTCCCCATCTGCACCACCATCAACATGAACGGTTGCGCCGCCTTCATCCTCGTCACCTCGCTCTTCGTGATGCAGAACGGCGGCACGCCGCTTACCCTCGGCACCATCCTCCTGTGGCTCCTCATCTCCGTTGTCTCCGCTGTCGGCAACGCCGGTGTCCCCATGGGTTGCTTCTTCCTGACGCTCTCGCTGATGTCGGGTATCGGTGCTCCTGTCGCCATTCTCGGCATTATCCTGCCCATCTACACCATCATCGACATGGTGGAAACAGCTGAAAACGTATGGTCCGACTCCTGTGTCTGTGCGATGACAGACCACGATTTGCAGTGATTGCGAAGAACTCGTAGGTCATTGTCTTCTTTGACTCATTCAGAACCATCCTGCCGACTCGTTCTACATAATTTATAGTATCTCTCTGATAACAAGTATGTTATTGCATTATTCTAATTCTACTTATCTTCTACTTATCTTCTACTTATCTTCTACTAAACCCCAACCATCCTTCTACTGAACCCCAACCTTCCTTCTACAAGTGTTTAATAGTAACAAGACACAAACAACGGTAGGGGTAAGCTTTTGTTCCCACGGTGGGAATAATACATTCCCACACTGGGAATAAAGTGTTCCCACGTTGGGAATAACTGAAAAGCTACGAGCAAATTGTCACATAAAGCCATTTATAGCTTTGTTTTGTTGTAGGTAGTATCAGGGATGAGGACAAATGGTAAGTTGATAGGATATAAATAGAATTTTAGTAGAGGTTAGGTAGAGGTTAGGTAGAGGTAAAGTAGGGGTAGAATAGAATTAAAATGGATGAAAAGGATTGCATAAACCTAATAAAATCAGGTTGTTAGCATAGATTTCAAATAAGATTGGTAGAGGTAGATGCTTTTTTTGTAAAGTTGAGTGAATGAAATGCTTGAAATATGTATTCTCCTTTATCATCTATGATGAGATGTCGCATAACGGCCAATGGCTGCTGCAATCTTTTATTCTGCCCCACTGCAGTAGCTAACGCCCAGATGGTCGTATAGACGCTTCATGCAGGACAGCCGCTGCTTGAACCTTTCGAAATCTTTCTGTTGAGGTTGGCACCACTGCACCTCGCTGATGGCATCCAGACGCGGCAGCAACATATAGAATAGATGTTCGGGTGCATCCACATACTCTGTCCATAGGTTGATTTGGGCGCCTATAATATATTGCTGTTCCTCGTCGGTCAGCTCGTCCTTTACAAGCGGTTCGAAGGAATATACCTTGCTCAGCGGTACGTAGCCCCCTATGGCCAGTGGCTGGTTCCATGTGTCCTTCAGCTGATAGTAGTCAATATAGCAATAGTCGGTAGGGGTCATGATGACAGAATGATGCTGACGGGCTGCCTCTATACCGCCACTGACACCTCGCCACGACATGACAGTAGCCGACTGGGTGAGTCCGCCTTCTAGCGTTTCGTCCCATCCGATCATGCTGCGTCCCCGTTCCTTTAGGAACTGCTCCATCTCGCGGCAGTCATCCTGCGTATAGTAGCCTCCGTAGCTTTTCCCGTCGTAAACACCAGAATTTCGGCCAATGACCGTCTGCTCGCGAATGCATCCCTTGGGTGCCAGGTCGGGCAGGGCTTTCACCTCAAAGCGCCAGCCTTGATCGTCGGTAATGTGCCAATGGAACTGGTTGCAGCCGTGTAGGGCCAGCAGGTCGATATAGCGTTTGATAACATCGACGGAAAAGAAGTGGCGGGCACAGTCAAGATGAACGCCGCGATAGCTGAAACGTGGCTCATCGGTAATCATGGTGAACGGCCATCGTAAGCCTCTGGCAAACTGGCCGACAGGCATACTCTTGCGTAAGGTCTGGATGGCACGGAACACACCAACGGCGCTATTGGCCTTGATGTCGATACCGCTTTTTTGCACATTGAGGGTATAGGCTTCCTGCTGTGGCTCTGTGAGAGGGGCTTTCTTGTTGGTAGATAAACCGAGTTCCAGTCGTACGGCCGCCTTCGAACTCTTGACTCGCTGTCTCTCTTTGGGCATCAGCTGCAGGCATATCCCTGTTTGCTCCTCTACCCACTGCTTCAGGAACTCTGCATTCCGCTGCATGCCAGCTTGGCTACTGTCGTAGGCAATCTCCATGCCCGACTTGAGTACGAACACATTGGCAGAGTCCGTTTGTATGCTCATGGGTAATGGCACCACGCGGTAGTCTGCTTCTCCTACCGCCATCGGCGTTTCGTGCCCGTCGTTATCCGCAAGTGCCTGCCACCGGGGTGATACGACGCGTGCATTGCTGGTAACTAACGCACCCAACAGCAATAGTGTCAAGCAAATACTTTTCATCACTTCCTCTGTTTCCAGATACTTTTTCATAAGTTGGTAATCATTATTCAATTAGTCCATCCTTTGTTTCTTAGTCCCGTCCCTCTATTTGCGCCTTGAATTTCTGCTGCCCGTCGAACTCGCAGCTGACTTCACACGAACTGTTGGGCTCGAGGCTGATGTAGTTGTCGCTGAAGGTGACGCCGTCGATGAGCTTTCCTTTTGGCGTACGGAGCGAGAGTTGGAGCAGGTAGGCCACGCGGTCGGTGGGATTCGTAACGGTGAGTGTGACTAAGGTCTTGCCATCTACTATTTTATGAGTCTCGCTGATGCGGCAACCGTCAATGCGGCTGGCACCAATGGCCTTGTGGTCGGCCTGATGCAGGAGCGGGGTGTCGTACCAGGTGGAGTTGTCCCAGTCGAAGACGTCGCTGTCGGCCGAGAGAGCATAGACATTCGTCGTGCCGTTTATCTCTAAGAACAGGTAGCCGTTGGCCTCGCTGAGCGGCTCTAATTGGAAGGCGTCGACGTGGCCGTTGGCAGGAATGGTGAGACGCTTCTCCTGCTTCTGCAAGAGCTGTCCGCTCACGCCATAGACCTTCATCCGCGCCATGACGTTGACAGCGTCGAGCAGGCTGTTCACGGCCCGCACGTTGTGGTCGAGGTAGTTGTAGATGAGCTGCGTCTCGTCGGACACGGAACGTTCCTGGCCGGCCTGCAGACGGAGGGTGTAAAGCTCGGGCTTTCCTAATGTGTAGCACCACCAGAGTCGGGGGTTCCTGACATGAAGCACGGAGGTGTCGTCAGCGCTGATGCGCAGGGTCTTCGTCTCATGAGGCTTCAGCGAGTAGGGTAGGAAGAAGCGTTTGCCCTCCAACTCGCCCGTCAGCTGTCCGCTGCATGCCTGTCCGCTAAGGTTCCTGATGTCGGTCTCCACCGTCAGCCAGGCTTCGTCGAGGGTGGTGAGGTTGAGACGCGTCTTGACAAAGGGATGGCTGAGCACAACGGCACCCGACCGCTTCACGCTGACGGGACGCCAGATGCCCATGCTCTGGTCGGCAGGCCATGGGTTCCAATCTACAAAGCCGATGTTCGGGTCGCCGGGCTGTGCGGCAAACACCTCGACAGACAGCGTGTTGTGTTCGCGGGCCTGTCGGGTGACGTCAATCTCGTAGGTACGGAAGGGGCCTTTCACGGTGTCGCGTGATGCCACAAGGACGCCGTTCATGCGGATATTGGCGCTGTAGCCTACTCCCTCGAAGATGAGCGAAACATGCTCCTGAGGGCTCAGCCCGTCGAGGTCGAAGTCGCGTTCGTAAATCCAGGGAACACGGAAGCGCGAGGCATCCACCCGCTTGTAGTTCAAGCTTTCCAGAATGTCGGGGTACTCGCAACGGGCACCACGCTGGCTGGTCAGCACCCCCATTACGGTTGATGGCACAGTGGCTTCATACCAAGTGCCGTCGGTAACGGCAGATGACTGGCAGCGCCAACCGTCATCGAGACGAACAACCCGGCTTTGAGCCATCAATGACTGATACGAAAAGAGCATCAGTAAAAGCAGGATTTTCTTCATAAGGCTATAGCTTTTCTCCGCATTGTGAGCAGTAGCGGTCCTTGTTGCGCACCTTGGCATTGCAACGTGGACAGTGCCCATCCTTCGGTTTGTCTTTCGTTTCATCAATGATGTTGGCCGTGACGATACCTGTGGGTACGGCAATGATGGTATAACCCAGCAGCATGACGAATGCCGAAAGCAGACGTCCGATGGGGGTGACTGGCGTGATGTCACCATAACCGACGGTGGTCATCGTGACAATGGCCCAATAGACCGATGTACCCAAGTCGGTGAACTGTGTGTCGGGCTGACCGTTCTCAACCATGAACATCAGCGTACCCAGACAGGTAACCATGATGAGCACAAAGAGGAAATAAATGCAGAAATGACAAACCCCTGTCATTACTAAAATCTGCCAATTTTGACAACTTTTAGTTGTGAGGCCTTATTGCTCTACATTAAATTTCTGCCAATGGTGGCACTTTTTGTAGTCAAGCACACAAAAAAATGGTATCTACGAAGAATAAAAGTGAAGAAAATGCTATTAAAATGGGGGATATTACAGAAAATATAGATATTTATTCTTTGTTTTAGCAAAAAATGATTAATTTTGCATGCGTATTATTATAATATGGTGTTAACTCATCCAGAAGTAACGAACTGATTAAAGAATAGGTTTTATGTCGTACTCCAAAATTAAAGAAATCTCAACTTGTCTTTGGGGCAAGTATAATGTTCGCTTCACAGCCAATGAGGATGTGAACATTATCGTTGGTATCAACGGTAGTGGCAAAACCACATTGCTCAACGAGATTTATAAGTTAGCTCTTGAGAATCTCGATGATAAAAAACAAATTGTGTTTGTACCTTCCATTGACAATATTACCATGCGAGACAAACGCAAGGGGGTGAATGCATTGACACAAGATCTTGAATTCTATATGTTCGACATGAAAACGGGACCATCAATGATGTACCATCGTATGGCCATGATTGATGCTTCCGCAGAAAAACAAGCTGAGATGAAAGCACGTATTGACGGATTCATTTCAACCGTAAACGGCTTGTTCAAAGATACGGGTAAGCACATAGAAATCGAAGGGAACAAATTCAATATTCTCTCTAAAGAACAGATTATACCGATTGACGCTTTGTCTTCAGGAGAAAAGCAGATTCTTTTGATTTTGCTTCGTGTATTCCTGATGGATGGCAAAGAAGCGTACGTGTTACTTGATGAGCCGGAGAACTCACTTGACATCAGTTGGCAATATGAGTTAATCAATACTCTTGTGAAACTCAACCCTAACGCGCAATACTTTATCACTACTCATTCTCCAAGTATTTTTGGCGACGGATGGGGCGATAAGATTATTTACATGGAGGACATTACTACTCCAATTAAGTAATGTAATATGAACAGAATCGAAGAACAAGCACGTTACTTTCGTAATATTCCTTTGCGCGACAGAAGCATCAAGGCTGTTGTACATTTGGAGGATGCTGAGGATAAACTTTTCTGGAACAACCAACTCCAGAAAGCCTTCTCAGGAAAGTACCTCTTTATTCCATACTCGAAGAATGAGAAAGGTAATGACGTACATGGTTGTGAACAATGTCTGCGCTACAAAGCATATCTTACAAAGAATTTCTTCATTTGTATAGATAGTGATTTGCGACAACTGAAAGGCGAAGTTGGATTAACAGCGAACAATTACATTGCCCAAACGTATGCCTATTCTTGGGAGAATCATTTCTGCGAGGCAGAGCATCTTCAAAGTAGATTTGCAGAATTAGTACCTAATACCGAATTTGACTTCAATGTTTTTTTGCAAGAGCTCTCCAAAATAGTATATGAGCCACTCCTCTACCTTGTACATTACAGCCAAAGTTCCGAGTTAAATCAACAATGGAACATTACCAAATTCAATGCGTGTCTGCCACTGCAACCCAAGCGAGAAGAATTCGCAGATAATGGTAGTGCTTATATTGAGCATGTGAAACGGCTCTTTGAAGATGCTCTTCGGAATCTTCAGCAGCCAGAAAACATGATAAACGAGCATCTTGACGAGTCCAATGCTTATCTCCACATACAAGGACATCAACTTTACAAACTCGTACTCCACATAGGCACAATGCTCTGCAATGGAACTGGAGTGGCATTCAAGACAGATGTCCTCGACAAGTCCATCCATACAGACGGATATTTGGAGATAGACAGTGTGCAATCAGATCTCAGAATAATAACTTCAACAGAATAAAGATGGAAAATCGGATAAAAGTAGTACTCGTAGATAAGAAGAGAACCAACAAGTGGTTATCCGAACAGTTGGGCTGTGCGCCTACCACTGTGAGTAAATGGTGCACCAATGCATGCCAGCCACCAATGGAGACATTCGTCAAGATTGCGGAACTCCTTGAAGTTGAAATTAGCGAACTGTTGAGACTTGAACAGAAGTCATAATAGTTACACTCTGTAGAATTATGTTTTAAGGAAACATAGGATTATTCTTTGTTAGA
Organism: uncultured Prevotellaceae bacterium; assembly: GCA_946186505.1. Lineage (GTDB taxonomy): Bacteria > Bacteroidota > Bacteroidia > Bacteroidales > Bacteroidaceae > Prevotella. The sequence goes on along the minus strand of CAMHNI010000030.1, from coordinate 13,416 downwards.
AGAAATATAACAAAACAGATAAGATGGAAACTCCCTCAATAAAATCAATCAAAGGGCTTTTGCCTACTGGAATCGATCCTGAATTTCTTGGAGATTTCTCCGATTGTATAGCAATTCTCTGGTTCCAGGTCAAAAAGACGAGGCAACATGTGTTCATCCTTAATCGGTTCTTCACGTAAAGGGACTATCTTTTCTAACTGTTCTCGTGAGATACGGGTTAGTCGCTCTCCTATATTAATATAAGGTAGCTTCTCTTTGCGAATCAGGCGATAGAGGGTATCCCTGCTGATGGCATACAAAGCAACAGCTTCTTTGATGCTGATAAACTCTCTTTCACCAGGAATGAGTTGAGCGATTTTGTTTAATTGCTCTTCTTTAGCTTTTGCAGCTTTCCTTCTCTTGTAGGCAATGTCCGTACAATGTCTACAACAGTAGCGGGAATCTAATGTCTTTGCGATAAAGGTGTTCCCACATACTTCACACTTGCGTTTGATTTGAAATTTTGCTTCTGGCATAATTCTTTTAATTTAAGTATGTATAAGTACTAATTAGTATATATAGGTTGCATCTCGTCGCAAATTTAGTCGCGTTTCATGAATGTCGCAAAAATGGGCTAAAAAAGAATATAATAAAGACATAGCAAACATGAGGGTACAAAAAACAAATAGCGTGTAACTCATTGAGCTACACGCTATTTTGTTGCGTTTTGTTATGTCTTTGCCTATCGGTGTCATTTAACCTCCTCGAAAACGACTCTAACTGACTATCAATGCGTTAGCACCGGATGTTGCACACATGTCGCAAAAACGGAAATAACCATTGATAATCAACATGTTACAAAATCACTGCAAAGGTACAGATTTCTCCCCAAACAACCAAAAGAAAACACAGAAAAAACACAAGATGATGCAAAATTTAACATGCCCAAAGGCATTCTATGCATTTTTTACGATTATACTTGTACTTCAACCAATTTCCCGCTTTTATGGTCGAGCCTCATTGGGATATTGTCAATAATATATTCAAATCTTCCATCTATATTCTCTGCACCGATAGCTGGCCGAAGTCCTATTTTTATATTTTCAAGTCGGAGGTCTGTCGAAAATATGGCTTCGCACTTAGACGTATCAAATATTGTCAAATTGTAACCACCTCTATGTAATGAACTACTATACCTGATTCCATCATACCCCAGATGTCTAAAGTATTCCGCAATAATTTGAGTAGGTATATAGTCGTCAGGATTATTGGTAGGAGAAGAGAAAGCAGATTGTATAAAGCATAAAAGCCATTCATCTAAACTTTTTTCGATTTCTGGATTCATGTCTATATCAACGGCAATGTTGGAAATGCGCAACAGTTCTTTTACTTCTATTCCTGAAACATTTACTGCATTATATAATAAAGGACGAACCTCAAATACTGCTGTAGTAGGACTTTCTGCCACATATAAGTACCGGATGAACCTAGGATTGGAACGTCCATCTCTTATAACATCTGGATTTGGCGGAACATAAGAACCTTCTTTAGACAATCCTCTAAACTTGTTTGCTTTATTTCTATACCATTTACGAGTTTCTTCGGTTGAGTTCTCTCCGAAGCATTTGGCAACCATATGTTCATTACTGGCAGCCTTGTCGTCTATTATTCGTGCACGATAATATACGCTCCCTGGACTTAGTGTCAATTCGCATTTCTCCGCAATTTCTTTAAGTCTATCCAGAATAGGATGAGATATAAAATACCGTTGATGGTACATAACGTCTCGATAAAAAGAGTGCCACAATTCTTGGGCTTTTTCGTAATTCGCTGATGCCATTACATTATTTTTCAGTTTTGCGTTGATTATACTTGCTTAATGATTAACCATTTTAGCGTTCTTCTGCAACAAATCAATCAATTTGTAGATGCCTGTTGATGGATTCTGGAATTCACACAAATCTTTTGCTCTCGCAACAGCAACATCTGTGTTGTCGTTCAGAAATGCTTTTTGAGTATCAGTGAAGGCTGACTTGGAATAATTCTTCCACACGGGTGCACTTTTCTTCAACTCTTTGATGAGGGCGTCTGTTTCAATGGCAGACTTTTGGTCTTTGGCATGAAGTAGCAGCCATATTTCAAAACAAGGATTGCTAAGCAGCATTTCTGCCTTACATTTCTGCAATTTCTCATTAATGGCTTGCACATCCATATCATACATGAGGAATGTGTGCACCTTATCCCATTGAGAGATTTTGAGTTCCTTTGTACGTTTCTCAACCAGCGATGGTGTGATCTTTGTACCTTCTATGTGCGAAATGATTCTGATGGGTGACTTATACCACGATTTCAGAAGGTTGATATAGCAAACCTCTGTCTCGCCCTCGCAAATGACAAGGGCGATCTTGCGCATTCGCAAAGATGGTGACGGCTCTCTTTTGCTTGCCATAATCAACCTTCTAATAATTGTTTGATACTTGATACCGATGAATCAACATAAGGCACAGCATCAAAGCGTCCTTGTATATATCCCTTTTCGGCATCCATATTCTCACGGAAATCCTTGAAGTCGTATAAAGAATACACCTCTGTTGCACCTTGTTCCGACTTGTTGACAAAAACAATCTGGTCACGTCTCAGTCGTTTGACATCGATAAGGTTCGTGTTGTGGGACGTGAACAATAACTGACTGCTCTCTGAAGCATGAATCAAGTCGAGAATGAAATCAGCCAGACGAGTGTGAAGTCCCATGTCAAACTCGTCCATCATAATGCTCTTCTTGTTCTTTACTACATCCAAGAGTCGTATCAGAATCTGGAACAATTTTCTTGTACCGTTAGATTCTTCCATGTCCATGTCGAACATGATATCCTTTTGGTTACGATGAAAGGTCTTGAAGCGAAGCACATCAACCAGCTTGTATGATAGTTCCGTTTGTCCAGGCACAACCACAGGAGCCGGCATTTGCTCTTTCCTTGCTTCAATATCAGTAATATCCGTATCGCATATTTCAAGTGCTTTGAGTATCACCTTCTTGTAAGCATTGAAACTATCCAGCACCATCATATCGTTCACGTTCACAAGCCCCAGCAGGAATTGATTCATGAAATAACGATATATCTTTTGCGCGATATCTCTGTTCATCGAACTAGCTCGGCTCAGGAACAGATTCTTTTCGCTGGTGTTGATTACCACATCTGATGGCTTGACCATCACACCAGTACCGAAACTGTAATTACCTTCTGCTTCACGCACAAAAACCTTTGCACGTCTTCCCATAGGATAATGGAACAGACTTTCGCTTATGATTCGTTCACGGGTCAACTCAAAAGCGTATTCATACTCCACATCCTCACAGACAAAATCAATAAGGAATTTGCTGGGCTTTTTCTGCCATCCATCAAATTTGAAAGGTTCAAAGTTGAATGTCACCCCTTCGTTATGAAGGTGTGACTCCAAAATCATTCTACAGCAAAATGTAATGGCTTTAAGAATGTTTGATTTACCTGAAGCATTGGGGCCAAACAGCCCAACGGTTTTTAGGACAGGTACACCTTTCCACTCCATCACATTATGACTTAACTCCCGTGCAAGAGCCGTATTGATGTTTCCTGCTCTGAAGTCGATTCTTATTCTATCTCTAATAGAAAAGAAATTCTCAAATTCGATTTTTAGTATCATTACGCACTTGATTTTGTAGAATTGCTGCAAAAATAGCAATTAAATCTGATTTTACAAAGGTTTTTGAGTAAAAATAGTTATAATATTGCTGCTTTTTAACATTTATCAACCGAAACAGAGGCTTGAAGTGACAAAAACGAATAAACTTCTCTCGTTAACTTTCGTTATCAAAATCTGCCACTATTGGCACTTTTTTATTCAGGAATACCTATAAAAGAGCTCTATTATCTCTTTCTTTGGCAAATTACCAGCAAATTAAATTTGATTTTAATTGTCGCTGATTATCAGCATATTAGACAAATTTGCATCCGCATTTTGATTGTTTCAGCAAGTTGCCAGCAAATTACCAGCAAATTAAATTATGCTCGAAGAGGAATGCGATTACATTGTCAAAATGACTTGTTTGTGCAAGTAACGACGCCAAATACTTGATAAAATCATCAAATTTTCACCACAAACAATAAAAAATAAGTGTATTCTACTGAATTATGAATAATTAATTGTATCTTTGCCCTCGAACAAGAGAAATCTATCATGGCAAAATTAAATCGGATAAGAATCGTTCTAGCAGAACACGACCTAAACAACAAGTGGTTGGCAGATAAGCTTGGAAAGGATCAGGCAACTATTTCCAAGTGGGTCACCAATACCACCCAACCCAGCCTTGAAGCCCTCATTGCAATAGCAAATGCGCTTGAAGTGCCTGTGCAGGAGTTGGTGAGACAGGAAGAATTCAATCAAGAGAAATAAGTCGAAATGACGCACGAAGCAAGAGCAGAGCTAAAGCTTGTTTTGGCTATGCCTTGCAAGAAGGAAGAAGACGAAGTCAAATGATAACAAAAGACGAAATACAAGAACTGCTGCATAGCACGGAAACCTATCGAGTGGAGCGAACCACTTCAACAGGTGACATGGATAAGTTCCAGGAGGCTATCTGTGCCTTTGCCAACGATCTGCCAAATTCACGAAAGAATGGCTACCTGATATTGGGTGCTTACGACAACGGAGAGTTGTCGGGTCTGAAGGTCACCGATGACTTGCTGAAGAAGATTGCAGCCATACGCAGCAACGGAAACATCCTGCCTATACCTGTTATGAGCGTTGACCGTTTCCAGTTCCCTGAAGGTGACTTGTTGGTTGCTGAGGTCAGTCCGTCCGACCTGCCTCCTGTGCGCTATCGTGGACGAACTTTTATTCGTATCGGTCCTCGTCGTGACATAGCAACGGAAGCAGAGGAGCGCATATTGGCAGAGCGTCGAATGTCATTCATGGCAACCTTCGATACCATGCCTTGTTTGGCTGCCAAACTGAATGATGTCAACACGGACTTGCTGCGTACAAAATATCTGATACCGCTATTAGGTAATGAGTTAGTGGAATCTGATACTCGTCCTATCGAAGAACAGATGGCAGCTGTGGGAATGTATGACACTGAGCACCAATGCCCCACATACGCAGCAGTTGTTCTGTTTGGCTACAAGCCACGCCGTTTCATGCCAGGCCTGTACGTGCAATATGTTTGTTTCAAGGGCGAGGATGTGACAAGCGAGGTAGAAAATGAGATGCAGCTGGAAGGCAACTATTGTGAATTGTTGCCACGTCTGGAATCGCTTTTTGAGTTGTCTGTTATCAAGAAGAAACCCGTTTTCGTTTCTATCCTTCGCGAGGAGATGGTCAGTAACTACCCCTATCAGGCTATCCGAGAGCTTCTTCTCAACGCCTGTATGCACCGAGATATGCAGAGTAATACGCCACTTCGCTTCTATGAGTTTGCCAGCCATCTGGAGATTCTGAATGCTGGTGGCTTGTATGGCAATGCCCGTCCTGAGAATTTCCCCAGTGTGAATGACTACCGCAATCCACTTGTAGCCAGTGCCATGAAGACGCTTGGCTATGTAAATATGTTCAGCCGTGGTATCGGTCAGGTGCAGACAGACCTGAAAGAAAACGGAAACAAACCTGCCCAGTTTGATGTGAGCATGCTGACGGCATTTTTGGTGACCGTGGAACAAAAGGATATAGAGCAATTCAAATTTGTTCCTTCTGATGGTGCGCCAATGGTCGCTTCAAGAGACGACGTCACAAGTTTGTCACAAGCTTTGTCACAAGTCTTGTCACAAGTTTGTCCCAAGCTGGATGTGTCTCATTATCCTGACGCAACCGCTATTCTCATAGCTCTGTGTAAAGAACCACAATCATTGAAAGAATTGATGAAAAAGACCAAAGAAAAGAATAGAGGAAGAATAAAGAATAATGTATTGCAGCATTTGTGTGAGTCTGGTCTGGTAGAACCGACGATAAAGGATGTTCCAAACAGTCCGAAACAGAAATATACGCTAACTGATAATGGCAGAGAAAAGCTTCAAACTATATCGTAGCAAGGACGTAGATAGACGTAGGATATGCGTTCGATAGTCTCTCGATAGGGTAAGAAGATGGTAAGAAGTAAACAAGAAAAAAAACGAAATATGACTCTGATGGATTACGACAATGGATTCATATTGCAGAAGACGGTGGACTGGTCGTTGCTCAATGACGGGATGACCTTTCCTGTGTCGGTGTGCTCGCTGTTCACATCCCACCACATCGACTATTTCACCCATTCGCAGAACAACGACTCTACGAACATCATTATTATCAGTCCGAACTACCACCGGATTATCCACAAGAACAATCCGAGGTTCAATCGCAGAAAGTTCCAGTTCGAGTTCGAGAATGGTGAGGTGCTGAGGCTAAAGCTGTATGAGCATTTGAAGGTGGGGTGAATAATTGAAAGAATACAAGCAGAATAAATATAGACGATATGCAAATCGGAATATACGAACAAATTATCAATCAGCTGTTTGAAGAGAAGATTGCTTCGATAGACAGAGAGCAGTTCTATATAGGAGAACGGTCCATAGAGCGGCATGAGGTAGCCAAACTGCTTGCGATGTATCTGACAGGTATCTTTGAACAGATACTGTCGGACGTTTCCGATTTGGAGGATGAGGATATCGATGATGTTGAAGAGCAGAAGAAGGATGGAGTTAGAAAAGGAGTGAATCTGGCTAATGCCATCATCAAGAAGCTTATTGATGAATTTCATCTGGAATCGGGAAATCTGTTGTCGGCACAGGCGAAGATACTGACGGCTGTGATAGACAAAACGCAATCGGACTATCCCGATTTGGCTAAGAGGCTGGAGGAGATTATGCCAATCAAAGGATTGGTGAACGGAGCACTCTTCACAGGAAAAGGCATTAAGCTATATACAGAATTACAAAAAGAAATTGCCTCAGCCGACGAGATTCGACTGATGGTGTCGTTCATCAAGAAGCGTGGACTTGCGCTAATACAGCCGCAGTTGAAGGAGTTTACCAACAGAGGGGGAAAGCTGAAGGTGATTACCACGACTTATATGAAGGCTACAGACTTTGAAGCCGTGAAGAAGTTGGCAGAACTCAATAACACAGAAATAAAGATCACCTACGACATCACAGATGAGCGACTGCACGCAAAGGCATACATTTTCTTGCGCAACACAGGGTTCAATACTGCATATATTGGTTCTTCTAATCTTTCTGAGCAAGCCCTTGATACGGGTGCTGAATGGAACGTGAAAGTAACGCAGATGGAGCAGCCTCGAATGATGAAAACCATCATGGGGGCATTTGATGCTTCTTGGTGGGCTGAGGGCTATGAAACCTTTGTCAGCGGCGAGGACGATGAACGATTAAAGGTTGCGCTGGGGGGAGAATCGGATAATGCGATTGACTTCGACCTTTTACAACTGATACGTCCTTTCGACTATCAGCAGGAAATATTAGAGCGTCTTCAGGTAGAGCGGGAAGTGCGTGGTCATTGGCGCAATCTGGTCGTAGCCGCAACAGGAACGGGTAAGACCGTGATGGCAGCAAGCGACTATAAGGCTTTTGCTGAAAAAAACGAACGAGCACGTCTATTATTCATAGCCCATCGTGAAGAGATTCTGCGTCAGAGTCTGTTGACATTCCGTCAAGTGCTCTGTGACTATAACTTTGGCGAGAAATGGTATGGCGGCGAAGAACCTGTCAACTACGAATATGTGTTCGCATCAAAAGACACGCTCAATAATCGTCTGGATAATCTTCAACTTCCTGCTGACTATTACGACTATATCGTGATAGATGAGGTGCACCATGCAGCGGCATCTTCCTATCGTAAGATTATCGACCACTTTAGGCCCAAAGTATTGCTTGGTCTGACGGCAACGCCAGAACGTATGGATGGCGAGAACATCACGCAGGACTTTGATGGTACCATTTCTGCGGAGATACGTCTTGATGATGCGCTGAACAAAGGATTGCTTGCTCCATTCTATTATTATGGCATCACAGATTCTGTGGATTATTCTGAGGTGGCATGGGATAAGGGACATTATGTGGCATCAGAGCTTTCACGAATCTACAGCTATAACGATGCACGTACGGCAGTCGTCTTACAATCGTTACAAAAATACCTCCCCAATATTCGCGACGTCAGGGCCTTGTGTTTCTGTGTAGATCAGCAGCACGCCAAATATATGGCCTCGAAGTTTACGCTTTGTGGACTGAAGGCTGATGTACTGACCAGTGAGAATGCAAAGATGCGTGCACCACTTTATCGTCGTTTGAGGAACAAGGAAATCAACTATCTGTTTGTGGTTGATATGTTCAACGAGGGCGTAGATATTCCTGAGGTTGACACTATTCTTTTCCTTCGTCCCACGGAGAGTCTTACTGTATTTATCCAGCAGTTTGGCCGAGGATTACGTAAGGCCGAAGGCAAAACACATGTGGACATCTTTGACTATGTGGGTAACAGTCGTGCAGAATTCAACTATTCTGACCGCATGAGGGTGATGCTTGGGCGCACTTCGATGAGTGTGGTCGAAGAGATGGAACGCGATTGTCCTCACTTGCCGCTTGGTTGTCGCATCATGCTGGAGCCAAAGGCCAAGGAGTATATCCTGCAGAATATCAGAGGTGCTATCCAACGTTTTACGACTCGACGGGTTCTTGGTTTGGTGCAGAACTTCGAAAGACATCACTCTGTACCGCTTACGCTCTCCAATTTCGTAAGAATCTATCAGATGCCCGTAGATAAGCTCTACAAAGGGAGAACGTGGAATCAGATATTGTTTGAGGCTGGGGTGGGCGAAGAGCAATCTCGTTTTAATGAGGAGCTAAGTCGTGCCGTATTCCGTAAGTGGTCTGCAACGGACTCGTATTCCTATTTGAGCTTTATCGAACAACTTGCAAAACGAGCGTTCAGAGTGAGAGTAAACAGAATGAATGCTGTTGATCAAAAGCGATTGCTGATGCTCTACTACGACCTTTTTGAGACGGCTGGAAGATTTGTAAGCCTCCAAGATATGGTTGATGCCCTTGCTGCTGACAAACTATTCTTTGAAGAGCTTGCTGAGGTGATAGGAGTGATGCTTCAAGAGAACAAAGCCTACGAGAAGCCGGATAACTCTCTGTTGCCAAATTTCCCATTGAAGCTCCATGGCGTATATACAAAGGCACAGATTCAGGTTGCTATCGGAACATCGACGTTGGCACGAAAATCGTCAGCTCGCGAGGGTGTGGAACGCAACAAACTGCTGAATGTGGAGGCTATGTTTGTCGATATCATCAAGAATCGTGAAGAGGGCTCTACGACTGATTACGACGACAAGGCGTTGTCACCCTATCTATTCCAATGGGATACTCAGAACCGAGTAAAGCCTGAATCAAATGAAGGTCAGGCTTATATCCATCAGACACAGACCATGCTGCTCTTTGTCCGTGAGCAAAAGAACTTTGTTGAGGACAAGACTCGCACAATGGGATATGTTTATTTGGGTCGTGTTACCCTGAGCGACTGGGAGTACAAGAATTTAGGGAATAGGATGCAAATGCAGATACGTTGGAATATGGTGGAACCGATTCCCGGCAGCGTGATGCACTTCGCACGAATGAAAGAAATTGCATAATTATGAAACAGATAGAAGTGGTAGCAGCGATTATTCGCAAAGGAGATAAGATATTCGCCACTCAGCGAGGATATGGTGAGTGGAAGGACTGGTGGGAGTTTCCTGGCGGAAAGATGGAAGCTGGGGAAACGCCAGAAGAGGCTCTTGTGAGAGAGATTCTCGAGGAACTGTCTGCAGAGATCAGCGTGGATGAGTTTCTTTGTACGGTGGAGTATGATTATCCCAAGTTCCATCTGAAAATGCATTGCTATCTGTGTTCGCTAGTGACGGAGGCGCTGCATCTGAATGAGCATGAGGCGGCGAAGTGGCTCACTAAGGATGAGTTGGACGGCGTGAACTGGTTGCCAGCGGATGTGATTGTTGTTCAAACGATTAAATCTAGAATATAATAAATGAGCGAGATTAATATGATTAACATAAAGCAAGCATTAAAATCCTATTTCGGTTATGACTCCTTCCGCCCCTTGCAGGAAGAAATAATCAATCATGTGCTCCAGCGAAAGGATTCGCTAGTGCTGATGCCTACAGGTGGCGGTAAATCGATATGCTTTCAGTTACCTGCTTTGATGATGGAAGGTACGGCCATCGTGATTTCGCCGCTTATCTCGCTGATGAAGGATCAGGTGGAAGCATTACGTACCAATGGTATTGCTGCGGAGGCACTGAACAGCGCCAACGATGAGATAGCCAATCGGCAAATTGCAGAACGATGCCTACGGGGTGACATTAAGTTGCTGTATATCTCACCAGAACGGCTGATGACGGAATTGAGGTGGATGCAAACCATGCTGAAAGTATCGCTCTTTGCCATTGACGAAGCACATTGCATTTCTCAATGGGGACACGACTTTAGACCCGAATACATGCAGTTAGGTAATTTGCATGAACTTTTCCCCAATGTGCCTATTATGGCTCTTACAGCAACTGCTGACAAGATAACCAAAGCCGACATTATTACACAGCTACACCTCAAGGAACCGGAAATCTTTATCAGCTCGTTTGACCGCCCGAATCTGAGTTTAGATGTTAGAAGAGGATATGCAGCCAAAGAGAAATTTCGCACGATACTGAGTTTAATTTATCGTCATCGAGGAGAGAGTGGTATCATCTATTGTCTGGCAAAGAAAACCACGGAGAAGGTTGCTGAAAAGCTTAAGAAAGAAGGAGTATCGGTGGGCATTTATCATGCGGGACTGCCGACAAATGAACGAAATCGTGTACAAGAGGATTTTATCAATGACCGCATCCAGGTGGTCTGTGCAACAATTGCTTTTGGAATGGGAATTGACAAGAGCAATGTGCGCTTCGTTGTTCACTATAACCTTCCCAAGAGCATTGAGAACTACTATCAGGAGATAGGACGTGGTGGTCGCGATGGACTGCCTTGTGAAACAATCTTGTTTTATAACTTACAGGATATTATCACTCTACGCCGTTTCGCAGAGGAAAGTGGTCAGCGGGAAATCAACATGGAAAAACTGCAGCGTATGCAGGAATATGCTGAAGCTCAGGTCTGTCGTCGACGTATTCTGCTGAACTATTTTGGAGAGATAAGCGACAAGGGCTGCGGAAACTGTGATGTCTGCCATACTCCGCCATCTACATTCGATGGAACAGAACTTGTTCAAAAGGCTCTTTCGGCCATACTCAGGACGGGTGAGCAAGTAGGATCCACGTTGACTATCGACATACTGCATGGAAACTTCTCACCAGAAGTCGTATCACGTGGCTATGCACAAATCAAAACATTTGCAGCTGGAAGGGATGTGCCGTTGAGAGACTGGCACGACTATCTGCTTCAAATGTTGCAGATGGGATATATCGAAATTGCATACAATGAAGACAACCATCTGCATGTTACTCAACTTGGCCAAGATGTAGTTCATGGGAAAGCTAAAGTACAGCTGGTGGTTATCAGCCGTGAAGACTATAGCGTAAAAGCCCGCCGTAGTCGGATGATGGAAGAACAAGTCTCGACAGTTACCAATAGTGGCCAAAGTGAGAACATGGAGTTATTTGAGCGATTGAAGGTGCTGAGAAAAGAAATAGCCGATGATATTAATTGTCCTGCATTTGTTGTGATGTCTGACAAGACGCTCCATGCGCTGGCTACCGATATGCCCACAACACTTCCCTCCTTCGGCAACACCTTTGGTATAGGTGAACACAAGCGAGACACCTACGGTGAGCGATTTATTGCAGTTATTAAGCAATTTGCGCCAGCAAAGGAAGAATTTTCTGCCAAGGATGAAACTATTACGACTGTTTTGACAGAAGATCCCAAAGAAGATAAAGGAGGAGTACGCGATACTACCGAGTGTTCCGTGGTGGGCACCAAGAAAAAGCCAAAGAATCGGATAACGATACAGGGGAAAACGTTTGATGTTGACTTGGAAATTTGGGATTCGATAGAATGGCGTAAGGTTTTGAAGGAGATAACGGAGAAGGCTTATTGGAATTATAAGGGGAACCTTGTCATCCGTCTGAGTGATTATGTGGCTCCAGAGGCGATGCAACGTGAGCGGATTATCGCTACGCTCGGCCATCTTTTGAAAGAAGGATATGGTATGAATGTTGATGAGCAGGCTTGTGTTGTGAGGATTGCTCAGAAATATGATTACGATAGAGATGGGCAAATAGTTGAGTTCCCATCAGGTTCCTTCTTTGAGATTCTTTCTCGTTTTCGCTTGTTTGTGATTCAAAACAAACGCTTCCCCTTCATGGATGGTGACCATGATGAGATTGCACTAAGGAAGTGGCATAGGGAAATTGGACATGGACTGATGGCGATTACAGATGAAGAAAAGATTCTATTCGATAATCTGAGTACGGAGTTTGCCGACATTCCTAGGAATAGAGGTCAATTAGAAAAGTTTGAAGAAAAAGACTCTGCTATCCTAACGGATGAAATGTCTGTTGACCAAGAGGAAGAAGTCGAAGAAGCAGAGATAGATAAAGATTTAGATGACCGTTCCAACTCAAAGAGTAAAAAGGCTCTCCCGCAAACCGTACAAGGCACTCTTGAGCTTGCCAAACAAGGATATACTCTTGAGACAATTGCACGGAAGCGCGAGTTGTCAGCTTATACTATCTCAGAACATCTTTCGATTCTTATTATGCGCGGATTAGTAGATGTGTTCGATTTCGTAGACCGCTATACATACACGCAGATTTCTAGCGTTATTCAAGATTTGCCCAAGGGCGCAACGTCGAAAAAAGTAAAGAGTAGGTGCCCTGAAGGGATTAAACGAAACACCATCCGAATGGTGATGGCCGACCTAAAAAGAAAACAACAGGATACAGAATAATAGCAACAGCAACAAAAACGTTATAAGAATATATGACTCAAGATACAAACAGCATCCCAAAACTTTAATCTCCATTTGAGCAACTGAGAGAGGTTGATGCCGATGAATGTGATTTGGGATATGCGAAAGCCTATTCCCGGATTCTTGTTGGAGTCAGCGAAAGCGGTGTGAGTTGAGATATGGAGCAATAGAACAGAAATCGAAAACGTTATAAGATTATATGGTAAAGAAAAGCAAGAAGAAAGAGGACGAAACTAAAAAAGGTAGTCGCAAAATGCGACAACCTTGACGAGGCTATCGCAAATTGCGAGAACCCCCAAGAGACCTCTCTCAGTCAATATGATATAGAGAAGCTGATTGTTACAGTAAGAATCGATATATGCTGATTGGGTATAAGGATGACGAGAACGACACCCATACAAGTACCCGTACAAGTACCCATACAAGTTCAATCGACATACAACCTTCTTC
>CAMHNI010000029.1 GCA_946186505.1 uncultured Prevotellaceae bacterium | reverse complement strand
AGTGATAAGTGATGAGTGATAAGTGATAAGTGATGAGTGATAAGTGATAAGTGATAAGTGATGAGTGATAAGTGAAGAATTTGCTACCGCTATGAATTGGCCAGAAGACTTATTGAGGATTTTTGAAGACCCGCTGTTTGCCAACGTGCATCCACGGGCACCCAAGCCAACGGAGGAGGATGTGGTGAGGGAAGGGTTTCGTATGCTCTGCCAATGGAGTAGGGAACACGACAAGAGGGTTCCGAAGATGGATAAGCGAAACAGGGAGGAGTGGCTGTTGGCGCGGCGCTTGCAGGGAATCATCGAGGATGATGTCAGGCGTGAGATGCTGAGAGCGGAGGACGAGTATAAACTTTTGGATACGGTATATGATGAATAAGGACAAGGAACTGGATGATATTCTGAATGACCCGCTGTTCAATCTGAACGATACGGAACAGAAACTCTTCGACTTGTCAGACCCCATTAAGAAAGACAGGACGAAGAAACGGAAAGCGGAAGAGGTGGCACAGAAGAAAACGTGCGAGGACTTTGCCGACTATGCCCACCTGTTTGCACAGGTTCATAAGGATTTGAGGGAAGGCCGCCGGTCGCTGGTAAGCTATAAAGAGGACAACGTGCAAGAGAAGACGTTCTTCATTGCCGACGGACTGATGGGGTATATCGACGAACTCGATGTGGCGAAGCGTCAGATAAAGGACCGTATCCGAAAAGACGGACGTTCACGTGTCATCTATGAGGATGGCACGGAGTCGAACATCCTATTCCGAACCATTGGCAAGAACATCACCCGTAACGGCTATGTGGTCACAGAGTTGAACGACGGGCACGAGTTGGACAAGCTTTCAGGCAAGGACATCACGGACGAAGACTTGCCGCAGGGTTGGATATACGTCCTCCGTTCCAAGTCGGAGGATGAACGGATTGCGTCGGAGAAGGACTTGTATAAGATAGGCTTTACGGCCAACCCTGTTGAGGAACGCATCAGGAATGCCAAGAACGAGCCGACCTACCTGATGGCTGACGTGGAGATAGTTGCGACCTACAAAGTCTATAATGCCAACGTGCGCAAGCTGGAAGGAATGCTGCACGACTTCTTCCATACGGCCCGCTTCTATGTCAGCATCGACAACGTTGACCCTGAAGAGTGGTTCGTTGTGCCGCTGCCCATTATCCGCGAGGCCATCGTGAAGTTTATCGACGGCAGCATTGTGGACTACACCTACAACCGTGAGCAGCAGGCATTGGAGCGCAGTATCTACGACAGCGTGAACAGAGTGCGTTCGGAGAAGTTCTACACCACAGGCCTTGACGTGCTGAGTCTCATCATCAAGCAGCAGTATTTCGACGAGATACTGAAAGGTGAAAAGGATGTTGAATTCCGTGATATCAAGTCAAAGACCAATGAAGCAAAGATGACCTTTGTGGACAAGGAAACTGGCAAGCGCTATATCCGTCGTCCAGACATCCTACGTCTCTATGCCGGCTATCATAAAGACCGTGACGTGCTTCTGGTCAGAGTACGTGATGTGGTGTATATCCCTCCTTACAATATTGAATATCATTTGGGAAGCATTGTTGGGTATGATATTAAGAAGCGGAAGGACAACAGCTCCGCCTGACACCTGTCAGTCTTGCAAGCTGGCGAATGGCGGCAAAAAAATATTTTCCAGAATATTGCTGCCACTCTGCCACAAAGCCGTCTAACATATTGATTGATTAACGATTATATCAGTGGCAGCATTGTGGCAGATGGCAGCAAACGCCTGTTATGGTGCTTCTAATGTCGCTTGTCCCTGTGTGCTGACTGACTTAGACTATAGTTCATCATGTGTTTTCTGATTGTTTCTTACGTCAAAAACAGCGTTTTCTGCTTTAGAAAACGGCATTTTCAATCAAGGAAAACCTCTTGTTTATTTTATTGTAGCAGCAGACATCGACGATGCTATGATTGACGATGCTATGATTGAAATAATTAAAAAAACGGAAAAAATGGAGTGTTATCATGTCTTATTGATTAAGATGTTGTAATTTTGTGCCAGAATTGCAAAAAGAGTGTTATGAAGGATATCAGAGTGTATTTTTTCGTTCTCGCTATATTGGGTTCATCATTTTCATTGGCTCAAAAGAAGAAGGTGAGCACCGTTCGTCAGGATCTTAGTCAGGCACGGACAATCTTGAAGAGCGGCAAGAACGGTGCGCAGGCAGAACAGCTGATGACCAAGCTGTTGAAGGATTCTGCCAACAGGGAGAACATTCGTATTTACGACGTGTGGTACGAGGCCGTATTGATGCAGTACATGGAGGTCAACACGAAACTCTACATGAAGCAGCGGCAGGACACTGCCCAGTTTTTTGAGCTGACGCGCCGGCTGTTTGCCGTGGCTGAGGCCCTCGACTCGCTTGACATGCGGCCGGACAAGAAGGGCAGGGTAGCCCCAGAGTTCCGGAAGGCGCACGCCGAGCAGTTGAAGAAGTTCCGTCCCAACCTTCTGAACGCTTCCGTTTATTTCGTCCGCAAGAACGACTTCAAGAACGCCTACGCCTTCAGCGAGGCCTATATGGACTGCGCCCGTCAGCCTCTGTTCACAGGCTATCACCTTGACAGTCTTGACACCCGTATGCCCGAGGCAGCCTACTGGGCCACCTACAGTGGCTACCGCATGAACGACGCTGTGCTGACCCTGCGCTATCGCCAGCAAGCCCTGCGCGACACTGCCAAGGCGGATTACACCCTGCAGTTCATGGCCGAGGCACGCCGCTGGCTGAAGGATGACTCGCTCTATATGGAAACGCTGCGTGAGGGGCTCCGCCGCAATCCTACCCACGGTTACTTCTTTCCCCACCTGATGGACTACTATACCTCACGCGGCGACTATGAGGCAGCGCTGAAGACTGTTGACCGTGCGCTGTCCATCAACGACAGCAGCGAGCTTTACCTCTATGCCAAGTCCACGGTGTTGTTCAATATGGGTCGCTATGACGAGAGCATTGCTCTGAGCGATACGCTTATCGCCCTGAACGATTCTCTGCCTGACCCATACTACAATGCGGGCACTTGCTATCTGAACAAGGCCCTCAAGCTGCATCCCCTGCGTGAGAAGAAACAGCTGAAAGCCACCTATCAGAAAGCCCGCCACTATATGGAGCGCTACCGCCAGCTGGCTCCCGAACAGAAGCAGAAGTGGGGACCGGCCCTCTATCGTATTTACCTCAATCTGAATATGGGCAAGCAGTTCGATGAGATTGACCGTCTGTTAAAATGATGGAACCGTCGCGGACTTATTTCAGGAAAACGAAATAGACGGCAAGGATGAGACAGCAGAATGCTGCGAAGTGATTCCAGTGTAGCGACTCACCGTTGAAGAATACGGTGACGAACACCGTGAATACCGAAAGCGAGATGACTTCCTGGATGACTTTCAGCTGCATGATGGTGTAGGGTCCGCCGTTACCGACGAAACCGATTCTGTTGGCAGGTACCTGACACGAGTATTCCGGGAGTGCCAACAGCCAGGAACATAGGATAATCAAGTATAGCGGGGTGTTGTCGGAAAAGACTTTTACCTGCTGGAGCTTCAAATGGCCGTACCAGGCAAAGGTCATGAAAATGTTTGATACGATTAACAGCCCGATGGTGTAAAGGTGATTCATCTTGGATACAATAAAGATGCCCATACCTGGCAAGCGTCACAAGGACGTTGCCTGGTATGGGCATAACGATGTGTCTATTGGTTAGCTTGCAGGTGGGCGTCCATGTTCATGGCTGCACGGCGACCGTCACCCATGGCGAGGATGACTGTTGCACCGCCGCGGACGATGTCGCCGCCGGCGAAAATCTCTGCACGGCTCGACTGCATGCCTTCATTGACGGCGATGGTGTTCTTGCGACCCAGTTCCAAGCCCTCGATGCTCTTCGGCACCAACGGGTTGGGGCTTACGCCGACGGCTACGATGACCTGGTCAACGTCGAGCGTCACCGTCTTGCCCTCAACAGGCACAGGACTGCGACGGCCAGAGGCATCGGGCTCACCCAGCTCCATCACCTGTAGCACAGCCTGGCAGACGGCACCCTGCTCGTCGGCCTTGTACTCGATGGGGTTGTGCAACGTCAGGAAGTTGATGCCTTCCTCCTTAGCGTGCTTCACCTCCTCGAGTCGGGCGGGCATCTCCTGCTCCGAACGGCGATAGACCAGCGTGACGTTGCCACCCAAGCGCTTGGCCGTGCGGCATGAGTCCATAGCGGTGTTACCGCCGCCGACTACGAGCACGTTCTTGCCGAAGTTGATAGGCGTATCGGTAGTGGGGTTGGCAGCGTCCATCAGGTTCACACGCGTCAGGTACTCGTTACTTGACATGATGTTGATGGCGTTCTCGCCAGGTATGTTCATGAAGTTGGGAAGACCGGCACCGGAACCCACGAAGATTCCCTTGAAGCCTTCACGCTCAAGTTGCTCAACGCTAATGGTCTTACCCACGATGACGTCGGTCTGGAAGTGAACGCCCATCTTGGCCAGATTCTGTATCTCAACATCCACAATCTTGTTGGGCAGACGGAACTCGGGAATACCGTATTTCAGCACACCGCCAATCTCGTGCAGGGCCTCGAAGACATAGACATCGTAGCCCTTCTTCACCATATCGCCAGCAAACGACAAGCCAGCAGGACCTGAACCCACGACGGCCACCTTGATGCCGTTAGAAGGTGCAATCTCGGGCAGGCTGATATTGCCGCTCTCGCGCTCGTAGTCAGCGGCGAAGCGCTCCAGATAGCCGATGGCAACGGCCTTGCCGCCACTCTTCAGGTGTACGCACTTGCTCTCGCATTGCTTCTCCTGCGGACAGACACGGCCACAGACAGCAGGCAGCGATGAGGTCTGCTTCAGCACCTTGGCGGCAGCCAGGAACTGTCCGCGCTCAATGTTCTTGATGAACGAGGGTATGTCGATGTTGACAGGACAACCCTCGATGCACGACGGCTTGGGGCAGTCCAGGCAGCGCTTGGCTTCCTGCATGGCCATCTCCTTGGTCAGGCCGATGTTCACTTCCTCTGTGCGGGTAGTAGCGCGATAGACGGGGTCGAGCTCGGGCATCACCACGCGCTCAATCTGCATGCGCTCCTTCGGCTTCATAGAGGTGCGCAGCTCCTGGCGCCAGGCGGCATTGCGGTCGGAAGCCTCCCCAAGCCCCTCCGAAGGAGGGGGTGTTTGATTAGACATATTATCAATGGAGGACATTTGAACATCCCCTCCTTGGGAGGGGCTTGGGGAGGCCACCATGTGTTCCTCATAGTGCTCCAGCTCTTCCTGCTCGGCACGCTTGAAGGTACCCATGCGCTTGAACATCTCGTCCCAGTCAACGAGGGCACCGTTGAACTCAGGACCGTCGATGCAGACGAACTTCGTCTTGCCGCCAATGGTCAGTCGGCAGGCGCCGCACATACCCGTACCATCGACCATGATGGTGTTCAGCGATACTTCGCAGGGTATGCCGTGCTTCTGGGCTGTCAGGTTCGAGAACTTCATCATAATGGGAGGGCCGATGGCAAAGACCTTATCGACGTGCTCCTGCTCGAAGAACTTCTCCATGCCGACGGTCACCACGCCCTTCTCGCCGTAGCTGCCGTCGTCGGTCATGATGATGACCTCGTCGGAAGACTCGCGAACCTTATCCTCCAGGATGATGAGGTCCTTTGAACGGCCGGCCATGACCGACAGTACACGGTTGCCCTTGGCTTTCAGTGCCTGGATGATGGGCAGCATCGGAGCCACACCTAATCCGCCACCGGCGCATACCACCGTACCGTACTTCTCAATCTTTGTCGGGTTGCCCAATGGACCTACCACGTCGGCTACCGAGTCGCCCTCACCGAGGGCACACAGCTTCTTCGATGAGAGTCCCACCATCTGTACAACCAGCGTGATAGTGCCACGCTCAATGTCGGCTCCGGCAATGGTCAGCGGCATGCGCTCACCTTTATTATCAACACGCACGATAACAAAGTTGCCCGCCTTGCGGCTCTTGGCAATCAGCGGAGCCTCGATTTCAAAGAGAAAAACCTTCTCAGAGAATTGCTCTTTTCTGACAATCTTATTCATAATCTTATGCTTAGTTTTCAAAATTTGGCTGCAAAGGTACGAAAAAAACGTTTATGTTAAGTCAAGAATCCAAAAAAAATAGTAACTTTGCACCGTTTTTCACGAAAAGGAATAATTAGACAACGGGAAATCCGTAAATAGTAAACGAAAAGAAGATGCCGGAAATATCTGTACGCGGACTCGAAATGCCAGAGTCACCAATCCGTAAATTGGCACCACTGGCCGCTGCTGCCAAGCGGCGGGGCACAAAGGTGTACCACCTGAATATCGGTCAGCCGGACCTGCCCACACCGCAGGTCGGCCTTGACGCCCTCAAGCATATTGACCGCAATATCCTGGAGTATTCTCCCTCACAGGGTTACCTCAGCTATCGCGAGAAACTGGTTGACTATTACGCCAAGTATAACATCCGTGTAACGGCCGATGACATCATCATCACCTCGGGCGGCTCCGAGGCGGTGCTCTTCGCGTTCATGTCCTGCCTCAATCCCGGTGACGAGATTATCGTCCCTGAGCCGGCATACGCCAACTACATGGCCTTTGCCATCTCTGCCGGTGCCAAGATACGTACCATCGCTACCACCATCGAAGAGGGTTTCTCGCTGCCGAAAGTCGAGAAGTTCGAAGAGCTGATCAACGAGCGCACCCGTGCCATCATGATCTGCAACCCGAATAACCCCACGGGCTATCTCTACACCCGTCGCGAGATGAACCAGATACGTGACCTGGTGAAGAAATACGACCTGTACCTCTTTTCTGACGAGGTCTATCGTGAGTATATCTACACAGGGTCGCCTTATATCTCTGCCTGCCACCTGGAAGGCATAGAGCAGAACGTCATTCTCATTGACTCCGTCTCGAAGCGTTATTCTGAGTGCGGCATACGCATCGGAGCCCTGATCACCAAGAACGAGCAGGTGCGCAAGGCGGTGATGAAGTTCTGTCAGGCACGCCTGTCGCCTCCACTGATCGGACAGATTGTGGCCGAGGCATCACTCGACACGCCCGAGGAATACCTGCGCGATGTCTATGACGAGTATGTGGAACGCCGCAAATGCCTGATTGACGGGCTGAACCGCATTCCCGGTGTCTATTCGCCCATCCCCATGGGTGCTTTCTATACTGTTGCAAAACTGCCTGTTGACGATGCCGAGAAGTTCTGCCGCTGGTGCCTGGCCGACTTTGATTATGAGGGTGAGACAGTCATGATGGCACCGGCTGCCGGATTCTACACCACGCCAGGTGCCGGTATCAATCAGGTGCGTATTGCCTACGTACTGAAGAAGAAGGATCTGGAGCGCGCCCTCTTTGTGCTGCGGAAGGCATTGGAGGCTTATCCGGGTCGTATCTTGGAAGAGGAGTCTTAAACGTTAAAAATATATAGTTCCCTTGAACCTGCCATTATTCTTAGCCCGGAAGATATACAGTGACCAGGGCGACCGCCGCAAGGTGAGCCGTCCGGCCATCCGCATCGCCACCATCGGTGTGGCTATTGGCCTGGCCGTCATGATCATTACCGTCAGCGTGGTCTTAGGTTTCAAGCACACCATCCGCGACAAGGTGGTGGGCTTCGGTAGCCATGTCCAGATACTGAACATGGCCTCGGTGACCAGTGTTGACGACCACCCCATCTGCATCGATGACAGCATGATGCAGGTGTTGGATTCCATCGGGGGCATTGCCCATGTGCAGCGTTATTCGCTCACACGCGGCATCCTGAAGACCGATGACGACTTCCTCGGCGTGGCGTTCAAGGGCATCGGTCCGGAATATGACCTGTCCTACTTGAAGAGCTGTCTTGTGGAAGGCAAGATGCCTGTCTTCAGCGACTCGACGAACACGGGCAAAATCCTGCTGTCGCGCATCATGGCCGACAAACTGAAGGTGAAGGCCGGCGACCGCATCTATGCCTACTTCATCGACGACTATGACGTCCGTACCCGTCGCTTCACCATCGCAGGCATATATCAGACCAATATGACACGCTTTGACGAGCTGTTCTGCTATACCGACCTCTATACGGCCAGTAAGTTGAACGGGTGGTTCGAGGACCAGTGCTCGGGGGCGGAACTGCTGGTCAGCGACTTCGACCATCTGGATGACACCTATGCCTATATTATAAATAAGGTGAACCGCACGGTGGACCGCTATGGCGGTCTCTTCTCGTCGCAGACCATCTATGAGGCCTATCCGCAAATCTTCACGTGGCTTGAACTGCTCGACATCAATGTGTGGATCATCCTCGGACTGATGATCTGTCTGGCGGGCATCACGATGACCAGCGGACTGCTGATCATCATCCTCGAGCGTACGTCAATGATTGGTGTCCTCAAGGCTCTCGGCTCCCGTAACCGTACCATTCGCCACACGTTCCTCTGGTTCTCGGCCTTCATCATCAGCCGCGGACTGCTTATAGGTGACGTGCTTGGCATCGGTCTGGTATTGCTTCAGAATTATACGGGCATCATCTCCCTCGACCCCCAGACGTACTATGTCAGCGAGGCTCCGATGGAGCTGAACGTGCCGATTATCATCGTGCTGAATCTGGCTACTCTAATTGTCAGTATTTCTGTCCTAATTATCCCAAGTTTCTTCATTTCTTACATCCATCCGGCAAAATCTATGCGGTACGAGTAAAAAACTGCACAAAAAATTTGCAGATGTGCAAAAAACGTGCTATCTTTGCACAAAATTTTTAAGAATGTGCAATGGATATAGCTAATAGCTTTAACGGATATATTCAAAAAGCCATTGTCGGGAACTGGGATTTCGATGCCTTGACAGACTATCAAGGCATAACGTTGCAGTACCACGATGTGGCTCGGAAAATAGAAAAACTGCATATACTGTTTGAGAATGCCGGGGTTGCACCGGGAGACAAGATAGCTATCTGCGGACGTAACTCTGCTCATTGGGCTGTGGCCTTTTTGGCCACGCTGACATACGGCGCTGTTGCCGTGCCCATCCTCCATGAGTTCAATGCTTCGCAGATTCATAACATCGTCAACCACTCGGAGTCGAAGCTGCTTTTCGTGGGTGACTACATTGTCAAGACCATCAATGCCGATGAGATGCCCAGTCTTGAGGGTATCATCAACCTGCCCGACTTTTCGCTCTTCGTCTCGCGCTCCACAAAACTGGACTATGCCCGCGAACACTTGAACCTGATGTTCGGGAGCAAGTACCCGAAGGCTTTCCGGACCGAGCACGTCAACTATCATAGGGACGACCCCGAGGAACTGGCACTCATCAACTATACCAGTGGTACCACGGGATTTTCCAAGGGCGTCATGCTGCCCTACCGGGCCCTCTGGGGCAATGTCGAGTTTGCCATTGCCCATCTGCCGGTCAAACAGCATGACAATGTACTCAGCATCCTCCCCATGGCCCACATGTATGGTATGGCCATCGAGTTCCTGTTTGGGTTCTGCCACGGCTGCCATCTGTTCTTCCTTACCCGCCTGCCTTCGCCGGCCATCATTGCCGAGGCTTTCGCAACCATCAGACCAGCAATCGTCATCTCGGTGCCGTTGGTTGTCGAGAAGATTATCCGCAAGCGCGTGTTCCCCAAGATACAGACCAACCGCATGCGCCTCCTCCTCGGCATGCCCGTCGTGTCGAAGAAGGTCAAGGAGAAAATCTGCGAACAGGTCTATCAGGCCTTCGGCGGTCGTGCCTATGAGGTCATCGTCGGCGGAGCGGCCTTGAGCCGTGAGGTGGAGCAGTTCCTGGTAAGCATCGGCTTCCCCGTTACCGTGGGATACGGTGCCACCGAGTGTGCCCCCCTCATCAGCTACAGCGACTACAAGGACTTCATGCCCTCTTCCTGCGGTACCCCAGTAGATCGTATGGAGGTGCGTATTGCGTCGGCCGACCCGGAGCGCATACCCGGTGAGATCCTGGCCCGGGGCACCAATGTCATGCTTGGTTACTACAAGAATCCGGAAGCCACCGCCCAGGCCATTGACAGTGAGGGCTGGTATCATACCGGTGACCTCGGCACCATGAGTGCCGACGGCCATATCTTTATCCTCGGACGCATCAAGAACATGCTCCTCGGTTCCAACGGACAGAACATCTATCCCGAGGAGATTGAGGACCAGCTCAACTCCATGCCGATGGTCAGCGAGAGTCTTATCGTTGAGCGCGAAGGCCGTCTGGTGGCTTTGATCTATCCTGACAAGGATGAAGTCGTGGACTTCTCGCCCGAGGAACTGAGGGATGTCATGGAGCAGAACCGCACCGAACTGAACCAGCGGTTGCCTCATTACAGCCGTATTGCCGAGATAGTCCTGCAGGAAGAGGAGTTTGCGAAGACTCCTAAGAAAAGCATCAAACGATATTTATACCAATAATCTATGGGACAGATTGAAAATATACCGTGTTTCAATGCGCTGTTGGAGAAATCCATTATCGACAACTGGAACCTTGACGCACTGACTGATTTCAAGGGTCAGACGTTGCAATATCATGATGTGGCGCGTAAGATAGAGAAACTGCATATCCTGTTCGAGAACTCTGGTGTCGTGAAAGGCGACAAGATTGCACTCTGCGGGCGCAACTCCAGCCAGTGGGCTGTGGCTTTCCTCGCCACCCTGACATACGGTGCCGTTGCCGTACCCATTCTCCATGAGTTCAATGCCGAGCAGATTCATAACATTGTCAATCATTCCGAGGCCCGTCTGCTGTTTGTGGGCGACCACGTGGCCACCATCATTGACCCGCAGCAGATGCCCCACTTGGAGGGCATCATCAACAACCCGGACTATTCGCTGATGGTAAGCCGCACGGACAAGCTGACCTACGCACGCGAACATCTTAATGAATTATATGGTAAGAAGTTCCCGAAATACTTCCGCAAGGAGCATGTCAGCTACTACAAGGAGCAGGAGCCTGACGAGCTGGCACTCATCAACTATACCAGTGGCACCACCGGATTCTCCAAGGGCGTGATGGTGCCCTACAGGGCCCTGTGGTCGAACTATGACTTCGCGGAGCATGTGCTGGGCAAGACCATCAAGACTGGCGACCGCGTCATCTCGATGCTCCCCATGGCCCACATGTACGGCATGTCCTTTGAGTTCATCTTCGAGTTCCTTCACGGCTGTCATATCTACTACTTGAACCGTGTGCCGTCGCCTGCCATCATTGCGCAGGCCCTGGCTGAGATCAAGCCCGTCATCGTCATCGCCGTGCCGCTCATTATTGAGAAGATTATCCGCAAGAAGGTGTTCCCCAAGATCCAGAACAACCGCATGCGCCTGCTCCTACAGATGCCGGTCATCTCGAAGCGGGTGCGCCAGATGATCTGTCAGGAGGTCCTCAAGGCTTTCGGTGGCCAGATGTATGAGGTCATCATCGGCGGTGCCGCCCTCAACCAGGAGGTCGAACAGTTTCTCAAGCGCATCGAGTTCCCCTATACGGTGGGCTACGGCGCCACGGAGTGCGCACCCATCATCTGCTATGCCGACTGGCACTCTTTCGCTCCAGGCTCCTGTGGCCGTGCCGCCCTGCACATGCAGGTCAAGATTGACTCGCCTGACCCTGAGAACATCCCCGGCGAGATCCTGGCCAAGGGCCTGAACGTGATGCTCGGCTATTTCAAAAACCCGGAGGCCACGGCGGAAACTATCGACCGTGACGGCTGGTACCATACGGGCGACCTCGGCACGATGGATGCCTATGGCAATGTTTATATCAACGGCCGGTCAAAGAACATGCTTCTCGGACCCAGCGGCCAGAATATCTACCCGGAGGAGATTGAGGACAAGCTTAACTCCATGGCCATGGTCGTCGAAAGCATTGTGGTCCAGCGTGACAACAAGCTCGTGGCATTGGTTCACCCCGACTATGATGAGGCAAAGAACCTTGGTCTGACTGCCGATGACCTGAAGAATATCATGGAGCAGAACCGTAACGGTCTGAACCAGATGTTGCCCGCCTACGAGAAAATCACGGAGATGGAAATCCATGACGAGGAGTTCGAGAAGACGCCGAAACGCTCCATCAAACGCTACTTGTATTCGTAAGCAGCAGGACCTGGCAGGTGGTTTGCGACAATTAATCGTGTCAGAATGTCAGTCATTGGCATTTTGGCACGATTTTCGCTTGTAACAGGGCAGAACAATTAATATTCATCATTAAAACATTTATATTATGAACATCAAACCACTACAAGACCGCGTGCTGGTCGTTCCCGCACCGGCAGAAGAGAAGATTGGCGGCATCATCATTCCTGACACCGCCAAGGAGAAACCCCTACACGGAACCATCAAGGCCGTCGGCCAGGGTACCAAGGACGAAGCCATGGTGCTGAAGGAAGGCGACGAAGTGCTCTACGGCAAGTACAGCGGCACAGAACTCGAGTTCGAGGGCGTGAAGTACCTAATGATGCGCCAGAGCGACGTGCTCGCAGTGATTGAGAAATAATTTTCAGAAGTTTAATCTGAAAGAAATTAACGTAATAAGCAGAAATGGTAATTTAGATAATTACGGAAATTTCTTTCCAAAGTTTTAAAGTATTATGGCAAAGGACATAAAATTCAATATTGAGGCTCGCGACCTGCTGAAGCAGGGTGTCGATCAGTTGGCTAACGCTGTTAAAGTAACACTTGGTCCGAAGGGACGCAACGTTGTGATTGAGAAGAAGTTCGGTGCTCCACAGATTACCAAGGACGGTGTGACCGTCGCCAAGGAAATCGAGCTGGAGGACAAGTTTGAGAACACTGGCGCACAGCTCGTCAAGAGCGTGGCCTCTAAGACTGGCGACGATGCCGGCGACGGTACGACCACCGCTACCATCCTGGCTCAGGCTATCGTGGCCGAGGGTCTGAAGAACGTCACCGCCGGTGCCAACCCCATGGACCTGAAGCGCGGTATCGACAAGGCTGTGAAGGTGGTGACCGACCATATCGCCAAGAGTGCCGAGCAGGTGGGCGACAACTACGACAAGATTGAGCAGGTGGCTACCGTCTCTGCCAACAACGACAAGGAGATTGGCGAACTGCTGGCCGAGGCCATGCGCAAGGTATCGAAGGACGGTGTCATCACCATTGAGGAGTCGAAGAGCCGCGACACGCACATCGGCGTTGTCGAGGGTATGCAGTTCGACCGCGGTTATCTGTCAGCCTACTTCATCACCGATTCTGAGAAGATGGAGTGCGTGATGGAGAATCCCTATATTCTCATCTATGACAAGAAGATCTCGAACATCAAGGACTTCCTGCCCATCCTGCAGCCCGCTGCCGAGAGCGGCCGTCCCTTGTTGGTCATCGCCGAGGACGTTGACTCGGAGGCTCTGACTACGTTGGTTGTCAACCGTCTGCGTGGTGGTCTGAAGATTTGCGCCGTCAAGGCTCCTGGCTTCGGCGACCGTCGCAAGGCCATGCTCGAGGACATTGCCACACTGACCGGCAGCGTCGTCATCAGCGAGGAGAAGGGCCTGAAACTCGACCAGGCTACACTCGACATGCTGGGTACGTGTGACAAGGTGACAGTCTCTAAGGACAACACCACCATCGTCAACGGTGCCGGCGACAAGCAGGCCATCAAGGACCGCATCGCCCAGATCAAGAAGGAGATTGAGATTACCACCAGCTCTTACGACAAGGAGAAGCTGCAGGAGCGTCTGGCCAAGCTGGCCGGTGGCGTTGCCGTGCTCTACGTCGGTGCCAACAGCGAGGTGGAGATGAAGGAGAAGAAGGACCGCGTCGATGACGCCCTCTGCGCTACCCGTGCAGCCATCGAGGAAGGTGTCGTTGCCGGTGGCGGTACGACCTACATCCGTGCCATCGATGCCCTGACCGACCTGAAGGGTGACAATGCCGACGAGCAGACAGGTATCAACATCATCAAGCGTGCCATCGAGGAGCCGCTGCGCCAGATTGCAGTCAATGGCGGTGCTGAGGGTGCCGTGGTCGTCCAGAAGGTTCGCGAGGGCAAGGGTGACTTCGGTTACAACGCCCGCACCGATGTCTATGAGGATCTGCGCGAGGCTGGAGTCATCGATCCCGCCAAGGTGGCCCGTGTGGCTCTGGAGAACGCCGCCTCTATCGCCGGCATGTTCCTCACCACCGAGTGCGTGCTCTGTGACAAACCCGAGAAGGAGCCTCAGATGCCGATGGGCGGTGCTCCCGGAATGGGCGGCATGATGTAAGTCTGAAACTTGTAACTTGATAAAATATCATAAAAAAGGAGGCTGTTGTTTGCAGTCTCCTTTTTTTTGTTTAACTTTGCCCCCAAACTACAACCACATTTACTTAATCCTAAAACAAAAACAACACGTATGAAAGACTTACAAATGTACATTGACGGCCAGTTCTGCGAGAGCTCGAACGGCCAGTGGATTGACGTTTTGAACCCTTCGACCGAGGAGGTCATCTCGCGCCAGCCCGAAGGAACCATTGACGATGTGAACCGTGCGCTCGACGCTGCCCGTGCCGCCCAGAAAGCCTGGGCCAAGACGCCCGCCATTGAGCGTGCCGGCTATCTCCTGAAGATTGCAGAAGGCATTAAGAAACGCGAGAACGAATTTACGGAAATCATTATGCGTGAGCAAGGTAAGACGCGTACGTGGGCTTCTATCGAGGTGGGTGCTACCATTGCCTACTTCGAGTATATGGCTACCTTCGCACGCCACATCGAAGGCGAGATCATTCCCAGCGACCGTCCCAACGAGACCATCCTGCTGACGAAGAAACCCATCGGTGTCGTGGCTGGCATTCTGCCCTGGAACTTCCCGTTCTTCCTCATCGCCCGCAAGGCCGGT
Source organism: uncultured Prevotellaceae bacterium (assembly GCA_946186505.1). Classification (GTDB taxonomy): domain Bacteria; phylum Bacteroidota; class Bacteroidia; order Bacteroidales; family Bacteroidaceae; genus Prevotella. The sequence continues at coordinate 29,280 of CAMHNI010000029.1, read as the reverse complement.
GCTGCGCTCATCGCCGGGTGCACCATCGTCATCAAACCCTCACAGCTCACACCCGAGAACTGCACCGAGTTTGCCAAGGTTGTGGCCGAGACGGGACTGCCTGCCGGTGTCATCAACATCGTTACGGGCAAGGGTTCAGTCATAGGCAACGAGATGGCCGGTTCGCCGAAGATCGACATCGTCTCCGTCACGGGTAGCGTCTCTGCCGGTGCCAGCATCATGGCCGCCGCCTCGAAGAACATCACGAAGGTCAGCTTAGAGCTGGGTGGTAAGGCTCCCGCTATCGTCATGAAGGATGCCGACCTGGAGAAGGCTGCTCAGTGGATTGTTGACAGCCGCATCGGCAACAACGGCCAGATCTGCAACAACGCCGAGCGCGTCTATGTGCAGAAGGAGGTGAAGGCTGAGTTTACTAAGATCCTGGTCGGGAAGATGAAGGCTGTGAAGGTGGGCGACCCCTGTCAGGACGAGTCTGTCGATATGGGTCCGCTGGTCGAGGCGCGTGCCTTGGAGAGCGTCACCGAGAAGGTGGAGCGTGCCATCAAGCAGGGTGCCCGTCTGCTCTGCGGCGGCAGCAGGGTAGGGGACAAAGGCTATTTCTACGCCGCCACCGTCCTCGATGACTGTCGTCAGGACATGGACATCATCCATGAGGAGACCTTCGGTCCTGTCATCCCGCTCGTCGAGTTCGAGACGCTTGACGAGGTTATCCAGATGGCAAACGACTGCGAGTACGGTCTGGCCTCGAGCATCTTCACCAAGGACCTGAATGTTGCCGTGAAGGCATGCCGCGAACTGGAGTTCGGCGAGACCTATATCAACCGCGAACACTTCGAGGCCATCCAGGGCTTCCATGCAGGCGTGAAGAAGTCGGGTATCGGCGGTGCTGACGGCAAACACGGTGTCGAGGAGTATCTCGTCACCCACGTCACCTACCTCGATACATACGATGAATAAGCGTAGCATTTAGGAAATAACTATATATAACAACTTGAACAACTTCGGCCGAGAGGTCCAAGTTGTTCAAGTTGTCTTGTAATAGACAACAGTTGTCTTTTTGATTTCTTAAAAAATATTAAAGGAGCCAAGAAATCTGACAAAAAGGTAAAATAATTGTTTTCTTCTTTGTATATTTGTGCCATCAAATACTTTGGTCACTAAACTAGATAAATAAGATAGGTCAATTTTGTAAACAGAAGTAATACAGTTGTTTACATGCATAGGTGCTTTGAGATTAGGTCGGAAGTACGGTGTCCCAGACATTCTGGCACTGTTGTCTCACGTGTTTTGGCATGGGTGAGATGCTTTGTGTCCCCATCCCGTCACTGCTGCTTCCCGCTCATCGCCTCCCACCTCCTGTTCTTCCTTCTGTTCTCCACCACGGCGACAGCACAGACACAGCCCGTCCCCGGCTCCCTCGATGCTGACAGCGTGACGCTGGTGCGCACCCCCAACGGGGGCATGCGTCTCTCGATGAGGGTCAGACCGTCTGACGGCATGGCCCGCGACAAGCGGCTGACCACCATCTTCGTGCCTCGGCTCATCGACTCGCTGGGCCATCAGGCCGACTATCCCTCCGTCGCCCTCATGCAGCCACGGGCCTATAAGCACCACCGCCGCTATGCCCACCGCCACCATCCGGCCTCGGCATCCATCCTGCAGTTGCGTGCCGGACACACCAGACCCGACTATACCTACACCTGCACGCTGCCATACGCCGACTGGATGCTTGACGCCAAGCTCCAGCTGCTGCGTGTGGAAACACGCTGCTGCGAGGCTGCGGTCACCGCTACCGACACCCTGGTATCCACCATCGGCCACCGGCGTGTCAGCGAGCGCAAGTTCGTCGATGCCCACGACTCCGTGGTCAGCAGGAGCTACAAGGCATACATCGACTTCCCTGTCAGCCAGACCGCCATCGACGAGAACTACCATAGTAACGCTCGCGAGCTGCAACGCGTCGAGGACAATATCCGTTCGGTCATCCTCGACACCTCGCTGGTCGTGCGCAGCGTCACCTTCCATGGCTATGCCTCGCCCGAGGGTGACTACAGCCTCAACGACAACCTCGCCCGCCAGCGTACTGAGAGCATGCGCCGCTACATCGGCCAGCGTCTCAGACTGCCCGACTCCATCGTCCACGTGCGCCACACCGCCGAGAACTGGGAAGGCCTGCGCAGCTATGTCGATAAGTCGTCGCTGCCCCACCGCCAGCAGCTGCTGACCATCATCGACGACATGACCGTGGAGCCTGATGCCAAGCTGCACCAGATGCAGGTCCTCTTCCCCGCCGACATGGCCGTCATCGCCGAGCGTTGCTTCCCCCAGTTGCGTTATACTGACTACACTATAGACTACGCCACGCAGAGCCACCGCAGTCAGGCGACCACGTTCTCCGACACCCTGCGCTATATGGACAACGGTCCCGACAGGCCCGACATCGCTGAGAAACTGCCCGTCTGGCGGCCTCTGTTGGCTCTGAAGACCAACCTGCTCTTCGATGCCGCACTCGCGCCCAACCTCGAGGTGGAGGTGCCCCTCGGCACCAGCCGCTGGAGCATCATGGCCGAGTGGTGGACACCCTGGTATCGTTGGCACGGTGCCAATAAGGGCAACCGCGCCGCCGAGGTGCTCATGGTGGGCGGCGAGCTGCGCTACTGGCTGTCCCGTCGCTGCCACACCTGCCGCACCGTGCTCAACGGCCACTTCCTTGGCATTTACGGTGCCGGTGGCAAATACGACGTGCAGTGGGACACCGACGACGACAACAAGGGATGGCAGGGCGAATACACCAGCTTCGGACTGACCTATGGCTACGCCACGACCCTGGCACCCCACTGGCAGCTGGAGTTCAGCCTCGGTGCCGGCTATGTGGGCGGCCCCCAGCGCTACTACCACGGCATGTTCGAGAATGCCCACCTCATCTGGCAGCGCAACCGGAAGCTCAGCTTCATAGGCCCCACCAAGGCAAAAGTGTCGATAGCCTGGATTATTGGGCGTCCCATCGGCCGCAATGGCCATAGCAAGAAAGGAGGTGCCCTATGGCAATAATTCCCAGCTGTCACAATGCCCATTGGCCCCATCGCCTCTTCCACCTCCTGGCTCTGCTGGTCCTGCTGCTCTCCTGCCAGCCCTGGTATGAGCGCGAGCCCCTCGAAGTCTATTACGACGGCGTGGCACAGGTGAAGTTCGAGATCGACTGGCTCAACCACATGGAGGAGAAACCCTCGGGCATGACCCTCCTGCTGGCTAAGGACGGCGACGCCTTCACCACCACCCGCGTCAGCAACAACGTCGATTATGTCACCATGCGTCTGCCGGCGGGCAACTACAAAGTCATGGTCATCAGCTATGCCTTCGACGAGTACGCCAGCATGACCTTCTCTGACCAGGAGTCGTACAACGCCGTGGCCGCCCGCTCCAACGACCTCACCACCCGCATCAACGAGTCCTGGGATCGTGGCGTGGTCTATATGATGACGCCTGAGGTGGTGGGCGTGGCCACCGACACCTTCACCATCAGCGAGGCCGACATCGAGGCCCAGCGCCACTTCATTGACTACCGTGAGCGCGAGAAGCCGGACACCTTATACATATTAAAGCGCGAGACGGTCTATGACATGACCTGCCTGCTCAACATCTTCGTGCAGGTCAGCGGACTCAAGTTCATGCGTTCCGTCACAGGCTCCATCTCGGGCATGGCCGACGGCTTCTACCTCAGCCACACCCTGCGCACCACCGAGAACGGCCCGCTGCTGCTCGACGACTGGTTCCGCCGCATAGGCTCGCTGAAGGAGGTGATGGCCGAGTTCCGCCGCACCCGTTCGCCGTCGTCCCTCGTCACACGCGGCGACACCCTCAGCGTCAGCGAGGTGGCCGACGATGACGAGGTGCATGAGTGGATCTGCATGCGCGTTCCCACCTTCGGCTTCCCCCACGGACGCGAGACCGAGGCCGACCGTGTGCCGCGCAGCAACATCCTCACGCTGTGCTTCACCATGCTCGACGGCTCCACACGCACCTACTCCTACGAGGTAGGCAAGCACATACACTACCGCCAGGATGGCCAGAGCGACATCACTGGCAACCGACCCACTGACGGGGGGCTGACGGCGAGCGTACAACTCGACCTCGACCTCGTGATCGATAACTCTCTGGGCTATCCCGACCTGCCCTATGTCGATGACCCCGGCAGCAGCAGCGGGACCGCCAGCGCCTTCGATGTCATCGTTGACCCTTGGGAAGAGGGCGACACCATTGACATCGGACTCTCAAGAAAACAAAAGTCAATTTTTTAATCATTTAATTCGTTTTATTATTAACTAAAAACAAAAAACGCTTATGAAAACAAAGTCTTTATTTGTAGCGGCAGTAGCCATCATGATGGCCGCCTGCTCTGAGACCGAGAACATTTCGGTACAGAACACCGCCCAGCAGCCCGAGACTGCGGTGAGCTTCGACACCTACATGGGGCGAGCTACTACCCGTGCAGGTGCAGTAGGTGAAATCACTACCAAGGAAGAACTGCAGGTTGACAACTTCGGCGTGTTTGCTTATTACACCAATGGCGATCTCTATCCTGTGAATTACAACAACGACCCGCTTGTGACCACTGCAAAGTTCACGCCTAACTTCATGTGGAACCAGAAGGTGGAGTTCGACGGTGACAAGTGGTTCTACTTCCCCGTGAAGTACTGGCCCAACGAAAGTTCATTCGGAAGCAACTATGTTGATGCCGCTGACCCCACCAAGAACCACGCTACCACGACGGGTGCTGCAACTCCTGACAAGGTGACGTTCTTTGCTTACGCTCCTTACGTGGAGGCAACCACCGCTGGTGCCGTGACTCCCAACAATGACGGTATCACAGCAATCTTTGATCCAAACTCTACGCTTGCGACTGCACCGGATCCCTATCCAGCACTGAACGCCGTGAAGTCTGATCCGTTCATTGCCTACACGACTCCAACCGATCCTCTGAAGACCGTGGATCTGCTTTGGGGTGTGGTGCCTTCTTACAAGACGAAGTACAGCACGGTGACAACAGAGCAGGAGGTGACGGCAGGAAAGCCTAACTACAACCTCTGGAAGCAGACCACCGATGAGCGCATCATGTTCCAGTTCAAGCATGCGCTGGCTAAGCTGACCATCGACGTGGTGGGCTTCTTCGACGACATCCCTGGCCTGGGCGCAAACCAGTCGCCTGAAGCAGTGTCTGAAAACAACGTTGCCAAGGATACCAAGATTGTCATTGAGTACGTGAAGCTTTCTACTCTGAAATATCCCAGCTCGTCAGTGCTTAACCTGAATAACTATCAAGCTGCCGATAAGCCAAACTGGGTACAGGCTCAGACCAATGCTGGTGGCAACATCAGCTTTGATATCAGTGGTTCGCAGCTGACTAATCTCATCCGCTATCGCACTCCTTCTGACGTGACTAAGGGTTATGCCGAGCAGCCTCGCGGTGTGACAAAAGATGCTATTCCTCTGTTGGCAAACGATGCTTCTCAGGAGGCCTTCTTCGGAATCATTCCGCAGACTGTAACATCACCTGCTGCTTATGCTAATGCCAAGTGGACGGTAGAAATCAAGTATCATGTGTTCACAAAGGATGCCAACTTGGAGAACGGCTATTCTGAAATCACAAACGTTATCAAGAAGTCGGACATTGACATGGACTTCGTCGCTGGCAAGCACTACACCCTGCGCCTGCGCCTCGGCATGACCACCGTGAAGTTCGATGCTACGGTTGAGGACTGGATTGATGGCAACACTACTCCGGCTGACCTGCCCATTAACGTGGCTGTTAAGAGCGTTGACAACGGTACGTTTACTGCCAACAGCACAGCAGCAACAAATTACAAGAACTATACAGAAGAACAGACTGGTAAGTTTGGTGAAGAAGCTACTGCTTTGAGTCTGGAGAACATCTCTTATACGTTGGCTGTAAGTAATGTAGAAGCTACGCTTGTGAATGGAACTGACAAAGTTGATGCTTCTGATGAGGCTGTTACCATTGGCACAGATGTGGATTGGATAAAGCCTGTTTATAATTCTACTGATGAAAAATGGGAACTTGTAGTTACAGAGAACCTCACATCTGCAACACGTACCGGTAAGATTTGGGCTACATACGGTGGCGTTGATTCTGAGCCTGTTACCGTTACTCAGAATGGTAGTAATCTGGTATTGACACTGCAATATAATGACAATAATACCACTCAGTCAACTACATACGATGGCCGTGGTCCTTGGACGTATGAGGTTTATGCTCAATATCGGGATGCTGTTGAGTCAAGTCACTATATCGACGTTGCAAAAGATGCCAATAAAAACGGCAACTTCAACATTAATGCCAACTGGGCTACTATTTCACCTGTTGCAGACAACATTAATGGTTTGCTCCAGCTGACCAGCGACAATGAGGACGAGGTGAATGAACGCACAGCTACCATCAGCTACTCGTACGACGGCAAGACCTCTAACACCATTACCGTGACTCAGGCTAAGAAGGAGTAACCCCTAATTAAACTCTCTCCCCGCTGGAGTTCGGCGCGGCAGTGCGCCGCCTCCAGACTATAAAACAAATAAAAAATAATTAACCACTGCCGTACTCTTTGACTTGCTGACACACAAAGGAAAGAATTTCGAAAGAAAGAACCGAAACGAAGCTGCATCCGTGGGATTATGTTATGCCTCGGGATGCCGAGCGCGTGGTAATATGTGTTCAATGAAAGAAGATATCTCGCTTATTATGTAAAAAGACCCTTACTTTTCCTTTCGTGTCAGCAAGCCGTGGAGCACGGCAGACAAAAAAAGAATAATGATGAAACAAACAAAGACAATTCTCTCCATGCTCTTCGCAGCAGCCCTCTTCGCCGCCTGCTCCAGCACCGACGAACTCGAGCCCGTAGTGCAGGCAGGACAGCAGACAGAGTCCGAAGCCGTCGGCTTCGATGTATATACCCGTGGAACTCAGCAGACCCGCGCCGGTTATGTAGGCGAAATGGATCAGACCGCCATCCGCGTGGCAGGTTTCGGTGTGTATGGATATGTGACTTCGGGTAACGACGTCTCCGCAGCACAATGGAGTGCTACAGGTTCTAGTGCTACACCAGTATTTATGTCTAACCAGCCTGTTAACTATGCTGGCGACAAGTGGACATACAGTCCTGTGAAATATTGGCCTAATCAGGCAGATGTTCCGTCAACAGGTGAAGTTGATGATTTGGATGGTGGCACTGCACTGAACACGGGTACTAGTATCAATCTGGTATCTTTCTTTGCATACGCTCCATACGTGGACAAAAGTGCCGTGACAGCTTACACAGGTGACGCTTCAGTAGATGCCGTTGCCGGATGTACTGGTACAGGTATTGTGTATATTCCTGACAACACTGCAACAAGTGATCCATGTATTGGCTACAAGGTGGAAACGGTAAATACCATGAATACTGTTGACCTGATGTATGGTGTGGCTGCTCATAATTATAATGCAGAAGACCGCTATACAGGCAAGGCTGGCAATGACATAACTGCAGGCAATGCTTTCCTTGACATGACAAAGGAGATGGTTGGCGATAAGGTTGACTACAAGTTCGAACATGCCCTGACAAAGCTGGCTGTATATGTGGATGCTTACTTTGACGAGGTACGTACTGGCTCAACACCCAGCACTTTGGACGTGGACCCAAACACTCGCATTGTCATTAAAAGCGTCAAGCTGACCACAGAGGATCTTTGCACCAGTGGACTGCTGAATCTGAATACAGAGGATGACTATCCCAAATGGACTTTCCCAACAACTGAACCTACGCTGAACGCACAGGAGCTGCCAATAGCGTCTAACCTACTTTATATTGATGGCACAGAAGAGAACGTTACGTATTTTGCCAAGCAGCCACTCGGTGTCACCAAGACCAAGCAGCCTCTCTTTGGTTATGGAGTTGACGGTACAACGCCTGCCAGCTTGATGTTTATTCCTAATGGTGACAAAGATGACGCAGAAGATTTGACAATCGCCATCGATTACTATGTTATCACTCGCGATACAAGGCTTCAGAAAGGTTATAGCGTCGTGGAAAATAACATCACCAACACTATTGATGCAGGTGCTCTGAAGTTCGATGCAGGTTACTCCTACACCCTGAACCTGCACCTTGGCATGACCACCGTGAAGTTTGATGCTACTGTTGCTGACTGGAATGGTGGCGCTTCTGATGACATCGACCTGCCTGCTAACGTTGCAGTTGCAAGTGTAAGTGGTGCAGCCATTAATGCATACGGAAAGATTTCTTTGACAGATCCTAAAGCCACATTGCAGAATGGACAAGCAATAGCTCTGACAATAAACGATGTCTATTTCACCGATGCACAGAACAACGTGTTGCCCATTAAGACTGTTAGCACAGATAATTACATCTCGGGTAACTACACTGGTTCTGCTCGCGATATCAAAATGTGGTATGGTGGTGTAGCACAAACTGTCTCTCAGGAATCACTGGCTGCTTCTGACATCTCTTCTGTCACAGCTACAATCGCAGCAGGAAGTAAAGTTGGCGGAGATGGTGCTGACAAGGATTATTTGAAGACCGCAGGTGGTAGTGTGACTATTTCAATGGTAATGGGAGATGATGTCAAGGACGATTTCAATTGTGACGATTGGACTTTGACGGCAACTAATTGCACCTTCACTGATGTTACAACTGACAATGCCGCTAAGACGTGGACGGTAACTGTTAATCCGACAACGGAAATAGGTTCTGATCCTTCTATTGTGTTCACGGTAACTCACAAGGTTGGAACTGCAATCAAGAAGAGTGCAACAGCAATAACTCAGAAGAAGGCTACTGCAGCACCCTAACCCTCTCCCCTAATCCCGTCAGGACTGACACCCGTCAGTCCGTCGGGATTGATTCCTTCAAATAACAGGGCGGGCCTCCATGCGGCCCGCCCTTTCAGTTGCCATAGCACAGGGGGACAGACCGGTCTGTCCCCCTGTGCATATTTTTTTATTTTTTTTACCTACATTGCTTACATTAGGCCTTAACTTGCTGATTATCAAACGTCTATGCAATGTATGTAGAATGTAGGTAATGTAGGTAAAAAGTATCAACAAACCGGCCAGAAGTTTAGGAGTTTAGGAGTTTAGGAGTTAAAGGAGTTCAGGAGTTAAAGGAGTTCAGGAGTTAAGACAATACATTGTCAATGACTCCGACACTCCAACGGACAGCTGTTTCTTGACGCTAAAGCGGCACTTTACGGTTTGCTCCAACCCCTGGAGGAAATTGCTCCATAGGGTGGAGGAAATTGCTCCATAGGGTGGAGGAAACAGAAAGGCGGCTGTTTGACGTTGCTAAACGCCAACAATTGAGCGAATGAGACACTTGAATGACATTACCTACATTCTACCTACATTACCTACATTCTACCTACATTACCTACATTCTACCTACATTGCATAAGTCGCAGAGACTCAGAAGGTTGTATGCTAATGTAAGCAATGTAGGTAAAAATTAAACTTTTTATGCATACACATTGCGTGTAATCTGCGTTGACCCACGGTTATGTCTGGCTGTTTTGCGCCTGTAGCTGTTCTGTCCGTAATTTGTTAAAATTACGCCGAATATTTGGTTATTTCAATTATTTGTCGTACCTTTGCAACTTAGGGTGGAAAGACTTTAGCAAAGTACAAAAATACTAACATTTGAAATCGAAGAACATGCTACACAATAGGCTTAGCTCTGTACTCTTAACGCTCGCTGTTCTGCTGATAACGGCCTGCAACGCTGACGTTCCGGCGGCCCTGGATGACCGTTCCGGCAGCGGGACGCTGTCCTCCGAGGCTGTAACCTTCGGCGTGAGCGAGGTGCAGGCTGTGAGCCGTGTGGGCTTCGTGGGCGAACTCGATGAACTCTTCATGCGGGCCACGGGCTTCGGCGTGTATGCCTATGTGACCAGCGACGGCGGCACATGGGCCTCGGCCGGCAGTACTGCCACCCCAGACTTCATGACCAACGAGCACGTGAGCTATGAGCCTAACGACGGCTGGACTTACCGTCCGCTGAAATACTGGCCCAACGAGGCTGCTGACGGCACCATCGACCGCGTGTCGTTTTTCGCTTATGTCCCATACGTCGATCTCAGCGATGTGGCCTATCACGACGCCACGGAGGCTATGATCGCTGCCGCCGATCCCGCCTTCACCGGCGAGGGCATCCTCTCCCTGCCCACAGCCGCTACTGAGGGCACACCCAAGATAGCCTATAGCGTGGCTTCGCGTCCAGCCTTCAGTGTCGATCTGATGTATGGCGTGGCTGCTCCCCCCCAAGAAGGCACTGTCGTCAGCGCGGGCATGCCCTTCCTCGACATGACGAAGGAGGCGGTCGGCGACCGCATAGACTACCGCTTCTGCCATGCCCTGACACGCGTCGTGGCCTTCGCCGATGTGATAGACAACGTTGAGGAACCCGTGGATTTCCTCAACACCAAGCTGGTAATCAGCGGCATCGTCCTCGGTGGCGGACAGGTGCTCTACAAGCGCGGCGTGCTTAACCTGCAGAACACCGAGGCCAACGCCCCAAAGTGGGAATATAAAGACGGCATGGTGGGCGACATGACCGACTATATGGCCACCACGATGCGCCACACCGACGCGGGCAAGTCCACCGACACCTATTTCGCCCACCAGCCCTTAGGCGTCAGCACCACCGAGCAGTCGCTCTTCGGCTTAGGCGTCGATGGGCGCACAGCCGCAGCCCTGTTGTTCATAGCTGGCGAGGCGAGTGCCGAGCCCCGGGTATGGCCCCTGCTGACCGTCACCTACCACATCATCCGCCGCGACGGCTCCGAGCCCTACGGCTACACCGATACGGAGGTGACGCGCGAGGTGACGCTGAAGAACGTGGAGTTCAAACCCAGCGAGACCACCGTGCTGCGCCTGCACTTCGACTTCAACGAGAAGAACCCCACCCTCATCGTCGATAGTGACAAGTACACCGAGCAGTGGTGAGGTACCGTAATATTAAAAATTACAACAAAGAATATGGAACAGCGGACAGACATAAGATGGATTCAACGCTATGCAAACTTCCATAAAGCCTGCGGCAGGCTGCTAGAAGTGACAGAGGCCGACAGGTTTTTAGAAGACTTGTCGGAACTGGAAGTTGAAGGGTTGGTGCAACGATTCGAGTACACCTTTGAATTGGCTTGGAAGGTCATGCAGGACTTGCTCATCTACAAAGGATACGACTTTATGCTTGGTCCCAACGGCACACTAAAGATGGCTTTTGAGGATGGCCTGATTGCTGACCATGACGGATGGAGGCGGATGGCAAAGTCGCGCAACACGCTTAGCCATGTGTATGACGAGGAAGAAGTGCTTCCCATCGTCAGACTGATATACAGCGACTATGCGCCCCTGCTGAAGAAATTAGATGCTTTATTGGAAGAAATGACTCATTATCAGGATTAAATATGAAATTCGGGCTTAGCGACACGGTTATTCAGGAACTGCACGATGTCTTTCGCCGTCATGCAAACATCAAGAAGGTCTTGATCTTCGGATCAAGGTCGAAGGGCACCTTTCGACCTGGCTCGGACATTGATTTGGCTCTGATAGGCAATGACATAAACTATGGACAGATACTTGATCTTTCTTTGGAGATTGATGACCTTGGGCTACTGTACTCTATTGACCTGCTGGACTATCAGGCAAAGGCTGGCACTCCAATAGGAGACCATATCGACAGAGTCGGACAAGTGTTCTATGAAGCCGCATAAGATTGGTGAGAGATTTCATCTGAAACTGACAGTCACGATTGACGAGATACATCATCAAACAAGTATATGAAACAGACAAGATACAATATAAGGACACTGATGGTGCTGCTGATGCTGCTGATAATTGGCGGCATGGCGAACGAGACGTGGGCGAAGAAAATCACCTACCACATACTGACCAAGCCGTTTGACGTGAGGAATGGCAACAACACGGGTTACAAATGGCAGAACATCCGTGTTGAAGCACTTCAGTGTACCCTTGATGAGTCCACTGTGGGACTGACCGAGCAGTATATGAGTCCACTGGCTAAGAATTTCCAATATTGGACAAGTGCTACGTCAACCTATGCTAAGCTCTACGACAGTGACTATAATTCCAAAATTATCACGACCAAATTATATATTTATCAGTGTTCAGCAGAAAAACCGTATGATTGTCTGTCTGGATTACTTGATCTTACTACTCCTAAATCCACAGATGATGCTGCTATCCCCAGCGACATCTATGTAACCTACGACTATATCAATGACGAAGAAGTTGATGGATACAAAAATGGCATCCTCGAACTGGACAACACAACATCCTATAACGTTTCCTTAGTCTCAGGCGGCAAGCTGAAATTTATGAGCTACAACCGCAGCCGTAACAACCGCGTTGCCAACGCTAATGACGGTGCCCTGTCTGGCGAGCATCTGGCAAGCGACGACTTTGTTATACCTGCCGAAGGAGAAGCAGACAACCAACTTAGCTTCTACTATAGTCAATGGGGACCCATAGGTGTCTTTTTAGGATTCAAGTTCAAAGGTGAAGACCCCTACAACTTCACCATCACGACCTCATACGCAGGAAGTGAGTTGCATATAACAGACAAAATCACCAATGTTGATAATACCGGAACCATTAAGCCCTACGCGGGATCTGCTCTTATGTCCAAAGTTGGCAACAATTCTTTGTGGTTTGACTGCAGCAATGACAGGCATTACAAACTTGAATCAGGTATTAGTAGCACTGGTCAGTGGACGGAAGCAAAATACAAAGAATGCAAGGAATTATTCGAAAATACAGCAGAGAATGCACGATATGACACATGGGTGGGATTCTACAGATATGAGACACCTACAATGAATACCTATGCCCTGCTACCTCATCCCAAGGGTGGCGGATATGTCATCGTGGGAAGTAAGATGAATCAGGGAGATGGGAAATCTACTAAACCCAACATAAACCAACCCAACAACAAGGGGGAATATTATTCTTATTTTGACAACTATGATAAAGAAAATAACAAAAAAAGGAGTCAACCTTACTTTAAGATACAAGCATTTAGCAATGCTCTTCCCATCAACTTCCATCAGATAAGAGAATATACGCTCCACGTCGTAACAAAAGGTTCTGAAACCACGTTGACAAAAAAAATGAAATGGAGTGACGCAAGGGCTTCTGAACAAATAGTGAACCATGTTCCCGACTTTCTGAACCGTAAGTACGTCACCTTCACGAAAGCATATACCAATGCAGAGAAAACCGAGGTGGTTTCCACCTTTGCCGACGCCAGGGATAAAGGCAAATACGAGATATGGCTTGACTACGAAACATCATCAACCTTGCCGTTCGAGGTGCTTCCAAAAGGCGGCGACTACAAGAATGCCCGCTGGTACACCATGCGCGTGAATGGTAAGGCAGAGCAAAAGAACATTGCATATAATTCTTCCGATAGATTCGTCACAGGCTCTTCTTCCATAGGTTCCGAAAGCGATTTGCATCAGGGCGAGAATTCAGCAAATGCCATGGTAGCCTTCATGGGCGACCCCTATGAACTGAAGATTATCAGCCGAGCTGCCAGTGAAGCTGTCAGCGCCAATCGTTTCATCGGTTGTGCCACAGACGCTGCTGATGGCGACCCCCTCAGTACCACCATGACAGGAACTTCCGACATCAGCAAATGGGAAATCATGTACGAAAGCGCTGATTTAGACAATTTTGTCCTGAGACAGTTCAATACTGCTGCTAATCCTAAGTACATAGGCTGGAGTTCTACAGACAACAAGCCTGTTATCTACAGCACTGACTCAACCCGTATCAGGGTGGTGCCGCTGAACAAAGTGCCCTATACCTACTACATCATGCGCAATGATGCTGGTGATATAGCTGTCAAGGCTACCGTTAATCAAGACGTAGGCAAAATGTTGAATTCATGGCAGGACATACCGGATGTTATACGCAGTCCGTTCCTGGCCCCCTCTTACACTGCCGACGTCACCTATTATCATTCTGAAGCTGATGCAAAAGGTAAAACCGACCTAAAAAAATATGCACCATACAACGCTGCTGGCGGAGCAATCTATGTGAGATATGATTTTGTCACGCCACCTACAGCTGCAGATTTTAATGTTATCCTTAATAATAGATATATCTACACAAAAGATGGTGATGACAAAATATACACTCAGGAAAGTATCACAACAGGTGATGGTTCTGAGGCCGCAAACGCACATTACCAATGGAGATTAGATTACAGTGATCCATACCACATGACGATAAAGAACAATGGAAAAGATAAGTTTGTTTCTTTTTCGTCATGGGGTAATGGAAATGAGATTACTTGGACTGCTGAAGCGACTTCCTATTTTATAGCCAAAAGCGGTTCGCAATCAAGAACTTATGAAGTGATGGCGGCAACGGGCAATGATCCAGACGCTTCAGCAACTTATTACAACATAGGTCGGCCTGCTGACAACACCGTAAAACTGTATGACAATAGTGCTACTGGTTATCTGCAAGGCAACCAAGTGCTGAGGTTCCAGCTTATCGGTACGACAGCGACCCCGATAACCTATCACCTCATTGACAAGGCTGGAAAAGAAATCTTGCAGGCTGTCACCCGACAATTGAGTTCCGACCCTGTTGCCTTTCCTCCTGAATACCATAGTCCATTGGTAAGTACCTATCATTATTATAAATCATCGGACTTTACTATTAGTGATGGAACTTATACGCTTAAGACAACCGGTATCTCTCCGCTAACACACGCCTCTGTTGGAGATATCTACGTCACCTACGATGTCAACGACCTCGTGGACCTGCAACGTGGTAAACTGTACCGGCTGAAATATGAGGCAGGTCAGTATTTCCACCAGGAGGACGGTAGTGACGGCGTAAACAAAACGGCCCAGAAAGCCTACTATCCTTACGTGAATGGTGACTGTAACTTCTTCGTCTATGGCGATGAGCAATATGAGGTGCAAAAACACGCATCGAGCACGCGTACCCGCTGGGTATGGTATCTTCAGAGTAGTTACGCTGCTGACAGGGGTGACCCCTATCATGTCATGATCAGGTCATTCCAGACGGAGTCTTATCCTATCGCTAACAGTAAGGATTACAATGCTTACTTTGCCACCTACAAGCCCGATGGCTACGACCAAGTAGTCACCACCTTGGTGTGGCCAGGCATCACTGGTGAGACGGCAACGGAATACATGGTGCTCGGTAGCGAGGGGCAGTATCAGCTGGTTACGACTTACAAAGTGGATGTCAACGGTGACGGAGATACTAATGATGCAGAAGATGAACGTAGGCCTGTTAATTCATTCGAACAATACTGGAAGACGTTCGACACTATCCGCAAAAAACTCTACAATGAGAGCAGTGCCAAAGAAAACGATGACGATCCGATAACCGTTCCAGAAGGTGCAAAAGCTAAATTTGGAAGCAGTACATCGAAGACTTTGAGAGACTCTCTTACCACTGACTTAGGCTGGCACTGCTATGAAAAGTGGGCCTACGCCAAGCGCTGGAACGGTTATAACAACGGCTATAGCAGCCCAGAGGGTATCCACGAGAAAAAGAAAGGCTGGGAAAAGATAGAGCACTGGTATCAGACGGTAGATATGGGTCAGGGCTATTTCGACTTTCTTGAGACCAGTATCGACCCCGTGCTCATCCTGCTCGACCAGCATGGCTGGGAGATTATGCGTAAGCCCCTGCCCTCAAGTTCTGACGACCCGGAAAAGGATGCAAAATATCAGGAAATACGCGCCTACAACAGTCCGATGGTGAAGGAGTATGCCTTCTGGGCAACAGCCAAGAAGCGTACCGGACTCCACCAGTATTACCTGCTGAGCGACCGCATTGGCGGTGATACCTTCACTTCTACCGACTTGACGAATCTGCCTCCGTATGGGTCAAAAAACGTCAAGGACAAGAGGGGCAACCTGAACGACCAGTATGTCACCTACATCGTCAAGGACGAGTATGCCAGGACTTACAATCCCAAAAACAAAGAAGCCAAGCCATTCCTTATTGAGCAGGGCACGAAGTATGCTACCACCACTGACGGCACGGTCATCACCAAAGAATCTTTACCTGATGGTGGTATGGAGAAATATATCATTGACCACATCACAGATATCGGTCCAACCAATACATGGTATGTCAAGCCCAATGGGGACATTGACAACGAGATGGGGTACGGAGATGTCACGCATACGTGGACTGATAAAAAAGATGACGGTAGCTGGAAGAACAAAAATCCTAATGCATACGAGCATTACAAATACAAGGATGCCATAACTGCCCAGTATATTTCCGACAAGGATAGTCTCGGCTATTTCGCTTTCTCCAACGGTTTTGACCCATATAACATTCAGATATCCTCTGTTAAGGACAATACGAAGTACATGAAAACCAATGCCGATGGCATGAATCTCGTTGACGGAATCATGTATGGAACATATCCTGCAGACCCTGGTCCGCAAATCTCTATGGGCGGAACAACGCCAACCGTTACTGCCAAATGGTTCGACGACCGCAACTTGGCGATTACCAACACCACATGGATGGCCGTACAGGATGCTGACGGCAACATGCAGCTGATGCCTCGCTTCGACCAGGATGTCCGCATGAGTGAATTCGGCACGCTGATGGCTCCGACAAATGCCGAGGTTGCCACGACATACACCAAGTTGTATAGGCCTGTGATTTATGATTATCGCATTATTGACAACAGCGGAAAGGAATCACTACGCTACAAGTCCGGTGGCGACCTACTGCCACAGACTCCAGACCACTTCAAGAGTCCTTTGGCAACAAATTTCACATACTATGCATCAGCCACCCAGGATGGCGATACTTACCAAAATATTAAAGATGAGATAGATGGTGCGCTCGATGGTGCAACATTGGATGCAAACAACACTATTTATGTACGCTATGAGTACAACGAGGAAGCCGATGACCAGAAGATACTGATGGGCAACTGGCAGACAATGAAACTGAACAACCTTGACACCAAATATGATAACGGTATCAAGGAGGGAACAAAGCCTGCAACTATTAACTCCAGCGAAAAGGCATGGCAATGGAAATTCCTCGAAACCCCGCAAAGTTCACCCGACCCATACGCTGTCAAGATATTTAACCGTAGCAAGACTGATGGTACTGTGATGGACAAGCGCTTTGCCCTATTGTCGCATACCAGTGGAGACTATGCTTTGGCAGAAGCTGGTAAGGGTACTTATACTTATGATTTCCTGAACGGAAATGGTTTGATGAGTACCAGTACAGCAGCAACTACCTCAACAGAAGCTGGCTTTACGTGTTCGACCGGCTCTTTCAGCGGAACAACAAACTCACAAGTGAGGTTTATCGACGATGTGGAACACACCTTTACTTACAAGGTATATACCAACAGCGGTGCCTTCGCTATCAGTGCCTCTCAAGACAACGAGACGGTTAAAACTAACGGATATGTGCCTACACTGCCAAGCAATATCAAGTCTCCTCTGCTCCTAAAGGAACAGTATCTCTACTACAGCAAGGACAACGTGACATTTGATGGAACAACACCAGAACCCAATATAGCAAGTTTCGTCACCATCAATAAGAGCCTTCCTTATCTCTATGGTCTGTATGACGACGAGGTGGTGGTACGCTATACGCCTTACGATCCTCTCGTAACAGAATATCTGGTGCCGAACGTACGTAATGCGACATCTGAAACAATAGTTGCTAAAGGCGTGAAGTCTAACGATGCACCAATTGACATCAATGATGAATTGCTCTACAATATCATCTGGTATGATGACAATATGATGACCAGTACTGATGGTGACGGGCTCTGGTATGAGGCAAATGCCAATCTACAGTCAGATACCAAACACGAATGGAAGTTTGAAGGCAATGACCCGTATGCCATTAAGATTGAGAACAAATTCCACGGACGGCATATCTACAGCTCGGACGATGCAACCTGCTCGTTGAGTAATACTGATGCGACGACCTTTATGCTCCTTCCAAGGGACGACAACTTTGAATATGGTATGTTCCAAAAAACCGGTACTACCAAAAAGCTCACAGGACATGGTGAAGCACTGACGAATGACGCCCCCAACAAGTTCATTATCTTCGCACTTGCCACGCATCAGGTAATATATCACCTGATGATCAAGAACATTGGCGAGAAAGTTATCATCCCTTATAAGGAGCCTCAAACCCTTGAAACCGATAATGTATCTGTATCTCCAAAATTTATTAGACCTGGCACTACGCAACGCGACCTAAAGACCAAAGACTCTTCGTCAGGTGGAGAAGGTCATATTGATGGCGACCTGTATCAGCTTGGTGAGAGCCTCAAAGCCATCGGAAAGCGAGCAGGAAACACAACTGGCCTGTTCGCAAGGGACAGTATATACTGCTACGATGCCGGACAAATAAGCCTTGGTGACGTGCTCGAAGTACCGTCAGCATTCTATCGACCTAACGTGGTCTATGACTTCTTTGTAGAAGGTGTCTACAGTGCAAACGGTTCAAGCGAAGTAGCAGCCATGAACACCAAATACAAAGGTTTGAACCTCAAGAGAGAAAATCAGGATAAAGCACGAATGGGCGATGACAGTGATCTGCTGGGTACGACGGTGTTTATCAACATCATATATAGCTTCAATGGTGCTTTGGACACAAACTCTGGTAATGACTTCGTCACCGACGTTACACAAAACAAATGGTACGCCCTCGAAACCAGTGATGCCACACCGAAGCTGGCCCAGTTCACCAACGCATGGGGCATGAAGCTGCTGGATGGTCGTGAGTCGCACTATACCAACGACTATCTGTGGACACCTGTGGGCGACCCCTACGGCTTTAAATTCTATAACCGCTATATCTATAAGACGGATGCCGTCACAAACAAGGTGCTAACTACAGATACCATTAGCAATAATGAGTCATTTAAGATGAATGAATTTTCCAATAATTCTAATTACTATAGAGATATATACGAGTTGTTGAGCGCCAACACGTCAGGTTACTTCAGGATACGAGCGATGAAAAAAACCACTTCTGGCCAGTATCTATATTTCAATAAAGTGCAAGAAGGCGGCGAGTGGAAGGTCAAACTCAACACCAACGCTACGGAATTCACCTTTATGCTGAGCAAAGAGATGCTGAAGCCCTACTACGACCGTATAGGCTATGTGGGTGGACTGAAACCCGAAGCCAAGGCTTTGTATGAAGCTGCCGGCGATGACCTCATGGCGATACAAAACATCGTCTATAACGATGACAATATCGTGCCATACACCCCTGGCTACTATCGCCTGCATTCGCCGGTTAGTGCCACAAGCATCAAGGAAGAACGCTATGCCAGTGGTTATACCCATGCCATTGAACGGACTTCTGCTATCCCGATGCATTTCTATGAGCGAAAATCCGCAGGAGCCCGTACCTACAAAGAGGATCTCGTTTCCGGCTTTACCGTATCGGCTGCCACACGCGGAGATTTGCCTGTTCCGGAAGTAGAAAACGACCCCGCCAGCATCTTCTACTTTACGGGTAGTGGGATAAATGCCACTGGTCATCCCCTTGCCACCATGAGCACGCAGGGACTCTATGTCGCTGCTGGCAGCACTATAGACAGCACGGCCGTGATGTCGAATAATTCCGCGAATGCCATTACCTTCTGTCTCATGGACATTGGTGGGGCCATGTTGCTGATTCATGATAATGCTGATCCGAGTGTCAGGTGCTATCTTAACTACGACCAAAGAAACGCTGCCAACATCTACGACTTGAAGTTCTACCACAACACGCCTACCGACGATGCCAGATGGTGTATGCAACCAGTGCAGAAAACGACAAAGGCAGGTACAAATGAAATGGGACTGAAGCTATCGACGAGCAGC
The DNA here is from genome assembly GCA_946186505.1 of uncultured Prevotellaceae bacterium. Classification (GTDB taxonomy): domain Bacteria; phylum Bacteroidota; class Bacteroidia; order Bacteroidales; family Bacteroidaceae; genus Prevotella. Next base: position 9,318 of record CAMHNI010000029.1, on the reverse strand, counting down.
GGTGGTGACAGCTACTATTATGCCACCTTCTGTGCGCCGTTCGACGTTTTGCTGACGGATGAACAAAAGGATGTTGCATACGTGGTATCGTCATGGCCAACGACGACACCTGCTACGATGCATTCCCAACCAATAGGTGATTATAATACGGGGATTTATAAGGAGAACAACCAGTTCATTCCCGCTCATACCCCTGTTATCATCCGTACCAAGAGCACCGCTGGCTATGTAACGCTGGCATTGCCAAATACATCAGCGGGTTCATCATCACCTGTGCCGTGCATCTTTAGTGGCAAATATCTGGAACAGATGTTGACGCATGGGGCTGATTATGTCTATGTCTTTGGGCAGCCTTATCTTGGTTCTGATGATTCAGAGTTTGCCACGAATGGTACTGTTACAATGGGAGGACAAGACAGCAAGAAAGTAGGTTTCTACAAGAATGCTAATTCTTACCGCGAGCATAACGAGTTGAAGCCATGGCCGCGCAACAACAAGTATGTCTATGCCAACAAGATTTACTATCGGGCATCAGAAGCATCAGGAGGTTCATCCCGCGAACTGACGCGCAGTCCGGAGTTCATACCTGTTATCTTCGACGGTGACAATGAGGAGGATAACGACATGCTGGAAAACGGCAGCACGACGACCTTACGCTACAAGGGTGTCTATGACCTGCAGGGTCGTCAGGTGGCTACTGAGGAGATGGTGAAGTCGGGCGCATGGCGCAACAGCGTTGCCCCCGGTGTCTATATCCTGAACGGACGGAAAGTCATGAAACGATAGGCCGTCGGGCGTGAACGTCCCCCCACTGATACCTCTACTCCGGCATGAGCAGGATGGTGACGCTGCGTGCCGCCTGTGCTCCCATGACCAGTACTTGTGCGATGTCGGCGGTCTTCGACGGACCGCTGATGAACGTGCCGTAGCCGTAGTCGTTGAACTCTATGCGGCGGTAGGCTTCGTGCATGTTGTTGACAATCTGTGATTTCGGCAGCAGGATGATGAGGTTCTCGGAGATGAAGCAGACGGCTTTCTCCTTCATCGTCTGTGGAACCCAGACGCAGGCGTTCTCGGCCACGCCGAACGAGCCTCGGATGATGCCGATGTCCGTGCCGTTCAGGTCGCGGGCACGGCCGATGGTGTCAGGATTGCGGGTGGCAATGGTTATCTCAGGCAGATTGCTGGCAATCTCCTTGGCATCGGGGAACAGTTGCCGGATTAGTGTGTTGATGTCTCGTCCGGGGTCTATCTCAATCACCTGGCCGCCCACCATCTCGCTCATCTTGACAAACTGCACCAGTGGCTCCGGGTATGTCACGGCCTGGATGTCGCTCAGGTCGGGCATGTCGTACCGCTCTCTGACGTTCGCGCGGTATTTCTTCAGTATTTCTTCTTTACTGCTCATAGTCCTTAATCATTTCGTGGAACGGTTTCTTCGGGAACTTCATCATCTCGTGGCCTTCAGCCCAGGGGTTCAGCTTCATGTTCATGATGAACGACGGGATGATATTTGCCAAGGGAGATACGGCCGTAGCCATCTTGTACATCGTGGGACTGCCGAAGAGCATGTTCATGCCAGCGCACATCAGCTTCTTCTGAGGGTTGGCAGTGCCGAAGTCGTCGAGCTGCTGGCGCCACTTGTAGATCTGGTCGCCCAGGTCAATCTTCACGGGACAGACGGTCTGACAGCTCAGACAGAGCGTGCAGGCCGAGACATTGCCGCTGTGAGCCTGTGTGTCGCGCAGCATGCCGAGGTTGATGCCGACGGGACCGGGGATGAAGTAGCTGTAGGAATAGCCGCCGGAACGGCGATAGACGGGGCACGTGTTCATGCACGAGCCGCAGCGGATGCACTTCAGGACTTCCCAGTGGTCGGGATTGCCTATCCATTCTGAACGGCCGTTATCGACGAGGATGATGTGCATGTGGTGTGCCGTCGGACGGGCCTTGCGGAAGTGGCTGGTGTAGGTCGTCGTCGGCTGACCTGTTCCTGCGCGGCAGAGCATGCGCTGGAAAACGGCCAGACAGTCGTAGTCAGGTATCACTTTCTCTAAGCCGATGGCGGCGATGTGCAACTTCGGGCATGAGGTTGACATGTCGGCATTGCCCTCGTTGGTGCAGACCACGATGTCGCCCGTCTTGGCAATGCCGAAGTTGGCGCCCGTCATGCCTGCATCGGCGGTGAGAAACTCATTGCGCAAGGAGAGACGTGCCCGGTAGGTCAGATAGGTGGGGTCGTGGTTGCCCTTCTCGGTGGAGATGCCTTTTTCCTCGAACAGCTCGCCCACGTCGTCGTGGTTCAGGTGGATGGCGGGCATGACGATGTGGCTTGGCTTCTGGCCTTTCAGCTGGATGATGCGCTCGCCGAGGTCGGTCTCCACTACCTCGATGCCCTTCGACTCCAGGTAGGGGTTCATCTCGCACTCCTCGGTGAGCATCGACTTCGACTTCACCATCTTCTTCACATCGTGGTTCTTCAGGATGCCATAGACAATCTCGTTGAACTCATGGGCATCCTTCGCCCAATGTACGATGGCACCGTTTTTCTCGGCGTTCGTCGCAAACTGGTTCAGGTATTCGTCTAAGTGGGTGATGGTGTGCCGCTTGATGGCTGAGGCCTTCTCGCGTAACTGTTCCCATTCCTCAAGTCCTTGTGCCATGTTGTCGCGCTTGGTGCGCACTGCCCAGAACGTGGCATCGTGCCACTTGGCGTAGTTCGGGTTTTTCAGGAACTCCTTGGCTGCTTTGCTATGTTGTGTACTCATAATCCTGCTGCTAATATTTCTACAACGTGTTTGAACTGAATGTTAAGACCTTGCTTGCTCGCTACGCCGGCCATGTGCATCAGGCATGAACAGTCGGGACCGGTCACGTATTCGGCACCAGTGGCAATATGCCGCTCCACCTTGTCCTTGCCCATCTGTGCCGAGACGGCTGCCTCTTCTACCGAGAACATGCCGCCGAAACCGCAGCACTCGTCAGGGCGTTCTGGCTCAACCACGTTGATGCCATCGACGAGCTGGAGCAGGTCCTTGATTTTGTTGAACTTCTCCACATGCTGTTCCGAGGGCGACGACAGTCCCAACTCGCGAACGCCGTGACAGGAGTTGTGCAGACTCACCTTGTGCGGGAACGTGCCAAGCATCTGCCTGACCTGCACTACATCGTGCAGGAACTCTACGACATCCATGCACTTCTTCGCCGTTTCGCAGATATGGCCCTCTCCTGTGTGCTGTGGGGTTTTCCCGCCCAAGAGCCTCGGATAGTTCATCCTGATGAACGCCGTGCAGCTGACACTTGGTGCTACCACGTAGTCGAACGCCTTGAATTTCTCCTCGAATTTCTCTGCCAGCGGAATGGCCTGCTTCTCAAATCCCGCGTTGGCCATGGGCTGGCCGCAGCAGGTCTGCTTCTCTGGATAAGTGACATCGATGCCCAGATGCCGGAGCAGCTTGTATGTCGCTACGCCCACCTCGGGATAGACGGCATCGACGTAGCAAGGGATAAATAGTCCTACTTTCATAAAGTATTTGTTTTAGGTGTTGTACACTCGTGAACGAGGTATATTATGTTCATATACGGTATGCCAGTGTTAGTCTCCAGTCCAATCTCGCAGGTACGGCTGTTCGAGTAGCCCACCTCGATGTGGTTGGCCTCTATCTGAGGGCGAAGCTTGCGCAGACCGTACTTGTTCAGCTCGGGGAACGTGAAGCCACGGTCGCCGGCAAAGCCGCAGCAGCCTACGCCCTCGGGCAGGAAGACGTTGTTGCTGCACATCTTGGCAAGAGCTATCAGGTCGTCGGCCACACCCATCTGACGGGTCGAGCAGGTGATGTGCAGGGCGATGGGACGGTCGATGGGATGGAAGTCGAGGCATGGCACGAGATACTTCATAATAAACTCGGCCGGCTCGTAGAGCTTCATCTTGCTCATGACCTTGCGCATGCGGTGCAGACAGGGACTCTGGGCGCACAGCACGGGATACTTGCCATGTTCGGAAGCCTCCCAGAGGGCCTGCTCCAGCTCGGCACTCTTGCGGTCGGCAATGTCGAGCATGCCCTTCGACTCCCAGATCTGTCCGCAGCACATCCGCTCCATGCCTTTTGGGAAGATGGTCTCGTAACCGGCCTTGGCCAGCAGTTGGATCACCTCATCTACTAGGTCGTGCTTCTTGCCATGAGCCTTCGACTGCCCCATCGTCTGGTTGATGCAGCTGGGGAAATAGACCACCTTCAGTTCGCTGTGCTCTTCCTTTTTTTGAGGAATGGATTTTTCGATGATAAACTGCGTCAGGTCCGACTTCTTCGGTTGCCGCTTCTTTTTGGGCATAGCTGTGGTCCACAGGGGCATGCCCATCTTGTTCATCGTCCGGCAGACATGGGTCATCAGCGTAGGACCGAGGGTGATGTGGCCCAAGTGGGCCGCGTCAAGTACGACGCGCAGGCCTGACTTGATGCCAGCCATGTGGTTGGCAGCAAACTCGCCAATCTTGTAGCCCGTCTTGTTGTGGTTCATGTCCATCTGGCGGATGATGTGTGTCAGCTCGCCCGTATTGATTTTCATCGGGCATGACGTGGAGCACAGACCGTCGGTGGCGCAGGTCTGGTCACCGTAGTACTTGTATTGCTTGCGGAGGGTGGCGGCGCGCTCGGGGTTCTTGCCTGTTGCCTCCAGTTCACAGATCTCGCGCTGCACGGCGATGCGCATGCGGCTGGAGAGCGTCAGTCCGCACGACATGCAGTTCACCTCGCAGAATCCGCACTCTATGCACTTGTTGGCGCGTTTCACCTGCTCGATGGTTTCCTTGGCCGTCGATTTTTCCGGGTTTATCAGGTAGTGACCGCCGTCGGGGACGCTGTCGTAGTCGAAGCTGAGAACGGGCAGGGGCTTCAGGCACTTGATGAAGCATTCCGGGTCTTCGTTGAAGATGACACCCTGGTTCAGCAGGCCATCGGGGTCGAAGATGGCCTTCAGCTCACGCATGGCCTCGTAGGCCTTCTCGCCCCACTCGTATTTCACGAACGGTGCCATGTTGCGTCCCGTGCCGTGCTCGGCCTTCAGCGAGCCGTCGTAATCCTCGACCACTAATTTAGCCACGTCGCGCATCATTTCGGCATAGCGGGCCACTTCGTGCTCGTCGGCGAAGCTCTGGTTCAGAATGAAATGGTAGTTGCCCTCGAAAGCGTGACCGTAGATACAGGCGTCTGTGTAGCCGTGGTCGGCAATCAGTTTCTGCAGCTTCACCGTAGCCTCGGGCAGCGACTCAATGGGGAAGGCAACATCCTCGATGAGGCAGGATGTGCCGGCGGGACGTGTGCCGCCCACACTTGGGAAGATGCCCGAGCGGATGGCCCAGTACTTGCCATAGACTTTCGGGTCTTCGGTGAACTCGGCAGGTTCCAACTTCCCTCCCTTCACAGGGGAGGGGTGATAAATGCGGAACTGCCCTAAGCAGGCATTGATCTTCTCAATCTTCTCCATCAGCTGCTCATGGGTGACAGCCTTTGTCTCTGTGAGGATGGCAGTGAGGTTGTGGTAGTCGCCAGGCTCCACACCTTCTATCTTGCCCGCATCCACGTCCTGCTTGTACTGTAGGAAAACGGGGTCGTTAACCGAGTTCAGCGACATGTAGTCGAGCATCTCGGCGCTCTTTACCATCAGCTGCTCGGCGCTCATGCTCAAATCTTCCTCGCCGGCCTTCAGCTTCTTCATAGCCACCACGGCCTCGCAGCTCTCCCTCATCGTCAGGAAATAGACCATGGCCGATGCCTTGAACGGGTAGTCACGGAGTGTCTTCATGGTCACTTCCGAGAGGAAGGCCAGCGTACCTTCGCTGCCCACTATCGAGTGGGCGATGATGTCGAACGGGTCGTCATAGGCTATCAGCGGACGCAGATTCAGACCCGTGACGTTCTTAATATTGTATTTGGTACGTATGCGCGAAGACAGCTCTTCGTCGGCACGTACCTTGTCGCGCAATGCTTCGATTCTGGCAATGAACTCAGGATGGCTCTTGTGGAAGGCTTCACGGCTCTCTTCCGAACCTGTGTCTAATACAGTGCCGTCAGTGAGGATAATTCGTGCGGAGATGAGCATGCGGTCGCTGTTGGCATGGACGCCGCAGTTCATGCCCGAGGCGTTGTTGATGACGATGCCGCCCACCATCGCCGAGCCGATGCTGGCAGGGTCGGGCGGGAACACGCGGCCGTAGGGTCTGAGTATCTCGTTGACCCTGGCCCCAACGATACCCGGCTGGAGTCTTATGCTCAATGAGGAATCTGCGCCCGACGGGGCATCCTCATTCCTCATTCCTAATTCCTCATTCCTCATTATTTCATAGCCTTCCCAGTGCTTGCCGGCCACAATGAGTACTGAGTCGGTACAACTCTGGCCGGAAAGTGAGGTGCCTGCCGCCCGGAAGGTGAACGGCAACTTGTGTTTCTTGCATAATTGGACTATCCGGCTTATCTCCTCCTCGCCATCACTGCGGATGACGACTTTCGGAATCTGGCGATAGAAACTGGCATCGGTGCCCCATCCGAGTGTTCGCAACTCGTCGGTATAGATGCGCTCCGAGGCAATAAACTGTCTGATGTCACTGAGGAATTCTTGATAGGCTTTCATATTGGTGTAGGATTAGGAGGCAAAGATAATAAAAAAAACGGAAATCTGCACTTTTTCTGGGGGAAAATGTTGCTGATTCCACAGATTTTTTGTAAATTTGGCGACGAAAAGCAAAACTAAAACTAAAAATCCTATGTCAGCATTAGTATCTGTTATACCTATCCTGTTGCTCATTATCTTGATGATGGGCTTCAAAGTATCTGGTTACAAGAGTGCGGTCATTACACTCATCGTCACTGTCTTACTGGCTCTGTTTGCTGCTCCTGTTATGGGCATATTGCCGGAGAAGTATGCAGACGAGTCCATCTATAGCGTGATGCTATGGTCAGTCGTTGAGGGCTTCCTCAAGGCCTGCTTCCCCATCATCCTGATTATCATCTGTGCCATCTTCAGCTACAACATCCTCTGTGAGACAAAGGAGATTGAGACCATCAAGACGCAGTTCATCCAGATGACATCCGACAAGGGACTGCTGGTGCTGCTGCTGACATGGGGCCTTGGTGGCGTGCTTGAAGGTATGGCCGGATTCGGAACGGCGGTGGCTATCCCTGCAGCCATCCTCATCGGACTGGGCTTCAAACCGATGTTCTCTGCTGTGATATGCCTGGTGGCCAATACGGTGGCCGTGGGCTTCGGTGCCGTCGGCCTGCCGGCCACGACGCTCGCCAACCAAGTGGCGGCCAGTGGCGTGGCAACGCCTGAGGAACTTTGCGAAGTGGCCACGTTCATCATCCTCCAGCTCTCGCTGATGTTCTTCATCACGCCGTTCCTCATCCTGATGATGACCGACCGCACGAAGATCGTGAAGAATGTCTCTATCGCACTCTTTGTGGGCTCATTTTCTATCGTCGTGCAGTTCTGCTGCGCACACTTCATTGGTCCGGAGACGCCTGCTATTCTCGGTTCCGTGGCCGCCATCATCGCCATGCTCATCTACAACAGACTATTCATCAAGAAAGAGAGTACCGCTGATACAGTACAGGTGGAACGTCAGATCTTCGGCCTTACGAAAACTCTCAAGGCATGGAGTGTCTATGGCCTCATTATTTTCTTCATCCTCATTTCCAGTAAGATTGTGCCGCCTGTCAACGAACTGCTGAACAATACACTGGTCACGAAGTTCGACCTGCCCGTCACAGGCAATACCTTTAAGTTCGGCTGGCTGTCGAATGCCGGTTTGATGATTTTTCTCGGTGCCGTCATTGGCGGTCTGATTCAGGGCATGAGCTTCGGCAGTCTGATGAAGCTGTTGGCCAAAACCACGCTGAACCTCCAGAAAACGGTGGTGACTATCTGCTGCTTGGTGGCTATGGCCATGCTGATGAACAACACGGGCATGACAAATGATATTGCCAAGGGCCTCGTGCTGCTTACAGGCGCTGCATTCCCCTTCTTCGCACCGCTGATAGGTTCGATTGGTACCTTTGTCACGGGTAGTGCCACGAATGCGAACATCCTCTTCGGTAAACTGCAGGCTACTGCCGCCAGCGATCTCGGCTTGGTGAACCAAAGCACGTTCTTCGGTGTCACAGGTAATGAGACCAACTGGCTCGCTGCTGCCAACTGCGCCGGCTCTGAGGGTGGCAAGCTGCTTTCCCCCCAGTCAATAGCCATCGCCACTGCTGCCTGTGACATGGAAGGACAGGACGGCGATATCATGCGCAAGACCATGCCTTTCGCTATCTTCTGGATTCTGATGAACGGCTTGATGGTGTTCCTTGGATTACACGTGATTTGATTTCATCGGATTAAAATCATTAAAAATTTCTTATATTTGGGCGCAAATGTTACACGTTCAAAGAAAAATGTGTAACTTTGTGCCCGTATTAATCAATTAGTGAAAAGAAAATGGATTACGAGGAAATTACAAATGCTTATTCGAGGGAGCAGGAACTGGAAATGTCTGCCGCCCTCCCCGTCCTGATGCGAAAGGTCTATGTCTGGATGTCGCTGGCGCTCGTTATTACAGGTATTACTGCCTATTTCGTTGCCCATAATGAGACCCTTCTGATGGCTCTTGTCACCAACCAAGTCCTTTTCTGGGGGCTCGTGATTGGTGAATTGGCACTTGTCATTGGACTCAGTGCTGCCATCAATAGGTTGTCACTGACGACGGCTACGCTCATGTTCGTGCTCTACTCAATTGTCAATGGAGCCACAATGTCGTTTATCTTCTTGGCCTATACTGCCTCCAGCATCACGAACGTGTTTTTTATAACCGCCGGTACATTCGCCGCCATGGCTCTCTTTGGCTATTTTACCAAGATAGACCTCTCTGCCATAGGTAAATACCTGATGATGGCGCTCATTGGTATCATTATTGCTACCATCGTCAATATCTTCACCAAGAGTGCGGGACTGACCGTAGTCCTCAATTATCTCGGAGTGTTGGTCTTTGTGGGACTTACTGCCTACGATGCTCAAAAAATCAAGAACATGCTTCTTATGGCACCTGATGCAGGAGAGGCCGCACAGAAAGTGGCACTATTGGGGGCTCTTTCTCTCTATTTGGACTTTATCAACCTCTTCTTGTACCTGTTGCGTATCTTAGGGGCGCGGAGAGACTAAATTATTCGGATAATACGTGCAGAATGCCTACGCCTATTATATTATATATAAGGTGTAGGCATTCGTTTTGTAAACAAACTCGAAAATCTTCTCTTTTTTTGGAAAATAATTGCCGAAAAATTT
>CAMHNI010000028.1 GCA_946186505.1 uncultured Prevotellaceae bacterium | reverse complement strand
TGCGCAATATCTCGCTGTCCGTTCGTACGTTGCGGACAAGCCACTCATGGCTGATATGGTCGAAGCATCCCTTGATGTCGCCTTCGAGCACCCACTCGGGAGAAACGTCTCTGCGGCTGAGCCATCGGTGCAGCGCGTCAATCGCATCCTGACAGCCCCGATACTTTCGGAAGCCGTAGGAGTTCTTGTCGGCTGTCGTCTCAGCTATCGGTTCCAAGGCCATTTGGTAGAGGGCTTGCATCGCCCTGTCCTTCATGGTCGGGATGCCGAGCGGTCTCTTCTTGCCGTTCTTCTTCGGTATGTACACTCTTTTCAGAGGCTTGGGCTTGTATCCCCTACGCCTAAGGGAGCCTATGGCTTGCGCCTTTGCCGCATTCGTCGTCCAAGTCACCCCGTCCACTCCTGCGGTTCTCTTTCCTTTATTGGATGTCACTCGCTCCACCGCCAGTATCTTGGCGGCTCGGCTTGTGACGAGAAGATGCTGCAAGGCTTTCACCTTATTGTATCTCTTCCCTTTCTGTGCCTTTGCGATTCGCCGCTGCAGCTTGCCTACCCAGTGCCGTGCCTGTCCGAGTTCCTCGCCCGTCCATGCCTTCGGTTCGGCTGAGGATGCACACTTCGCCTCCTTCGAGGCTCCGTCCATTTGCTTCAGACTCTTCTGTCCTTTCCCCATTTAAGCCAAGTTCTATAGCGCGTCTCACAACGAATAACCATGCGGAAGTCTGCACGCTTTCGCGTCGGGATGATGTTTCAACCCCTATCCGCGGCATTACACCACGGCATTCGCTTTCTCCGCTCTCTCATATCTGCACGTCGGCTGGGTCGCACTTGCGATTGACTGACCCGTGTTTGGATTCATGTCTCTCACGGGAGGCGTACAGACTTACCCAGTTCCGCTAAAGCAACTGACGTCCGACTTAGGACCCACCCATCCACCGGCAGTGCCTTGGTCCGTGTGGCGGTGTCAAACAGACCGCCAGCCCGACTGCTTGCCCTTTTGGCATGGCTCGTCAGCATCCGTGAGCCAATCCTTTGTCACGTTGGTGCAGTGGTTCACTTATGTTGTCCATATCGGCCAGCCTGGCAGCGTCGCCGCCGTGATGCTCGGCGGGTGGCCACGTTGTCGGCAGAGCTTCACACCCAAGGGTCGCCCCTCACGCATGTCTGCTTAGGCTACTGCTGACGGAACAGCAGATTTTGACACCTCCACTGAGGACAAAATAATTGCTTTTGCGACTTCTGGTCGCACATTTGGGACAAAGGTACAAAAAAAAACACAAAAGCAATAGCTTTTGTGATTTTTTTAGTTTCAGGTCTTGTTTAAGTTATACCGAGCGTGAGCATCTTCGCAGCCAAAAGCCAAAGCTATGGAACCTTATTTTCAATATTCTACCGATTTTTATTGTATCAACGTCCCAGCGTTGCGCCACACCTGCATGCATCTCCTTTGCACAGCAGGGGAGGGGAGTTTCGTGTTTAATGGAAGATGTTATCACATCGTGAAGAACGACCTAGTTGTGATTCCCAACCCCACATCACTTTAGTTAGAAAAAATTAGATTATTTTGCCCCTAAGGTTTAAAACCCGTCTGCCAGACGGCTTTGACACCTTCGCAGAAGTCGTAGAGGATATGGCGACCCTGGATGCGACGACCGGCAGGGAGGAAACCACAGACGATGCGGGTGATATGACGACGGATGTTGAAAGCCTTGGGATTATCCACACCAATGCTCTCTACACGAAGACTGAAACGTCCTATACCTGGAAGGACAACAGTCTGCCCCTCGGTAAGTCTCTGCTTCAAGATGTCCTGTAGCTCGGTTACTACACCCACAACGGCACCTTCTGAGAAGCCGCTGTTGCGACAAGCCTCAGCGGCTATCTCGTCAAGCGTTACCTCGCCCTGACTGACTGTTTTTGCAAAATATTTTCCATAAGAGCTGCTACTCTTGATATTGTTCTTGATAAGTTTGATATGTACTGCAATTTTTTTGTCTATGATTTTTTATTATCTATCACTATTTGTTATAACTTATTTATTGTCAGTTTGTTATGTGAAGTGATAGATTTTTTCTATCTATCACTACTATCACTCAAAGTAAAACAACTTGTTTTACTTTCTAAAGTGCCATCTTTCCCTATTGTAAAGACTATCTGAAGTATAGTAAAACAAGTTGTTTTACTTTTGTAGATTATATCTCTTCAACTCTGAATACTGATCCTTTGTTCAACCGTTTGTGTTCATAACCCATTTTAGTCAACCTTCTTCCGAGTTCAACGTCCGTTCCTTTCGTAATAGTAAAGGTAGGGAATTGTTTCTCAAGTCGCTTCATGATTAACTGGAGGGATACGAAGACTGCATCTTCGGATGTCTCTTCGGGTGCCAGAAAGGTGAGGGCAATCATCTGTTCATAGTTGCTGACCTGCTGGAACTGTTCGTTCTGCTGCATGATACGGGCGTTCTCCTCGTCTTCGAACCAGTAGCGGCGCCCCTGCTGCAGCTCGGTATAGAGCTGGGCATACAGCATGTCGTAATTTATCTGTCCCGAGTTGTCAATCTCATCAGCATAAACGCAGACTGCAAGCCGAGTGCAAAGATACAAAATTTTAAGGTCAAATGCAAGCTTTTTACAGAAAATCTTGCATTTGGCCATAAAAAGTGATAGATAAAAAACATCTATCACTCATGTTATTTTACTGATTATAAGATGATTATAGCAAAAAGTGATACTTTTGCAAATTTCCTATATTTCTAAAACTTTTTTTCAAATCGTTCGACTGCTAGTGTAATATCTTCTCTATTCCAGATTTATCAACTCATACTTCTTTGAGCCAAGGCCAATCTGGGCTGCATGGTCGATAGTGTGTGTGCCATGCTGCTTGTCGATGCGCTTCAGCAAATCGGTAGGGTCGTTCTTGGCCGTCACCTTCTGTTGGTTGATGATGTCGATGCAGGCCTGGTCGAGCGCTACGGGATCGGTAGAGGCGAGGATGCCATAGTCCTCCAGTTTTACGGGTTCGGGATGATCCACGCAGTCGCAGTCTATTGACATGTTGTTCATGACACTGATGTAGATGATGCCCTGCTTCTTGTTGAAGTAGTTCACAACGGCTTGGGCAGCAGCTGCCATACTTTCGAGGAATCCGTCCTGATTGCCGATGAACTCTGGTGTCCACAGCTTGCCCATATCCAGTTTCTCCATCTTGCCGGCAGAGTGGATGTAAGCCTTGCCGTTCTGACTGGCACAGCCGATGGAGAGGTTCTTCAACGCACCACCGTAGCCACCCATAGGATGACCCTTGAAGTGGTTGAGGGCAATCATGAAGTCGTAGTTGGCCATGTGGCCGCCTACGATGTCGTACTTGATGTGCGTCTGATCCTTTACGGGGATGCGAATCTCATCGTATTCGTCCATGATATCGACAGGAAAATACTTTGTGAAGCCGTGACGCTCAATCACTTTCCAGTGGTTCTCTGACGTGTTGCGCTCGTCTTTCTTGTCGGAAGGGCCGTTGCCGTATGCGGTGTTACATTCCACGATGGTGCCGTCTACCTCCCATATTAGGTTTTTCACCAGTTCAGGTTTCAGGTAGTTGGGATTGCTGCCTTCGCCTGTTGACATCTTCACTGCCACACGCCCCTTGGCTTCAACGCCAAGTGCCTTATAGATTTTTACCAACGATTCCGGTGAAATCTCCCTTGTGAGATACACCTTTGATGACTGCTGAGCCATCACCGCAGCCGACACCATCAACATGGCTGCTGCCAAAAAAAAGTTTACTTTTCTCATAAATACAATTTAATATTGATGGCAAAGTTACCAATAAATGTCGAAATTTCGCTATTTTTACGGAATGATTTAACAAATGTTGAGTCTCGTCACGACTCAGCCATTCAAGTAAACTTGATGGCTCTCGCTGCTCTCGACTACGTGCTGCTGACGCATTTGGATTGTGATCATGCCAACTGCATCGAGAGCCTTGCCACTCACGATACGGACATCAAACCGCATGTGATAGAGTTGTAGGTGCCCATGATTATTTGTTTCTGCTTGCTGCCACCCAGACGGGCTCCTCGCTCATCACAGGTTTGTTGACGGCCATCACGCCTGAGAGGTTGTGGGGCACGTATGGCTCTTCCAAGTAGCGGATATCATCGGCTGTCAGCCGGACATCGAGCGACTTCACGGCTCCCTCGATGTGGTGCAGTTTTGTGGCTCCCACGATGGGCGACTCCACCTTGGTCAGCAACCAGGCAAGGGAAATCTGAGTCATCTCCACATCATAGCGATTGGCCAGTTCCACGACACGCTCCACCACGAGGTTGTCCTGCTTGGCGGTGGCATCATACTTGAAGTGCATGAACGCGTCTTCCTGCTGGCGCTTCGAGGTCTCACCTGGGCGCTTGGCCAGTTTGCCTGATGCCAGAGCGCTGTAGGGTGTCTGTGCGATGTTGTCTTCACGGCATAAGGGCTGCATCTCGCGCTCCTCCTCACGCATGATCAGGTTGTAGTGGTTCTGCACACTGATAAATTTTGCCCAGTCGTTTTTCTCGGCCATCGCGTTCATCTTCGCCACCTGATAGGCGTAGGCATTGGCGATGCCGATATACCGTGCCTTGCCTGCACGCACGGCCTCGTTCATGCCCTCCAGAATTTCCTCTGCCGGTGTCTTGTAGTCCCAGATGTGGTAGATGTACAAGTCCACATAGTCCATGCCGAGGTGCTGCAGGCTGCTGTCGATGTTGCTCAGTACATGCTGCCGACCATCGATGCCGTTCGTGATTTCCTCCTCTGTGCGAGGCAGGAACTTCGTGGCCACCACCACGTCTTCGCGGCGTGCCATATCCTTCAGCGCCCTGCCCACGAACTGCTCCGAAGTGCCCAGCTGATAGGCTATCGCCGTGTCGAAGAAGTTCACGCCGAGGTCGAGTGACCGACGAATGATTTCCCGTGTCGGCTCTTCGCCAATCGTCCATGAGTGCTGTCCGATACTGGCATCTCCAAAGCCCATGCAGCCGAGGCAAATGCGCGACACGTTGAGGTCTGAGTTTCCAAGTTTTACGTATTCCATTATTATATCTTATTTCAGTTTGTTATACACTTCGTCAGTCACAGGCTCAAGCCACTCATTCGAGGCTCCTTCCTGAGCATCACGGTGATAAGTAAGGTGTTGGAACCATGAATCTTTGGCGGCTCCGTGCCAGTGTTTTACCTCTGCAGGAATGGCGATGACTATGCCAGGAGTCATCTCGACGGCATCCTTGCCCCATTCCTGATACCAGCCACGACCACTGACACAGATGAGTACTTGTACTGCTTTGTGGTGGATATGCCAGTTGTTACGGCAGCGAGGCTCGAAGGTAACGTTTATAACACCACCGCCAACGTCAGCCAGATAACTCTGACCGATGAAATACTTGCCGTAAGGGTTCGGTTCGCCTTTCGGCCATTTGCTGCGCAAGGTATACCCCTCGCTGTCGAGCCAGGCACAGAGTTCATCAACCAGTTCCTGACTATTGCCCATGTTCACGGCTCCCTGCTTGTGGGCAGCCAACTGTGGAGCAACACCTTCGAGACCACTCAGGGCAGCAACGGTCACTATCTCGCGGTCGGCAGCAGAGAGTTGGTCGCTGGCGAAGATGTCACCGAAGAGGTGCGACTTCAGATAGTAGTCATCCTGCGGACAGAAGTTGTAATCGAAAGAACGGCCAGAGAGTTTCGTCTGCACCTCTGTACCTTGCTTCAGAGCTTTTGCAGCGTCATCCCATATTTCAGGACGTTTCCAAGGCTTTCCTTCCTGCCATGAGGGCTGTTTGTTATCCAACACCTTATTTAGAACGCCTAATGCATTCAGCGAGCGTGGAAAGCCCGTGTAGGCATAGAGCTGTGAAAAAGCCTCCTTCAGCTCATTGATAGTCACGCCGTTGTCGAGTGCCATCTTCACGGCAGGCTCCAAACGTTCCAAATCACCCTGTGCCATCAGGCAGGCACATGCTGCCAATCCCTTTTGTCTTTCGGTCATCGTCTGACCTTGTATTGTCGCCATAGTCATTACTGCTATTATAAATGTTACTATTCTTTTCATCTGATAATCTTAACTTTGTTGAACTTGCTCACGTTCGGAAATAAAAATGAATTTTCATTTCTCTCACTTGATCGCAACTTTTTTCCCGTCTTTAATCACAATACCCTTTTGTCCTACCAGAGCGAGAGTGCCCTGCAGCGTATAGACCTTTGACTTTTTTACGTCAGACTTAACATGGCTGATTCCTGTCGTAGATGACTGAAAGTCCTGTGTCGGCAGCCAGTTCTCAATCAGCGAATTGCGGTTGGAATGGTTGCTGGCATTAATCCATAAGGCATCACCAGCCCAAGTGACGTTGGGGAGCAATCGCTGGGCATCTGCCACTACGCCGCTGATACCACTCGAATGACTCGACACAATCATCGCCACCGTCTTGCCAGCCAATTTTGTTCTGTTCTGGAAGAGGAAGGTCTGCATAATAGCCGCCATCTGGCTCCACCAGAGCGGAGTCACGATGATGATATTTTGGTAATCATCGATACTGACAGTCACTGGGTCGATGGCAGGATAACTGCTTGCATCGTTGGGATTCGCCTTAATGGCGTTCAGCAGTTGCGTACCCAGTGCATAGTTGTTCGCCTCATACCTAAGTCCTTTCTCTGCGGGTTGAATCTCCAATTGGTCAGCCGTAATCTGACTGGCCAGGCTGTTCACTATCGCCTTGCAGTTGCCCGTGTAGCTGTAATACACAATTAGCGTCTTGGCCATGTTGGCCTGATACTGATTTGTCTCTGCCTTCACCTCGCTGTCCGACGAACAGCAGGTCAGCAGCAAAGCTGTCATAAATAGTAAAAAATGTCTCATATATTACGTATTATTTAACTCTCTTGAAAATTTTGCTCATCGTCTCAGTGGCGAGCGGTGTGAGGTCTTGCAGTTTCAGTGACTTCACCATGTGGAGTGTGCCCTGCTTGTATTTCTGGAAGTGGGCGGTCTGGATGTGGTGCTGATAAGCCTGTTGTGAAGCGTAGATTTCAAGGATTCTTATTTGAGTGCTGTCCTCCTTCATCTGATTTGGAAAGAGACAGAGCACACCGGGCTCTTCTGCGAGGCTCTTCTGCTGAATCTCTGTTGCAGCAGTGAGATAGGCTTCGAGGTGTTCAGGATGTACTTCTATCTCGGCAATGCGAACGAGCATCGTATCATCATGTTTTTTCGCTGTCGGTTTGTCGGAGGACAGTCCCAACAGCCATTCGGCATTCTTGTGGAGAATCATCTCGCGATACGCTGCAAGGTCTGGCTCAGTAGTCAGGTACTGTTGCATGCGCTGGAGGCTCTGGGTGAGCACCTGCGGGGCGACGTAGGGATAGTCGGAACCATAGAGCAGATGGTCGGTCGTGGTGATGGTGAGCAACATGCGGATGACCTCTGGCGAGTGGGCACCGGCGAGGTCGTAGTAAAGGGCTGCGAGGTTGGCATCCCAGTCGATATCGCCCACGAGTTTATTCGCTTGCATCACGGGAGTTAGCGACTGCATGCGCGACACCATCAGCGGCAGATAGGCTCCGCAATGGGGTACTACCACCTTGACGTTGGGGTAGCGAGCCAGCACATTACGACTGATCATATTCGACACGGCACGTGTGGTCTCTGAGAGATATTCCTGCATGGCGAGGGGTGTCTGTTGCATGACCTGATGGTTGACTGGTTCAGGACGATGTGGATGCAGGATGACGACAGCCTTGCGTTCATTGAGGAACGAGAAGAGGGTGTCGAGTTCTGGGTCACCCAAATACTGACCATTGACGTTAGTGGCCAGTTTGATACCGTCTGCACTCAGTACATCCAGAGCATAGCGGGCTTCCTCGATGGCTGCATCTACATCAGGTAGTGGCAGAGCTGCACAGAAGCGGAATCTGTCAGGGTGCTCGTATTTCAGTTTGGCTGCTGTCTCGTTGGTGGCACGTACAACCTTCGCAGATGTCGGCTGAGGAGCCGCTAATGTCAAGACTGATGTATGAATACCCGCTTCGTCCATCCACTTTAGTTGCGCCTCTGCATCCCACTTCGGAAGAGGAAAGCCCTCGTCCAACAGCCTTCCCTCCTTGTCGAGGGCAGACATAAACTCAGGTGTGATGATATGCGAGTGCATATCAATCACGCCCTGAGCCTGCATCATCGTTGCAAACAGCGTTGCTATAATCGTTGTCCTTATTCTCATAAAAGTACTATCTTTTTTATTTCTCATCACCCTTTTGAGGGGTTGGGGGGAGGCTATTCCATTGAGTGTTCCCAACCGCCACGTGTATCGATACCTGTAGCATCGGCAAGTGCTTCGAGTTTAGCAATTTCCTCAGCAGTCAGTTGAATCTTGGCAGCCTCGGCAGCCTCGATGACGTGACGTTCCTTCGTGGCTCCGATGATGGGCAGTGTACCCTTGGCGATGGCCCAGGCAATACCTATTTGTGAGCATGAGGCACCATATTTCTGTCCGATGGCGGTCATCTCGTTGGTCAGCGCCTCCAGCTGCGACAATACGGGGTTGTACTTCTTACCGCGATCGCTTTCTGCAGGCAGCGGATTCTCCTTATTATATTTACCAGAGAGTGCACCCTGTTCCAGCACCATGTAGGCCCAGAACTCGATACCGTTCTCCTTGCAATAGTCCAGCACGCCACCTTTCTCCGACGAACGGTAGAGTAGGGAGAAGTGGTTCTGCACGGCACTCACCTTGAAGCCTGCCTCACCGAGGATTTCGTTGGCACGCTGAATCTCCTTGATGTTGTGGTTCGACACGCCTACGCGCTTCACCTTGCCCGACTGCAGCAGGGGAATCAGTCCTGGTGTCCAACGCTCCACGTCCATCGGGTTGTGAATCCAGTAGATGTCGATATAGTCGCAACCCATGCGCTCGATGGAGGCATCGGCCATCTTCTCCACACTGTTGTCAAACATCTCAGCAAGCTGCGGTGTGAACTTGGTTGACACCTCCACCGTCTCACGCTTCTCGCCTGCCACGAATGTTCCGAGAATCTTCTCTGACTCACCCATGCCATAGACCGTTGCCGTGTCCCAAAGGTTCAGCCCGGCTTTCATGGCTGCGTCAAACACAGGCTTCAGGTTCTCCACGTCAGTCTTACTACCAAATACGGCGTCTCCGCCGAATGCTCCTGCGCCCCAGGCCCAGGTTCCTAATGCTATTTTACTCATATCTGTTTGATGTTATTTGATTTGATGGTGCAAAGGTACGGCAAAAAAAAGAAAGGTTGATTAACCATTTTACTGATTAATCAACCTTTTTTACTGATTAATGATTTAGAATGATAATTGTACTGACAACCTTTTATTTTTTATTTAGAAACCTCTTAAATGCTCTTACACTTTTTTTAGATGCTCCGTTCATGTCACCGTAAGTGCTGAAAGAAAGACCGAAGATACCGTTGCATGAGCCTAAAACTCTTTCTGTTTTATAATCGATGACATTAATTGTTGCAACAGAATTATCGTGAGTCTGGCTACCAGACAATTGCAATATTAGAAGATGTTCTTTTTGATCCTCCGACATTTTTTCTATGTCTTTAGATTTAACTTCTTCCAAATATGATTCTTGAATTGCATGCTGCACCTGAATTTTAAAGTTCATCAGAGAAGCATTACCACCATTATCTTTTGAGTCGTCAACCAATGCATATTTGTACCCAGCAAGAGAAGAATACGATGTTAATACAGATTTATTTGCACATGATGTCACCAAAATCATTAAAACGATTAATAATCCTATTTTTTGCTTCATATTAAAAAAACATTAATTGTATAACTAAATTATTACAGTCCAATACCCCTTGAGTTGAGACAGAAAAAGAAACGTGGACTAATAACTTCATCTACGCTTTCGGAGGTATTGGGGATAACCTAAGTCACTTCAATGAGTAAAAGCCCACGCCTTACGACGTGAGCATCAACTTTTACCCTTGTGACTTTTCTCTAATTCCCCAATTATCCGAAAAGCAAGAATAGAAAGCTAACGCTTCTTATCTATATGTCTTTTGTTCTTTTATTGATTCATACGCAATTTGTTGTTAATCGTTGCTACTATTGTTAAACTCTTCCAGATACTTCACAATCTTCTCACGTATGGGCTGAAGGTCAATGGCGATAGCCTCCCAAACCAAATCTTCCTCCACGTTATGATAGCCATGAATCAGGAAATTTCGCATATTCGTTATCTGTCTCCACTTCAAGTCGCTGTGAGCCTCGCGAAACTCGAAGGTCAGCATGTTGGCAGCCTCGCCGATAATCATGATGTTGTAGATGACGGCATGATACGACCTCTTATCAGCAAGAAACTCTTCCATGCCACGATCTCCGACATACTCGAATATCGTGTCAATAGCCTGTAGGATGTCCTTCAGACGCTTAGGGTCGTTACGCTGCTCTCTCATAAATCAGAATTTTATCGCGGTCAGCACTCTCGCGGGCAAAGGGCATCAGGCCGCCAACGGTAATCACATCGACCTCACGCCCCAACAATTCCTTCAGGTCCTCGTAGATTTCGCTAAGGGTGAAAAGGCTGAAGTGCTGCTGCTTGTCTGGTAATATTAGAATGTCGACGTCTGAGTCTTCACGTTGCTCGCCCCGTGAGAAGGAGCCAAAGAGCCATGCTTTCAAAACGGGTTGTGTCTTGAAATATTCGGCTATCTGCTGTGTCATCGTCTGTGTACTCATCGTCAGACTATTATTTGTTCACAAGCAATCTGTGCGCAAATATACAAATTATTTGGGAAAAACAAATAAATTTGGATGGAATGTTATATAATTTTAGTATTTTTGCACCCGAAATGGAGAAGGTTCTACGCGTTCACCACGTCAACGACTACGCCCGCTATGTCGGAGCAGAGGAATTGCATCCGCTCGTCTCGATTATACATTACGACGAGCTGGAGCACTGTCGCCATTCGCTGAACAACTATCAGGTGTACGGTGTGTTCTTGTTGCAGGAAAGCCCTTACACCATTACATACGGGCAGGGTCACTATAGCCACAGTTCTGGTTCGTTGCTCTGCGTGGCTCCAGGGCAGACGGGAGGTGTGAGCGACAATGGTGAGATTATACATATTAAAGGATGGGTACTACTGTTCTCGCCTGAACTGCTTCACGGCACAGACCTCGGACGACGCATAGATGACTATCATTTCTTCTCCTACTATGAAAGCGAGTCGTTGCATCCTACGCCAGAAGAACAAAGAACGATAGAAGTTTGCTTCAAGATGATTCGCAATGAACTGCGTTCTAAACCAGACAACGAGCATCTGCGCCGCATCATCATCGCCTACCTCGAACTGATACTGGAGTATTGCGCTGGATTCTATGAGCGTCAATTCAAGACTGAGATTACAGCCGACAACGACCTTCTGAAACGCTTCGATGATTTACTGAAACACTATTACAGCGAAGGACGGCAGCGCAAGCTCGGCCTGCCCACCGTCCGCTATTGTGCTCAGGAACTGTTCCTTTCGCCTAACTACTTCGGCGACCTTATCCGTCAGGCTACAGGCGAGACAGCCACAGCCATCATCCGCAACTTCGTGATGCAACGAGCCACCGCCTATCTGCACGACGGAAAAACCATCTCAGAAACTTCTGAACTCCTCGGCTTTGAATATCCGCAACATTTTACTCGTGTATTCAAAAAACACTTCGGTCTCACTCCCAGCGAGTTTCTACGAAAATGAGAAACGAAGTATCTCTCTTCGGACATAATGGAGTTTGTCGAATTTTATCCAGTTATTAAAATATTTACTGCCGAAATGACTTTCATAGTTGTTTTGCGAAAATTTAGAAAAACTCCGTCGATTTGCAGAAAACTTACATTTAGGCGAGTTCTCTTTCTATACCACAGAAGTTAACTCAAAATGAATTGTTTTTCATGAAAACGTTTTTCAGTCAAAAGGAAAGTGGAATGAGAAGGGGAGAGTATAAATTGGTTCATCTTCAGTAAAAAGAAAAATGTGAATTTTGGGAAACATCAAGTCGTTTCATTCTGCAAAGTTTAGGTTTACGTTTACCCATGTATATATACATGCACCTCTAAACTTAAAGATTAAACCTTCAATCTCTTGATTTGGGTTTACTATACCTTATTATATATATAAGAACATCTAAGCTTAAACTTAAACCTCCGGCATTGAAATCCATCCGTTTTTCTTTTAATCGAAACAAGAAATTGGTAATTGAATGTGTTTTTTGCCTTAATTTATATTAAAAGTAAACACACTCTGCAAGAAAAACGTGCAGAATGAACGTAAAGTCATGAGAAATTATTAATTTTGCAAGCAAAATTTGCAGAACGTGCGTAAAAGTCGTAATGCGATGAGTGTTCTAACAGTAGTGTTTAACAATTAAAATATCGAAAAGTAGTCTAAGTGGCAAAAATGGTCGGATATTTTGAGGAAATCGGGTGCAGAATGTGCAGTACATGCTCATAATGTTTCCCAAATGTTTCCCAGATTCGCCGTAATGTGCTGATAATCAGTTCCCGTTAGCCGCCGCCCAGGCCGCCGTTGAGGAGTAATAGCAAAACTCTGACAATCAATAATTTGGGTGCAGCTTTCTTTGTAAAGTTGTACCCAAATAATAATGACATGATGAGCGATAAACTTCAGAAACTTGAATAATAATGAAACCGACACCAATTAAGAAAGAGATTGTTGACGGACTGATTGCCCAAATGGGTATTCAGGATTTCGCCAAGGCCACCATACGAGAGGTGAAACAGGTGGCAGCCATGTCCGAGCAGCAGAGCGGCGTGGAATTCATCAAAATGGAAATGGGTATTCCCGGACTACCTGCCGCACAGGTCGGTGTCGATGCCCAGATTAAGGCCCTACAGGATGGTATTGCCCATTCATATCCTGACATACAGGGGTATCCAGAGTTGAAGCGTCAGGCTTCGCGCTTCGTCAAGGCGTTCATAGATGTAGATATCCAACCTGAGGGCTGTGTTCCTGTCAGCGGTTCCATGCAGGGAACATTTGCCTCTTTCCTCACCTGTTCGCAGGCTAACCGCCAGAAGGATACGGTGCTCTTCATAGACCCGGGTTTTCCCGTGCAGAAGATGCAGTTACAGGTGCAGGGCGTCAAGTACGAGACGTTCGATGTCTATGACTTCCGTGGCGAGAAACTCGGCCAGAAATTGGAAGGCTACCTGTCGAAAGGGAATATCTGTGCCATCGTTTACTCTAATCCCAATAATCCTGCATGGATTTGCCTGACAGAAGAAGAACTGCAGACCATCGGAGAACTGGCCACCCGCTACGACGTGATAGTCATGGAGGACTTGGCATATTTTGCAATGGATTTCCGCCAGGACCTCTCAACGCCTTTTGAGCCGCCGTTCCAGCCAACCGTGGCCCGCTATACAGACAACTACATGCTGCTCATCAGTGGTTCTAAGGCGTTCAGCTATGCCGGCGAGCGTATTGGTGTGGTGTGTATCAGCAACAGTCTGTTCCATCGTCACTATGACGATCTGTCAGCCCGTTATGAAGGACTGCCCTTCGGGCTGGTGTTCTCGACCCGTATGCTGTATGCCTTATCGAGCGGCACCAGCCATTCGGCACAGTATGCTCTGGCAGCGATGTTCCGTGCGGCTTGTGATGGCGAGTACAATTTCCGTAACGAAGTAAAGGTCTATGGTGAACGTGCCCACAAGTTGAAAGAGATTTTCCTGCGTCACGGTTTCCACATCGTCTATGACCGCGATCTGGACAAGCCTGTCGCTGACGGTTTCTATTTCACCATCGGTTATCCTGGCATGTCGAGCAGTCAGTTGGCTAAGGAGCTGATGTACTACGGTGTGTCGGCCATCTGCCTCATAACCACGGGTTCGCATCAGGAAGGGCTGCGCGTCTGCACGTCGTTCATCGGTGACCATCAGTACGGGCCATTGGACGAGCGGATGAAGGTGTTTGCCGAGAACAATCCGAGATAAAAAAGAAAGGAATCGTCTAAAAAATTTGGCGGTTCCATTTTTTTTTCTTATCTTTGCAACATAGATATAACTTTTAAGCATAACGCTATGAACAAGGAGGAGAAATTTGTTATCACCATCAGCCGCCAGTTTGGTACTGGTGGACATGAGATTGGTGCAGAGTTGGCTCGCCGTCTGGGTGTGAAACTGCTTGACAAGCAGATTTTGAACGAGGTGGCCAAGCGTATAGCTGCTGTTGAAGATGCAGTGGAAAAGATAGAGTCCAGGAATCCGCTGTGGCGTGACGACTTTACCAATTTCTACCGCACGTATATGGCAGGTGCCGAGTATAGTGGTGCTGAGCACGACCAGACCAGTCATGAACTGTTCAAGGCTCAGGCTGAGGCTATCCGCAAGATAGCCAAGGAAGAGTCTTGTGTTATCGTGGGGCGGTGTGGCTTTGACATCTTCAGGAACCATCCCAACGCCCTGAAGATTTTCATTCATTCGCCGCTTGACTGTCGGAAGCGCCGCATTGCAGAGAAATACGACCTGAATGAACACGATGCAGCGGCCATGATAGTAGATAATGACTACAGTCGCGAACTCTACACCAAGACCTTCACGGGCAGCGACTGGACGGATGCCCGCAACTATGACATCTCGCTCGATGTACGAAAGTTCGGTGTCAACGGTGCTGTTGACTTCCTGATGAAAGCTGTTGAGGGGTAGTGAAATCAGACAATTGATGAAGGATTCTGTCTTGATACTGAGCGGTGGCATGGACAGCGTGACACTGCTCTATGACCAGCAGCAGCGCATAGCACTGGCTGTGACATTTGACTATGGTGCAAACCATAATGCCCGCGAGATTCCCTATGCACGCCTGCATTGCCAGCGGCTTGGAATTGAGCATATTGTCATCCCCCTGGCTTTCATGGGACAGTATTTTGAAAGCTCATTGCTTCAGGGGGCAGATGCCATTCCCGAGGGACATTATGCTGATGAGAATATGCGCTCGACGGTGGTGCCTTTCCGCAACGGCATCATGCTTTCAGTGGCCATAGGACTGGCAGAGAGCCGGGGCCTGAAGCATGTGATGATGGCCAATCACGGTGGTGACCACACCATTTATCCTGACTGCCGTCCGGAGTTCGTGACAGCCATGAGTGAAGCCGCCCGCACGGGCACGTATCCGGGCATAACGCTGCTATGTCCCTTTACCAATCTGACGAAGGGGCAGATAGCCGCCCGAGGGCGTGAACTGGGGATAGACTATGCAGAGACATGGTCGTGCTATAAAGGCGGCGAGTACCACTGCGGTCGTTGCGGCACGTGTGTCGAGCGTCGTGAAGCATTGGCAGAGGCTGGGATTGATGACCCTACCCACTATAGTCAATAACTCCTGACTTTCGCTACTTTATAATGTGTATGTCTCGCTGCGGGAACGGAATCTCGATACCGTTGCGAGCCAGTGTGTCGTAGATACACTTCAGCACGTCGCTGACAACATACGACTTCCTGGGGGCATCGGCCCAGACAAACAGTTTGAAGTCAACGCTTGAGTCGTTCATCTGGCTGACAACGACCTTTGCCCGTTTTTCAGGATCCATCCACTGATGTCGCAGGTTGTTGACGGCCTCCTCGACCACCTCGGATACCTGTTTCAGGTTAGAGCCGTAGGCCACACCGAAAGGCACTACAGCCAGCACGTAACCGTGATTCTTGGTCAGGTTTTTGTAGTTCTTGGTGAACAGTTGCGAGTTCTGGAAGGTGATGATCTCACCGTAGAGAGACTCCACAACAGTGGAGGTATAGCTGATGCTGGTCACCTTGCCCATTGTACCGTCAACCTCAATCCAGTCGCCAACCTTCACGCGGCCAGCCATGAGCGAGGCACCGTAGTAGATGTTCTCGATGATGTCCTTTGAGGCAAAACCGACACCCGTAGATAGTCCACCCGAAATGGCCACCAGCCACGTGACGCTGATGTTGAGTATGCTGAGTGAGATGAGCAGCCATATTCCCCATACGAATACCTGTATGACGTTTCGCCCCATGACCTCGCGGCTCTGTGCAGTCGTCGGGTCTTGCTGCTGGTAGTGCAGACGCAGGAAATCAAGCACGGTGTTGCTGATGTAGCGGAACACGAACCACAGGTTGATGACCATTGACAGTTTGGTGATGCTGATGCTGAGGTTTGCCGTGTCGATGAAGCGACGGCGGAACAAGGCCATGCATAAGTCACTCAGGTTGAACACCTCAGCGGCCCAGTAGATGCTGATCATGACCGAAAGAACCCCCATAACGGGCAATGCCACGTTATAGAGCAGCTTGTAGAGCCAGCTTTTTGTGATGGGTGCATCCTCCAAGCCGTGACGGCTGCCGTACAGGTGGACATACTGGCTGACACAGGTGATGGTGAGGATGCACGTCAGCTGCATAATCCACCAGATGAGCAGTTGTACCGAGAGTAACGTGTAACCCATCCATGACAGGCATACCGACACCAGGAACACCAGCAGCGAGATGTAGGTGTAAAACATGTCGGAGCGTGGCACGTTGCTGTTGTGTCGCCTGATGACGCCCCACTGCCACAGGGAACAGGCTAACAGTACGGGTGGGAATATGAGGTTTACCAGTTCGTTGGGAATCAATATGATGCGGAATGTGATGACGATAAAGCCTATGATGATCAGAGGGGCATAGATGTGGAAGGCACTTCTTATCTGGTCGCCGCCGACACGTAGCAGCAGTGAAATCAGGATTACACCCAGCAGCCAGGCATACTCAATGAGCAGGTCGCTGGCCATGATGAAGAAGTTTTGCTCAAGTGTGGCCCGCAGTATGCCCATAATGATGGCGAACGTGATGGTCGTAGTGGCGTAGATGATGCAGGTGCGCTTCTTCAGGAACTCCACCGTGTGCAGTCTTCGGGGCAGCAGGAAGCGGAAGGTGAGCAGGTTCAGCGCAATGGCAATGATAATATATATTAAGATGATGCCGAACAGTCCGAAAATGACGTTCGAGTCCCACTGCGAGCCTTTCTGTGTCGATTTGTATTTGTCTTCAATGGTTTCCTTGGTCTGCCGCAGGTTGTGCTGCAGGCTTCTCAGGATAGCAAAATAGTTACGTCCGCCGTTCCTGAAGATGCTGGTCTGAATGTCGTTATACCGCTCGTTGGCATAGTCGTTCAGGTATTTCAGACGATTTTCCGTCGCCTCGTAATATTTGATGTAATCGGTTATCTGGTCCCGGTTCTCAGTCAGTGTGTTACGGATGTTCGTGGCCAGAGTCAGGCAGACATTACGGTTCACTTTGGCCCGGTCACTGAGCATGTTTAACGGCATGGTCTTCAGGCTGTTCACCAGACTGTCGTATTTGGCTATGTCGGTGTCTGTTGTGGCCAGGAAACTCAGGAAGGGAAGCTGTGAACGTCTGAATTCGTGATAGAGTGCTGTTGCCTGGTGGCAGGCATAGGTCATGTCGAACACATAGTTTTGTTTTTGCGAATAAAGCATCAGGGCATTCTGGTTGCTCATGCGCATGGTCTCCATCAACTGGCTGAATATCTGGTCGTTCTGCTGCTTTCGTTCCGTTGTCATACTGGTCAAGTCACGGTGGTATTCGGTCAGTTCAGTACGCAGGATTTCAAGGGTTTGGTCAAGGTCTCGCTCCTTCAGCACGGCGTGGCTGTCGGTCAGTACTGTTATCAGCATCAACAGGATGATATAAACTCTTTTCATGCAGTTTTCAGTTGTTTTTGAGGGGCAAAGGTAAACATTTTTATGAAAATACCCAAGCGAAATACCATTTTTAATTTATTTCGCGATAATCGGAGTGGCAGAAAAATTGAAAAACTGTGAAAGTTTATGTAATTAGGGAAAAATGAGGGCTCGCGCTTTGGTCGTTTCCTAATTTTGCCGTACCTTTGCAGTTCATTAAGATATAGCTATATGGGAATTTTTGGTTTTTTTGGTAAGAAGAACAAGGAAACACTCGACAAGGGGCTGGAGAAAACCAAGACGTCGGTGTTTGACAAACTGGCACGTGCTGTGGCCGGCAAGTCGAAGGTCGATGACGACGTGCTCGACAACCTGGAGGAGGTACTCATCACCTCTGACGTAGGCGTTGACACGACACTGAAGATCATCCAGCGTATTGAGGAGCGTGTGGCTCGCGACAAATACGTGAGTACCAGCGAGCTGAACGGCATCCTCCGCGACGAGATAGCCTCGTTGCTGGCCGAGAACAATTCGGAGGATAACGAAAACTGGGACCTGCCAGGCGACCACAAACCCTACGTGATATTGGTAGTGGGTGTGAATGGCGTAGGCAAGACCACGACCATCGGCAAGCTGGCCTGGCAGTTCAAGAATGCGGGCAAGAAGGTCTATCTGGGTGCTGCCGATACGTTTCGTGCCGCTGCCGTTGAGCAGCTGTGCATCTGGGGCGAGCGCGTAGGCGTGACGGTGGTGAAGCAGCAGATGGGCAGTGACCCTGCTTCTGTGGCGTTCGACACGTTGCAGAGTGCCAAGGCCAACGGTGCCGACGTGGTGCTGATAGACACTGCCGGACGCCTGCATAACAAGGTTGGTCTGATGAATGAGCTGAAGAAAATCAAGGATGTGATGAAGAAGGTGCTGCCTGAAGCTCCTGACGAGGTGATGTTGGTGTTGGACGGCTCGACGGGCCAGAATGCTTTTGAACAAGCCAAGCAGTTTGCTGCCGTCACCTCTATCAGCAGTCTGGCCATCACGAAACTCGACGGCACGGCCAAGGGCGGTGTTGTCATCGGCATCAGCGACCAGTTGAAGGTGCCGGTGAAGTACATTGGCTTGGGCGAGGGAATGGAAGACCTTCAACTGTTCAACAAGCGAGAGTTCGTGGATTCATTATTTAATGTAGTGAAATGAAGAAAAAGACTTTTCTTGAAGGTTTAATCATAGGTATAGCGTGTGGTGCTTTTGCTGCATGCCTGTTTTTCTTGTTGTAAAATTTGAAGACGATAGATTTCATATCACTCGGATGCTCAAAGAATCTCGTTGACAGTGAGAGGCTGATGGGGCTGATGGAGGCAAACGGTTTCCATTGTACTCATGACAGCGATGATCCTCATGGCGAAATCGTGGTTGTCAATACCTGTGGTTTCATTGCCGACGCGAAGGAAGAAAGTATCAATACCATTCTGGAGTTTGCCCATGCAAAGACTGAAGGTCGCATTGAACGACTATATGTTATGGGCTGTTTGTCAGAGCGTTATCTTGCTGAACTTGAAGATAATATTCCAGAGGTGGATGGATGGTATGGGAAGTTCAACTATCATCAGTTGCTGGAGGACCTCTCGGGAAAAACTGAGAGCACTGCGGCTTTCCGCCACTTGACCACTCCCCGTCACTATGCCTACCTGAAAATCAGCGAAGGCTGCGACCGTCATTGTGCCTACTGTGCCATTCCTTTGATTACGGGTCATCACCAAAGTCGTCCGATGGACGAGATACTCAACGAGGTACGTTGGTTAGTGAGTCAGGGAACGAAGGAGTTTCAGGTCATAGCTCAGGAACTGACTTATTATGGCATAGATATTGACGGACGCCAGCATATTGCCGAACTGATAGACCGCATGGCCGACATCGAAGGCGTTGAGTGGATAAGACTGCACTATGCCTATCCGGCACATTTTCCTTGGGAACTGCTTGAGGTGATGCGTCGTCGGAAGAATGTCTGCAATTATCTGGATATTGCCCTGCAACACATCTCAGACCCGATGCTTGAGCGTATGAAACGGCATTTCACCAAGCAGGAAACCTACGAATTGGTGAAACGAATACGGCGTGAGGTGCCAGGCATACATTTGCGGACAACACTCATGGTAGGTTTTCCTGGAGAGACGGACGAGGATTTTCGTGAGCTTGTCGAGTTCACCAAGTGGGCTCGTTTCGAGCGTATGGGTGCCTTCGCTTATTCCGAGGAAGATGGCACTTGGTCAGCCGAACACTACAAGGATGATGTGCCTGAGGATGTGAAACAGGCACGGCTTGACAAACTGATGCGCGTGCAGCAGAATATCAGTGCAGAGATAGAAGCTGCCAAGATAGGCCAGACGCTGAAAACCGTCATAGACCGTCAGGAGGGAGACTGGTATGTGGGGCGTACAGAATACTGTTCCCCCGAAGTTGACCCAGAGGTTCTGATACCTGCCAGCGAACAGTTAGAGACAGGCTGTTTTTATGATGTGCGCATCACCGATGCTGAGGAATTTGACTTGTATGGAACGACTGTAAAGTAACGAGATATGAACAATAAGCAATTCATAGCTGAACTTGCCAGACGCATGGGATACACGGCACAGGATACGCAGAAGATGATGTACCAGCTGATTGATGCTATGGGCGACAGTCTTCAGGAGGGCAACACCGTCACGGTGCTGAACTTCGGAAGCTTTGAAGTCAAGAAGCGGCTGGAGCGTATCATGGTTAATCCTGCTACAGGACAGCGTATGCTGGTGCCGCCAAAGCTGACGTTGGGATTCAAGATCAGTCCGACATGGAAGGACAAGAGGAGAAACGGAGGTAGTGAGTGATGGAACGAGTGTCAATACAAGATATAGCTGCCGTACTCATTGTCAAGTTCGGACTGAAGAAAAAAGAGGCCGACACTTTTGCCATTACTCTTTTCGAGGTGGTGAAAGACGGTTTGGAAACTGACCGGCTTGTGAAGATCAAGGGCTTCGGAACTTTCAAGGTGATTGATATAGAGGCCCGTGAAAGCGTTAATGTGAATACTGGCGAGCGTGTACTGATTGAAGGGCACGAGAAAATATCGTTTACGCCCGATGCGACAATGAAGGAACTGGTGAACAAGCCTTTTTCACAGTTCGAGACAGTGGTGCTGAACGAGGGTGTAGAGTTTGATGATAGTCCACTTGTTGGAATGGAACCGGAAGTTGACGAAGTGGAGGAGGAAACGGAGGTTACCGAACAGGTCATGCCATCGCCGGACATTCTGGTAGAAGAAGCACCTTCAACACAGGAGCCTGTCGTAGATGAATCTGCTGTCGTAGATGAATCTGCTGTCGTAGATGAGCCTGCTGTCGTAGATGAACCTACTATTGTAGATGTGCCTGCTGGTGTTGACGATGTAGATGAACCGCCAACTGAGGAACCAATCTTAAAGGAACCGCCAACAGATGAACCGCCAACAGATGAACCAAACATAGAGGAACCAAACACAGAGGAACCTCCAACAGAAGAACCTGAAACGGAGGAAGTCATTGCAACTGAAGAACAAACAACAAATGAAATAGAAAACAACAATATGAAATCAAAGTCATCAAGAATGAGAAGATCTCGCCCACAGTCATTGACTGTCTTATGGGTGGCTGTTGCCGTTCTGGCTTGTATCTTGTCATTTATATGCGGCTACTATCTCGGTTTGAACAAGGGAAAGGGCCTGGTTGTCGAAACTTACGAGAGCCATCCTTTTGAAGCCGTCGAAGATGTAGAACATAACAGTACTATGGTAGAGAAAGCAACGAAACGGAACGAAGGAAACGGCGTAGATGTTCCTGCTGCCAAGACGGAGCCTGCAAAACCCGTCAAGGAAGTGGAGTCGCCGGTCTCAGAAGTACGGAAGTCCGTTCCTGAGACTAAAAATACCGTCTCTGAAGCTAAGAAACCTGAACCGGCAGCGCCGACAGCCACAGTGGCAGGAGACAAGTATGACCAGATGGACGCCCGTGTGCGTACTGGTGCCTACCGTATTGTCGGCAGTGATTACGAGGTGAAGGTAAAGGCTGGTGAAACGACCGCCCGCATTGCCCGTCGTACGCTGGGCCCCGATATGGAGTGCTACATTGAGGTGTTCAACGGTCTGAAGAGTGGTGCTGCCTTGCAGGAAGGCCAGTCACTGAAGATTCCTAAGCTGGAGTTAAAGAAGAAAAAGAGGAAAGAGGAATGAGAAATGAGGAATGCGAATCAAATAAAATAAGAACAAAAATATAAATAGAAATTATGGCAGAATCAATTGACATCCGTGAACTGAACATTCGGATAGAACAACAAAGCGCATTTGTAACAAACTTGGTGACAGGCATGGACCGTGTCATTGTGGGACAGAAGCATCTGGTGGACTCTCTGCTCATCGGACTGCTGAGCGATGGCAATATCCTGCTTGAAGGTGTCCCTGGTCTGGCAAAGACATTGGCCATCAAGACCCTGTCGCAGCTTATCGACGCTAAATACAGCCGCATACAGTTTACTCCCGACCTATTGCCGGCCGATGTGACAGGTACGATGATTTATTCACAGAAAGACGAGCGTTTCCAGGTGAAGCAAGGCCCGGTGTTCGCCAACTTCGTACTGGCCGACGAAATCAACCGTGCTCCAGCCAAGGTGCAGAGCGCCCTGCTTGAGGCCATGCAGGAAAAGCAGGTGACCATCGGTAGCGAGACATTCGACCTGCCAAGCCCCTTCCTTGTGATGGCTACACAGAACCCCATTGAGCAGGAGGGTACATACCCGCTGCCAGAGGCCCAGATGGACCGTTTCATGCTGAAGGTGGTCATTGACTATCCAACGCTGGAAGAGGAGAAGCGTATCATCCGCGAGAACATTGGTGGCGGACTGCCGGAAGTACGTCCTGTCACTACCGGTGCTGAAATACTGAAAGCCCGTGCCGTGGTTCGTGAGGTGTATATCGACGAGAAGATAGAACAGTACATTGCCGACATCGTCTTCGCCACCCGTTTCCCCGACCGCTATGGCCTGAAGGAGTTGAAGGACATGATTGCTTTCGGTGGTTCACCTCGTGCCTCTATCAATCTGGCCAAGGCTGCCCGTGCCTACGCTTTCATCAAGCGTCGTGGCTATGTAGTGCCTGAAGATGTGCGTGCCGTTGCTCACGACGTGCTGCGCCACCGCATCGGCCTGACCTACGAGGCAGAGGCTTCGAACATCACGAGCGAGGAGATTGTCTCTAAGATTATTAATAAGGTGGAAGTGCCCTAAAACTAGTAGGACTAGTTAAACTAGTATGACTAGATTATGGAAACAAGCGAGATACTGAAAAAAGTACGTAAGATAGAGATCAAGACACGCGGTCTGTCGTCGCAAGTCTTTGCCGGACAATACCATTCGGCCTTCAAGGGTCGTGGTATGGCGTTCAGCGAGGTGCGTGAGTACCAGTACGGCGATGACGTACGTGACATTGACTGGAACGTCACCGCCCGCTTCCATAGGCCCTACGTGAAAGTGTTCGAGGAAGAGCGTGAGCTGACGGTCATGTTGCTCGTCGATGTCAGCGGTTCGCTCGACTTCGGTACACAAGTGCAGATGAAGCGCGACATGGTAACCGAGATAGCCGCTACCATCGCTTTCTCGGCTATTCAGAACAATGACAAGATCGGCGTTGTCTTCTTCTCGGACAAGATAGAGAAGTACATACCGCCCAAGAAGGGCCGCAAGCATATTCTCTACATCATACGCGAAATGCTGGACTTCAAGCCTGAATCGAAACGTACCGACGTACGACAGGCCATCGAGTTTATGACCAGTGTGCAGAAGCGCCGCACGACCGCCTTCATACTGAGTGATTTCTATGTACGCGAGGATTTCTTGAAGTCGCTGCAGATTTGCAACCGCAGGCACGACGTGGTAGCTATTCAGGTCTATGATCCCCGTGCCCGTGAGTTGCCTGACGTAGGTCTGATGAAAGTGGTGGACGCCGAGACTGGTTTCGAACAGTATGTTGATACCAGTTCCAAGAGTTTGCGGCAGGCCTACAGCCGTTACTGGAACAGCCGTCAGAAAGAATTGAAGGACACGTTCACCCGCAGCAATGTTGACAATGTCAGCATAGCCACTAATGAGGACTATGTCAAGCAGCTGCTTGGCTTGTTTAAGCAAAGAAGCTGATGCGGGCTTCGCCCTAAAGAACAAAGTATAAAGTAAAAAGGAACAGAATACAAAGAAATAAGGAAAAAGTGATGAGAAAGACTTTATTATATATTCTTTCTTCTTTATTCTTTAGCGTAGCGCATGCGCAGGTCACTGTCGAAGCTGCCATTGACTCTATAGAGATGCTTATCGGCGAGCAAGTCCACGTTACGGTGACGGCTACGACGAAAGAAGGCTCGAAGGTGGAGTTTCCCGTCTTCAAGCCTCTGCAGCAGATCATTCCCGGTGTCGAGGTGCTGAAGAGCACCGAACTGGGTACCAATGGTAAGGACAACGGCTTTGTGGATCGTCAGGTGGTTTACACGCTGACCTCGTTTGATGATACGCTCTACTACCTGCCGCCCTTTGTTGTCAAGGTTGACGGCAAACCGTATGAAAGCAAGAGCCTGGCGTTGAAAGTCGTTGGCATAGAGGTAGATACTACGCACGTCGAGAAGTTCTTCGGACCGAAGGACGTGCAGGACAATCCCTTCCAGTGGAGCGACTGGAGCCTGCTGTTCTGGCTAAGCGTGCTGATGCTGGTACTCATGGCCTTGGGCTACTACCTGTATCTGCGTCTGCGCGACAACAAGCCCATCATCACCCGCATCCGTATTGTCAAGCGCCTGCTGCCTCACCAGAAGGCCATGAAGGAGATTGAGCAGATCAAGGCCGACAAGATGCAGAACTCGGAGAACGCCAAGGAGTACTATACCAAGCTGACCGACACCCTCCGCAAGTACATTGAGGACCGCTACGGCTTCAACGCTATGGAGATGACCAGCAGTGAGATTATCGGGCGTCTGGAGCAGGCTCTTTCTGATGATACGGAGAGTGCCGACACCATGAAGGCCGAGTTGCGTCAGCTGTTTACCACTGCCGACCTCGTGAAGTTTGCCAAGTATTCGACGATGATCAACGAGAACGATGCCAACCTTGTGAGTGCCATCGACTTCATCAACCAGACTAAGCTCGAGAACTTACCCACTGAGGAAACTGTAAAGCCCGAACTGACGGAAGCCGACCAGCGTACGGTGAAGACACGCCGCGTGCTGAAGACCGTCATCGCGCTGATAGCCGTCTCGTGTGCCGTACTGTTGGGAACCGTGTGCTATGGACTCTATCAATTACTGAACTGAAATGGAATTTGCCAATAAAGAATATCTGTTTTTGCTCCTGCTGCTGATACCTTATCTTATATGGTATCTCATGTACAGGCAGAAGAGTGAGCCGACGATGCGCATGAGCGACACCTTCGCCTTCCGCTATGCGCCGAAGAGCTGGAGGGTGAGACTCATGCCCCTGCAGATGCTGCTGCGCATGCTGGCCTTCGCCATGACTGTCATCGTGCTGGCACGCCCGCAGACCCGTAACTCGTGGAAGCACAAGACCGTCGAGGGTATAGACATCATGCTGGCCATGGACGTCTCAACCAGTATGCTGGCCGAAGACCTGAAGCCCAACCGTCTGGAAGCAGCCAAGATGGTGGCGGCAGAGTTTATTGCCGGACGCCCTGATGACAATATCGGACTTGCCATCTTTGCCGGTGAGTCGTTCACGCAGTGCCCCATGACTACCGATCATGCCTCTCTGCTGAACCTCCTGCAGAACGTACGTACCGACATTGCCCAGCGCGGACTCATCGAGGATGGTACGGCCATCGGTATGGGACTGGCCAATGCCGTGAGCCGCCTGAAAGACTCGAAGGCCAAGAGCCGTGTGGTCATCCTGCTCACCGACGGTTCCAACAACCGTGGTGACATCTCGCCGATGACTGCCGCCGAGATAGCCAAGAGCCTGGGCATTCGCGTCTATACCATCGGCGTGGGCAGCAACAAGGTGGCACCCTATCCCATGCCTGTGGGTGGTGGCGTGCAGTACGTGAACATCCCAGTCGAGATTGACAACGAGACGCTGCGCGGCATAGCCAAGGCTACCGACGGTGACTTCTACCGTGCCACGAACACTAAGGAACTGAACCAGATTTACAAGGAGATTGACCAGTTGGAGAAGTCGAAGCTGAATGTCAAGCAGTTCAGCAAGAAGTACGACGTCTATCAGCCTTTCGCCTTGGTGGCCGTGCTGGCACTGCTGCTGGAATTGCTGCTGCGTATCACCGTGTTCCGCCGCATACCGTAAATCGTAACATCGTAATAGCGTAACATCGTAATAACGTCATAACGAAACATCGAAATATAATCGAAAAAAACAACTGCTGTGTTTAGATTTGAAGACCCCATATACCTGTACCTGTTGCTGCTGATACCTGTGTTGGCAGCCATCAGGTTCATGACTTACCGCAACAGGAAGAAGCGTTTACGCAAGTTTGGTGATCCGCAACTGCTGAAGGAACTGATGCCCGATGTGTCACGCTGGCGACCGGGCGTGAAGTTCTGGCTCTTGGAGGCAGCGCTGGCCTTGCTGGTTCTGATGCTTGCCCGCCCCCAGTTAGGGACGCGCATCAGCCACGAGAAGCGTACGGGCATCGAGACCATCATCTGCGTTGACATCAGCAACTCTATGCTTGCAGAGGATGTGACACCATCACGATTAGACCGTGCGAAGATGATGGTCGAGAACCTGGTGGACCACTTCACCGACGACAAGATAGGTCTCATCGTCTTTGCGGGCGATGCCTTCGTACAGTTGCCTATTACCAGTGACTATGTGTCGGCCAAGATGTTCCTGTCGAGCATCAATCCCTCCATGATGGCTACTCAGGGCACAGACATTGCCCGGGCCGTGGATATGGCTACTCACAGCTTTACGCAGGAGAAGGGCATCGGTAAAGCCATCATCGTTATTACTGATGGCGAAGACCATGAGGGGGGAGCTGTTGAGGCCGCCGAGGCTGCCAGAAAAGCCGATATGCGTGTCTATATGTTAGGCATAGGTTCTACCGGCGGTGCGCCCATTCCCTTACAGGGAACCGGTGATTATATGACTGACAACACCGGGCAGACTGTCATGTCGGCCCTCAACGAGGAGATGTGCAAACAGATTGCTTCGGCTGGCGGCGGTGCCTATATCCACGTCGAGAACAACAGCAACGCACAGGACTTGCTCGATCAGGAACTTGAGAAACTGGCTAAGAAAGAGACACAGAGCACCATCTACAGCGACTACGACGAGCAGTTCCAGGCTTTCGGCATACTGGCCCTGCTGCTTATCATCATCGAAATCTGCATTCTGGAGAGCAAGAATCCGCTGCTGAAGCGTGTGTCGCTCTTTGGTGGTCGTAAAATCACGGCAACGGTGTTGCTGACAATGGTCGTAACGGCTGCCGTGGCTCAGACCGACCGTCAGTATGTGCGTCAGGGCAACAAGCTGTACAGGGCTGGTGACTTTGCCAACGCCGAGGTGAGTTATCGCAAGGCTATAGAGAAGAACAACCGCAACTCACAGGCAATCTACAACTTGGGTAATGCGCTGTTGGCTCAGAACAAAGATTCTGCTGCCGTCGTTGAGT
The DNA here is from genome assembly GCA_946186505.1 of uncultured Prevotellaceae bacterium. GTDB lineage: Bacteria > Bacteroidota > Bacteroidia > Bacteroidales > Bacteroidaceae > Prevotella. The sequence continues at coordinate 19,479 of CAMHNI010000028.1, read as the reverse complement.
TTGAGAAGGCTGCCAAGCAGGAAGGCAACGAACTGCGAAAATCGAAAGCCTATCACAATATGGGGGTCGTCTGTCAGCGTCACCAGATGTATGGCGAGGCTATCGAGGCTTATAAGCAGAGCCTGCGTCTGAATCCGCATGACGACGAGACGCGCTACAACCTGGAACTGTGTAAGCGGCAGCAGAAGCAACAGCAGCAGAACCAGCAGAACCAGCAAAACCAGCAGAACAAGGACAACAAGAAGGATCAGCAGAAACAAGAGCAGCAACAGAAACAGCAGCAGGACAAGCAGCAGCAACAACAGCAGCAGGAACCGAAGATGAGCAAGGAGAATGCCGAGCAGCTGCTCAATGCAGCCATGCAGCAGGAGAAGCAGACGCAGGAACGCATGAAAAAGGCGCAACAGAAACCCCAGCGTCGGCATGTTGAGAAAAATTGGTAGGAGGCTTTCGGCCTTCGGCCTAAAGAATAAAGTACAAAGTACAAAGAATAAAGTACAAAGAACAAAGTACAAAGTACAAAGAACAAAGAACAAAGAATATAAAGAACAAAGCATAAGACGATGAAATATGGTAAATGGATGGCGGTAGCCTTCTTTTTTATTTTTTCTTTATTATTTAGCCACGAAGTGGCGTATGCTCAGACACTGACTGCCAATGCTCCGACGCATGTGGCAGTGGGTGAGCAGTTCAGACTTTCCTATACGGTGAACACCCAGAACGTCAGTGACTTCCATGTCGGCGACATCCCTGAAGCCTTTGAGGTGCTGATGGGACCAAGCCGCTCGTCGCAGTCCAGTTTCCAGATCATCAACGGTCATACCACACAATCGTCGTCCATTACCTTTACGTATATCGTGGTGGCTGTGAAAAACGGTACGTTCACCATTCCTGCCGCTCACATCACCGCAGAGGGTAACACTGTGTCATCCAACGCACTGAAAATAACTGTTTCCGGACAGGCACAGGCTGGCCAGGGTGGTGGCAGCCAGCGTCAACAGCAGCAGCTTCAACCCCGTGCTGCCGGTACTCCTATCTCCGGTTCAGACCTCTTTATCAAGGTCAGCGCAAACAAGAAACGGGTCTATGAGCAGGAACCTATCCTGCTGACCTATAAGGTCTATACGCTGGTTGACCTGACTCAGCTGGAAGGCAAGATGCCCGAGCTGAATGGTTTCCACACTCAGGAGGTGCCCCTGCCTCAGCAGAAGAGTTTCAAGATTGAGCAGGTCAATGGCCGTCCTTACCGGACAGTGACGTGGTCGCAGTACGTGATGTTCCCCCAGATTACAGGTAAACTCAAGATTCCCGGAATCACGTTCAATGGCATTGTCGTCCAGCAGAACCGTAACATCGACCCCTTCGAGGCATTCTTCAACGGTGGCTCCAGTTACGTCGAGGTGAAGAAGAAGATTGAAGCACCAGGTATCGAGATACAGGTTGACCCGCTGCCTCAGCGTCCCGCAGGCTTCTCGGGCGGTGTGGGACATTTCAACATCAGTGCCCACCTCGACAGTCAGGAAGCGAAGGCCAACGAGCCTGTCAAGCTCCGCGTGACGGTCAGCGGTGTGGGCAACCTCAAGCTCATCAAACAGCCTGTGGTGGAGTTTCCCAAAGACTTCGACCGTTATGACGCCAAGGTTACCGACAAGTCGAAGCTCACGACCAACGGCGTAGAAGGAAACATGATCTATGATTTCCTCGCCGTCCCCCGCCATCCGGGCAAGTTTGAGATACCGCCAGTGACTTTCACCTATTATGATACAGGTGCCCATGCATATAAGACCGTCAAGACAGAGGGATTCACACTGGATGTCCAAAAGGGTACGGCCTCCAGCAGCTCTCCCTCTGGGAGCTACACAGCCCAGGAAGACCTGAAGCTGCTGAACAAGGATATCCGTTACATCAAGACGGGCAATACCGAACAGCATGGACTTGACGACTTCTTCTTCGGCAGTTCCGCCTATTGGACATCACTGGCTGCATTGACTCTCATCTTCATCTCGCTGTTCGTTGTCTTCCGCCAGCGTGCCATTGCCGGAGCCGACATCGTTGGACAACGTGCAGGCCGGGCCAACAAGGTGGCTACGAAACGCCTGAAGAAGGCCGCCAGCCTGATGAAGGAGAACAAACCGTCGGCGTTCTACGACGAGGTGCTCCGTGCACTATGGGGCTATGTCGGCGACAAGCTGAACATTCCCGTCGAGCAGCTCTCACGCGAAAACATCAGTCAGCAGTTGGAGGCTCGTCATGTCTCTCAGGAAACCATCCGGCAGTTTATCGGTGCTCTTGACGAGTGTGAATATGCCCGCTATGCGCCTGGCGATGCTATAGGAAACATGAACAAGGTATATGAGGCGGCTCTGGGCGCTATCACCCAGATTGCCACCACTATGAAGAAAGGACGTCCGGCTAAGACCGCAACGCTGCTGTTGCTACTGTTGCTGCCGTTGTCGGCACAGGCAGTGACCAAGACTGATGCTGACAGTGCATACGCGCGGGGCAACTACCAGCAGGCTGTCAAAGACTACGAGGCGCTGTTGAAACAGGGTGTCAGTACCGACTTGTATTACAATCTTGGTAATGCTTACTACCGTATGGACGAGATGCCACATGCGGTACTCAACTACGAACGTGCCCTGTTGCTCTCGCCTGGTGACCGTGATGTGCGCTTTAACCTGCAGATGGCCCGTTCGAAGACTATCGACAAGATCACTCCCGAGACCGAGATGTTCTTTGTCACGTGGTATCACTCCCTCGTCAACCTGACCAGCGTCGATGGGTGGGCACGTCTGGCACTGGTAGCCTTGGCCTTGGCCATCGTGCTGGCTCTGCTCTACCTCTTTGCCGAGAGGGTATGGCTGCGTAAGTTAGGCTTCTTCGGTGCATTCGGTCTGATAATACTGTTCGTTTGTGCCAACATCTTTGCCTACGCCCAGAAGCAGGGCTTTATCCATCGCAGTGGAGCTATCATCATGGCTCCTGCTGCCACCGTCAAGAGTACGCCTGCCAAGCAGGGTACAGACCTGTTCATCCTGCATGAGGGAACCAAGGTCGAGATCACTGACGGTGCCATGAAGCAGTGGAAACGCATCCGTGTGGCCGACGGCAAGGAGGGCTGGGTAGAGACTTCGCAGATAGAGGTGATTTAAGGATATGGATACACTGATAGACCTTGACCGCTGGTTGCTCTTGACTGTTAACGGCAGTTCGTCGCTCTATCTCGATGGGGTAGTGAAGACGCTGACGACTGCTGCCACATGGATTCCGCTCTACATCGCCCTGTTCTATATGGTGATGAAGAACAACAACTCTGTCCAGAAGATACTCTTTATTGTCGGTTGTGCGGGGTTGTGCTACTTGCTGGCAGGTGCTGTCGATGATGGTATTGTCAAACCTCTCGTGGGTCGCTGGCGTCCTACCCATGACCCGGTCATCGGGTGGCAGGTTGATGTGGTCAACGGCTATCGTGGCGGGCGTTACGGTTTCTTCTCTGCCCATGCCAGCAATACGTTCAGCATTGCTGTTTTCTTCAGCCTGTTGGTACGTAGCCGACTGCTCACGGTATCTCTTGTCCTCTGGTCGCTTGTCAACTGCTGGACGCGTCTCTATCTGGGCGTCCATTTCCCTGGCGACATCCTTGTGGGACTGCTATGGGGTGGTCTTGTCGGTTCAGCTGTCTATTATTTCTATTTGCGCATGGAACGCCGCTTCTCAAAAGGCATGAAGTTTATTTCGTCGCAATATACTGTTACGGGCTATCAGCTGAGTGATATCGATGTGGTTGTCTCTGTCCTCGTGTTCCTGCTCATCTATGCCCTGTTGCGGGCTTGTTTCATGCTTTACGTTTAAGTTTTCTCCATTATTATAGGTTTTCATGGATACCAGACATATACAGATTAATGACTATGACTATGCGCTTCCTGATGAGCGCATCGCCAAATATCCGTTGCCGCAGCGCGACCATTCCAAACTCCTCATCTACGACAAGGGCGAGGTCAGCGAAGATGTTTTCTGCAATCTGCCGTCACATCTGCCCCAAGGTGCCCTGATGGTGTTCAACAACACCAGGGTCATTCAGGCACGCATGCACTTCCGTAAATCTACAGGTGCCCTCATCGAGATATTTCTTCTCGAACCGTCTGTTCCTGCCGACTACGAGCAGATGTTCCAGACACACAGCCGCTGCTCGTGGCTCTGTCTTGTAGGCAACCTCAAGAAGTGGAAGGAGGAACCGCTGAGAAGAACGATAACCGTTCATCAGCAACAGGTTACCGTCACCGCCTCCCGACTCGGCGAACAGGGCACCAGCCATCTCGTAGAGTTCCAGTGGGACGGAGGTGTTCCTTTTGCCGACATCATCGATGCCATGGGTGAGCTTCCCATCCCTCCATACCTGAACCGTGACACCGAGGAAAGCGACAAGCAGACCTACCAGACCGTCTATTCGAAAATCAAGGGCAGCGTTGCTGCTCCTACGGCTGGTCTGCATTTCACGCCCGAGGTGCTCCAAGCTCTTGATGCATGCGGCATTGACCGGGAGGAACTGACGCTGCATGTCGGTGCAGGCACTTTCCGCCCTGTGAAGAGCGAGGACATCGGCAGCCACGAGATGCATACCGAGTACATTGCCGTGCGCCGTCAGACGCTTGAGAAACTCCTGAAGCACCACTGTCGTGCCATTGCCGTTGGTACTACGAGTGTCCGAACCCTTGAGAGTCTTTATTATATGGGACTCAAAGTTCTTCACAACCCCGAACTTGACGAGTCCCAGTTACATGTCAGTCAATGGGAACCGTATGACGAGACTTCGTCTCTAAATAATAAAGAAATAAATAATAAAGAAATAAATAATAAAGAAATAAATAATAAAGAAATAGAGAATAAAGAAGCCTTGCAGGCTTTGCTCGACTGGATGAATCGCCGCCAGCTCAACGTCCTACACTCCAGCACACAGATTATCATTGCACCCGGCTACGACTACAAGATAGTACGCATGCTTGTCACCAATTTCCACCAGCCCAAATCTACCCTGTTGCTCTTAGTCAGTGCCTTTGTTCATGGCGACTGGCACCGTATCTACGACTACGCCTTGAGCCACGATTTCCGTTTCCTCAGCTACGGCGACTCCTCGCTGCTGATACCATAGATACCATAAAAAAAGAGGTGTGTCTGGAAACCCAAGCACACCTCTTTTTTTATTGTGTACGTTTATTTTCCGTTCAGAGCGAGGCTCACCTCAACGGCGATAGATACCGTAGCACCTACCATCGGGTTGTTACCGATGCCGAGGAAGCCCATCATCTCAACGTGGGCGGGCACTGAGCTTGAACCAGCGAACTGAGCGTCGCTGTGCATGCGGCCCAGCGTGTCGGTCATACCGTAAGAAGCGGGACCTGCAGCCATGTTATCGGGGTGCAGCGTGCGGCCGGTACCACCACCAGAGGCTACTGAGAAGTAGGGCTTGCCAGCGAGCACGCGCTCCTTCTTGTAGGTTCCGGCAACGGGGTGCTGGAAACGGGTGGGGTTGGTAGAGTTACCAGTGATAGAGACATCGACGTTCTCCTTCCACAGGATGGCAACACCCTCGCGGACATCGTCGGCACCGTAGCACTTCACCTTGGCACGGGGACCATCGCTGTACGGAGTCTCCTTGACAACCTTCACCTCGCCGGTGTAGTAGTCGAACTGAGTCTGTACGTATGTGAAACCGTTGATACGGCTGATGATCATGGCAGCGTCCTTGCCCAGACCGTTCAGGATGACGCGGAGAGGCTTCTGGCGAACCTTGTTGGCCTTCTCGGCAATCTTGATGGCACCCTCAGCAGCAGCGAACGACTCGTGACCAGCCAGGAAGGCGAAGCACTCAGTCTCCTCGCGCAGCAGACGGGCAGCCAGGTTACCGTGACCCAGACCTACCTTACGGTCGTCGGCCACAGAGCCGGGGATGCAGAACGACTGCAGGCCGATACCGATAGCCTCAGCAGCGTCGGCGGCATTCTTAACGCCCTTCTTGATAGCGATGGCAGCACCACAAACGTATGCCCACTTAGCATTCTCAAAGCAGATGCGCTGTGTGTCCTCACACATCTGGTAGGGATCGACACCTGCCTTCTCGCAAATCTCGTTGGCCTCTTCGATGCTGCTGATTCCGTTCTCTTTCAGAGCGGCCAGTACCTGGTTGATACGACGCTCGTAGCTCTCGAATGATACTTTTCTAATCATAATACTGGTCCTCCTTATTCTTTACGTGGGTCAATAACCTTAACAATTCCCTGCTCAGCGGTGGTGCGACCGTAAGAGCCAGTGAACTTCTTCACAGCCTCGTTGGCGTCCATGCCGTCCTTGATGGCTTCCATCATCTTGCCCAGGTGTACATACTCGTAACCGCAAACCTGGTTGTCCTTGTCGAGGAACTGCTTGGTGATGTAACCCTCGGTCAGCTCCAGATAGCGAGTACCCTTGGCAACGGTGCCATAGAGCGTACCGGTCTGAGAGCGCAGACCCTTACCCAGGTCTTCCAGACCGGCACCGATGACCAGACCACCCTCAGAGAAGGCGCTCTGTGTGCGGCCATAGACGATCTGCAGGAACAACTCGCGCATAGCGGTGTTGATAGCGTCGCAGACGAGGTCGGTGTTCAGGGCCTCAAGGATGGTCTTGCCCGGCAGAATCTCGCTGGCCATAGCGGCAGAGTGGGTCATACCCGTGCAGCCGATGGTCTCGACGAGAGCCTCCTGAATGATACCGTCCTTCACATTGAGCGACAGCTTGCAGGCACCCTGCTGAGGTGCGCACCAGCCAATACCGTGAGTGTAACCCGAGATATCCTTGATCTCTTTTGCCTGAATCCATTTACCCTCCTCAGGAATAGGAGCCGGTCCGTGATTAGGACCTTTTGCAACAACGCACATGTTGTTGACTTCGTTAGAATACTGCATATTCGATAATAAAGGTATTAAGTTAATTCCACATTTTTTACTCGGCACCACGGATGGCAGCAACGCCCGGCAGTACCTTACCCTCGATGGCCTCAAGCAGAGCACCGCCACCGGTAGAGATGTAGCTCACCTGGTCGGCCAGACCGAACTTGTTGACGCAGGCCACAGAATCGCCACCGCCAATCAGCGAGAAAGCACCCTCGGCAGTAGCCTTGGCAATAGCCTCGCCAATGGCACGTGAACCAGCGGTGAAGGCGTCGCACTCGAACACACCGGCAGGACCGTTCCACAGAATGGTCTTGGCACCAGCGATAGCAGCGGCAAATGCCTTCTGGCTCTCAGGACCGGCATCAACGCCCTCGAAGCCTGCGGGAACCTTGTTGGCGGGGCAGGTGATAATCTCTGCACCGGCCTTCACTGACATCGTGTCGAAGTCGAGGCCGTTGGTAGCTGTGCAGTCAGAACCTAAAACGAGTTCAACACCGTTCTTCTTGGCCAGCTCCTCAACGCCGAGGGCTACATCCAGCTTGTCGAGTTCAACGATAGACTCGCCAATCTCGCCGCCGTGGGCCTTGGAGAAGGTATAGGTCATACCGCCGCAGAGGATGAGCTTGTCAACCTTGCCTAAGAGGTTCTCGATGATACCGATCTTCGAACTGACCTTCGAGCCGCCCATGATAGCCACGAACGGACGCTTGATGTTCGACAGCACGTTGTCAACAGCAGTCACTTCCTTCTCCATCAGCAGACCGAGCATCTTGTTGTCGGCATCGAAGTAGTCGGCGATGACAGCGGTAGAGGCGTGCTTGCGGTGAGCGGTACCGAAGGCGTCCATCACGTAGCAGTCAGCGTATGAAGCGAGCGTCTTGGCAAACTCCTTCTGGGAAGCCTTCATGGCCTTCTTGGCCTCGTCATACTCGGGCGTGCCCTTCTCAACACCTACGGGCTTGCCTTCCTCTTCAGGATAGAAGCGCAGGTTCTCCAACAGCAGAGCTTCACCCATCTTCAGCTGTGCAGCAGCCTCCTGTGCCTTGGCGCAGTCGGGTGCGAAGGCAACTGGAGCGCCGAGAGCCTTCTCAACGGCTTCGCGAATCTGTCCGAGTGACTTCTTGGGGTCAACCTTTCCTTTGGGTTTGCCCATGTGCGACATGATAATCAGGGCACCGCCGTCAGCCAGCACTTTCTTCAGTGTAGGCAGGGCACCGCGGATGCGGGTGTCGTCAGTGATTTTACCATTCTCGTCGAGGGGCACGTTGAAGTCAACGCGCACGATTGCCTTCTTGCCGGCAAAGTTGAATTCGTTGATAGTCATAATGAAATTTACAATTTATAGATTTACTATTTACTGTTTGTTGCTTTTGGACTGCAAAGATACAAAATATAATTGTGAATTGCGTCAGCAGAAACACTAATTTATACTTTTTTTGCGTCTGTCCATTTTTAGTCATCAAAGAACATGTCTATTTCACGACTGTCATCATAGATGCCACCGGTGTCAGTTGCACCTTCGTTAACGATGGTGACGGACTCGGCAATCATCTGTTCCAGTTCCACTTCTACCTGTTCTATGCTCGGCTTAATATATTTCTTCATAGTTGTATCTTACTTTATTTAATGACATATTTCTTACCGTTCACAATGTAGAGGCCCTTGGCGGGATTCACCACACGCTGGCCGCTGAGGCTATACACAGCACCGTCATTCGGCTGTTCCGTAGCACTGCTGATGCCGGTGGTCTCTTTGTTGATGACGATAGTCAGGCGAGACTCGCCACCACCAGTTACGTCGTACTTTGTTGATAAATAAGCCTTGCCAGCCTTTAATTTGGCCCCAGTAGCCTTTTTGAATTCCCCGCTCTGAAGAATGTAGTTGTACTTTGTTGTAGTTTCACTTACTTTCACAGACCATGGAATTTCCGTTTCTTCAATTACTCCAATCAATTCATTGGTGCTGCTCAGAGCTTCTGCCGACTCAATAACCTTGACATCGTGGCTGCCTGCATCCCCTTTCAGAATAACACCTTTGCCTGCAGGTATTTTACCACCATCAACCTCGGTTAGCTTGACAATTCCATTATTTGCTTTTGCAGTATAGGCCTTGATGCCCGAAGTACTGAAGTCAATTGACATATTTGCGCAGAATGTAGTAAAACTGCCGTTCATGTTCATGGTGAATTCAGGCTTTGTATAAGTCACCTTAATACAACTCATATTGGAACTGTTGTTGGTATTTTCGTAAGTGAATGTTATTTCTTGAGCCATACCTGACCAATTGCCGGATTTATTTTCGCCAGTGCTTGCCTTCAAAGCTCCTCCGAGGCCGCTAATGGCTGTAATAACATAACCATCGGGAGCCGATATGGTCATATATGAGTAAGGTTCAGTTTTTCCGTAGAGTCTAAGTGTGTAGGTGGTGTTACCGCCAGATGTACCAATGTACCAGCGCACTTTGCCTCCTGTCTTCATCGTGATATTGCCGGCTGTCCATGTCCTTTCCTCTTCGACGTAAACATTGGCGTTTGTGGGAACCATCCCAGAACCATAGTCCTGGAACAGACTGAAGTCGAACACAGCGTCCTCAGGCTCTGCCTCGGCAACAAGGATAGACAGTGTGGCACTACTGGGGAGATAATCGTTATTGCCCTCGGTAGAAGCAGTAATAATGGCTACACCAACAGATCCGGTAAGTGTGATAGCGCCATTGCTGTCAACAGTGGCCACCTCTGGATTGCTGCTCTCAAACGATGCTGTCGCAGTGGAGTTGGTGTCGAAGCTGATGGCGAGGCTTTCGTTCTTGAGAATGCAGATGGCAGACACCTCCTCACCGTTAGACTTCCATACACTGGTCGGCTCAATCTTCTCGCTGACTACCTCTTCTACGTCGTCAGCGGTTCGCGGGCAGACTTCCACAGTTTCGAAATTGACAATAACAATACCTGTGATATTATAGACTTTTCCAGACTCTAACTTAACATTTGTCTTGAATTTGTCGTAGTAGGCAATGCTGTTAGTACCGTCTGTAAGCACCTCGTTTGTGGCATCGTAAACGACTTCTTTCAGTGTCACGAACAAACTCTGGTTGGCTGCGGTGATGTCGCCGGGAGTCTTCTCCGCTGCACTGAGAGTACCGTCGGTGATAGTCAGCCCCTCAGTGGTGAAGCTCGTAATCTCTGTTTGACCCTTATACTTCTGTAGCTGGCAATCTATGGTGCCATTCAGCACTTTGCCTGCCGTAAGTCCGTGACCCTTTGTGTAGATCAAGGCACCCTTGTCACCGTCGGTGATATAGGCACTATTGCCGTCAACGTGAGACACCTGAATATCAGTAAAGGTGATTGTTGCATCGACAGGCTTTTGCTCCTCCATTCCTTCAACGGCAGTCTGAAGTTCCTCCATTTTGGTGTAGGTTGTTGGTGGAACTGCGGCGGGAGTGACTGTTAAATTAAAACTGGCCTCGCACCCTTTGTATGTTTCATCGCCTTCGAACTCTGCGGTGATGGTTGTCTCACCTTCTGTTAGAAGTGTAATTTCACCCGTGCTCTCGTCGATAGTGGCAACGCCTACGTCGGAACTGCTCCACTTAACCTCGACTGATTCCAATACGGTCGTGCCTGCCATTACGGTTGCCGTCGGAGTTTCCACATTATCTCCCACGCTGGCTGTAGTGGTGCTGCCGCTGATGGACATCGTGGTAACTTCTCTCGTGTCCGTGTCTTCTTTTCCATCATCGTAGGTAATGGCAACACTGCATACATAAATTGAATTAGTGGTGGTGTTGAATGTTAAATGAATTTCGCCTGACTGTGGAGTATCGTAAGGGAATTCTACTTTATAGCTCCCCCATCTTCCGTCGCCGGTGGAATAGGCCCACTGTTTGGTAACTTTGTTGTTATCGCCAATCTTGACATCAACGGTTCCTGCTCCTGAAGATTTATTAGTATTATATGTGATGACTATTTTTGTGATGTTATCATACGAGATGGGGGATTTTGCCCCAGCTCCTGTAAAGTTCTTTGTTACTTGTACACCATTATTTGCGAAATCACCAGCATCTTTAGTACTAACCCAATCGCTGTCCTCGTCATTTAGTGTTGCCGTCCATGTTTTGGAATTAAAAACATAAGTGTCTGTAACTTCCACAGCCCACGCCGAACCAGCTCCCAATAGCATTACCGCCAAGAGGAGCAGAGATTTAAATTGTAGTTTTTTAATCATGATAATAAATTTAGCTGTAAATTATGTTAATTGCTTATCGGTTGCAAAATTACTGCTTTTTCTTCAAACCGCAAAACAAATTTAACCCTAAATTCGGTTGCATGGTCAAATTTATGCGACATGCCCGTTACTGTAACTGTTCAGTCATTCACGACAAATTAAGAAAGCTGGTAGAATCTCCCGAGAAAGTAATTGTAATGCAGAAGATTACATTCTTGCCTTCTGCTTTTCACCGGCACCAGAGCCACGATACTTCGAGCGGGCCTCGTTGAACTTCCACGTCAGGTTGAGGAGGAAGGTGCGCCGTGGGCATAACTGCCAGCTGCGTGTCCTCCTTCAATCTGGATGGTCAAGTCCTGACCATCCTTTATATATTAAGGTCTGATAACCCACGTTGGTCACCTTGCCTTCATATTTTTAGTCGTTTGATTTTCAGCCGCAAAGTTATGACACATTATCTAACCCTCAAAATTTCTGGGAAATAAGGCATAGGTTTGTGATTATTTTATTCTAAGCAAATTGCTGCCACTCTGCCACAAAGTCTTGTAATATATTGGTTTATCAGTTGTTACACATGTGGCAGTATTGTGGCAGATGGCAGCAAAGGCCGTCAGGACTTCTTTTGTCTGACCAGATATTCAGAATTGCGGCCTGTTTCGCGCTTTTTCAGACCAGGAATGTTCGTGAGCCTGCGGCCGAAGGCGGCGACATTTGCCGGTTTCAGCAGACTGACACCCACTTTGTCCTTCAGGAACTCGAAGATGGCCGACGCACTTGTCCATGTGCCTTCCTCCGCGTTGGCCGCCGGCTCGAAGTAGTCGAGGAAGAACTGCTCGGCGGCAGTCTTCATGCCGAACCGGCGGTTCGACTCCATAATCTGCTGCGTCTCCTCCGGCCCGAAGAAGTACGGCTCGTGCTGTCCAAGTGCCTGCATGGCCTGTGCATAGAGCTGTTCGTAGTTAGGTGGTGTGCTCACGTCGATGGGACCGGTCAGCTGAACGGCCAGGAAGCGGCGGCTGCCGGTGGGGTCGGCCAGTACGTCCGTCAGGTTGGTGGCGGCAATGAACGAGGCGCGGCGGGGGAAGTCCTCCACATGGCGGCCATACGGGCGCTTCACCTTTATTGACGAGAGCGTGATGATGTTCTTCAGGAACCCCTGCTGCATAGCGGGCGTGATGAGGTTGAACTCGTCGAGGTTGATGAGCAGCATCTTCGCCATCTGCTGCAGCACCACATTCTTGTCTTCCATCAGCTGGTTGCCCGTGTAGCCCCACCGCAGTTCGGGCGGCAGCAGCTGTTCGCAGAAGGTGGTCTTGTTCCAACCCTGCGTCGAGATGAGCAGCGGCACGGTCTGGTTGCCGTACTTGGCGTGGTTCGACACCTGCCACTGGTGTACCATGCCGAGGAACCACGTGTAGAACCAGTCCTCCCAATGCGGATTGTCGGTAGGCACCGTGCGTGCCAGCTGTCGTATGTGGTCCTTGCCGTCCCACTTGTCGTACAGGTTCCACAGATAGTCGCCTATGGGGTCATAGGAGCGTATCATGTTCGACTGCACATAGCGGCGCACGTCGTTGTCACGGGCATCGATGCCGCCCAGCCGCACCTCCATCGTCAGCCCCCTCAGGTTGCGTTCGTCCATGGGTTGCCACTCCACGTAGAAGGTGTTGTTGGGCCGGTATTCGGTATAGCCCATGATGGTGTTGTAGCGGAACTGCCAGCGAGTGGTCAGGAAATCTACCAGCCGTTTCGTCTCGCGGCTGGTATCGTCCGCAGCGTCGGCACGGTGCTTGCCCTTGTCGTTCTCGGCATATACAGCCTCAACGATGGTGCGCATCTCCAGCTGGTTGTAGTCCTGGCGGAACTGGTGGTGGTGGCGGATGTGCAGGGCAGCCTCCTCTTCAGGCACACCCATCTTGCAGAGCTCGTAGGCCAGTGCCGTGATGTAAGCCCGCTGGCGCTGCTCCTCGTCAGTATCCATCGTCTTGTCGTAGGCAATGTCCGCCGCCCGACGGTACATCTGCTCATAGTGGCTGTAGAGGTCGCCGTCTGCGGCGGGCAGATTGTCGTGGGGCACTGCCTCCTGTGTAATCGCCTGTTGGGGCGTGACCTTCAGGGCAACTGCTTTCGGAAAGTAGTAGGGCTCAGCGTCCAACGGCATACGGAAGCAGCTGCGCGTGGTGGCCGGCTCCTGGCGGATGGGCTTCGGCAGAATACCCTGATAGATGGCCGAAGCCAGCTGGTGGCCCTGCTGGCAGAGCATGTCTGCCTCTTCCTCCGTAAGCTCGTCAACCTCGGAATCCTTCAATTCTTCAGGAGCCGAATCCTTCATTCTTTCAATTCTCACAAGGATAATCACCTCCCTGCCCGTAGGTCCAGTGAAGGCGGCCAGCGTGTTGTGCAGTATCTGTGCCGCCTGTTTCACGGCCTTGATGTCAGCCGGACGCAGCAGACCGTCGATGGTGAGCGCCACCACACCGTTGAACCGCCGCATCCGCAGGTTGTCGTTGTCGTCCTTCTCCAGCTCCACCGACGGGTAGATCAGGTGCGATGGGTTCAGGCTGTCGTAACTGTCAATGCTGTCAGCCTGACTGATGTGCTGACGACGGCGGGCGACAGCACCGTCCTTTGTGTCGTGCTGTATCCGCTCTATGAATGCGTCGAGAGTCTTGCTCGACAGCTTCAACGCGTTTTTCTTGTTTCTGAGTACGAGTGATACTTTCATTGTTATTGTGCTTCTATTGGCGTTTGTACTTATGTGCTAAATTCAGTTTATGTGCTTTCAGATTGTTTCCTGTGTCGATAACAGTGTTTTCTGCGTAAGAAAACGATTTTTTCAGAAGAGGAAAACGGCAATTATCTGCAGCTAAGGCACCCTTTTGCCGCTATCATTCAACAGACTGCGGTGCGATACCGTATTTGTAAGCCTCGGCATAGCGGTCGAAAACCACCTCCCAGTCGTAGCCGAAGTTGTTCACTATCAGCTGAATCTGCTGTTGCTGTTCCGGACTGAGCGGCCGTTCGCCGCGTTTGTATTCGTAGTACATCTTGGTGCCGTGCAGGTAGTTGGTGATGCTTTTGCGCATCGACGTGTAGTCCCGTTTCAGCACCTGGTCGTAGAGGTGACTGAATCCGTAGGCATTCACGACAATCATCTTCAGGTCAAACCAGCGGCAACGGCCGTCTTTCAGGGTGTTGGGCATCACGCAGTGGGCCGACTCCAGACTGTCAGGAGCGTGGAAGCCAGCATGGAAGCGCATACAGTCCTGACGGAGCGGACAGGCGTTGTTTGTGCAGAGAACATACCAGGATGGTACCGTTTTGAAATCAAATTCTTGACTGATTGGAGTTATTGCTGGTGTTTTCATCTTCTCTTCTCGCTAAATAAGCTCTTGTTTCCTCGTTTTCTTTTGATTTTTAGGTCGATTATCGCCTACAAAGATACAAAAATTATCGCAAATTTCCAAATAATTGGGCCATAATTTTTTCTTTTTTTTGCCCATATTCGAACTTTGCTGCCACCAACCATACTTCTGCCACAACAACCAATCAATTGGTTTACAAAAAGTTAATTGCTATTGTGGCAGTATTGGAGCAAAATCGTGAAAAATTATCATCTTATAAACTTTCAGGCGTAAAAGGTGCTACCAGTTGTTTGAAATTGACTTGTAAAAGGAAGAAAAAAAATGTTGTATTGTTTTGCTCTTTTTTTTTTTTTTCTTAACTTTGCACTCTGTAAAGCACTCATTGTTCAGTGCTCTATGCGAGATAATCTATTGAGATGGCTGATACCATCCTCACTTCAAGTAACCAATAACGTAAAACTATAGAATATGAAGACACGAATACTATTAACGATACTCTCACTCCTGTTTTCGGTAGTGAGCAGGGCTGCGACTGAGATTGACGGAATCTACTACAACCTCTATTCGAGTAGCAAGACGGCGTCAGTGACATCGGGTACTAACAAGTATGCCGGCGATGTTACCATACCGGCAATGGTGACATATAACGGTGTTGACTACTCGGTGAAGAGCATCGGAGACTATGCTTTCCAGAATTGCACAGGTCTTACGGCAGTCAACATTCCGAATAGTGTCAACAGTATCGGGTACGATGCTTTTGCTCGCTGCCAAGCGCTCAATTCCATTACGATTCCTGGAAGTGTCAAAACCATTGGAAGAGATGCTTTTTATTGGTGTGATGGCCTGACCTCTGTAGTTATTAATGATGGTGTGACAAGTCTTGGCGATTTTGTTTTTGCTTATTGCAGCAAACTGTCCTCTATTACTATTCCCAATAGTGTGGAAAGCATTGGTAATTATGCTTTTGAAAATACCCCTTGGCTTAATAGTCAACCAGAAGGAGACATTGTATATGTTGGGAACGTGGCGTATATGTATAACGGATATATGCCGAGTAACACTTCTGTCATTCTGAAAGAAGGGACAACGACTTTGCAAAGTAATACTTTCGATAGATGTAGTGGTCTGGTTTCCATAACGATACCTTCCAGTCTGACGAACATTGGAAGTTACGCATTCCGTGATTGTAATGGTCTGGCCACTATCGTGGTAGATGCTGGTAACAGTAAATTTGATTCGCGCGAAGATTGTAATGCTATCATTGAAACCTCTACCAACAGTCTGATTGCCGGATGTAAGAATACGGTTATTCCCAACAGCGTGACAAGCATCGGGAATAATGCGTTTTATAATTGCAGTGGTCTGACTTCTTTGACCATCCCCAGCGGTGTGACGAGCATTGAAAGTGGCGCATTCTCAAATTGAATCTACCAAAGACTTCAATAAAGGCTTTGTTGGGCTTTCCACCCATTCCATTTATATGTTGAGTCAGGAAAAGGAACTTCCTGCGGGTACAAAAATCTATCTAAGTAAAGGTTCGTGGTGGATGTATTATTGGAATAATCCCAACTCAGCTGTCATGATGTCTTTTAGAATAGGTGTAATTGGAATCCTCATTACATTGATTGGAGTTAATCTGACCATTCTCTGCCAATGTGTCAAATGCTTGATTCATTGGATTTCCTGTTTTTAGCATGTTAGCATAACTATTTATTAATACAAAAATACAAACAATTATGAACACAAAGAAACTTTTCATGCTGCTGGCAGCGGTGCTGCTGAGTAGCGTAAGTGCTTTTGCACAGAGTGGTAACAACGAGCCCTTGAAGGGCGATGTGAATGAAGATGGCACCGTCGATGTGGCGGATATCACAGCTGTTATTAAGATTATGAGGGATGGTGGAGGAACGGCCGAACAGCCCAAGAATTATTGGTATGTGGGAACAACTAAACCAACCTCATTAACTCAAGCTACAATAGTAGAAGAATATGAATCACCATATACATTTGCCAATCCGAGTACAACAAAATGTTACGTTTATGTTCTGACTAAGGCAGACAAGGATGTTATTTTCAAGGATGCTGCAATTTCATATGGAGAATTTAGTAAAATTGAAGATATTACAACTATACCTGGATATAAAATATCCTCTACCGGTGGACGTATAGCTCGTGGTGGTAGCGTATTAATTAATGTGTTAGATGATGGATGGAAACACTTTTACGTTGGTACGACAAAGCCAACTGCAGAAAACTACAAGACATTAACACCTCAATATAGTTCATTGTCTGATATGTATGGGGCAACAGTTCATGTCCCTTCAAGTGGAAAGATATATGTTATGTTGCCTTATCAGGATTCCCCCGATCGGTCACAAATAAAAAGTTATTTCACAGATAATGAAGGTAATGTCGTAACTTGCATAGAGCGACTAGGTGACGAATTGACAATACCTTTTCATATGATTTGGGAACTAACATTCGAACAGGGAACGACATTAACATTCCAAGAGCCAACTTTATATTTCTCAGTAGGTACCACAGCTCCAACAGCATCAAACTATACAACAGCTAATGGTGCAACTACAACTATTCCTGAAACATATGAATGGACTAATAACACAGGACGTGAAGCAACTGTCTATGTATTAGTACCTTATAATAAAACAGTAACGATTAAAGATACTAATACGAATATAGCATATCCTGAGGTTCAAGATATCACTTATCCTATTACAAATCATAAAGTATGGACCGCGAAAATAAGTAACGGAGGAAGCATAACTATTGTATTAAATTAAATTTAAAATATACAATATTCAAATATGGCACAAATGGCGAATACGACCCCTGTGGCCGATGCTATCAAGGAGTATGTGCATCGCGGCTTCGGCTCGATGACGAAGAATGATTTCGAGGTATGGATATTCCATCAGTTAATCAATGGAGAACTGAAGGGTAGAACTAACCGTGAAATCAGCATTGCACTTCGCATACCCGACACGAAAGTGAAGCGTCTGCGCTATGAAGCGGACCTGAAATGGGGAAGCCCTAATAATGATAGTGCTTATCATGAAGCTTTGGTGGCTGTTATCAACAAAGCTCGTTTCGTAAGGGAGAAAAAGCAAATTTTGTTAGTCATCGAGGACACTGCTTTACTAAAGTATCTTGATGCCAAGATGAAGAATGCTAATGTGGCTTGGGACAAGTCTTTTAACTCCGAGAATATCTATATTGATTTCGAGCAATACGAGACTTTCTGCAAGGAGGTGCTGACGAAAGAATATAGTGAAACAATACAATACTTGAATGAGAAGTACAAGAACAATCAGGATGGTCACTCAATCGCTAAGTTTTTCAAAGATTTGGGCAGTAAGACACGCGAGGAAGTAATCAAAGAACTCTCCCAAGGAGCTATAGACCTAGCTAAGAATGGTGCGGAAGCCGTTGCCAAGCAAGGACTACCATTGCTAATTTCAATGATATTATAATATGGTAAAAAAGCAACTTGTGATGTAAAGGTTCATCAAACAGTATATTATTGGTATGTAGGACAAACTCAACCAATATCACAATCATCAGTAACACCACAAAATAGTGAAACATTTACAAATAATAATATGAACTGTAATAAAGAAAATGAATATGGTTAACGATATTTAGCATTTGATGCTAATACGTACCCTCTCATGGGGGCTTCTCGCCCCCACACCCCTCGGTGTTTTCAGGTATTAGTTTTTCTAACCTGATACACTTCTGGAGAATGTAGGAGTTACTTTTTTGAAGATATGTAACCATCGACATAAGGTTTCTCCTGAGTGACAATGGCAAAAGCCTGACGGATGAGTTTATTAGCTACGGCAATGACAGCGACTTTCCCAGGCTTACCCTTAGACCGCAATCGGTTATAACAGGCTCTGCATTCTGTGTTGCATCTCAGGGATGCGAATGCTGCCACGTAGAGCTGACTCCTCAAAGAAGAGTCTCCGTTGCGGTTGATGTGACCTTTGAAATTGACTGAAGTACCGGACTGCTGATAAGTCGGTGACAATCCCAAATGACGGGTGAGTTGCTTGGCATTATCAAAGTAAGTGAAGCCACCAGTGGCCATGATGAGTGCAGCTGCAAGGGTGATGCCTATGCCTTTCACAGAGGTGAGCAAATCCATCTGCTTTTTGTACTCTGATTTGGCAAGAGATGCAAGATCTTCTTCGAGGTCTTTAATCTGCTTCTCAAGGAAGGCGATGGTCTTCTCGACCGATTTCCTACACTTGGCATCAAAGAACGGCAGCGCCTCCATTGATCCTTTGAGATTCCTTGTGGCAATGAGCTGTTTCTTGAGTTGGCGGATGACTGTACGCTTCTGCTTCAATGTGAGAATGGCATCACTTTGGAGCTTGTAGGGCGCAGGTTGCATCTTCTCTCCATAGAGGGCAATCAGGCGGGCATCTATCTCATCCGTCTTGACGGTGGATAGCATTGCACGGGCGAAGTTCTTCACTTTAAGAGGATTCTCAAGGCTTGTCGTGATACCTGCCTCAGAGAGTAGATAGACAAGCAGAGCACTGTAATTACCAGTCGCTTCCATGACACAGTGGTGCTCATCCTTGGAGATAGTCCTGATGAACTCATGAATCCCCTTAGTGGTGTTCTTGAATGTCTTCGTCTTGCTGTTCTTGTCTGGAGAATATGCGACAACGAATGAGTCCTTACTGACGTCGATACCAATGTAAGTCATAATAATAACATTTTAAATAATATGCAACATCGAAACATCTTAGAGCCATCATTGCAAATGCGGGGTCAAAGCCCAGTGAACTGTCCGGATTCGGATGTTAAGGAGTGGGGGCAGAACATATCACACTGTCTTATGACGAATGAAAACGCGGCCTTGTTCCACATCCTTGATGTTGTTAACGAGTGCAAATATAATAATTAATATTGAATATACAATGAAAA
>CAMHNI010000027.1 GCA_946186505.1 uncultured Prevotellaceae bacterium | reverse complement strand
ACGAGAATGCCTGGAGCGAACTGGGACGTGCTGCCCAGATTCTCGACAACCTGATTGCTACGGGCAAGGCCAAACCGATGATCGTGGTAATGCCCAACGGCAATCCCAACTGTCAAGCCGCCCCTGGCGAGTGGTCGTTCGGCATGTACACGCCGGGCTTCCGCGATGGCGGCACAGGTCCTACGGCACCTGCCGCTGCAACGATTCCTGCCAGCTTTATGGACATCGTGAACTATGTCGATGCCAACTACCGCACCGTCAAGAGCCGTGCCGGACGTGCCGTCTGCGGACTGTCGATGGGCGGCGGCCACACCTTCGCCATCAGCCTCACCTACCCCACTTCGTTCGACTACTACGGACTCTTCTCGGCAGGTCTGCACCTCGGCAAGGACTTCAACATGCAGCAGCCCTTCTCCGAGCAAATCAAGGCCGACCCCGATTTCGCCCAGCAGTCAGCCCGACTCTTCGGCAGCAAGCCCAAGCTCTACTGGATGGGTATGGGCAAGACCGACTTCCTCTATCAGAGCACCGTCGATCTGCGTGCCTACTGGGACTCGAAGGGCTACAAATACGAGTACGTCGAGACCGACGGCGGCCACATCTGGCGCAACTGGCGCATCTACCTTACCATGTTTGCCCAGAAGATATTCAAGTAACGAATGGAGCTTCCTCTCCACACACAACACCCCCGCCTTGTTCAGACGGGGGTGTTTTGTGCTCAATCCCTACAGAGGCTATTGTCACGGACAGACGGCGCGGATGGTCAAGCCGACATATCGGTCTTCCCACGACTTGAAGCCCTCTCCGAAGAACGACTGGATGCCATAGCAGATGGCGTGTTGGTTGGCTCCAGCGCTCATGTCTGTTGTCCAGCAGTATATCTCATCAATGACACTGGTGGTTCCTGTATGCGGGAAATAGATGCTGTTGCCGTTAGGGCCCGTCGCCTTCATCACCGTACGGCCATTCATTGCCACGTTTTCGAACGTACACTTGTCAACAAGTTCCTGGAACTCATCGGGGGTAGGCATGCGCCAATCGCCACCCATGAATGCGTGAGCCGCATCGTCCTCTGGGTCGAGCCGCGTCTTTCCGTCCACCTCGCCCCACTGGCTGTCGGTAATGTATTTGGAGAACCTACCTTCGCCGGCGCCCTTGCAGAACGTATAATTACTCCATTCGTAGCGTCCCTCCTTGGGAGCCACCTCGCCCCACGCGTAGAAATAGCCATTTTCAGAATCCGTGCGTGCGCCTAAGTTGCGAGAAGCCCAGCGCACAGACAGGCCGAGGTCAACGGCCTGGATATCGTTCGAGGTGGGCAGACGGTCCAGACCCACGATGGCCAGGCGCAGGCGTTGCGATGCCATATCGATGGAGTCCTGCAGTTCCTTGTTCACCTCGTTGATGTAATGCGTAAGCTGGTGCGTTTTCTGTCCGTCGTTCTCGACAGCATAGGCTCTTATGCCAATGGCCTGCATAAGCTTAGACACCAGCGTCTGATAGCTGGCGGTGCTGTATTCAGCAGGGTTCAGCGTTGCCTGCAACTGCTGGGCTTCCGCAATGTTGCGGTCGAGGACGTTGAGCTTCAGGAACAACGTGTCGGATTCCGCCCTTTTCTCTTTCACAGGACGTATCAGCAGCCCATAGCATCGCTCCATCGCTTCAAAAAGCGAGACGCCAAGCCCGTCGATTGAGAAAATCTCCATCGCGCTGCGTTTGTCATAATTAGAGCACCACATTCGGGTGGTAAAATCATAGTTTACCAGTTCGCCCTCTATCATATAGCCAGAGTAAGGGAAGAATATGGAGTTGCCATTGGGACCTGTCACCTCGTAGCCGAAGACGCCATTCCTAACGGTGCCCCTACTCCTACATCCCAATTCATCAGGGGAATACGTATTATAAAGAAGCTTCACCTCGTCAGCAGTCGGCATTCGCCAGCCTTCGCCCAGCATCACCGTTGCAGCATCATCATCGGGCTGGAGGACGCCACCTTTACCATAGTAGATAGGTGAAGTCCTCAACTGGTAGGTATCCCACGAATAGACCTCCTTCGGTGCCGTCTCACCCCACGCAAAGAAGTAGCCAACATCCTCAGGCCGCTTGGCACCTAAGTTCTTGGTGGCAAACATGATATTGCCGATTCCAAGATCTACGTAGTCGTCGGTCGTTTCGTACTCAGCATACTTGATAACAACGGGTTGAGGTTGAGGTTCAGGTTCTGGTTCCGGTTCGACATCATCGTCCTTCTGACAGGATGCCAGCACGCACATCACGAGCGTGAACAATACATAAAGTCCTTTCTTCATTATTATTTAAGTTTTTTTGATTTCATCGCTGCGGCATCGAGCACCCACACGCCGTCGTAAGAGGTGACTACCAACTCGTCGGTGGCTGGCAGGAAATAGCAGCTCTTGGCCTCGTTATTGCCGACAAACCTGTGGTAGGTGCCGAAAATGCCGCGACCCGCAGTCATGTCGTACAGCTCCAGACCGCCGTCATACGAGCATACCTGATAGACGTAGTCGCGATCAGAGACAAGCCCGTCCCACGCACATTTCGAGTCGCGGGCCTCTTTTTCACACACCTCAGAATACGACAACGGCTCCAGCCCTACCACACACTCGCTGCCTGGGGCCGTGCAGATAAAGGCCTTGTTGGCAAAGGGCGACATCTGCAAATCCATCAGATTGCCGCCGGCATAGTACTTGTCCGACTGGAAACTGGAGCTGATATTCACCTCAACCGGCTTCCGCTGCTGCCTGTTGACCCAATACATGGGGCTATAAAGGTTCGGATACCTGCTGGCATAGATGCGCGTACCGTCGTAATTCACATACAAGCGTTCGAACTCATACTCCGCCCAGTCATATCCGCTCAGCGTAATCTTGTCGTCGTCGGCGCTGTCGATGTATCGCCATTCCATTGCCGTACTACCATCCGAAATCAGTCGCAGAATGCCAAAGCCGTCCTTCGTGAACGCCACCTCAGAAGCATAGTTCGTTGGGTACTGCGGATGGGCATAAGGCGAGGTCTCAAGAATCTTAACCGTCTTCACAATCTCGCCCTTCTCAGGATCCACCACGCAGAAGTAGTCCTGATTGCCCATCACGTAGAGCAGGCCGTTATACGGATTCATACAGAGGTGAGTGGCGGCGTAGGGCGTTTTGACGCTCTTCACCTCCTGCATGTCATCGAGCGACACCTGCACCAGCCTTCTCTGCTCAGCCTCCCAGTTGTCAACGGCTACCCAGATGCTCTGCTTGTCGAGCGAAAGCGTGGAATACGTAATCCACTCATTCTCTTGCGTAACCGTGAACTTCCTCTGGTAGAAAGAAACCGTGACTCCTTTCGTGTACTCCTTCCAGTCGCTTGCCGACCAATAATCTACCGACAACTTAACATCATTTCCCTGTTTGGCTACTTTCAACGGCAGTCGCCAACGGAGCCCTTCATCGTCCATCTTCTCGGTTTGGGCATCAATATAATACAGCTCGCTGGCAGAAGAAACGTTAACCTTACCTACGGGTTTGTCAAAGACAAGCTCCACGGAGTCCAACTCGCCTTTTATCACATTCCCCACAATGGCGCGCTTGCTCAGCAGCTCAGCCGGCTTCTGGCCTTGCTTCACCGTCAGCGTCAGTCCGTTCATCTGCGGAGTCGTAACGGTAACCGTCGCTTCGCGGGTAGAAGGGTCTGTGTTTTCCTGCCACGTGACACAGAGATTGGCACCACCCGTGCCCGATGACGGCGAAACGGTCAGCCAATCGGCCGAAGAAGTTGCCGTCCACGTTATGGCCATATCGGTATCAAGATAAATATATTCGAAGCCAGTTCTATATTCGGTTGTAATGTTGTTCTTTTTCAGTTTGAACTCATGGGGCGCAATAGTCTTATGGTTCTCAAAATGCTCATTCTCGGAACATCCTGAAAACACCAACTGTCCTATAAATACAATAATAATGTAACGTACTTTCATTATGGGAACCAGGATTTTATAGTGCGAACTCGGCAGTAAGACCCCACCTCATCATATTACCTTTGTTTGATTCTTCCAAAGATTTATACCAGTCGGCATGCAGCCGGGCATAATGTTTGCCTACTGCCATCTGGGCGCCAACACCGAGATAGACTCCGAAGTGGTTTGTTTCACCCCACTCCTGTTCGTAAATCTTGTTAGACATGTAGTACCTGGTTTCCTTGTTTCCATGATGTAACACATAAAATCCTCCGACACGGGCAAGTGGAACAATCTTCCCTTTTCCAAAGCGCTTTACCACACCTAAAGCGAAAGTCAGCCGGCTCTTCTCATACATGGTATGCGATGGTTCGTGGCCTCCACGAACCATCACGTCGTGTTCAAAAGTTGCCTTAGGAGAATACGCAAGCCCTATCTCAAGGCTGCAGCCCTTCATCACCCGTTCAATATCAGTCTCGATGCCAAGACCCATTTCAAAAGTGCTGCCATAGTAGTTCTCGTCCGGCAAATACGGATATTGATTGACGGTCCGCTCATGTGAATAGTACGCATAACCGGCGAATGCCTTGATGTGGGTTTTCACCTTGTCGGATTTCTCATTGTACTCATACACCATACAATTGCTACCATCAGTACACACATCCTTGTGATAGTCGCGTACGACATTGACGAGCTTCTTTCTCGTCATATCTTTGTCGTTCATGTCCTCGACGGCTTTCCACGAGTCTTGCAGCAGAATCTTCACTTTGCCGTATTGTTCCTTCTTCTCGTTGAGATCATCCTTTACTTCCTGAATAGATGATGACGATATCAACGACCTGTTGGTAAGCTGCGCCATCTCACCATCCTCACGTTCAAAGAAGAAGTACTCCGCATATTTGTCTGCGACACAGTAGAGGTTCATTTTGCCTTGAACCATAAACTCGGCAAAGTACAACTCGGGTTCCTCATGGATTTTCAACCGTCGCGTCACGAAATACTTGCCGTTATGGTCGAAGCGGAAACTCTCTATTTCGCCGGGTTTGTAGCTTTTGCCTTCGCTGTCGCCATTAGGCCAGAACTCACACTTTTTCGACAGCATTTCGTTAGTACGGAAATCAAGAATGCCCCTAACCGTATCACCTGCGTTTGTAATGATATAACCTGGTTTTGGATTTGTCTGCGCCATCGAGAGCACCACACTAAAGAATAATGAATAAAGAATAAGTAATGATTTCTTCATTTTTAATGTTTAAGTTTTATGATCAATGGTCAAGCCTTCATCTCGGCTACTTTTTTTCGCGTGCAAAGGTACAAACTTTTTTCAACACCGCCTAATTTTACTATATCAAAGTGGATTATCGGGAATCTTATTTTATTATCTTTAACAGCCAAAAATCCGGGTGCGCCCTTTGACTATGATTTTTGTGTTTAAGGGTGTCAGGGTGTCACAACCTCAAACGCAAAAATCATAGTACTTATTTGCAACAAATTGAGGGTCATTACTCAATTCGCACACCAAAGTCCTTGCGCGACTCTGCGTTGATGACACGACTGGCCTGACGGCTGTCGAAGCGGGTGGGACCAGTGATGAATTCTGGCACATTGAAGGAGAGGAAACGGTCGCGATAGAAACGGCGGGGATTGCGCTGCGGCAGCATGAATGCCTTAGTGACCGTGCCCGCAGTATCGACGTGACAGAAATAGGGCCGCGTGAAGAGACCGTCGTCGCGGCGGGAACTGAATACGAGCCAACGGGAGTTGGTGCTCCAATTGTGGAACGACTCCGTATCCTCGGAATTGGCCCGGTCCATAGGACGACTCTGCCCTGTAGCGAGGTCGAGCAGATAAAGGTCGGCTTCATGATGCCAGATACTGAACTGTCCGTAGTCGGAAAGCGTGTAGCAAAGGAAACGGCCGTCGTAGGAGGGACGGGGGAAGGATACGGACTTGCCCTGAGCCGCGGCATCGACGATGACATCTATCTGGTCACCAAAAGTGCCTGTGTGAGGATCGAAGTCGATGCGGCAGAGGTTATAGTGGATGGAGTCGAGAAGCCCCACCCCCATCCCCTCCCCGAAGGAGAGGGGTGGACGAGCTACACAGAAATAGAGCGAGCGGCCGTCGGCCGAGAAGACGGGATAGGTCTCGTAGATAGAGTCCTGCTTGAGCAGGGGCGAAAGGATCAGCTCGTTTTTCTCGACATCATAGACCTGTAGGTCGGAGGCTTCATCGAAGACCTCGACACGGTTGGGGTCGGCACTGTGGAACAACTGCCTCGTGGTGTTGGTGGAATAGGCAATATAGCGGCCCGAAGGATGCCAGTAGGGATAGACACAGAGGCCGAGGGTCTCCGGGGTCTTGGTGTTATAGGCAACAAGAGGACTATTGTCGTGACGCAACAGCGTGGCGCCGTGGGAGCCGCGGATATGGAGACTCATGTCGGCCGGGTTGCCCCGGTTGAAGCTGTGACAGTTGACGCAGCCCTCGAACTGTGTGTTCTCAATCAGCGGACGCTCGTCGAACGACGAGAGGTCGCGCTCGTAGATGCCCATCTTGCTCCACACCTCATAGCCCGGCGCGATGAGTCGGTAGCAGAGACCGTAGTCGATGCTGTCGGGGCTGACGTAGACGGAGAACGGCTGATAGGTGTGCCAGCCGTCGTCGTACTTGGCCGAGACGCTGACGGTGAGCGAGTCGCCGGGGTTCGCGGCAAGCAGGGCGTGCCAGTCGTCGAGGTCGAAATCGGCAGACTCGTCGCCCTGGGCGTGCAGACTGTTTCCGTGGCTGTCGGTAATGACGGCATCAATGCGAAGTGCCGTCTCGTCGGCCATGTTAAAACAGAGCGGTGCAATGTTCACGGGAACGGTGACGCCGAGGTAGTCGGGATATATCTTTGGCAGCACGGACTCCTGCTTGGCATTCTCAACAGTCTCGTTGCAGCCCATCAGCCCCATCAGCCCCATCAAAATATACAGAATCTTTTTCATTGCTCAGTAGAAATGAAGTTATTATAGCCTTCGCGGTCGCCCGTCAGCATATAGTAGGCCAGCAGATACTGATAGGCCAGACGGTTGTCCTTATTACGATAGTAGAGGCTTTTGAGCATCTCAGGCGTCACGTGGTCGCTGAAGTAGAAGTCTTCAGCGTAGGCCGACTGGCGCAGACGTCCGTATTCAGGATGCTTGGATATCGCCTCCTCATCGCCTAACAGCGTCAGCGTCTCGTTAGCCCAATCACGATAGAAGAGTGTCTTCTGCAGAGCCGAAAGATACTTGCGGGCCACTGCGTACTGACCGTTGATGAGGTTGGTCTGTGCCAGCCGCTTGTAGCAGCGGCCACTCTTCTGGAAGTCGAGAATGGCTTCCTGGGCCTCGAACACCGTGCGCTGCGCAACATTAATCATGCCCAACTGATAGAAGGCCTCAGCTGTAGGCAACGGACTGGTGGCATCTTCCTTGACATCGGGCAGGAGTCCGGCAATGCCGTTCTGGTTGTAGTTGGCCATCTGTTCCAGGAGCATGCCGTGCATGGCCAAGGCCAGATTCTGTACCGTCACGCCAATCTGGTTGTTGGGCTTCTCGGCATTGACGGTTTCAAGTATGCGGTTCCACTGTTGGTAGCGGGCCATGAAGTCGTACGCCATCACCTTCTCGGCCTTGAAGTTGGCGTTCTTCCAGACGAGACAGCCCATAACCACAGCCACCACCGCAAAGGAAGAAAGCGTCACAGCGTAATGCTTGGTATCTGCGGTCTTCTTGCGCAAAGCGCGGACTATGAGTGGCAGGACGACGGCAAACAGCCAGGCGGCATAGAGCAGCGTGGGGAAGACTGTCGGGTAGCGATGGTAATGGCTGCCAGTCCAGGCAGGGCCCACCATCCAATAAACGACGGGAATGGCAACGATAATCAGAATGCGTCGAATCCAACCGCTTGGGAGCCGACTAAGCCCCCATATAGCGAGCAGCGTGAGCAGAACGGCCCAGACACCCCCTAACAGTGCATTCTCGTCGAGCAGGAAGAGCCAGAGCAGCAGCGAGGGCACATAGCTCAGTCCATAGAGCCATCCCCACTTGGCCAGCCGGAGCGTCAGTAACTGCACCGCCGAGAGCAGGACTGCAATAATACCAGCTCCCACCCAGGCAAAGAGGAAAAACTGCGTGCAGAAACGCCCTAACAGGTCGGCCACTCCGCCCGGCAGCCTGACGATGTCCCACACATAGTTGCTGTCGAAGAAGAACAGCTGGTACTGCTCCTGGTAATGCAGATGGTGCGGATAGGCCAGTCCGAAGAAGAGGAGGACTGCCACACCGAAAAGGAACGTATATATAATATGTATATGCTTCATTTGAATCTGTTATGGGTGCTCTCTGGGAATTCACATACCAATTATTCTTCTTTCTTCTGACGAAAATCCGTATAACGTTGCTAATAAATCGTCAATAGAATGTTCAGCTTCTTTGTCGCCGTCGAGAGCCTGGTCGACGAGAGCA
This sequence comes from uncultured Prevotellaceae bacterium, assembly GCA_946186505.1. Lineage (GTDB taxonomy): Bacteria > Bacteroidota > Bacteroidia > Bacteroidales > Bacteroidaceae > Prevotella. Next base: position 40,231 of record CAMHNI010000027.1, on the reverse strand, counting down.
TCTATCCTTGCCATGTCTTCTTCTGAGGGGTGTTCAATGACGGGTATCAGCTTGACGAACTGGGGCTTGTACTCATAATAACCAGCATTGCGCACCACAGCAATCGTCTGCATAAAGAAGTCCGCCAGCCGGGAATTGAGCACAGCCAACAGGTATTTCGTTCCTGGAGTCACCATCACAGCGGGAGCATTGATGTGCATATCCTCAGGCATCCAGGTGCATGAAGCCTGGTTATTCAAATTCCCCCAGGCTATCTTTGTCTCCTTAAAAGCTTCATGGAATGCGATGTTGTCAGATGTCTCATACCATTTATGGGAGGTCTTCTTGCGCGACTTTATCGCCTGACCATTGGCATCATGCAACTCTTTGCCATCCATCACTACTGTCTTGCCCTTTTGTTCGAGGAACAGGCGTCCAAACTCGCCCATCTTCTCTTCGTCGTTGGCAATGTCGGCATGTCCTTGCGCTATCAGCCAGTCTTTGGCATAGAACAGCAGGTGGTGCTTCAGTGCCGGATAGTCTTCGATGTCAAGTTTCAGCGAAGGATAGAAACCTATCACCCACTTGTCTGCCCATTCGTGATGATAGCGATGGATGTCAACACCCTCGATGAAGGGGTGCAGTACGGCTTCGGTGCGTGCTTTTTCCTCGTCTGTCTGGCAGTCGGCCAGTATCTGCTCGCGTTGGGCGGTAGTGATGATGAAGGCATCGTTGCGGCCTGTCTTTACACCATATCTCACTTTTACATCATCCCACTCTCCCAGCGGCCTGCCCTTCTCCAGCATTTTTTGCATCAGGCTCCGCTTCTCGTCAGGCAGGATAAGCCACTGCTGGTTTTCCTGGAACTGACAGGGCAGCCGGTTGTCCTGGAAGAACTGGTCAATGTTCTTCACATCGTCCACGTCCTTTCCTTCGGTGGTGGCACAAAGCGTTCTCACGCCTTGGCTTTCGCCGTTGCCTGCCAGCAGGATGTTGTTCACCACGGTGGCTCGCTTAAAGAGGTTCAGTCCGGGGAAGTCGAGCAGCATCAGCGGCTGTGAGTGCTTCACGAGATAGTTGCGAAGATTCTTGGCAGCATCGTTGCGCATCCATTTGTCCGACGTGATAAAGCACAGCAGACCGTCGGGACGAAGCAGCTGCAATGCCCGCTCGTAGAACAGGAAGTAGATGTCGCCGTTGCTGTTGAAAGTGTCGTATTGCCGTTGCCTGTACCGTTTGCGCAAGCGTCCTCCTTCGGCTCCAAGCGCAATGTACGGCGGATTGCCTATGAGTATGTCGAAGCCTTCAAAGCGTCCGTTCTCGTCGAGCAGCTCCGGAAACTCCAGCATCCACTCCAAGTAGTTCTGCTCCGTATCTTCCCCATTCACCCGGGCTATCTCGAAATCGAGGAAGTCCGACTGTATGTGTTGGCGCAGTTCGCGCTTAATGGCAAATAGCTGACGCTGTATATCGAAACGTTTGTCATGCCCCGTCCCCTGTTTGTAAGCATCTACCAAGGATTTGTATTCCTGGGTGATTTCCCGGATGCTCTTTGAGGCTGGTACACGTGAGGCGGCTTCGGTCTTCACCTTGACTTCCAAGTGCGACATCAGCGCGTCGCCCTGCTTGATGTTGATGTCGATATTGGGCAGCGTCTGCAGCTGGCCCTTATCGTAGAAGGCATTCTTCAGCAGTTCAATCCACAGTCGCAGGTGGCAGATGTCAACACTCTTGGGATTGATGTCGGCACCATAGAGGCACTGGCTGATGATGCGGCGTTTTTCTTCGAAGAGCGTGCGCTGGAGGGCTGAGGCTTCTTTGTTGTTTTGGTCATAAACGAAAGAGCGTTGGAATTCCTTGTCTGTAATGATGAGTTCATCGTCTCCGATAGTGATTGACCACCCCTTGATGCGCTCATTTGCATAGTCCAAAGCGTTGTCTGAATAGCAGAGTATATGCAACTGTTGTTTTATCGCTATCATTTCGTTCAATGCCGACACGAGGAAGTGTCCGCTACCCACCGACGGGTCGCAGATTTTGATGCCGTTGATGACTTCGTTGGCCTCGCGCCGGATGTCAGGCTTGGTGTAGTCCAGTTGTTCCACCACCTCGTCGATGCTCTCGCAGGGCTTTTCCCATTGGAAATGTTCGTTCATGCGCTTCACCACCATCCGCTCGATGGTTTCGCGGCACATATATTCGCAGATGTAGCCCGGCGTGAAGTAGGCGCCCTCCTTGTAGCCATTGATTTTCTCGAAGATGAGGCCCAGTACGGAGGCGTCAATCAGCGTCTTCTGTTCTTCCTCCTCTTCCTCTTCCGTTTCGTATGAGCCGAAATCATACGACTCAAGGAAGCGGAGCAGATATTCCAGTGAGTCCACTTTCTCCTTCCACACACGCCCCCGGCTGTCCTTCAGCACCGTGGCCGGATAGACGTTCATGGGGCCGTGGGGCAAGGCATTGATGGTGAAGTACTGCCTCTCCAGCTCTGAGACCTCAAACAGGGCACTGTTCAGATAGGGAATGCGCCTATAGCGGTCACGGATCCGCAGGTCGCGCTCTTCCTCCGTCTTGCTTAACACCTTGAAGAACAAGTCGAACAGCGAATGATAGCTGTCCACCAGTGACGGGGCAGTCCCCGTCGGCGACAGGAACTTATACTGCCGGTCGCCACCGTTGAAGTTGACGAGCTGTGTTTCCAGCAGCTTCAGGAATAGTATACGGTTTATCCACGAAATGACGAGGCCCATGGCCGTGTCATAGAGTTCGTCATCCTTCACGCCCAGCGCTGTGAGATGCCAGATGGCCTGCTCAAGCAGCGAGAACTGCTCGCGTTTCTTCTCCGGCAGGCGCTGAATGACGTCAAGTTGCCCCACACGGGTTTCCTCGACTCCCATCAGGTAAAGCAGCTCGTTGTAGAACTGCGTGTCCAGATGGTTGTGGTCAAAGTCGTATGGCAGCATACAGAGGTGGATGGGCGAGAAGAACTTGCACTGGGCCTCGAAACTGCGCTTTCGCAAGATGGCGGTGTCGTCAAGCTGTCCCGCGAACTTGCGCAGGTCGAAATAGACATAGCTGAACTGCTGCTGAACCTTACGCACTTCGGGGGCGATGACCTCCTGATAGATTTCGTCACGGGTCTTGTTCTCACGCTCATATCGCTGAATCTCGCTCCACAGCTGACGGTTCTTGCCAAAGAAGTTATAGAACAGCTTGCGTTCAAACACATACCATTCATAGCCGTTGGTAACCGCCAGATGCTTGATTTCCCTGTTTTCACGCTCCTTTTCCTCCTTCATATAGTAGAGCACGAGCTGGATGAAACCCTTGCGGTCGAAATGACCATCGCATGGCATTTCCGAAATATTGCCGGGTGCCTTCATCTCCATCAGTACCCAAGGCTTCTGACTGTCCGGACCATAGATAGCCTGATCCACCTTCTTGCGGGTATTGACCGAATAAGGGTCACCATAAAACGTATGGGTAAGGAAATCGTGAATCCAGGTCTTGTTGTATTCTTCATCCTCTTGGTCATCCAGCTTGGACAGCAAGGAGGCCAGTTGCAGGCGGAATACGTCCTTGGTCTCCTTCGTCTCTTGATTGCGAAGGAAACTGCGGCTTAATGCCCTGTTGGGGTTAATTATCATTGCCATTCAATGGGTGTTCTTTAGTTGCACTTCTATAACTCGGGGGTGGGGGCTGTATTGTTATTATTCATGCCTGCTTTCGTTTTTACGAAAAGTTTTCTGCAAAAGTACTAATATTTTTCTGATAAATCAAAAGATTAAATGTTTTTCTTCATGCCGTAGGCGTAAAAGGCTATGCTCCTCGTTCTCTCAAGAAGCTAAAGTGGACTCGTGTTGGGGATACAAGGATGCCCCCAAGACTTAGATTCAGAAAAAATCCATCACATCCGTCACAGCTATGAAAAAGTCTGACAATCAGAAGGATATGTTGTGACGGATTATGGTGACGGGTGACGGATGCTCGGCGGTGACGGATGAATGTCGATGTTCACGGGCGGTGAATGATTGTTCACGGGCGGTGACAGCGGACTGCCAAGATGACCGTCCTGTTGCGCGCCCGCATTCCTCCATCCGTCATCCGTCACCCCTGTCCATCACACCGTAACCTACTGATTACAAGTACGATAGGGGGAAAGTGACGGAATGACGGATTCTTTATTTAGGCATATAGGTCATTTTCAACATCGTTTAAAAGGCTCGGCTGAATTCTTCGACACTGATTTTGACAGGCTCGACCATGAACTCCGGACGGTTGTAGCTCTTCAGGAGGCTGACGTGCAGTTCGGGGTCTTCCTGCGGCAGAAGGAAGGCCTTGGCGAATTTCCCATTGTTGAAATAGGCGAAATAGACACGGCTGTAGTTGTCGTCGTCGCGGCGGCTGGCCAGCATCATCCAATGGCCGTTGCTCGACCAGGAGGGGTAGCTGTCAGAAAAGTCTTTACTATTGACGAGGGAGAGATCGATGGGAGTAGAGTTTTCAGCATTGAGAGGCGTACCAGTATACTGTTCCAACGGAATACAAACGATGTCGCCATCATGGTGGCGGCTATGGAAACAGCCATACTGCCCTATGGCAAACAGCAGATAGCGCCCGTCGGGGCTGATGCGTGGCAGGGTGACGCTCTTATTGTCAGAAGCAGCATCATAAACAAGTTCCTCATCACCGAAGTTATGGGTTTCCACGTCGAACGAACGGCGATAGAGGTTGTATTGTATCTTCGCGTAGGTGGTTCTGATGTCCTGACCTTCCATCTCTTCTGGCAGGGGAACAGACTTGCCGTAATAGAGGTATTTGCCGTCGGGCGACCAGGTAGGATAAATCTCCAAAAGCGTGGAATCGTTGCTGACGATGCTCACCGAGTCGGTCTCTACATCGTAGAGAATCAGGTCGCTGGCTTCATCGTAGACCTCAATCTTGTTGGGATTGGACGTATGGAATGCCTGCCGGGTCTTATTGGTCGAGAAGGCTATGAGCTTGGCAGTAGGATGCCAAGAGGGATAGACGCCGGAGGAGATGGTATAGTCGCGCTTCAGATTGACCTTCGACACCTTGCCGTCGTTCACAATGATGGTGCCGGCATTGGAGAGGCGCACATGGAAGAGCATGTTGTCGGTCTTATAATTCTGATAGCTGTGGCAGTTGATGCACTGGCCTTTCTCCCTGTCATTCATGGTTATCTCGTTGTTGAAGATCTGCGTCTCCTCGAACGTGGAAATGTTGCGCTGGGCTATCTCCATGAAGGTCCACGCGACATACGACGGTTCAATGAGGCGATACGACAGGTATTCGTCGATGGGCTCCTCGGCTATATGTATCTCGAACGGGTTGAACGACAGCCACTCGCCCTTTTTCTGGCCCCAGACCTCCACCTTGATGCTTTTACCTTTCGAGGCATCAAGCATGGCGTGCCATTCCTCCTCAGGAATCTGCACCTTTACGCCATGGCCGTAGGTCTGCTGCTGGCCGTCGGGGGTGGTGAGACGAGCCACGCACTCATCGTACTCGTCAGCAGGGAGCATGAAGTTGAGCGGCGCAATGTTGCAAGGCACGGTGACATCGCAATAATCGGGGAAGATGGCCGGAAGCACAGAGGACACGGAGAAGGCGGAGGGCACAGAGGGGTGTCCGCCACAAGATGCCATCAGCCAATAGCCAACAGCCAACAGCAGGAAATGGGAGTAGATATATCTTTTCATAACTTATGATGCAACTTCGTGTCCAACATTACCACGTATATTAATAGGTTTGCGTCCGAAGAGATTGTACCACCAATAGGTGTCTCCAAATTCTTCACGTAATTCCTCACCGGCCTGGTCAAGTGTCATGCCTGGCTTCGCCTTTTCCTCCAAAGTAGTCCAGAACAGTTTATAGCGGTCGTAAACGGCCTGTTCAACGGGAATCATCATGCGCTTTTCTTCCGGGGCCTTATCCATATACAAGATATAAGCCTCCTGAGCATGAACAGGGAACTGCTCGTTCATGTGAAGCTTCACATAGTTGCGCAACGATGACCAGAAACGGCGCGAGTCGCAACGCAGCATGGAATAGAACAATGCCTGTTCTGAAGCCACTTTACTGTCGGACTCATACCAAAGACTGATGCCATTGACAAGATAGCTGTCGCTGTTCTCAACACCGGTGAGTTCATCAGGATAGCATTTCTGCAGCTCCTTTATCTTTTCAGTGACAGGCGCCGGTTGCCAATCGCCGTAGAACGGAATATGGTGCAATATGGTCGTATAGCGCTCCACCAGTTTCTCATCACCTACAGCCAAGGCACAACGGGCAAGCATCTTCAGGTAGAAGGGCGAGAAGCCGGCCTGTATGGCATTCTCGAAGCTCAGGCGGATGGCCTCGTTCAACATGCCGTAATTATAATACACCAGCGGCGACGCGATGTCCAAAAGGGTGACGTGGAGCTTATCGGGGTTGTAAATATCCGCAGCGTCGTTACCCAATTTGAACGAACGGTCGAGCAGGCCGCCCTCGTTCATCAGGGCAATATTCTTGAGAAACATCATCGTGCTGGTTGGCTTATGCTTGGCCTCTGCCATACTGAGCACTTCCTTCCAGTTGTCGTCGCAAGCAATGCGCACCATGCGCATCTCGTCGATGTAGTTCTTATCATGATACATGAGCGACGTGGTGAAGACGATGCCGACTATGACACTCAATGCCGGCACAAACCATTTAGCAAGATACCTGCCACACAACGAAATAAGCACAGAGACAGCACCCAGCACCCAGAACGGGATGGAAAGATGCTCAGTGCAGTCGCTTGCTGTTATGAAGCGGGGCAATCCGGCCAGCATGACATCGTCGAATTTCTGATTCGAATAGAACTGCGTATGCCAGATAGAAGCGGTAAAGACGAGCAGGACAATGCCTAAAAGTTCTCGCCAGGTGGGTTTTCCGGCAACCACTAAACAGAGTACGAAAAGCATGGCAAACCACCCCAGCACTGGATAGAGGAAAAAGGCCAGCAGATACCAGACGAGATGCCACTTGCGTGGTGTGCTATGCGCAGCCCACAGGAGCAGAAGCATGACGAGATAGCCTACCGACTGAGAGAACCAATAGCCACGGATGGTTGAGACATATACCCAGTAGCCAAGGTCGACAACCGACGTGAGCAGACAGGCTACAGGCAAGAGCATCAGTGCGGAGGCACTGGTCTGCAACCTGAATGCTTTTGCACCCACAAAGAAGATAAGCACCCAGATAGCCGCCAGCACACCAGCACCGAAGGCCGGATGACAGAATAGCTGGGTGAGCCAGGCTCCAACATACTGCATCAGGCCAAAAGGCTTCTGCATAAGGGTATGGAAGAATGGCGCACCGAAGATAAACTCGGAACGGTCGTGGGCCGTATAAAACACCTCCTCGTTTATATATAATAGGTACGCGACAAACGATATGAAAGCCAATAAGCTTACATAGAAGACGGTCCGGGACAGATTGCTTTGTTTAGTCATTCTTTTTAGATGAAAGGCTGACTCATTTCCTGAGAATGAGTCAGCCTATTAATTATTATACTGATAAGGAACGGTTATTCCTCATAGTACACAGAGTTGATGGTGCAGCTACCGGAAGTAATCATAAGGTCAAGGTCCTTGCCTGCTCCGCCGTCACCACGGGCACAGTCCTTGGCAATAGCCTCGGTGAGAGGAAGCTCCCACAGACCGTTGGTGAACTGAACATCCTTCTCGTCATCATAGCGTGCGCTCCACCAGCCGTTCATGATACGGCCTGCACAGTCGGGCGTAGCGTCTGAGATGTCGAAGATGAGGGTCTTGAAGCCCCAATAGACAGCATCCTCGAGATAAGGGAAGTGCTGACCTTCATTACTGCTGAAACGCATGGCTGCAGCATCCCATGCACCTGGGCTGAACGGCGGCTCTGCAACAGGATCCTTACCATAAATCCAGTACTTGGTAAGTGGATTGGTAATAGTCTGACACGTTACAGGGAAGTCGGCCTTGAGTTCAGTACCATCGGCACAAATAGCCGTGATATTAACGGTGTACTCAGTATCCGTGTAATTACCACTTGCATCTCTGTTGACCTTCATCTTCTTCCATGCATAGTTGCTGTAGAAAGACTTGCCGTCAATAGTCCACTTGGCATTGACAGGGGCTGAGGTGGTGCAGGTGATGACATTACCATTCTGGCCATTGGAAGCCTTGTCAACAGTGACACTGGTCTTTGCCTTGAGTTCATCAAGCGTGATGTTGCCGTCATTGCCTATATCCTCATGAACAGGATCACAGGCTACGAACGAACAGGCTGCGGCAAAAAGCAAAAATATCTTTTTCATATTCATTCCTTTCTTTTAATTAGTAAAGTGCTTTATATTGTGTGTTAGGATCAGCAGCATCCCAACCGGGATTCTGTTCAAGATTACCATCCATCAGGGTAATCTGAGACTGGGGCTTAGACAAGAAACCGTTGGTTGCCTTATATCGCTCAGTCCATGAGCACGTCATGTGCTGCATGGCGCGCTTGTTTGCCTTATCGCCATTGCAGACAATCTGCTTGCCAGACTGAGCCTGAAGTGCATCAGGAGCGTAGTTGCTGTTCTTGCAGTCCTTACCAGTCCAGCGGCGCATGTCGTTGAAACGAATTCCTTCGAAGCAGAACTCCCAGCGACGCTCGTCCTGAACAGCCTTCAAAGAATATGCTGTCGTCAGAGGTACACCGGCACGGGCCTGAACCTGGTTCATGTAGGAGACATTACCGGTCAGCTCGGTCAGCATCAGAAGGACGTCGGCATAACGCATCAGATAGAAGTCCTCGAAGTGGTCGCCCTGCATCTTGTTGGCCAGTGAGCTGCTGCTATAGCCCTCACACTTCGACCACCACGTGTCGTTGTTGGCATCGCAGGCATCGAGATTGACTTCAGCGTACTTCTTGACAGAATAACCCGACTCCTCGCAGTCGTCAGCCTCGAAGGTATAGCCCTGAAGCTCGTTTACAAGGTCAATCATAGAAGCCCTCTTACGCAGGTCGGTATAGTTACCGGCATTCTCGGCAAGTGTCCAGTCATCCCAGATGTTGCATGAAGGCGTACCCTGACCCCAGCCCTGGTTGAACGGGTAAGTAAAGTTACGGTCACCATTCTGATTTGACTTACCATTACGAAGACCCCAGAACACAGAGATGTAGTTTGAATACATACGGGCTGTAGAATAGATGCCACCATTCTTCCGCTCGCCGTTAATACCCCATGCAGAGGCATTCATGAACTGAATCTGGAAGATTTCCTCAGTGTTGCCGTTACCCATACCGGGCTTGTCGAAACAGTTCTCTTCCTTCATGTCCTTGATGAATTCATAGCTGTGGCCGTCCTCGTCGTTAGCCTCTTTCCAGAGAAGACTGTTCGAGTACTGCCAGAGTGAGCGGAAGTCCTCGCAGAGCTTGTAACCGCCTTTGTCGTAAATATCCTTCAGGGCATTCACAACGTCAGCCTTGGCCAGCGATTCCTTGTCGCAGCCCTCCTGCTTCACCAGGTTGATAGTGGCATCACCGGTAGCGAGGTCCTTGACGTTCTTGTAGAAGCCTGCCCAGAACATATAGGCACGGGCGAGGAATGCCTCGGCAGCATACCTGTCAGCATGACCCGAACCATTGGCTCTCTCTTCCTTCATCAGACTGATGGCAGAGCTAAAGTCGGAAAGAATCTGGGGATAGATAAACTCCTCTGCACTCACCTGCTTCTCCATCTCAGGAGTAATGGTGGTTGAAGTAATCAGAGGCACATCGCCAAACAACTGGGTGAGCCAGAGCGTATAGAGGCCGCGCATAAAGAAAGCCTCACCGAGATACTGATTGCGGTCGGCCTTCTGAGCCTCAGACCAGGTAATGTTGTCGATTGTCTCAATCGTGTTGTTGGCACGTGAGATACCGCCGTAGAGGAGGATGAAAGCCTGCTCATACTGATTGACATTCATCTCCACCAGATGATGGAGTGACTTCACCTTGTTGTCCTGCAGACCGCCACTGCCGTAACAGTTGTCAGACATGATTTCCCACCAGTAGAAAGGATTCTGTGTGTCACAATCGCCACCGCCCATCGTATTCATAATACTATAGGTCGCAGCAAGTTCAGCCACTGCATCTGCAGGCTTACCCGGGAAGGTTGCCTGAGTCATCTGTGTCACACGCGGATCGGTGTCCAGCATGTCATTACAGGATGTAAACAAGCCAGCTGACAAGACAGCTGCTGCTGTTAAAATATATTTCTTCATATTATTTCTCAATTTTCACTTTTCACTTTTCGCTTTTCATTTAGAACTTGATGCTTGCACCAACCAAATATGTACGAGAGGTAGGATATAGACCAAGGTCAATACCTGATGCCCAGCCTAAGCCACCGGCATTGTTACCCACCTCAGGATCGAGACCGGTGTAACCGGTGAATGTGCAGAGGTTCTGAGCCTGAACATAGAAGCGGAGCTGCTGCAGCGGACAGGACTTCCAGATCTTCTTGAAGTCGTAACCCAGCGTCACGGTCTTAATCTTGAAGTAGTCGGCATCCTCCATATAACGGTTAGATACCCATATCGTGTTGTTCTGGCCAGTACCGCTGTTGCTGAGACGCGGCTGATCGTTTGAGGTACCCTCACCATGCCAGCGATTCAGGACTGTAGTATCATAGTTCTGGTAAGGAGCGTCACCGAACGAACGGTACGAACGCATAATCTGCATACCAAATGCACCGGCACCGTTGACAGCGAAGTCAAAGCCCTTCCAATTCAGACCGAGGTTGATGCCCAGCATCACATCAGGGTTAGGATTGCCAATCTCATGACGGTCGCAAGTAGCACCTTCTGCGTAGGTGATGACACCGTCGCCATTATAGTCGTCCCAGATGCAGTCGCCAGGCTGTGCACCGTCCCATGTGCCCTTGAACTTGGCAAGGTCTTCTGCACTCATGTCCGGGTGTGCGTTCTTGTAGCGCTCTATCGACTGGGCGTTAGCAGCATCAATCTGTGCCTGATTCTGCCAGATGCCGCTGTATGACATACCGTAGAAGTAACCGATGGGCTTGCCTTCCTCTGCACGGTAGATATACTCAGTACCCTGTGACAGCACGCCGCCGGGGCCGTTGATGTAGTGGTTCTCGTTGGCAATACGTGTTACCTCGTTCTTGTTGGTAGCAAAGTTCACACCCACGTTGTAGCTGAAGTCCTTGCCAATCCTGTCGTTCCAAGTGAGAGCGAGCTCAATACCGGTGTTCTCTACGTCACCACCATTGATGGCTGCAGGGTTGGTTCCGTAGATAGCAATCTGCGGACCAGTAATCAACCAGTCTTTCGTGGTCTTCTTATACCAGTCGAAGTTCAGGCCTAAGCGGCTGTTGAGGAAACGGGCGTCGAAACCGAAGTCAAGCTGCTCAGAGGTCTCCCAAGTCAGGTCAGGATTAGGCACAATGTCTGAGTAAGCACCGACAGTAGGAGTTCCACTGACTGAGGTTGCCATGTCAGAGCCGAACTTGTAGCCACTGTCATTGTTAGGGCCGGACAGGGCAATCGTAGCCAGGTACTGGTACTTGTCAATAGCGCAGTTACCGTTCTGACCCCAGCTTGCACGAATCTTGAAGAAGTCCAGCCAGCTCTGAGTACTCTGCATGAATTTCTCATTGCTCATCACCCAACCAACAGAAACAGAGGGGAAGGTACCCCAGCGCTTACCGTCAGTGAAGATGCTTGAACCATCATAACGCATGGTGACGGTAGCCATATAAGTCTCGTTCCAGTCCCAAGTCACACGACCGAACCAAGAAGCAAGATACTCCTCGTCATTAGGACTTCCTGTCAAAGAGGCATCGGTAGCGTTTACCAATTTCACATTGTCCAGCCATGCAGAGTCCCAGCCTTTCAGCGTTGCCAGCTGCTTGCCGTATTCCACGCTGTTGCTTCCACCGACATTTGTGCTCCAAGCAGTGCTCTGGTAGGTTTGTCCAACCATTGCGCTGATCTTGTGACCTGAAATAACAGGAAGGTCGTAAGTGAGGGTGTTCTCAATAGAATAATTAGAATTCAGCCAGGCACTCTGGTTAACACTGTAATTCTTTACTATTGCAGCACCTTCAGCAGGCGTACGTGGTTCTCCATAGTTGCGGTATGCACCCGAACCCCAGTTGTAGTTGAACTGAGAACGGAACTTCAGGCCCTTGATCGGCTGTATGGTCATGAATGCAGTAGCACTGGCATTGATGTTGCGGCTCTCTGCTAAAGAGTTGAAACCACCCTTGGAGAGGTTCTCCCAGGGGTTACTGAACAATGCGGGATACCAGCCCTTACCATTGGTAAGTGTGCCGTCATAATCCTGATAATTATAGATCTTGCCCTTGTCGTCATACTGTGGCATGAGCGGCGAAGTCTGCAGCAGACTGTGGATGTAGCTCCAGTACATGCCATCCTCTGCCAGATCGTGACTCTTGTTGTAACCAATAGAGATGTTCTCACCAATGGTAATGGCATCGAAGTCCTTGGCCTTCAACAGCACATGGTCGCTGTTCACGCGGATAGTATGGCGCTTGTAGAAAGAAGCCATATCAGCACCCATGATACCTTCATTGCCGGTATAGGTGTAAGACATGGCAAACTTAGAACGGTCTGAACCACCTGTCAACGTGACAGAATGATTCTGCTGCTGGGCATTCTTGTTCTTGAACACATCCCACCAGTCAGTTCCTTCCCAGCCATCATTCACTTTCTTGAGAATGTTCTCGGGAACCATGCTTGCCCAGTTTAGCTTAGAACCTTTCTCATTGAAATTGTTCTCGTCCATGATGGTCATAAACTGCTGAGCATTGAGCAGCTGCGGACGCTTGTAGGCATTCGACCAGCCCATAGCGCCGTTGTAGCTGATTTCAATCTTCCCTTCCTTACCCTGCTTCGTGGTCACGAGAATCACACCGTTGGCAGCACGCGCACCGTAGATGGCTGCCGAGGCCGCATCCTTCAGAATGTCGATGCTCTCGATATCAGCGGGGTTGATACCGTCAAGGTTTCCGCCTGCCACACCGTCAATCACATAGAGAGGAGCAGCATTACCCGTAGTACCGATACCGCGGATGTAAACCTTGTAACCCTTGCCAGGCTGTGCCGATGATTGCGTAATCTGCACACCAGGTGTGCTCGACTGCATGGCCTCGAGGGCGTTGGTAGTGTTCAGCTTGGCGATGTCATCACCTTTTACCTGAACAGTAGCACCGGTCACCAGTTTCTTCTTCTGGGTACCGTAACCGATGACAACCACATCCTCCAAAGACTGGGCATCCTCCTTCAAGACGACGGTGATGTCCGACTTTCCATTGATTGACACTTTCTGGGTTGTGTAACCCACATAGGAGATCTCCAGCTGGCCATTTGAGGGCGCAGTGACGGAGAACTTACCATTGAAGTCCGTCACAGCACCGGTCTTTGAACCAACCACTTTCACCGACGCGCCGATAACCGGCTCACCAGCTTCGTCGTTCACGGTACCCTTGACTGTCTGAGCCCAGGCTCCCTGAACTGAAAGCATCAGGAACAGTATCACCATTCCCAACGTTCGCTTCATGAAATCAAAGTTTCTCATGCTTTCATTTTTAGTTTTTTAGTTAATAATAAAATGTTTACGGTTTTCTGCTGCAAAGTTAAAGTTATTATCCTAACGGCCTTTTTGCACATGTTTCATTCTTTTTCGCTTTCGTAACAATTGCCTATTACAAAGCCGTTTCAAGGCGTTTCAGACTACCATTAGCCGAACTATTGCCAAATAAAAGTTCATATCGGCCAGGCTTCGTGCGCATGGTGTTGGTTGCCGAATCCCAGAACTCGAACGACTTTGGTGTGAGCCGAATCGTCACCGTTTTGGTCTGCCCAGCCTTGACCGTCACGCGCTGGAAACCGCGCAGCGACTTCAGCGGGCCATCCTTATCCTGGAGGTCACGGATATAGAGCTGGACGATTTCAGTACCGTCGCGTTTGCCCGTATTTGTCACATCAACCGTCAGTGTCCCGCTGCCGTCGTTTCTCATTTCCAATTTCTCATTCCCCATTTCGAAATGTGTATAGCTCAGTCCGTAGCCGAAGGGGAAGAGGGCATCGTCGAAGTAACGGTAGGTGCGGCCCTTCATCGAGTAGTCCTCATAGTCGGGCAGCTGGTCACTGCTCTTATAGAACGTGACGGGCAGTTTCCCTGCCGGGTTATAGTCGCCGAAGAGCACATCGGCAACGGCAGTGCCTCCCTCCTGGCCAGGATACCAGGCCTGGACGATGGCGTCGCAGGTCTCCGTCTCAGGCAACAGGGCGATGGCTGAGCCTGAGCAGTTGACGAAGATAATGGTCTTGCCAGCGGCCTTGAGTGCCTTGAGGAAGTCGCGCTGCACCTTGGGCAGTTCGATGTGAGTGCGGTCGCCACCTTTGAAGCCGTCAATCTCGACAGGCATCTCCTCGCCTTCGAGAGCCGACGAAATGCCGCCGACGAAGATGACCTTGTCGATGTCTTTCAGCTGGCTGATGACGGTATTATAGTCAATGGGGTGCTCCTTGGCGATGTTGATCTTCAGGTTGGCGTTATAGGTATGGACGTGCGAGAAGCGCACCTCGATGTTGTAGCTTTTGCCTTTCTCGGCTTGGATGGCCACGCGGTTGGGCGTGGTGCGCCAGATGCGGTGACGGAACTTTTGAACACCGTCAATGAAAAGCTCAAACTGGCCACAGCCGTCAACGTTGACAACGTATTCGCCAGCTTCCTTGGGCGTGAACACGGTCTCGTACTTAGCGGAAAAATCCTCAAGTTGCACGCCGGGAGCGAAGTTGTGCATACCGAAGGTGGTGACAGCCAGTGGCTGGGTATAATACTGCGTCGTGACGGGCTTGCCCTCCATCTTGCGGTTGTTCCAGAAGGTACCCTTCATGCCCTTCTTGCCCTCGAAGCTGCACTGCGAGGCCATCAGACACTCCATCACTTTGTCGTAGGTCAGGTCGCAACCCTTGGTGTAAAACAGTTTAGGGTTGTTCACTTTTAACTTTTCACTTTTAACTTTTAACTTCTCACAGATGCCGTCGAGGATGGTGATGGTGTGATTAGGCGTACCGTTGTAGTTTCCCCACATCATCGGCTCATTGTCGGCATTGGGGCCGATAACAGCGATTTTCTCCTTATCCTTCTGTAACGGCAGGATATTGTTCTTATTTTGCAACAGCACGATGGTCTGGCGAGCCATATCGAGGGCTATCTGGCGATGCTCCTTCGAATCCATGGCCGAATAAGGGATTTTTGACCACTCTACGAGCGACGGGGCATCCATCTCACCCAGGTCGAAGCGACCTTCCAGCAGACGAACGACGTGTTTGTCAACCTCTGCTTCCGTAATGAGACCACGGCGTACGGCCTCGGGAATGCTTTTGTAAGCATAGCCGTAGCCGCACTCCACATCGGTTCCGGCGATAGTAGCCTTAGCAGATGCAGTAACAGGTGATGACGAAGACTTGTGAGACTCATAAAAGTCACTGACTGCACCACAGTCGCTGACCACGAGGTACTGGAAGCCCCACTCATCGCGTAGAATGGTCTGCAGCAGACGTTGTGAACCACAGCAGGGGTCATCATCGAGCCGCTGATAGGCACACATCACCTCGCGTACCTTGGCATCCTGCACACAAGCCTTGAAGGCCGGCATATAGGTTTCCCACATATCACGGGGCGATACGTTGGTCAGGTTGGCCGAATGGCGGGTATATTCAGGGCCGCTGTGAACGGCATAGTGTTTGGCACAGGCCCACAGCTTGCGGTATTTGGCATCCTCGGGTCCCTGAAGGCCACGAACTACCTGTGTTCCCATGACGCTGGTCAGATAGGGGTCTTCGCCGTAGGTTTCCTGTCCCCTACCCCAGCGCGGATCGCGAAAGATATTCACATTAGGAGTCCAAACTGACAAACTGTGAAACTTTTCGTCCTCACCCCCGTTAAGCATGCGATGATTGTACTGGGCACGGAACTCGGTACTGGCAGCATCAAACACCTTATACAATAAATCAGGGTTGAACGACGAGGCCATAGCCACTGGCTCAGGGAACACTGTCACATTGCCCATGTTGGCAGCACCATGCAGCGCCTCACTCCACCAAAAGAACTTCTTGATGCCGAGACGGGGAATGGCAGGACTCTCGTCGAGCATCAGCATGGCTTTCTCCTCTAACGTCAGTCTTGAACACAGGTCAATGGCCCGCTCCCGGGCCGACAAATCTGGATTTTGAAATGGTAATGTTTGGGCTTCTATTGACAGGCAGGCCGATACTGCCATTGTCGCCATGATAACAAGTCGCTTCATTGTTTTATTGGTTAATTGTCGTAATGAGGGCACAAAGTTAGCAGTTTGGAGGCAAAAGCGTTTGTCGTAACGTTTCAGATTATTTAATCTTCGTAACAATTGTAAAATATCTGCGTTTCTGGCCTTGCCATCTGAGATTATTTACCTATCTTTGCACAAACCATCAATAACTAATATTTTTTATATGAGACGACCATTAACCCTACTATTGCCTACACTGACGTTGTGTGTAGCGGCACAAAACCCTATCATCCGCGATCAATTCACGGCAGATCCTACCGCGCGCGTATTTAATAACAAGGTGTACCTCTACCCGTCGCACGACATCATGCCGCCCGAAGGACAGCGTCAGGACTGGTTCTGCATGGAAGACTATCATGTTTTCTCGTCAGAGAACCTCACTGACTGGACCGACCACGGCGTGATTGTCACCCAGAACAAAGTGCCTTGGGTGAGACCCGACTCCTACTCCATGTGGGCTCCCGACTGCGTTGAACGTAATGGAAAATACTATTTTTACTTCCCATCGACCCCTGCCGGAGCCATGCGCGGCTTCGGTGTCGGCGTAGCCACCAGCGACAGCCCAGAGGGGCCGTTCATTCCCGAACCGGAGCCTATCAAGGGCATCAACGGCATTGACCCCTGCGTGCTCCAGGCTTCTGACGGTAATGCCTACATCTTCTGGGGTGCTGGACGCTGCGCCAAACTCAAGCCCAACATGAAGGAGCTGGCCGACGACACGCCGAAGGAAACCGTCAAGTGGGGCGAGCGCGAGTTTGAGATGATGGGCGTCAACTGCCTTAAGGGTCTGCCCAACCGTCAGGCAGAAGGTCCTTTTGCCTTCGAGGCCAACGGATGGTACTACCTGACCTACCCCTACGTCCGCGAGAACACTGAAGTCCTCGGCTATGCCATGAGCAAGAATCCCATGGGACCCTACGAATACAAGGGCCTGATTATGGCCGAACACCCCAACGGATGCTGGACCAACCACCACAGCATCATCAATTACAAGGGACAGTGGTATCTGTTCTACCACACCAACTTCTTCTCGCCTGGCGACGACAAGCGCCGCTCGGCATGCATCGAGAAGCTGACGTTCAATGCCGACGGTACCATCCAGGAGGTGAAGGAGACCATGCGTGGCGTAGGTATCAACAAGGCCACGGAGAAAATTCAGATTGACCGCTACAGCACCGCTGCCGACGGTGTGACCACCGAGCATGTTGACACCACCCGTGCCTTCAGCGGCGACTGCGCCACGATGCCCACAAAGGGCAGCTGGATCAAGTACGACGATGTTGACTTCAGCTGCATCACCGACGGTTACTTAATTGTCAACGCCAAGGCAACCGACGACACCGAGTTCTGCATCCGCGAGGGCAACGCCAAGGGCAGGGTCATCGCACGCTTCAAAATGACGGTGCGTCCGCCAGAGCCACCCGCAGGTGCCGCTGCCAATCCGATGATGGCCCGTTTCAACCGCGACCTGCGCAACCAGTGGCTCACGCAGACCGCTACTATGGAATACACGCCGAAGGGTGTCACCAACCTGGTCATCACCAATGAGGGTGAAGGTGCCGTCAGCATCGACTGGGTACAGTTCAAGAACCGTCCGCGCTACTTCTCACCTGTCACCACCCCGTCGGCACAGCCCGACGACGAGGGCTTCATCCGTCGCTGGATGCTCTTGGAGCCCATTGACAAGCCCAACAGTGGCAACACCGTCTTCACCGACAGCTACCTGCGCGAGCACTTCAACCGCGAATACTTCAAAGGGCAGCAGACCATTCTGCCGAAGAACGGCCAGAAGGTGAAGGCTACATTCAAACAAGAACAGGCCCCGGCAGGCTTCGGGCGTGGTATGCAGCAGGCACCCGCCCAGCCCGAGGTCAAGACTGTCACCCAGACGCTTACCTGGCATGCCCTCGACAGCGAGAACTTCAACGTGAAGCTGTTCCGCTTTGCCGAGAAATGGGGCACGAAGGTCTACGGCGTGCTCTTCTGGGCCGTCACCGTCATCGACTGCGACGAGGACATCGAGAACGTCCGTCTGGCCGTTGGTTCCAACTCTGCATCCATGTGGTGGCTCAATGGCGAGGAAGCCCTGCTGCTCAGCGGCGACCGCCGTATGGTGAAGGACGATGCCATGTCGCCCCGCCTGACGCTGAAGAAGGGCCGCAACATTCTGCGCGGTGCCATCATCAACGGCCCCGGCATGAGCGACTTCTGCGTTCGCTTCGTCGATAAGAAAGGTAATCCCGTAACTAATTACAAGGTAACGGTCTCCTCAAAATAACGTAATAACGACATAACGTAATAACGACACAGATTATGAAAACGAAATATCTGACAGGTTTATCATTTATCATTTGTTCATTATCATTTAGCCCTGTAAGGGCGCAAGTGGGCGAACCTTTTATCCACGACCCTTCGACCATCGCCGAGTGCGACGGCAAGTACTATACCTTCGGCACCGGCGGCGGAGGCCTCATCTCTGAGGACGGCTGGAGCTGGCACAGCGGCGCTGAGCGCCCTGGTGGCGGCGCTGCCCCCGACATGATTAAGATTGGCGACCGCTACCTCTGCATCTACGGTGCCACCGGTGGCGGACTGGGCGGCGGACACAGCGGCCGCATCCTCACCATGTGGAACAAGACGCTCGACCCGAAGTCGCCCGACTTCAAGTGGTCTACAGCCGTTGAGGTATGCGCCTCCGACGGTATGGAAGACCAGGATGCCATCGACCCCGGTGTGCTGCTCGACCCCACAACGGGCCGTCTGTGGGCCAGCTACGGTACTTACTTCGGCACCATCCGCCTCATCGAGATTGACCCGAAGACGGGCTTTCGTGTAGCAGGCAACAAGGAGAAGGACATTGCCATCGACTGCGAGGCTACCGACCTCATCTACCGCGACGGCTGGTACTACCTCCTGGGTACCCACGGCACCTGCTGCGACGGTGTGAACTCTACCTATAATATTGTGGTAGGCCGTGCCAAGAGCGTACAGGGGCCCTATCTCGACAACGTTGGCCGCGATATGTACCACGGTGGCGGTAAGATGGTGATTGCCGCCGGCGACCGCAAGACGGGTGCCGGCCACTTCGGCCGCACCATCATCGACGAGGGTGTCGAGGTGATGTCGTTCCACTGGGAGGCCGACTTTGATATGGGAGGACGCTCCACACTGGCCATCCGACCGCTGCTGTGGAAGAACGGCTGGCCCGTTGGGGGCGAACAGTTCAAGGGCGGCGTCTTCGAGATTGAGAGCGAGCGACGAGGCTATGCACTGGAGCTGGCCGTCGATTTCGTCCGCATGAATGTGGCCCGACAGGGCTGGTTTAACCGCGAACAGATGCAGCAGCCCGTGAAACCCGTTGCCAACCAGACGTTGGACGAGGTGAAGGGCAGCTGGCCCGAAGGCAATATCGCCGCCCGCATCGGTGACTACATGTTCCGTCCCTGGCAGCGCTGGAATGTCCAGCCCACAGAAGGTAAGGGCGGCTATCTCGGTGGCCCCTACTTCAAGATCACCATTGACGGCACAGAGCGCGCACTGGCTGCCACTGCCGACATGGAGGTGACCACCGTTCCCACTTACACCGGCGCCGACGAACAGCTGTGGCGCATTGAGCAGCTCACCGACGGCACCTTCCGCATCATGCCGAAGGTCATCCCCGGCCGTGAGGGTCTGAACACGCACATCTGCCTCTACTCGGCAGGCGACTCTACGCCGACACTGGCCGAGTACGACTTCAACAGCGACAATTCGAAATGGAACTTCCGCAATCATTGATTGTGGGAGTTTCCCTTTTTATTTCAATCAATACTTATGACAAAAGCTATCTGCTACGGTTTGTTCGGCACACTGCTTATGTTGCCAATAGCCACCAAATCCCAAATCCGACTCAATCAGGTCGGCATGTACCCCAACCAAGAGAAGACTGCCATCATCGAAGGAACGGCGAAGTCAGTAACCATCAAGGATGCCACGACGGGCAAGAAGGCCGCCGTGAAGCCCCGTGTGCTGCGCACCGCCACGTCGCCGTGGTCGAAGAAGCTGCGCACCGTCATCGACTTCTCGACACTGACAAAGCCCGGCACCTACACCATCAGCAGCGGTTCTGAAACGGCGACGTTCACCATCGGCGACAATGCCCTGCGCGATGTCACCGCCGCCACGCTCAAGGCTTTCTACCTTATCCGTTCAGGCATGCCCATCGAACAGCGGTATGCCGGCGACTACGCCCGTCCCTGCGGACATCCCGACACTGAGGTACTCATTCACCCCTCAGCCGCCTCGTTAGGACGTCCTGCCGGCAGCAAAATATCGTCGCCGGGAGGCTGGTACGATGCCGGCGACTATAACAAATACATTGTCAACTCTGCGTTCTCCATTGGCATCGTGCTTTGCAGCTACGAGCAGAACCGTGGCTACTACGACGGCCTCAGCGTCAATATCCCTGAAAGCAAGAACCAGACTGCTGACGTCCTCGACGAGATGATGTACAACCTGCGCTGGATGCTCACCATGCAGGATCCCTACGACGGCGGTGTCTATCACAAGCTGACCACACCCAACTTCGAGGGCTTCGTCATGCCGACGGACTGCAAGCAGCAGCGTTACGTGGTCCAGAAGAGCACCACAGCCACGCTCGACTTCGCCGCCGTTATGGCGCAGGCCGCCCGCATATTCAAAGGCAACAAGGACTACCCGACGTTTGCCGACGAGGCCGCCCGTGCCGCCATAGCCGCCTACGGCTGGGCCGAGCGCAATCCCCGTGTGCTCTACCAGCAGCGCAGGCTTACCGACCCCGCCGTCAGCACCGGCGAATACGGCGACTTTAACGTGACCGACGAGTGGTACTGGGCCGCCACCGAGCTGTACCTCCTGACCGGCGACCAGCAGTTTGCCGACGTTATCGCCAAGAACCAGCCGAAGCGCTTCAGCGCACCCACCTGGGGCAACGTCGCTGCCCTCGGCACCTACGACCTGTTGATGCAAGACAAATCACTCCCCTCTCCCCTCGGAGAAAGGCTACGGGTAGGCGAGCTTTGCTCGGGAATGGGGCCGGGGGTGAGGCTTTTATCCTACTGCGACAGCCTCATCGCCACCACCAAAGCCTCGTCGTTCCAGACGCCTTGCGGCAATTCGCCGCGCGACTTCGGCTGGGGCTGTCTGGCCGAGACCTTCGGTGCCAACGGTCTGACGCTCTGCATCGCCAACCGACTGACAGGCGACGCCAAATACCTCGCCGCTGCCCAGCAGAACGCTGACTACGTCCTGGGCCGCAACGCCACGGGCTACTGCTACATCACGGGCTTCGGCACGAAGAGTCCGATGCACCCGCACCACCGCATCAGCGAGGCCGACGGCATCGACGCACCCTTCCCCGGCTTGGTTGCCGGCGGTCCCAACCCCGGACAGCAGGACATTGCCGAGGTGAAGACCTACCCCTCGAAACAGCCCGACGAGTCATACATTGACGTCATGCAGTCGTATGCCAGCAACGAGATAGCCATCAACTGGAACGCCTCCATCCTCGCCCTCCTCGGCTGGATAGAGGCTGCACAGCACTAATAATCAGGAAAAAGTTTGGCAGAATGAGAAATAATGCTTAACTTTGCGGGCAGATGTCTCAAAAGCACTAACTATGAGTAAGTATATCCGATTCGACTGGGCGATGAAACGCCTGTTGCGCAACAAAGCTAACCACGTTGTGCTCGAAGGTTTCCTGTCCGTACTACTGGAACAGAACATCAAGATACACAAATTTCTGGAAAGTGAGGGTAATCAGGAGGATGCCAACGACAAATACAACCGTGTTGACATTATGTGCGAAGATGGTAACGGTCGGAAGATTATCATCGAGGTACAGAACGAACGGCAATATGGTTATCTGCATCGTATGCTGTATGGAACTTCGAAGGTAATAACCGACTATATGGAGTCGGGCGATGATTACAACAAGGTGCAGAAGGTCTTTTCCATCAACATTGTATATTTCGACCTCGGACAAGGAACAGACTACGTCTATCGTGGACGAACAGACTTCCGGGGACTCCACGACGGTGATCTTCTGAAGTTATCGAAGAAGCAACGCGAACTGTTTGGTGGCGAAGAACCCGGCGACTTGATGCCTGAGTACTTTGTGTTGAAGGTGAACAACTTCAACAAGGTAGCCAAGGAATCGCTTGACCAGTGGATTAGTTTTTTGAAGACGGGCGACATTCCTGATAGCTTCACGGCCCAAGGGCTGCCCGAAGCCCGAGAACGGTTACGTATCGACAGCCTGCCCGACAAGGAGCGTCAGCAGTATATACGTGAGATGGAGCGCCGAATGATTGAGAACGATGTGATGAAGACTTACTTCATCGACGGTCACGACGAGGGTAAACGTGAAGTCGCCCTCCGTATGAAGGCCAAGGGCTACCCCGCAGAGGACATTGCCGACATCACAGAACTGCCTATAGAGTATATAAATAGTTTGTGAAACGATACAAGATTACAAACCATTCGCAACGGCATGTCTGCAACTTCAACAACATGACGAAACGTCTACTTTATTTCTTGACTGTATTCTTGGCCGCAGTCATCATTGGTGCGCTGTGCAGGATGCCGTTTCTGCTTAACATATTCCTCTCATTCCTGATGGCAGTTGGAGTCACGTTATATGAGGTATGCGAGTACAGGAAACAATACAAGAAAGTCAGCAAAGCCGATATAGCATGGATGCAGAAGATTGCAGAGCAGTGGGGCGACACGTTGGCCTGCGACGACATACACGATTATACTCTTTCTTTTAGTGATGATAAGTTGGACGCTTACTTAAACTACATGGTCAAGAGTTCTGATTTGAGCATCTCCTTTTATACTTATACAAATCCCTACACCCAAGCTGTAAAAAATGTCATAGACAACCGTTTGAACGACATTCTACAGATAGACGGTATTACAGAGGAAGAACCTGCAGAGCGTTCTTTGTTCGGAGCCTTGTTCCATTTGCACGTTTCGCGTGACAACGTAAATGATCAACTATTGGAAAGAATGAAAGAGTTGTTTGAAAGAATCAAGGAGGATGAGCTTTCTCATCAGACGGGCATCTATTTTAAGGTAGTCGGCATAGAATACGATAATGATGTCTGCTACTTTGAATGCTCTTTCCAGTCAGAGATCAAAAGGGCTATGATTGTTTATCCTGATAAGATTCTGCGTTACGACGTTTCGAAAGGAGATTCGCTACCAGATTTAATGAACGATTTGCAATACTACAATAATTACTGCATAGAAGACGATGAAACCCTGGAGCTGTTGCCGCCCCAAGAGTTTCAGCGACTATGGGAATCCGACAAATAAAGGAGTATTGTGTACTGAATCACAAACCTAATCATTCTATAAACTATTCTAAAAGAGGTTACCGTGTTAACCATTTCTTTCGACATTCCACTATCTTTGTACCCAGAAATGTACGGAACCTACTATGAACAAGAAAACATTACTCACAGGGCTGTTAGCCACCGTCACCCTATCGGGAATGGCTCAAACAGATGAATCGGCTTCTCCACGGTACAAAGAGAATTGGGCTATAGGAGGATTCCTCACTTTGCTGGCACCAGAGCCAGACTACTACGACAAGAACCTTGAACGCTATAACCCACCATCACCGATGATATGCTTTGGCTCATCATGGCTGAACGGTGGCATCATGGGAGACAGGCAAGCACAGTTTCATTTGCGAAGTGGTGTTTTCAACAAGATTGATTGCGGCTTCACTATTCTGCAAGTCTCCAGGAACCTATATCGTGGCGTAGTGGGTGTTTCTGCCGGTTTCCAAATAGGAGGATATTCGTATAATCTCTCTAAGAACTACAGCGCCAAAAAGGATGGTCATCGAGTGGAAATAGTTCCTTCAGATGAAAATGACAAAGAAGATGACCTATCTTTCACGGCCGTTCGCATTCCGCTGTTAATAGGTGCTCAGACCAACAACCGTTTGTTTTCATTGCAAACGGGACTTGGTCTCTGCCATACTTCCCGTTTTGGCGTACAATGGTTAGTGACCGCAGGATTGGGTCCCATCACTATCAACTATTCCCAGAGCCTCACTCCTCTCTTTGAACTGAACGACGGAACAAAAGCCTATCCGTCTTCACTCACCGTCGGCTTTGACCTCTGGTATTATTTTTGTCGATTTACCCATCCATAACTCAATCCCCTCTATTGTAATTCAACACGGAAGATAAAACCTCCTCGCGGCTGGCAGGTGACGGTGGCGGGGAGTTTTTGTATGGTTTCGATGCGCCAAGGTTCTTCCTTGCTGCCGCTGTCGGCAAACATGGTGGCGGTGTATTTCCCCTTGAGGAAATCAAGGGGCACGTTGAGCGTCATTTCGTTGTCGGTGCCGTTGATGCCGGCCACGTACCACGTCTTGCCGCAGCGGCGGGCGAGCACACAGCTCTCGCCAGGATAACCGCTCACGAAGCGGGTCTCGTCCCAGGCGGCAGGCAGCTTGGAGAGGAAGTCCTGGACGGCCTGCGGCTGAGCCAGAAAACTCTCGGGACGGTCGGCCAAGTGCTGGAGACCGCTCTCGAAGAGCACCGTCAAAGCCAGCTCATGGGCGTGACTCGTGATGTGCGGATGCTGCGAGTCACTGAAGGCACAAGGCGTATAGTCCATCGGACCAATGACGTTGCGTGTGAAGGGCAGCGTGGCGTTATGACTGGCGGCCTTGTCGGTGAACGTCGGGACGTTGTTGTACCACTCGGCTCCATAGACGCCCTCCGTCGAGAGCAGGTTGGGATAGGTGCGCTGCCAACCGCGGGGCACAGTAGCTCCGTGGAAGTTCACCAGCAGGTGATGGCGGGCAGCACTCTCCAACAGGTCGATGCAATAGTCCATATTCTTCTGGTTCTCGCCGCTGAAGAAGTCAATCTTCACGCCAGCAACGCCAATCTTCTCGCACCAAGCGAACTCCTTCTCGCGGTCCTCGGGCTTGTTCAGGCGGAACTTCGGCGTAGGCGCACCGTCCACCCAGCCCACCGACGAGTTGTACCATATCATCGGCTTCACACCCTTCGACTTGGCGTAGTTGACGGCATCCTCAATGGTTTTTCCATCCCCCTCCCGGGCTTCGCCCGCCCGCCCGTTGCCGCCCATACGGTCCCACTCAGCATCAATCAGCACGTATGGCAGCTTCAATGTGGCGGCCAGATCGGTGTATTTCTTGATGATGTTATAGTCGTCCGACCCGTGGTTGTAGGCCCAATAGACCCACGACACCACGCCAGGCTTTATCCAGCTCGTGTCCTCCAGCTTGCAGGGTTCGCTGACGTCGGTGACTAACGTCGACTCCACCACATCGCCCAGCGTGCCGACGATGACCACACGCCACGGCGTATGGCCCAGGTTGTCGCCCTCGTCGGGCACCACACGGTAGACCTCGCCGTCGTTGTAGAGGCTCGACGCACTCTGTCCGCGCTCGATGTTGGCCTCGGTCAGCAGTGCAAACAAAGGCTCCCCTCCTTGGGAGGGGCCGGGGGAGGCTTCCAGCAACACCGGGAAACTCCAGCGCACGCAGTTGCCGTCGGCATCCTTCGACACTGCGCTGAACGAGCGTTGCGCCTTCACCTTATATGTCGTCATCAGCGGATAGAAGTTCTCAGCGCCATCAGTCCACTGCATCATCCACCGCTTCATACCTTCGGGAATGACGTAGGCTGCCTGCTCCTTGACGGGCGACTCGTAACGGTAAGCCAGGCCATCGTTATAGATGCGCAGCGTCATCTGCCCCACCCTATACTCGTTGGCCTCGTTCACGCAGTGACTGCGCTTACCCTCTATCATCATGTAGTCAGCCTTCACCTTCTTGGCCTTCACCATCTTCTGAGGCAGAAAAGACGCTGTCCCCTTCATCGTGAGCACCTGCTGCCCCTGATAGCCGATGACCCACTGGCCATCCTTCACTTCTACCGTCAACTTCTTGTTGGGCGATGTCAGCCGCTGAGCCGTCGCCGTCATTGCCAAGCCCGCCAAGGCAAGCCACATGAATAGTCTGTTCATTCTATAATTGGTTTTTGGATTTCTACTACAAGAACATCACACCAGCCGTTTGTGGCGGAAGAACCACCAGCAGGCGAAGGATACGAAGACAGAGATGGTGAGGGCGAAGACGAAGCCCCATGACTTTTCCTCCATACCGTTCACAAGGTTCATGCCGAAGAGCGAGGCGATGAGCGTGGGGAACATCATGATGATGGTCACCGACGTCAGCGTACGCATCACCTGGTTCATGTTGTTGTTGATAATCGACTGGTAGGTGTCCATCGTCGATTCCAGAATGTCGGAGTAGATGTTGGTGGTCTCGCGAGCCTGCGTCATCTCGATGTTCACGTCCTCGATGAGGTCGGCGTCGAGCTCGTCAATCTGCAGCTTGAACTTCAGCTTCGACAGCAGCGTCTCGTTGCCACGGATAGAAGTCTGGAAGTATGTCAGTGAGTCCTGCAGGCGGCTCAGGCCAATCAGCGACTCGTTGTTCACCTCGCGGTCAAGGTTGCGCTTGGCCTTGTCTATCAACATATTGATTTGCTTCAGGCGCTTCAGGTACCAGACAGCCGACGAGAGGAACAGGCGGAATATCATATCGACATAGTCCGTGAAGCCCTCTCCACGCTTCTGCTGGAAGGATACGAAGTCAATCATCATGTTCGTTTCGTAATAGCAAACGGTGATGGTGACGTCGCGTTTATGGATGATACCAAGAGGGACAGTGGTATAGGGTGTCCGCGAACGTATCTCCTTGACGTAGGGGATACGCAGGATGATGAGCATCCAGCCGTCATCGTACTCATAACGGGCACGCTCGTCGGTATCGCTGATGTCCGACATGAAGTAGTCGGGGATGTTGAACTTCTCTTCGAGTTCGTGCTGGTCTTCTTCGGTGGGGCATGTCACCTGTATCCAGCAATTGGGCTGCCACTCTGTGAGCTGGGTCAGTCCGCCTTGGGTGTTCCAGAAAGTCTTCATTGTGCTAATCCTTTTTTCGTTTGTGAAATGGTTTTAGCGGCAAAGGGATTAGCAGCCTTGCCACCGTGTCCCCCGCCATTACGAATTGTAATTATCCGCCGGGTAGTCGTCCATAATTAATTATTAAATTGGTTTATCGGGTGCAAAGGTACGAATAAGCGAGCGAAAAAACAAATATAATTTGAGTTTTTTCGAGCGAAAGTATCTTCGAACATCGTTCAAAGGTAATAAAAAGAGTGAAAAGCACGAAGTGAAAAGAGAAAAAAGTTATGTTGTTAACAAAAAACAACCCGCACTTTGTTCAAGTGCGGGTTGTTATTGGGGCTTCTCAGTTTCTTATTCGTAGTACTC
This sequence comes from uncultured Prevotellaceae bacterium, assembly GCA_946186505.1. GTDB lineage: Bacteria > Bacteroidota > Bacteroidia > Bacteroidales > Bacteroidaceae > Prevotella. The sequence goes on along the minus strand of CAMHNI010000027.1, from coordinate 12,522 downwards.
AATCTTGCGCGTCTGCTCCATTTCCCGGCCCATCATCGATATCTTGCGGCTGATCCAGTTGCCGTGGTCGTCGTACTTGTAGTCGGTGTAGGGAGTCTCCATGGCCTGGCCCATCATAACCTTGCAAAAAAAAGTTTCACCTATGGCTTAACACCTCATTTCACCGGCACGTCAGCCAGCGTCTTCTTCAGCAGCTGCCAGAAAGGCTCGACGGTAGCGATGAGGGCGCGCTCGGTGGTGGTGTGCGGCGACTTCATCGTGGGGCCTAACGAGACGACATCCAAGTGCGGGTACTTACCGAGGATAACGGAACACTCCAAGCCGGCGTGGTCAACCTGGATGATGCCATCCTGGCCGAACAGTTCCTTGTACTCTTTTAATAATAGGTGCAGGATTTCGCTGTCGGGGTTCGGATCCCAGCCGCCATACGAGCCGGCGGTCTCCACTTTCATGCCTGCCATCGAGAAGCAACTCTCGAGGGTCTTCACGATGTAGTCCTTCATGTCCTCGCGACTGCTGCGGGCCAGAATCTTCAGAGCAGCTTTGCCGTCGCCGATGTTGATGATGGCGAGGTTCGAGGATGTCTCCACGACGTCGGGATAGGAGGGTATCATGCGGATGACACCGTCGTGACAGGCGTAGATGGCATTGATGAGGTTGTCCTGAATCTCGACGGGCACCTCCATCTTCGGTGTCTCCACGTCCTCGGCCAGCACCTCGATGCCGAGCGTCTCAATCTGCTTGTACTCGTCCTGGAAGTCCTCCTGCCAGTCGGCAGCCAGCTCCTTTAGGGCTTCGACGTTCTCCGCAGGCAGCGTCAGCACGGCCTCGGCCTTGAAGGGGATGGCGTTGCGCATGTTGCCGCCCTGCCACGTGGCTAAGCGGGCGTCCAGCTCCTCGACGGCCTCACGGACGATGCGCACCAGCAGTTTGTTGGCATTACCGCGACCTTCATGAATCTCCAGACCGGAGTGTCCGCCACGCAAGCCCTTCACGGTGATGCGAACGGCCTTGTCATCCTTATCTGTCTCCACCTCTTTATAATCGAGAGTGGCGGTGACGTCGATGCCACCGGCCGAACCGATGACGAACTTACCCCAGTGCTCGGAGTCGAGGTTCAGCAGGATATCGCCCTGCAACTCACCTTCGGGCAGGTCGTTGGCACCGTACATGCCCGTCTCCTCGTCGCGGGTGATAAGGGCGTCGATGGGACCGTGCTGCAGGTCTTTGGCTTCCATGATGGCCATAATCGAGGCTACGCCGAGTCCGTTGTCGGCACCGAGCGTCGTGCCACGAGCCTTCACCCATTCGCCGTCAATCCACGGCTCTATGGGATCGGTCTCGAAGTTGTGGGTCGATTCCGGCGTCTTCTGCGGCACCATGTCCATGTGGGCCTGCAGGATGATGCCCTTGCGGTTCTCATAGCCCGGTGTGGCCGGCTTGCGGAACACGATGTTCCCGGCGGGGTCCTTGAAGGCCTCGACGCCGGCCTGTTTTCCAAACTCCAGCAGGAACTGCTGTACTTTCTCCAAGTGTCCGCTTGGGCGGGGCACCTGTGTCAGTGCATAGAAATTTTTCCAGATGCACTGCGGCTGTAGGTTCTGAATTTCGTTCATCTTTTCATGTTTTATAATTAGTGTTCTTAGGTTTGCGCCGCAAAGATAGAAAGAAAAAACGAGAAAAGCCGCTCTTTTGAGGAAAAAAAAGTTAAGGAGGAATAATAGTAAACAAGTTAAGGTAAGGATGAAGAAGTCAAGGAGAAGTGTTTTCATAAATTTGTCAATTAGTAAATTTGTCCATTCAAAAAAAAAACATTAACTTTGCAGGCGTAACAAACTATAATATCAATAACATGAAAGTTTATGCCAATCCACAGAAGACATTCGGCAGTTGGCTCATGCTGATAGTGATGGCTACACTGCTGCTTGCCCCAAACCCGCATTCCGCAGCATCGGCACAAAGCAAGAAGAAGCGCCCTGCTGCCACTGTAAAAGGTGGCACCACTGCCGGCAAAGGCAAGACGACAGCCGCAAAGGGCAAAGCTTCGCAGAAGCAGAAGGCAGCAGCCCCCAAGACAACGACGTTCGAGGGTGCCTTGCTCTACCGCAGTTACGAGTATCACAGCGGCGTGGTGCGGAAATTCTCCAACGGACGTGCTTACAACGGTGAGCGCACCACGCTGGTTAAGATGAGCGGGCAGGACGTACACATAGTGGATGAAGCCATGCACCTGCATACGGTGATAGTGTCTGCCGAGGGGCGCGTGTATCTATACAGCGACGTTTTGCCCTGGGGCTTGCAGGGCGACAAGAAGTTTCTTCAGCAGTTTCTCGGCGCTTACGACCCAAGCTACAACCTGCCCGACATGCCCAAGACCTCCACGATGAGGACCACTGGCGAGGAGGTGACCTACAAGGGCGACCGCTGCCGTGTGTATAGCGGTCAGCTGAAGATGGGCGATGCAGGCGAGACAGACGTGGAGCTATGGTATTCGCCGCGACTGAAGACGAATGCCAACCACAAGTATTTCGTGTGGGGCATCCCCGTGGACGGCGTGATACGCAAGGGCATCATCAATAACAGCGGCAGCGTGCCACTGCTGGGTAAGCTGAAGAGCACCATAGCCCTGGAACTGATGGCCCTCACGCAATATAAGGTTTCGGCAAGCGAGATGCGCCCGCCGTCAAGCATCAGGATGAAAATTGCCGACGCGAAGTTGCTCAACAATTTCTACGACGAGAACACCAAGGCTCTGAAGAAGGCCAAGCTGTACCCCAAGAAGCTGAGTGGCAAGGATGCCAAGCTGCAGTTGCGGCAACAGTGGGACTTTGCCGATGAGTGGCTGGCCAAGGAGTTCAAACCCCAGACCGAACAAATAACGTGGGCGAAGGTGGGACAGATGCTCTTCGACACCGCTGTGCAGATAACGCAGGCCATTAAGGAAATCCGCGACACGTGGGACAACAAGGACGAGCTTCAACAGTTGCTACCCGAAGGCGGCGACGACCTGCTGTATGTAGGGTGCGACATGGCCGACAACAGCGGCATGATCCCCATCGACCGGCTTATAGCGCGCCTGGAGCAGCAGATACGCCCATACCGCCAGACGCTGGCAGCGAAGGATGCCAAGTCGGCTGAGATAGCCAGCCGCCCGAAGGAGAAAAAGATTATCAACGGAAAAGTGATGTACCTCACATCGAAGAAAAACCTGCTGGAGGCCGGTTCGCTGTGGAAGAACACCGAACGCAGCAGCACCATCTTCGTCGTCAGAGAGTGGGAAGCGCGCATCGAGCACCTCAGGGAGTTGCAGCAGCGCGGGCAGACGCATATCTCCAAGGAGGCATGGCTCAACTATATCGGCGTTCGCACAAAAAAACAGAAGAAAGACCACGAGAACACCATGAACCGCCTGTACAGGATGGGTTACGATCAGGGAGTGAAGAATGCTCGGACTTTCAAGGATATGGACGAGTACGACCTTGACTATGCGCGCAGCCTGCGCGACTATATGCGGAAAGAACGCGAAAGCTCCACACAGGGCATCAAGAAGTCAATTCTGGAGGACTGGCTCGACAACCTGCTGAAGTAACACAACAGATGCGTTAGTCTATCAGCTATCGTGGACAGATGGAGGTGGAATGATGAAGGCATTGACAATAATCATAACAGCAATGATGATGAATACATGTAACGGGAACGTGGCAAAGGAACCGACGGTGAGACCTGCGACACAGGCGGACCGGTTCTATACGGGCGATGCCAGGGAGCTGAGCGAGGAGGTGGACAGTCTGCTGGCGCTTCATGCCGGAGATAAGCAATATGCTGACTTGGCAGCGGTGATTGTGCCTCATGCGAGCTACTATTTCTCAGGGAATGTGGCGGCAGCTGCATTTATGTCAATACCCAAGGACGTGACGTATAAGCGGATATTTCTTCTTGGGCCAAGTCATCACGAATGGTTCGACGGGGCTTCGGTGAATACGGAGTTCGACTATTACAGTACGCCACTGGGCAATGTAAAGGTAGATATCGAAACAGCACAGAAGCTGATAGAGGCGGACAGTGTGTTTTCTTATCACCCCAAGGCACACGACAGAGAGCATTGCCTGGAGGTGCAGCTGCCCTTCCTGCAGAGACAACTAAAAGAAGTGCCACCAATTGTGCCGATTATCATATCGACAAACGATTTCCGCAAGTTGAAACGGATAGCCGAGACGTTGAAACCTTACCTGACGGAAGATCGCTCGACCGAAGGGCGCTTGGCGCTCGGCGACGATAGGAGACGCTTGCCAGAGCAAGAAGGCAAGAACCTGTTTGTTATCAGCAGTGACTTTTCGCACTATCCGAAGTACGAGGATGCCTACGAGGTAGATAGCAGGACAGGCAAGGCTATTGAGAGCGGCAACGTGGAGCGGTTTATTGACGTTCTGGAGGAGAATGCCAGAAGCGGAGTCCGCAATCTGGCTACGAGTGCCTGTGGAGAACTGGCCATCGCCACACTGTTGTTGATGATTCAGGATGGCGGCTACGAAGTGAAGCACCTGCTATACCAGAATTCTGGAGATATAGATAATCACGAAAGGCAACAGGTAGGCGAGCATAGCTCGGGAATGAATAGTCGTGTGGTGGGGTATCATGCGTTTGCGATTATTCGCAACGGACTTTCACGGACAGGCTCGGACTTCATGCTGTCTGATGACGAGAAGCGAATACTGAAAGAAATAGCGCTGACAAGTATTCAAGATTCATTAGACGGGAAACGTATTGCCGAGCCAACATCGTTAACCGCTACGCTGAAACAGAAGTGTGGAGCATTTGTTTCGCTGCATAAGCAGGGGCAACTGCGTGGATGCATCGGACATTTTGGAGAAGGCACACCATTGCATGAGATTGTGGCAGAAATGGCTCGCGCTGCAGCTTTTGAAGACCCAAGATTCTCGCCGGTTCGCAAGGAGGAACTGGAGGATATCGACATTGAGATCTCTGTGCTCACGCCTATGAGACGCATCAAGAGTCTGGATGAGTTTGAACTGCACCGTCATGGCATCTATATCCGTAAGGGCTACCGTAGCGGAACTTTTCTGCCGCAGGTGGCTGACGAGGTGAACTGGACAAAGGAGGAGTTCGTTAGCCACTGTGCACAGGACAAGGCTGGCATCGGATGGAACGGCTGGAAGGATGCTGAACTGTACATTTACGAGGCAATAGTCTTTTAAGCGACCACAGCTTCACGGATTAACAGGATTCTCATAGATGGAGTGCAGATATTATCAGCGGTTAGATAATGGACGGGTGGAGTGTCAGCTCTGTCCGCATTATTGCAGTATTGCCAATGGCAAGACGGGTATCTGCCGAAGCCGTCGCAATGAGGGCGGTGTGCTTGTGAGCGAAGTTTATGGCAAACCCTGTTCACTGGCCATCGACCCCATTGAGAAGAAACCATTATACCACTTCCATCCTGGCACCAAGTGTCTCTCCTTCGCCTGTACCGGCTGCAACTTCAGGTGCTTGAACTGTCAGAACCATGAGATTTCTCAGGTATCGCCAACGGAAGTAGGACATTATGATCTTTCTCCATCGCAGATAGTAGAACTATGCTTGAAGCACCATTGCCCAGGCATTGCCTACACCTACACGGAGCCGTTGACGTATCTTGAATTTATGACGGAAACGTCACGGGTGGCACATGAAAACGGCCTATGGAACATCCTTGTCACGGCGGGCTATGTCTGTCAGGAGCCTCTGAAAGACCTGCTACCGTATCTCGATGCAGCGAACATCGACTTAAAATCCTTCTCCGATGATATCTACCAGCATATCAGTGGAGGTCACTTGCAGCCCGTCCTCGACACCATTCTTGCCATGCGCGATGCCGGTGTGTGGATAGAACTGACAAACCTCGTTATTCCTGGCGTGAATGATGACATGACAATGATTCGCCAGATGTGTCGCTGGTTATTCGGCAACAGCTTGGCCGACAATCCCCTGCACTTCAGCCGTTTCTTCCCCAGATACAAGATGCAGGACATCCCTCCGACTCCTATTCAAACACTGAAGGAAGCCAAGCAAATTGCGCAAGAAGAAGGCATAAAGCATGTGTATTTAGGCAATGTATACTTTCCATAAACATAGACACAATTTCATGTGTATTGAGCGATAAACGACATCTACACTACATTGATTTTTTTTGGAAATCTATTACCACTTCTACCACTAATTATGCAAACCTCCTGTATATAAAGCAGTTATTTAGTGGTAATAAGAGTGGTGGAAGTGGTAGTATATTACCACTTTCGCCACTTTTATAGAGTTTTTGATTCGTTTTTCGTTGGTTTTCGCTAGATTTTCGCTGGATTTTCGTTGGTTTTTCGCTGGTTTTTCGTTGGTTTTCGTTGGTTATTTGACGATTGTGGGCCATTTTCATATAGTCCGAAACCATCAGAACACCGTTCCAGAGGCCTTGGAACACCGTTCCAAAGCCGCCGGAACGATTTTTCTGTACGCAAAAGCGTAAGCCAAGTGGCTACAAAGACAATGAAAAGTCTGTCGCCTGACATCATTCTTTTTGTAGTATTCCGACGATGATCAGCAGGTAGCCTGTCAGACAGAGTATCGGAGCAATAACAATTCGGCGGGACGAGAAGATGTCGGGATTGAACGACAGCTCGTTGCTGCCTGAACCTGACATAAGGAGATAGCCCGTGAGGATGAGGACGCAGGCCGTGATGATGATGCGGCGGCTGGTCATGGCTGAGATGCATTTACTGATTGTAGCGTTCATATTGCTTGATGTATTGTTGATAGATATTGTTTCTGTCAAACTGTGCGGCTACGGCAAGCGCCTGCTGCATGCAATAGGCGGGACCGTAGAACAGCGGCGTCTTGCCGTATTGCTCACGGTTCAGGTAGCTGCCCAGTGAAAAGATGTTGCCAGGTGCATTCTCGTTCATCGGCATGTTGGCGTTCGCCCTGATAAGGATGACACCGTAGCTGCTGTAGCCGGCCAGAATCATCAGGACACAGGCCAACGCCAGTTTGACCGTCTTTCTTCGTACCTTATAATAACTCACGACAAGTGCTCCCGTCAGCAACAGGGTATAACAGACGAGTCCTGTATGATACGGGCAGCCAAAGAAGTTGGTAAACAGCAGTTCAAACCAGCCGCCCATCTGCACGACTCCCGGTATGAGTCCGTAGAGGATGATGCCCACGAGCAAGCCTCCGGCCATGAGCGTTGTCAGCATACCCGTCAGCGTGATACGCTTCGCCCGACGGAAATAGACCACAAACGACATGGCGGGCAGGCAGAGCAGACAGAGCAGGTGGACGCCGATGGACAGGCCGGTGATGTAGGCAATGAGGACAATCCACCGGTCTTCAGTCTTCTCCTCCCATTTCAGTATGAGCCAGAACATCAGGGCCGTCAGGAACGAGGAAAACGCATAGACCTCAGCCTCGACGGCCGAGAACCAGAACGTGTCGCTGAAGGTGTAGGCCATAGCCCCTACCATTCCGCACGCCTCGATGATGATGACCTGTTGCAGTGAATATGTTTCCGCTTGAGGAGATTGCCGCTCGGCCATGCCGCTTGACGACAAGGGAGCGCAAGCACCAACCATGCCCCTTCCCCTTAATAGCCGTATGGCGAAGTGGGTGATGGTGAGGAAGAGGAAGAAGATGCAGCCTGCCCTCTCAGCGCCGCTATCTGCAAGTGGCTGTTGAATGTTCTGATGGTGTCTTGACTGATCACGTCACACTGCTGTTCCCTCATGGTTAGCGCAAGCGCCCTGTCCATATCCTCACTCACCATCCGGCTTGCAGCACTGTAGCAGCCGAAGCTGGTGATGCTGGAGGCGACAATCAGTGCAAAGAGCACAATAATAGCAAATCGCTGTTTCATGTTTTTTCCCATTTTCCTGGCTGCTAAGTTACATCATTTTTCTGTTTGTTGTTCATTTGCCATGAACTTTTTAATGATTGTTTCGTTTTTTATTCGTACCTTTGCAGGCAAATGAACAGACTGCTGACCTTTTTTCTGCTCGCAACGTGCCTGCTGGTGGCTTGCCGGATGTCGGAGACGGGCAATTCCCGTTCTGCTTCAGGACAGGTTGTCGACAGTGCTGCCATTCTTCAGGACATGGCTTATCAGGAATTGTTCAATGGCTCGCTGGCCAAGGCTGAGGCGTGCGCCAACAGGGCATTCCTGCTTAGTCGCGATTCTACGCTTGAAAACAATGCGCTTTCGCTGCTCTGTTACATCTATTATCGTGAGGGAAGACAACAGGAGCTGGAGCTGCTGATGCAGTCAGTTACTCCTTCGACGTATATGAATGCCTTGAGCGTGCAGTCTCATGTGGAGCAATCCGAGGCTGTGCGTCGGCAGTTGGTGCTTGTCTCGGTGGTCATACTGCTTCTGCTGTTGCTTGGCGTTCTCGGCATGTGGTATGTTTTCAGAATGAAAGCCCTGTCGCGTCGCTATCGCCAGCGCATCGTCGACGCCCGCCGTGAGCTGAGAGCGGGACTGCAACGGCTGGCGGAGACGCCGTCGCCGTCACCGGAAACGTGCAGCGAGGGTGAGTGTCGGCTCGACATCGGCGAGACCAAGATGGGCGTTGACGTACTCTTTGCCATTATCAACGACCAGAACATCAGCCAGATGGGCAAGCGTGAAGAGCAGGCTGCGCTGAAGACGCTGCCCATGGTTGACGCAGCACTTGCTGCCGCACTCAGCACGTCGTCGTCGCCCCTGACGCCGAAAGAGACGTTCTTTTGCATGATGGAATATTTCGGTAAGACCGACAGTCAGAAAGCGCGCTCTTTCTGCTGCTCCGAACAGGCTATACGCAGCACTAAGAGCCGTCTCAGCAGGAAAATGGACATCAGCGTGCTTCGTGCGGACTGACATATTCGAAGCAGTCGAGTCACCTCATCCAGGATCTCCTGAACGGTCATCTGCCGCCAGATGCCGTCGGCTCGCAGGCACTGGGCGTTCAGACAGTATTTGCAGCGCAGCGGACAGCCGTGGAAGGCCACGAGCGTGGTCACTCCCTGACCGTCGGTAGCAATGCGGTGACGGCAGATGCCAATCATGGGAACTCTCATTGCAGTCGGAAGTTTACAGGAAGGTAGTACTTCACTCTGTACGTCACGCCATTTTGCTTGCCGGGAATCCATTTGGGCATCGCATTGACTATTCTCAGAGCCTCCTCGTCCAACAGCGGGTGAACGCTTTTGACGACCTTTGCTCCACTGATGCTGCCGTCCTTTTCTACGACAAAGGTAACGATGACTCGCCCCTGAATACAACTTTCAGCTAATTCCTCAGGATAGCGAATGTTCTCCGACAAAAATCCATCAGCTTCTTGTCACCGCCAGGGAATAACGGCATCTGCTCAACGATACCGAATACTTGCTCCGAGGATTCAGGATTAAGATATGGATTGGGAATGGGAACGGGTTCCACAACGACTTCTCCACATTTCACAGATAAAAATGTCAAACCATTAATAATCAGGCTTTTAGTATTTTGACCAATCGACTATTGACACACCGGCGCTCCGTAGCGGTTGTATTCCTTGGCGACACTTTTTTCTATAAATAGAGTCCGAAGGAGAGTGAGCGGAACTTGATGCCGCCGTCTTTCAGCACGTTGTTGTCGGAGTACTTGACGTAAAAAGGTATGGAGAAGATGCCAAGCCGCAACATCCAGTCGACGGTGATGGGACGTTGACGTATGTTCTTTTCCAGCTTCCTCATTTCATCGCCATACATGGTGTATTCCGTCAGGACGCTGCCATAGACGTTGAAGTTTACCACTGGACCGAAGCCAATCCAAAAGTCGTCGTTGAAGCTGTGCTCAAATCCGAGATTAGCCGTGAGCGAGAAAACTTTTATGCGCGAGAAATCTGGCGACACCTGCAAGGGATACTTCTCTACGACGACATTACCGTCGGGGGCTTTCGTGAATCGTGTATCACCCGTCATGCGGTAGTTCTTCCAGTCGAGGCCGAAGCCCAACGACACGGTGTTGCGCTCCCGACGGTCGAAGTGGTGGTCAAACTGTATCGGGGTGAAAAAGATTTCCCACGACTTGAAGGTCGAGAAGTCCGTGCGCGTGTCGGCTTTGGTCGGAGCGGTAAAGCCGATGCCGATGTGGGCGGAAATACTGTTGCTGGAGCCACTGCCATTCATGTCGTCGTTTTTCTTGCCGACCTTCACGCTGGGTATCAGCTCCCAGCGGTCGCGACCGATGCGGGTGGTGCTCACATAGTTGGAGTCAACGAGCTGTATGGTGTTCTGATACACGAACTTGTCGTCGCCCTCTTTCCCCTTGACAATGATTTTCTGTAGCGAGTCACCTGTCACGATGGTCACCTTTTGGGGATTGTGTATTACTACTGTGTCGTTTTGCGCAGCTACGCTGCTGAATGACATCACGCTAATGACTAAGGATAAATAAATGGTTCGTTTCATATCTGTCTTACTTTTAATCTTCAATCTTCAACAGTTCTTCTAATTGTTCCAAGCTTCTGACGGGGCCTTCCATGTAGATGACAGTCACCTGACGTTCTGGATTGTTGCCCCTCCAAAACGACTGATAGCACAGGAAGCAGTTCTTGTCGCCCTGTTTCCTCACTTGGGTCTTGAAGGTGATGCTATGCTCCTTTCCATACATCGTCTTGAAGGACTTATCGCCTCCCGTGGCAAAGTGCCCCTTGCCGTCGGCCTCCACCATGTGCATCAACCGTTCAGCCTCTTCCGATGTGGCGGTGAAGCGCACGCTGCGGTAGTACGTCAGCTGATACTTGGCCAGCGTCTTGCCGCGAACGCGGGTTTCCACCATCTTCTCCTGTGGGATGATGCGGCCCTCGAACAGTTCGTTGATCTTCAGTCCCGTTTGCGCGGCTGCGCCGCTAACTGATAACTGAAAAATGACAAATGATAAATAAAGAATACGTTTCATATTGTCTTACTTTTATCTTCAATCTTCCAACTTTTCAATCGTTACCAAACAATGCCTTCAGTTGTTCCTCTACCACGTCGCTGCCGTCGGCAGTCATGGCCGTCATCGTCTTCTGCATCTCGCCAAGCACCACCTCACGGTCAGTCACCCGCTCACCGTAGATGTAGGCCACACACTCGTTCTCTGACTGATAGTGGTAGAGTGCTGTTCCGCCCACTATCAGCAAGGCGGCCACTGCGGCAGCTACTGCCCACCAACGGCGGCGACGTGGCTCAAGGCTACGCACTGTTGCGACGGGCTCTTCGGCATTACGGGTCGGGGAGAGGGTCGTCAGCGCCGCCAAGTCTCTGAAGAGCTCGCGGTTAGGGCGCAAGTCCTCAGGAATGTTGTCCTGCTGGTAGAAATCGTACAGCTCCTGTTCCTCCGCTGGCGTGGTGTCGCCGTCGAAGAACTTCTCGGTAAGGGTTCTTATTTTCAGCAAGTTATTCATATCGTTTCTCGTATTGTTGTCTTAATGTTTGTCTTGCCCGGCTCAGTGCCTTACGTATGGCCACCTCGCTGCTGCCTGTCAGCTCGGCTATCTCCCTCATCCCCATGCCGTCCATGTGGCGTAGTCGCAGGATGGTCTGCTGTAGGGTGGGCAGGGTGTCAATCATTGCCAATACGCGCTCTATGCGCTCGTCGGTTTCAGTTTCGTCAGCCTGTTCGCAGTTTGCGGTCAGCGCCTGCGACGGTTTCTGACGTCTCAGCCTGTCAACACAGAAGTTGCGGACGAGCACCGTTGCCAGCGCATCGATGGGCATGCGGAGCATATCGACCATCTGCCACAGGCGCAGCAGTACGTCCTGCACCGTGTCCTCGGCATCATCCTCACAGAGGTATCGCCGGGCTGTCTGCAGCAGTCGCGGCCTTAGCCGTCGCGCTTCTTCCTTGAATTCTTCTTGCGTCATTCAGACTGTCTCTTTACTAATAATACGCAGAAATTGCGATTTTGTGACATCGCAACCCAACTTTTTTATTGACTCCAATGAAAATTCTATAGAAAAACTGGAGACCGCATCGTTGCGACCTCCAGTGTGTGTTCCCATGCCGTCGTCTTTCAGCACGTTGTCGTTGGAGTACCTGAGAAGGTTACAAGTCTAATTTCCGATATTTCCTAACGAAATAGAAGCAAAGGCTCAAGGCGACCAACACGACGACGATAGTCCATAGGAGATTACCACCAGCCATTTCCAAAGCGACGATGCCATCAGATAAAGACAGCACACGCAGAGCCCATCTACCAGCAAATGTAACAAGGAACACAAGAACGTCATTTCTTCTTTATTTTCTTTAGATAAATACACGTTTTAGCCAGAGGTCAAGGAAGCGGTCGTAGACAATGCAGCCTTCAGCCGTACTGTAGACGAGGTCTTTTTCCTTGAGCACGTCGAGTGCCTTTTTGATGCTGCTGGCACTGGGAAGTTCGTGTTTCTTAAACTGCCAAACAATTCTCCAATTATTTATTCAAGTTCCGCAAGCTCCGCTTATGTGTGGGAATCAAGGCTTTAGGTAGTATC
>CAMHNI010000026.1 GCA_946186505.1 uncultured Prevotellaceae bacterium | reverse complement strand
ACGCTCCAGCGCATGCCGTAGCTCTCGATATACTCGCGCAGGTCGCGGATTTTCTCACGTGTCCACACCTCGCCAAGGGGAACGTCATGCAGTGCGGTGACGATGCCCTCGACGCCGATTTGTCTCAACATGGCAAGCGTGATCTTGTCTTTCTTGCCAAACCATCTCCAGGTTCTTTCCATAGTTTTCGGGGTTTTTTAATGGGTTTTGTTGTATTTCTTTTGTTGTTTCTTGCTCCAGATGTAGTAGAAGGGCGGGATGTGGGTGTCCTTCGGAGTCATAGAACGGGGAATCGAAATTGTTTTCTTTCTCGTATCTGACATAATCGGTGCGCTCTCATTGCCGTAGCGGTCGAGGGCGCAGACGGCATAGTACAGCGTCTGGCCGTTTGTGTGGGGGATGTTGAGCCGTTCGGCCTGCAGGCGTGTGGCAATCAGGTTGCGTGGCTCGTTGACGTCCACATTGGGCATAGTCGAGGCATATATATTATATAATAGGTAAGAGGTGCGCGATGGATTAGTAGCACCGCTCCAACTGAGGTGGTCCTGACTGCTGCCGCGCTGGATGTCGAGTCGGGTAGGGGATGTCGGGGCTTCGTTCCACGTCCACGTCATCGGCGGTATGAGTGCCGGCGCCTCGTCGAACTGTCGAACGAAATCGTAGATGCCGCGGGTGTTGTCGGTCAGGAACTTCGAACGGAAGTAGCAGTGGCCGATGCCGTTCTGGCGGACGAAGCTCATCTCGCGGGTCACATCACCCAGCGTCCAGTTGCCCTCACGTGGTGAGAGGAAGTAGATGCCCAGACCTGAGACGATGGTACGGCCGTAGGAACGTTCCTGCCAGTCGAGGGCGAAGGGATAGAAGTTGTTCTCGCGGAAATACATCATCGGGTACATCTGGTCCATCAGCCCCTCACGTAGCCAGCCTTGTGCATCCTGGCAGACGGCGTTGTAGGCGTTCCAGCCGCCTGAGCGGTAGCGGGACAGGTCGCCAGACTTGCCGACAGGCGAGCACGACAGCTTCACCCACGGTTTCAGCGACTTCACGGCGCGGTTTATCTCGCGCACGATGCTGGTGATGTTGTCGCGGGCCTTCTGTCGCGGCACCTTGATTTTCCATGTCTCAGGGTATCGGATGTAGTCTAGGTGGATGCCGTCGATATCGTACTTCCGTGTCACCTCGGCGCAGATGTTGGCAATGTAGTCGCCCGTAGCCGGGTTTTCAGGGTCCATGAACCCGTCCTGTCCTATGCTCTTGGCCAGTTTGGGGTTTTTGCGCTTGAATTCCTTGAAGCGTGCCTCACTAGTCTTTCCCACAGGTATGGTCACTATCCATGCGTGGCACTCCATGCCCCGCTTGTGGCACTCGTCAACAATGAACTCCAGGGGGTCGTAGCCCGGATTGCGGCCGTGGGTACCTGTCAGGCACATGTCAAAAGGTTCGATGGCGGAGGGATAGATGGTTGAGGCCCGGACGCGTGTCTGGATAAGCACCGTGTTGACGTTCACCCGCTTCAGCTGGTCGAGCGTGCTGATCATCTCCTGTTTCTGTGCGCTGGCGGTTTTGGCGTAGGGCCAGTCTATGCCGCCGATAGTGGTGAGCCATACGGCACGTACTTCGTATTTTTGTGCCTGTAAACTGAGGGTGACCGTGAGCAGAAATATGATAATGGTTTTTACTTTCAATTCCATTTTGTATCGAATAGGTGTGCAAAGGTACGAAATAAAGCTGACATAAGGAAAAGATTTTGTTAAACTTTCATAATTCCCCCTACTTTTCACTTTCCAGTTTTCACAATTCACTACAAAATTAGTACCTTTGCAGCCCGTTAGAGTTCGCTGGGGCTTAGTAAAGTGCGTACGGACGTGCGCCGCCTCGCGGAGAAAACCCCTAAATACAAATAAAAAGCAAAATGTACGCAATTGTAGAGATTCAGGGTCAGCAGTTCAAGGCCGAGCAAGGCAAGAAGCTTTTTGTCCACCATATCAAGGATGTGGAAGAAGGCAAGACTGTTGAATTTGACAAGGTTCTGCTCGTAGATGCTGACGGTGCAGTAAAGGTTGGTGCCCCCACCGTAGAGGGTGCAAAAGTAGTATGTGAAGTTGTGAACCCGCTCGTGAAGGGCGACAAGGTGATTGTCTTCAAGATGAAGCGCCGCAAGGATTCGCGCAAGCGTAACGGTCACCGTGAGCAGTTCACACAGGTAGAAGTTAAATCAGTAATCGCTTAAAACAGAGGAGGACTTAGAAATGGCTCATAAAAAAGGTGTAGGTAGTTCTAAGAACGGCCGCGAGTCGGCAGCCCAGCGACTGGGTATCAAGATTTTCGGCGGTCAGCAGTGCGTTGCCGGCAATATCATCGTTCGCCAGCGCGGCACAAAGCACAATCCGGGCAATAACGTAGCTATTGGTAAGGATGACACCCTCTATGCACTCGTTGATGGAACAGTACAGTTCCACAAGGGCAAGCGCGACAAGAGTGTTGTATCGGTACTTCCCAATGCTTAATGCCTAAGTAACAAACAAAATTTATTCCAAACAAATACAGGATCCCAGTTTCTCGTGAGAGTGACTGGGATTTCTGCATTCAGTGGCAAAATAGAGAAGCATGAAACTGATTGCTGACAGTGGCAGTACCAAGACCGACTGGGTGCTGGCCGGCGATAACGGGGTGGAGGACCGCCTACGGACTCAGGGTATCAACCCCTTTCATCAGTCTGAGGATGACATGATCGCCATTCTCAACGATTTATCAGGACAGTTGGGCGGTTCAGAGTGTATGCCCTCTTCTGTCTTTTTCTACGGCAGCGGTGTGCGGCCGGAGTTGGAA
The DNA here is from genome assembly GCA_946186505.1 of uncultured Prevotellaceae bacterium. Taxonomy (GTDB): domain Bacteria; phylum Bacteroidota; class Bacteroidia; order Bacteroidales; family Bacteroidaceae; genus Prevotella. The sequence goes on along the minus strand of CAMHNI010000026.1, from coordinate 45,965 downwards.
GGGCTGATGGTGCGGTTGTTGCGGTCGGCCTTGCCGACGGCAGAGGTCGTGGAGGCTCATGGCGACTTGTTAGGGGCTGCCCGTGCTGTCTGTGGCAGAAACGAAGGTGTAGCCTGCATTCTCGGGACGGGTTCCAACTCGTGTCTGTATGACGGTCGTCAGATTGTGTCGAACACGCCGCCGTTGGGCTATGTTTTAGGCGATGAGGGCAGCGGTGCCGTGTTAGGAAGGAACTTGCTCAATGCTTTATATAAAGGTTTCCTGCCTGATGCGCTGAAGACGGCATTTGAACGTGAGACAGGGCTTTCGATGGCAGATGTGATAGCCCGTGTCTATCGCCAGCCTATGGCCAACCGCTTCCTGGCTTCGCTGTCACCTTTCATCAGCCGTCATTTGGATTGTCCGCAGATCCGTCAGCTTGTTGTCGGTTGCTTCCGTGATTTCTTCCACCGTAATGTCATCCGGTATGAGCGGCCTGACCTTGCAGTAGGTTTCGTGGGCAGTATAGCCTTTTGCTATCAGGAACTGTTACGTGAAGCCGCCGAAGCTGAAGGGGTCGTCGTGGGGAGTATCCTGAAAAGTCCTGTTGACGGTCTGGTCGTCTATCATCAGACAGACTAAATTCTGTTGATGTCAACATAGCCGTGCATGACGGCGTAGATGGTGAGTGCCGACACACTGTGCATACCCAGTTTGTCCATGATGTTCTTGCGGTGGGTGACGACAGTGGCCAGTCCGATGTTGAGACGGTCGGCAATTTCCTTGTTGATATATCCCTGTACGATGAGCGACATCACCTCGATTTCGCGGTCGCTCAGTATTTTCTGCTGCAACACCTGCGGGATAGGGGGCAGGTTCTTGCCGCCGGAGTGGGCGTGTTGCTGCAGCATGAGCAGTGCGCGTACCAGTTGCTTCTCGGGCACGTTGATGCACAGACAGTGGAATTCGCTGAGCAGTGAGGTGGTCTCGAAGCCCAGTGTCAAGACGATGGTCTTGTGGCGGTGTGCCGAGAAGAACGGCCGGTTCTCAAGAACAACGTTCATGGCCACGAAATAGTGGAAATAGTCATCGGGGCTGTTGGCCTGCAGTTCGGCAAACGAGCCAAAGGTATCGACCAACATGATGGGCATGACGTTCTGCAGCATCTGTTTCAGTCCGACAGCTGCCAGTGTGTTCGGGTCGATAATGGCTATTTTGGGCCTTTCCATCTTCACACCTCACTCTTCACTCCTCACTTATCAAAGTTCCATCCTTGTGCCTTGAGTTCGAACTCCTGGCCGTCGCGGCTGACAAGTACGTGGCCAAACTTCTGGTCGGTGATGTGGCCGATGAGGTGGACATCCGCAACCTGCTCGATTTTCTCGTGGTCGCCAATGGGAATGGTGAACACCAGCTCGTAATCCTCGCCACCGTTGAGGGCGCAGGTGGTGACGTTCATGTTCATCTCCTCGGCCATGACGGCAGTTTGGTAGTCAATGGGCAGGTTCTTCTCGAAGATACGGCAGCCCACACCCGACTGCTTGCAGATATGGCGCAGTTCGGAACTGAGACCGTCGCTGACATCCATCATGGCGGTAGGGCGGATGCCTGCCTCACGGAGCCTCTGGATGATGTCGCCGCGTGCCTCGGCCTGCAGCTGGCGTTGCAGCAAGTACTCCTTGCCGCTGAAGTCGGGCTGGAATGAGACTTCCGAAGGAGAACCTTCGGGCGTGTTGGCTTTTTTCTCGTCGAGCATCTGGTAATAGACGGACTTTTCGCGTTCGAGGAGCTGTAGCCCCATGTAGGCGGCACCGAGGTCACCCGAGACACAGATAAGGTCTGTGTCGCGGGCACCGTTGCGGAAGACGATGTCCTCACGCCGGGCCTCGCCGATGCAGGTGATGCTGATGGCCAGACCAGTGTAGCTGGAGGTGGTGTCGCCGCCGACGATATCGACGTTCCATTTCTCGCACGCCAGGCGCATGCCGTTGTAGAGCTGTTCGATGTCCTCGACGCTGAAGCGTTTGCTCAGTGCCAGGGAGACGGTAATCTGACGGGGAGTCCCATTCATGGCGAACACGTCGCTCAGGTTGACCATGACGGCCTTGTAGCCCAGATGCTGGAGGTCGGTGTATGTCAGGTCGAAGTGTACGCCTTCCATCAGCAGGTCGGTAGTGATGAGCACCTCACTGTCGGGGTAGGACAAAACGGCGCAGTCGTCACCTATGGCGTAGCGTGTTGAAACATTCTGAGTCTTCAAGTCTTTGGTCAGTCGGTCAATGAGGCCGAACTCGCCAATCTTTGATATTTCCATGAGGTTGCTGTTTTGGTTCAGTTGTTCTTGAAACTGATGGTTCGTGGCTTGTTGCCGTCGCAGTTGCTGTTGCTGGCAGTGCGTCCGGCAGCTTTGGGCTTGTGACAGTCCTTGGCCAATATGCTGTTCTTTGAGTTTTTGCGAATGTAGCCGATGATGCTTTGGTTGAATGTCTCTTCCTGATCGAGCATAAAGCTGATACGTACAGGCAGGGCATACAGGTTTTGCCTCACTTGCTCGGAGAGCCCTTCGACACGGGTGAGCCGGGCGGCATCTTTTTCTGTCGTGACGATACGCTTTGGACTGGGCAGAGCCTCAAAGGCGGCGTTCAGCCGCTGAATATCTTTATGGCTGAATGCGTGGTGGTCGGCGAAAGTCATAGGGGTGATGCTCTTCACCAGCGGATTCAGGTCTTCCTGCAGCTGTCGGGGTGATGCAATGCCTGTGAGCAGGAGGATGTTTTCAGAAAAAAGTTGTGACAGCTCCACATGCCTTGACGACTTTGCATCTTTGAACACAGGGTGCAGTGGCTCGTAGTCGAGGGTGGTGAAGAACAGGGTCTGGTAGGGGAACAGGTTCATGGCACGGGTAATGACACGATACTCCATGGGTTTCAGTTCCTTGGGACACTTGGTGACAATGACGATGTCGGCACGGTTCTTTCCCTTGAGCGGCTCGCGCAGTCGGCCTGCGGGCAGCAGTTTGTCGTATATGATAAGCCGGTGGTAATCGACAAGCAGGATGTTGATGCCTGGTTTGACGTATCGGTGCTGGAAAGCGTCATCGAGCAGGATGGTATCGATGTCCTGTCCGCCAGCCTCGTCGCTGGTCAGCCGTTCGATGCCACGGGTTCGCTTTTTGTCAACAGCAACGGTGGCATTCGGGAACTTATGCTTCATCTGGAAAGGCTCGTCGCCTATCATTTCAACGGGTGTGTCAGTGGTGGCCAGCATGAATCCGTTGCTCTTGCGCTTGTAGCCTCTGCTGAGTACGGCTACGCGCATCTTGTCGTGCAGCAGTCTGACGAGGTGCTCCACGTGGGGGGTCTTGCCAGTGCCGCCGACGGTGATGTTCCCCACCGAGATGACCGGCACTTTATAGGCACGGCTTTTCAGTACTCCCACATCGAAGAGGAAGTTCCTGAAGCCGACGCCGAGACCGTAAAGCCAGCTCAGGGGTCGCAGCCATTCGTTGATTTTGATGAAGTCACCTTCCACGGCGGTTATACAATATTGACGGATAAACTATTACATCTTTTTGTCTTTGCGTACATAATAATTTTTTAGAAGTTCAGAAGGTAAGGCAGACGAGCCTGCAGACGGTTGCGCTGCATGTCACGACGGGCATTGAGCACCGGCTGGTAGAATTCGCCTAACACCTCCCTTAGTTCGCTGTCGAGATAGGAGCCACTCTTCTCGGTGGCGCTTATCAGTGACTCGTACCAAGCGGCAGGCTCGGGATACTTCTTGGAGTGGTATTCGTCAAGCTTGGCCAGTTCTGCAGCCTTTTTTACAGCGTCATCCAAAGAGCCGATCTTGTCGATGAGCTTGATGGGCAGTGCGTCCGTCGCCAGCCACACACGTCCCTGGGCAATTTCATGAACCTGGTCGCGGCTCATCTTGCGTCCGTCGCCCACAATGCTGAGAAACGTCTCATAGCCGCGGTTGACATAGGTCTGCATGAACTTGATTTCCTGGGCGTTGTCCTTGGTGAATATCAGGTTTTCCTCAAAGTCGGTGTATGCGTTGGTCTTGGTGCCGTCGAAGGTGACACCTAACTTATCGGTCACGAGTTCAGACAGGTTGGGAATGAGGCCGAAGATACCGATGCTACCTGTGATGGTAGAGGGCTCGGCGAAGATGTAGTCGGCACCGGCGCTGATCATGTAACCGCCCGAGGCTGCCAGTCCGCCCATCGAGACAATGACGGGTTTCTTCTGCTTCAGCTCTTTGATGGCATGCCATATCTGCTCGGAGGCAACGGCACTGCCGCCGGGTGAGTTGACCCGAAGGACGACGGCCTTCACATCATCGTCGTTGGCAAGCTTGTTCAGGTCGTCAACGGTCTCCTTGCCGATGATGTTATGCTCGGTGGAGAACAGGCTGGTGTTCTCGTCGATAATTTCTCCATAGGCGTAATAGACAGCAATCTGCTCGCCTTTCTCTTCCTCTTGAACGGGAAGGTTGATCATGTCAGCAAGCTTCAGCTGGTTGATGTTCTCGTCCTCGTCATAACCTAATTTGGCCTTGATGACCTGCTTGATGCCTTCAGGATACATCAGGCGGTCCACAAACTTCACCTTGACATAGTCGTCAGGACAGGCAAAAGCCAGAATGCTGTCGCTGACGGCCTGGTCGATACTCTCGGCGGTTATCTTGCGGCTTTCAGCCATATCTTTCAGCCATTGGTTCCAGATGCCCTGCTGGTAGGCTTCGGTCTGCTCACGGTTCTCGGGACTCATGTCTTTGCGGGTGACGCTTTCCACTGCACTCTTGTACTTGCCCACTTTTACCGGCTGGTATTTCACACCGATTTTCTCATACAGGCCTGTCATGAACTCTCGCTTTCCGCCGAAGCCCTTGAGCTCTATCATGCCCGTCTTGTTCAGGAAGACGGAGTCGGCGACAGAAGCTACGTAATAGCCCGATTGAGTATAGTTGTCGGCGTAAGCATAGATCCATTTGCCGCTTTTCCGGAACTCTTTCAGCGCGTTGCGTACCTGAAGGGCGGTGGCTGGCGAGTCAAAGGATACCAGTCCGCCTTCGAGGTATATACCTTTAATATCTTCATGGGCAGCGGCTTTCCTGATGCTGGCTACGAGGTCGTCAAGTCCCATGGCGCTCATGTTGTTGCTGTTCATGATGATGTCAATGGGAGACCCTTCTTCACTGCGCTCCTGAACGGTGCCGTTCAAATTAAGTACAAAAACGGAATTGGCTTTCACGGTGGTTGTCGCCGACGAGCCTGATGCCATCATCCCGGCAAGAGATAAGATGAAAAAGAACCCTGCAATGAAGGTGAAAATAACAATACCACAGATGGTGGCCAAGGTGTACTTTAAGAAGCTCTTCATAATGTAGTTTTTAAATTATGCGACAAAGTTACGACTTTTTTTGCAATAATCATCAAATAATCAAATAATTTTGTTATTTTTGCAGCAGAAAACTATAACTAAATCATCAAAAGGAATGAAATGTAATGCAATTCTGTCACTGATGCTCGTTGCTGCATGTGTGACGGCGACCGGAAAAAAGAAAGTAACAAAACAAGAATTTTGGCCCGACGGCACCGCTGTTTCTGCGTGGTTCAGTGACACCTCCCGTGTGGACCTTACAGGCATGAGGCACTATGTGGTAACCGACTACGGTGTAGATGGTTACAGCAGTGAAGTGCAGACCAAAGCGCTCCAGGCCGTCATCGACCGTGCTGCCCAAGAGGGTGGGGGTGTGGTTGTCATACCCCGTGGTACCTTCGTCAGCGGCTCACTTTTCTTCAAGCCCGGGACCCACCTGAAGATTGAAGAGGGTGGGGAACTGAAAGGCAGTGACCGCATCAAGCACTTCCCTATTGTGAAGACCCGTATGGAGGGACAGACGCTCGACTACTTTGCTGCGCTTGTCAACGCCGACGGTGTAGATGGCTTCACCATTACCGGCCCGGGTACCATCAACGGCAACGGACAGCCTTACTGGGAGGAATTTTGGATTCGGCGTAAGTACAACAAGAACTGTACAAACTTAGAGGCTATGCGTCCGCGAAACGTCTATATCTCCAATTCGAAGAATGTGACCGTACAGGACGTAAAAATCATAAACTCACCGTTTTGGACGAATCACCTCTACCGTTGCGAGAATGTCCGCTACTTAGGTTGTTTTATCTATGCACCGACGGAAAACATTACGCCAGTCGATCCTAAGCGAGGCGCTCCGTCAAGCGATGCCATCGACCTGGATGTCTGTAAGAACGTGTTGATACATGGCTGCTATATGCATGTCAATGATGACGCAGTTGTGCTGAAGGGCGGTAAAGGGACATGGGCTGACAAGGACGAGAACAACGGTCCCTGCTCGAATATCATTATCGAGGACTGTGTCTATGGTAAGGTACACGGCTGTCTGACACTCGGCTCGGAGTCATTGCACGACCGCAACGTTATCCTGCGCCGCATTCATGTGAAGTCGGCCACCCGCGTGCTGTGGCTGAAGATGCGTCCTGACACGCCCCAGCATTATGAGTATGTTACCGTTGATGATATCACGGGCCAGAGCGGTTCGTTCCTCGTCGTTCGTCCCTGGACGCAGTTCTTCAAGCCTGAGGAACGTGACGACATGCCGCTGTCACAGTGTAACAACATCACTATCCGAAACATCCAGATGCAGACGAAAAACTTCTTCGACGTGGGAACTTCGGACAAGTACCGTCTGACGGACTTCACCTTTGAGAACATCAATGTACAGGACGAGAAGAAAGCTTTCGACCCCACGTTGATTGACAACTGCGTCACGAAGGAGGTTCATATACAATAGCGAATTACAGACCCCACCCCTTGCCCCTCCCTTTGATGGGAGGGGAATAGCAACCATCGAAGGATAGTGCACATGGCACTCCCCTCCCATCAAGGGGAGGGGCAAGGGGGAGGGGTTCTAACTCAATGTCGCCTGATTATTTCTTTGTAGCTAACGGTGCCGGGCCGTTCAGTGTGGGGGTGACAGGAATAATCTTACCCTTCTTGTCGAACGTCAGGCGGTCGATGCACACCTCGCGGTGGATGCCCGGATCACGGTTGACGAAGTTCTTGTTGATGCGGTGATAGACGATGTACCACTCATCCTTGCCAGGAATCTGGAGCACTGAGTTGTGGGCGGTGCCGTAGATATGATCTTCAGGCTTCTGCTTGATGACCAAGTAGTTCTGTTCGTCGATGGTGATGGGGCCGAGGGGCGACTTGCTGGTGCCATAGCACACGTGGTAGTTGGGCGAGCCCGTGTCATCGACACTCCAGAGGAAGTAGTACGTGCCTTTGCGGTAGAAGACGTAGGCACCCTCGCGGAAAGCCCACGTCTGCAGATTGCCGCCCTGTGGGGTCATCAGCGTGATGGTCTCTTTCTTCACTGAGAGCATATCGTCGTTGAGCTCAGCACCGGCCATGAAGCCGTTGCCCCAGTAGAGATAGTTCTTACCGCTCTTCGGGTCTTTGAATACATCGACGTCGATGGCCTGACCGCCACGGGCTTCGCTGGGACGGTCGGCATCGGTGATGATGGGTGCGCCGCTATCGACAAACGGGCCTGTGGGGCTGTCGCTGACGGCTACGCCAATCTCCTTGCGGTTCGACTGCGGGTTGTGGGCGGAGAAGTAGAAGTAGTACTTGTCACCCTTTTCGATGATGCACGGAGCCCAGGCGTTGCCCGTTGCCCAGCGCACCTGGTCACCCTTCACGTCGAGCATCTTGCCTTCGTCCTTCCAGTCGATGAGGTTCTCCGATGAGAAGACACTGAAGTCGTGGCCGCCCCAGCCAGGCGTGCCGTCGGTGGTGCTGTAGATGTAGTACTTCTTGGTCTTGTTCGAGTACATGACCTCAGGGTCGGCGTGGAAGCCTGGGAGGATGGGCTGCTTGTAGTTGGGGAACGCCTTCAACAGACGTTCTTTCTCAGCACGGGTGATGGGGATGATGGTGCCGTGACGCGGGGTGAACTTACCCTTCATCTCGGTGTTCTGCACGAACTTGAAGGTTTTCAGGTCTTCCGAGCGGCAGAACTGGTAGTGGCCGCTGCCGTAACAGTCGTACATGATGATCCAGCTTTTGCCTTCGATGGCCTTGCAGACGCCGACACCCTCAACGGCCTCCTTGGTCTGCTCCACATTACCGTCGAGCATCTGCCACTTATCCGTCAGCTGCTTGGCCGTGGCCTGATAGATGCCACGTCCCGATTCCTGCTTATAGAAAAGGTGGTACAGTTGGTCGGCGTCGTTATAGACGATGTCGCCGTCGATGGTGGCGTTGCCGGCATCGAAGAGCCACTGAGGCTCGCCCTCAAGGTCGGTGAAGTCCTTATTGGCATACTGGTAGTAGATCTTGTCGTACGACCTGCGGTCGCTGGTGCGCAGGGAGTAGAACACCATGTATTTGCCAGCCTTGTGGTCGTAGATGGTCTCGGGGGCCCAGACGCGGATAACGTTCTTCCATGCCTTGGTGTAGCGGGTGGGGAAGTTGATGGCCGAGTGTTGCCAGTTGATGAGGTCGGTTGATTTGAGCAGCACCATGCCGCGGTTGCTCGACCAGCCGTAGCCAGAGCGCATGTCGGTGACAACCATGTAGAACGTCTTGCCGTCTTCGCAGCGCAGGATGTGCGGGTCGCGGACGCACTGCGTCAGGGCGATGGTGTCACTCTCGATGACGGGTGCCCCCATGTTCAGCGGCGTGTAGTTGTAGCCGTCGTCCGAGATGGCGTAGCATATCTGCTCATCCTCTGGGGCATTGCTGTTGAAGTACGTGAAGAGATAGGCTACCATCTCGTTCGGGTCTTTCGGTTCCTCCACGGCGGTCATCGCCTTCTTTTTCCCGGCGGAAATGGGGTTGACAACTGCTGCGAGCAGAAGTGCAGTCAGTAGGTGCTTGCTTTTCATCATAGGTTTTATAGTTTGTTTAGTGGTTATGCCTAATGCTATTGCTTGATCTTCTCCCATGAGTTGTTCTGGGAGGCGTTGATGCCGAAGAGAATGTCGTAAACCGTCTCCTTCTCCTTTTGTGTGCCCTTGCCCTTGTAGATATTGGCCAGCTCGTCCTTCTTGTAGTCGGTCCATATCTGGGGCAGCAGGCTTAACGGTTTGTCTTGGTGGGCTTTTTGCAGTCCGTTCTCCAGTGCCGTGGTCACCTCGGTGCGTCCGCGTTCCACATTGTTGGCCATCTCGTCCAGTCCCTTGCGGTAGTAGTCGTACTGTAGCTGTCGGAAGGGTTTCATGGCTTCGTCCAAGTAGTCGTTGATGATGGCAAAACGGTTGCGTGAGTCCTCAAAGGATTTCCATCCGGGGAACCCTAAGTCCTGGGCATTGTTCACTAAGTACATGCATCGTTGCAGCACATCGGTGCCGCCAAGCGGGGAGAAGGTGTCAAGATCTAAACCAATAATAAGGTACGCATAGTAGGCAAACAATGCCGTCAGCTGGTTGTCAACCGTCTCGTCGTTGAAGTTCAGCTGGTCGAACTGGGCGAAGGTGAACTGGAAACTCTTGTCAGTGTTATTGTAGATGGTTGTGGTGTAGGCAGAGTTGAAAACGGGACGGTTGGCCTGGATGATGGCCGTACACTCAAAGCGGTTTTCTGCTTGCACGTATTTGTCAACTGTGATATTGAACGTACATGCAATGCGCTCATTCTGCTGGAACTGCATCTCCGTCCATTGGCGCTCGTTGACGAACTGCTCCAGCGTCTGTTTCAGGTTTTCAAACACCGACACGTCAGTGCCCTGTACCTTCGAGTGGTTGATGTTGATTTTCGCCTCCAGCTCCTGCGCCTGAAGATTCAATGGGGAAAAGAGGCAAAGGGAAGTCAGGAGAATCCCCGACAATCTCTTCCAGGAATGACAACTTTTATGTGGTTCGCCTGTTCTGTTTCTCATCATACCATTAATGCTTATCGGTTGCAAAGATAAGCATTAAAAGTTGAAAGGCCAAATATAATGACACTTTTATTTCAAAAAGCATTCTTCATGCGTTGGTTTTCTAACCCAGCGGAATGTCGAGGATGACCTCGTAAGTGTCTTCGGTTTCTTTGTTGCCAAGCGTGTAGTCATTCCCGTAGATGAGGTCCAGGCGCTGGCGGATGTTGGTCATGCCGACACCGCCCTGAGATGGCATGGCGCTGGTATCGGGTCGGGGATGCTTGCTGTTGCGGCATATCCACAGCAAGCGCTCGTTGTCGTGCTTGTCTTTGTAACGCTTGCAGTCGATGGCAATGAATGACGGCTTCTGGTAGCTGACACCGTGCTTGAAGGCATTCTCGACAAATGAGACGAAAAGCAGGGGAGGGACGCTGACACCCGTGCCATTATCAGGGATGGTGACGCTGAAGCTGAGCTTGTCACCATAGCGCATACGCATCAGATGGCAGTAGTTGTCCATGAACTCACGCTCCTTGGTCATCGATACCCGCTCATGGTTGCTCTCGTAGAGGACATAGCGCAGAATTTTAGACAGTTCGATGATGGATTCTTTCGACTGTTCCGGGTCGATGTCAACCAGGGCGTGGATGTTGTTGAGCGTGTTCATCAGGAAGTGGGGGTTCAGCTGGTACTTCAGGTACTCCAACCGCTGTTCCAGGTTCTTGTGCTCCAGTTCAGCCATGAGCTGCTGGTCGTTGCGCTGCTTGAAGTAGGTTTTGACACCGAGGTTGGCCAGGAGCATCAAGATGAGTACGATGGTGGCAACGGTATCGTGCTGGCTGAACACTATCGGTGGACGTTTGCCCTCGAACTTGGGTGAGTGCTGGCCTTCAAGCTCCGGCGGACGATGGTCTTCATGCTCCGGCGGGCGGTGACCTTCAAACTCTGGCGGGCGGTGGCCGTCCATTGGGGACGGCAGTCGGTTGTCTGTCATCTCATGGCGCGGCATGTGGCGACCCATGTCGTCGGGACGGGTAGAGCACTGGTAAAAGGCAAACAACGCGACAAGCATGACAACCACGGAGATGTAGAGAGTGCGTCGCTGGCGATAAACGAGTAGGGGGGCGAGCAGGTGGTTGTGGATGAGGAAGGCAGCTAAGAAAATGCCATACTCACGCCACACCATCAAGACCTCGCTCCAGTTGAATGCCTGACCGTCGTCGCTGGCCGTGCGAACGGAAAGGCTCAACACTGGTGCTATGAAGATCAGTCCCCATAGCACCAGATATATGAGCGTTTCCTGACGTTTCTCTCTGCTGAATGACACCTTTGCTTGTATAGACTATTTCGCGGTGAGCGAGCTGATGAAATTGTTCTTGCCTACGGCTGACGAGCCGAGGTAGAGGCCGTGCCACGAGGTGGTGGCATCGGTTGGCTCTTCAGTCGAGTATTTTACATTGTAGGTACTGCCTTTGACCATGCCGGTGGCCGTGAACAGTGCGAGGGTGCTGCTGACGTTGGCCTCAAGACTGTAAGTCACCAGGTTATTGCCTTGTGCATCGGCCAGCGTGTAGTAGTTGCCAGTCTTGTAGCTGAGGCTGCTTGTAACAAAGGCATAGCCTTGCTTGGCGTTCGAGATGGTACTCGAACTGGAACCGCCGCCCTGTGCTCCTCCGGCGCTGATGCCAATGCCCGTGCCTGTAATCTGGATGTACGAGTTGTTGTCGCAGTCGAAGCCCTCCTCGGGCGCCCCTTTCGAGGTGTAGGCCATGACAACACCGTTGCCGATGGTGATAGCTCCTGTTGTACCGGCGTTTGAGTCGATGGCATCGTTGCCGTTGGAGTAGCAGACGGTGATACCTCCGTTAAAAGAGATCTTGCCGGCTGAGTTCATGCAGTCATCATAGCATTTCAGGTAGTGCTTGCCACCACCGATGTCGATGGAAGTCTTCGACTCCAAACCCTCACCGCCGCTATTCGTGGTGTTGACGGTGGTCTCACCGCCGTAGATGGTGACGGCGCAGATTGCCTTGATGCCCTTGGCCGATGAAGAGCTATAGGTATTGCCCGTCTGTGTGACGGTCAGCACGGGACCTGTGCCGTCAGCCTTGCCCTGGGTGTAGCTGCCCTTGATATTGCTCCATGTGGTGCCGCCGCCCATACCGCCACCGCCGGGGAAACCGCCTCCAGGACCGCCCCAGCCACCGCCGGGACCTCCCCAACCGCCACCGCCTCCGCTGGTCGATTGTGTGCCGTCACCGCAGCGGATGGCCTTGCTGGCATTGCCGCTCATGGTGATAGTGACGTTGCCGGCATTGAGGGCCACGTTCAGAGCCTTGATGCCCTTGGCTCCCTTCACGTCGCTTGAGATGGTGGCGGGCGCGGCGCTGTTGGTGATGGTCAGCTCACCGCCATTGGTCTCGACATCATAAGCCTTGACGCCACGTCCGGAGGTTCCCTGAATGGTCATCTTGACGATACCGCCATTCTGGACGAACTTGCCTGCGCTGATGCCTGCCACGTAGGACGGGTCGCTACTGTCGGAGGTATCGACCCCCCCCTTGGCATTGATGGTCAGCGTACCGTCATTGATGACAACCGTGCTGTCGCTCTTCATACCCTTGGCACCGTTGGCGGTAGTGGTCAGGCTGAGCGTACCGCCGTCGATGTAGATGTTGCCTGAGTCTTCGTCATCGTGACTGGCGGTTTCGCCAGTATTGGTGGTGCCGTCGAGTTCACACTGTATGCCGTCGTCACCCACGCCACTGATGGTGACCGTGCCGCTCTTCATCTGGAAGTACTCGTTGCAGCTGATGCCGTCAGCGACGGCAGACAGGACATTCAGGGTCAGGTTCTTGATGGTGACATAGTCGCCGCACTTGATGGCATGCTTAGTCTTTCCGTAGATATTCAGCGTGCCGTTGCCCTGCAGTTGCAATTGTCCCTTGCTGTAGAGACAGCCTGTCTGGGAGCCGCCCGTGCCGTCGGTCAGCGTATTTTCAGTATCCTTTTTGGCACTGAGCTGTATGCGCTTCTTGTTTGAGATGTTGATGGCAGCACCGCTGGGATTGGTCAGACTAATACCGTTTAACTGTACCGTACACTTATAGGCTCCGGAGAGGGCAAACTCGCCATCGGAAGAAGATCCGCTGAGGGAATAGGTGATTTCATCACCATCAACATCGGCGGTGTTTGACTGGGCGATGCTGACGTGGGCACCGCTGACGGTGGCCGTGACGTATGGTGCCACGTTGCCGCTGACGGTTACGCTGGCCGTCTGGTTGCTATAGCTGACGCTGACAGTGTTGGCCGTGACCTGTGTCTCGTCAACGTAGATGCGGTCAATGTCGCTGATGTTGAACGTCTGTCCACCGACGGTCAGCTTAGTTCCACCCTCGGAATATGTCATGTCGCCCGCCGAGATGGCTGGATACTGGGTAGTGACTCTGCCTGTCACGATGTTCAGTGTCTGAGCCCATGTCAAGGTGGCCAAGGCTGTCAGTGTTACGGTAAGCAGTAGTTTTTTCATCTTACGATTCTCTTGATTGTTGTGTTTCCGTTCTTGAAGATATAGAGTCCTGGTCTTGTAGCATTCGTCTTGCGCCCCTGCAGGTCGTAGGCAGTGCCTGTTTCACTGGATGGTGAGCTTGTAATCGTCGCAACGGCTGTCGTCTGGGTATCGGCATCGCTGAAGTTGCGTGTGCCGCCTTTGTAGGTGATGGTACCGTCGGTCTTGATAGCCTTGCCGTTGTAGCCTTTGATGTTGAGCGTACCGGCGTCCTGGTAGAAGTTGCCGCTGTTCTCGTCTTCGTGTTCAATGGTAGTGCCTGTCGTCGTAGAGCCGGAGTTGAACTCCACCTGTATGCCGTCGTCACCAGCCTTAGTGATGTTAACGGTGCCGCTCTCCATGTAGAAGTACTCCTTGCAGTGGATGCCGTCCTTGACGGCATTGCTGATATTGATGGTAGCGTTCTTCAGCTGTATGTACTCTTTGCTGTAGATGGCATGCCTGGAGTTGCCCGTGACGTTAAGCGTGCCCTTGCCTCGGAACTCGGTATGGCCCTTGCAGTGCAGGCAGCCGTTGTAGTCGTCGTTCACACCATCGCTGAGGGTGCTTGTCTTGCCCTCGGTCAGTTTCACTTTGACACGCTTGCCGTCCTGTATGTTAAGGGCAGGTCCTGAGGGGTTGGTGATGGTTACGCCGTTCAGTTCTATCGTGGTTTTGTAGGAACCGTCAAGGTAGAACTCCCCGTCAGTAGTGGAACCACTCAGGATGTAGGTAATCTCACCCGTGGCATCGCTGACGCTGGCACTCTGTACCAATTTGACGTGAGAAGAACCGTTGGACTGGTTGGTGATATAGCTGCTGATGTTGGCAGCTACGGTGACGGTGGCTGTGTTGCCGTTATAGACAATCTCAACGGTGTTACTGGCCACGGCGGCGCGGCCAAGAACCGTACCTGTCAACAGGCAAATGACGACAGTGATAATTTTCTTCATTTTACTTGAACTTTTAGTGAATTGCTGTTTAGTTTTACGATATAGATGCCCTTGTGCAGCTGCATCTTGACATCCTGCATACGTCCTTCGGCCACTTGTCGGCCTGCAAGGTCATAAACGGTGGCCTCGCCATCGTCAGTGACGGAAGAAATGTCTGCAATGGCAGTCACGTCCTTTGAGTTGGAGAAGAACATGCTACTGATGTCTGTCAGTGCAAACGTTGCGGTCTCGGATCCGTTGGTGGCCACCAGACGGCCGTCCTCAAAGTAAATGCTAAGTCCGACGGCTGTCAGCGACTGTGCAGTGCCGTCGGTCTTCTCTATGTTCAGGTACTGGTAGTCAGCCGCATGGGCCGCTACCGTACCTGAGAGGATTATTGCCAATAATGTGTTTAGTCTCATTTTTGTCTCATTTTTCTTTTTTTGTCTTTTACCAGCGGCCGCCTGGCATTCCGCCTCCCATGCCTCCCATGCCACCGTTAGAAGCGCTGGTAGTGGCAGTGACAGTCTGTGATGACGAACCAAGATTGAGCGTGTAGCTCTGTCCGTTTTCCATGCCTGGTGCACTCACCATGATGGTTCCGTTGTTGTAGTTGAACGGCGGCATCTGGAATGAGGCCAGTGTAGAGCTGCCACTTTGGAGCGTCACCGTCGAGTTGGCCGTTACGCCGCCTGTTGCCTGTACGTAGGGCTGCGAGCCGGTGGTGGCGGTGTAGGTGGCGTCGATGCGTCCGCCGATGCCGAATACGCTGCCGCCGGTGATATACAGTTTGTACTGTTCGCCCGTGTCGATGCCGCTCTCGGCTCCTCCAGCTCCGAAGGCTACGATGTTGCCGCCCTCAATGTACATGTTTCCATTGGCATCAATGCCGTCGTTACCTGTTCCCACGGCTACGATACTGCCGCCCATGAGGTGCATGTCGCTGGCAGAGTTGATGGCGTCATCGCTGGACAAGACCTGTACCGAGCCGTCAGTAACAGTGATGGTGCCCTTTGACTCGATGCCTTCGCTGCCACTGGTGCGTACCATGACGGTGCCGCCGCTGATATTGAGCAGACCGTGAACGCTTTTCTCGCCAATCTTGATGCCCTTGGGAGATGCGGTGTCACGGCTGTAGCTGTAGGTGCCACCTGTAGTCACTGCGTACAGGGTGCCGCCCGTGATGTATGCTTCCCAGTCGGTCTTCAGTCCCTTGCCGCCGCTGCCGGTGGCTTTCAGATAGACCTCACCACCGTTCTGAGTGTAGGTAGAGTCGCACTTGATGGCTGCGGCCCCTTTGGCTTCGCCGTCCTCGTAGGTGCCGTTGCCTGTAGCGATGACTGTGGTGCGACCGCCGTTGACGGTGATGTTGCTTTCACAGTTGATGCCCTTTGCGGCGGCTCCTGATACCTCGACGTTCACGATGCCACCATTGATGATGACGCCGTCGTTGGCCTTGATGCCGTGGTTGGCTGCGGACTTGGCGTAGATGTTGGTACCCTTCTCGGTGACAATATAATCTGCCGATTGTATGGCGTTGTTATAGTTGCCATAGACTTCCAACGAACCGTCACCGCTGAAGAGCAGCTTACCCTTGCAATAGAGGGCTGCTTTCTGGTCATCAGCTTTCGACGAGGTGCCGTCTGCCAGTCGGTTCGTTCCGCTCAGCACGATGAAAGCCCGTTTCTTGCTCAACAGGTTCAGTGCCGTAGAGTCGGGGTTGGTGATGTCGGTTCCACTGAGCTTCACCTCATATTTCTTGTCGCCCGCAATAGTCAGCGAACCTTCCGTGGTAGTGCCGCTGACGATGTAGCAGATGCCCTTTGCAGAGCCGTGGTCGGCTGTGACGTGGGCACCGTTGACGGTGATGGTCACGCCGTCCACCTGATCGCAGGTGACGGTCGAGCCGTTGAACGTGATGTTTACATCAGTCGTGAACGAATTGTTGTCCATATTGTCCTCCTCGTCAGGATAGTAGGCTGCGGCTGTCGTTGCCGGCTCGGTCGTCGTGCGGTCGATGGCCACGTCAAGCGACACCAGTTCGCCGCTGGCAACCGAGCTGCTGCTGTTACCACTGATGATAGTATTATCACCTCTGTTGTCCCAGATGTTTGTACTATTGTCGTCGGTCAGAGGATCTTCTGCCGAACAGCATTGGAACACGGCCATTGATACTGCGAGAACTGCAAAACTCATTATCTTCTTCATCATTGTAGCTGTTTTTAAGTTTAACTTTTATGGTGCAAAGATAATGACAGAAAAGAAACGGGGCAAATCCGTTCAACGAACGCCCCGTATTTTTCAGTGAATGGCTCCTCTCGTTTACAGGCCGATGGCTTTCTTTGCCTTTTCGGTAGTAGCGTCAATGGCTTCGTTAGCAGCATCTTTGGCAGCGCTCTTAGCGGCGTTAGCGGCATTCTCGGCAGCTCCCTTGGCGGCATCGGCAGCTTCCTGACCAGCCTGCTTGACAGCGTCAGCGGCATCTTCGACAGCACCCTTGGCAGCATCAGCAGCATCGGATGCTGCGTTCTCTGCACCATCGACAGCACTCATCAGCCCGTTGACAATCGACTCGGCCGGTGCGGCGGTCAACGCATTGACGGCTGCCTGAATGGCAGCGTTGTCGCCTGCAATCTCCTTGATCTTCTCTGCGTTCTCCTTCAGGAAATCCTGTACTTTCTGCACATACTCCTTGGCAGCATCCGGATTTTGCTTCAGGATTTCCGCCACCTTGGCCTGAACAGCCTCGATAACCTGTTGCAGCTTGCCTGCATCCTTGGCCTCAATCTGCTCTGCCAGCTGGGCGGTGGCATCGCTGATAGCAGTCTCCACGTCAACAGCCTCGACGGTGTCGGCTGCTGCCTGTTCATCAGCAGGAGCCTGCTGAGCCTTGTTTACACACGATGTAAGACCGATGGCAAAAGCAGCCATCACCATGAACACTAATTTTTTCATAATTTGCTTCCCTATTTAATTAATAATGTGAATTGTTACGTTAGAGCCTTGATTTACGTTGGCAAATTTAGTCTTTTTTCAAATAAGTTGGTATTTCCTTTTGTGCTTTTTAACTTTTTTCTTACTTTTGCGGCTCGTTTTCATGGATAATATTGTAATTTAGTAAATCGAAAAGCTTTAAGATGACAACAGTTGAGTTTAAGCCGCAGTTGATTGCGACGCTCCGGAACTATTCAAAGAAACAGTTTACGACCGACCTCCTGGCCGGTATTATCGTCGGCATAGTGGCGTTGCCATTAGCCATAGCCTTTGGTATTGCCTCGGGAGTTACACCCGAGAAGGGTATTATTACCGCTATCGTTGCTGGTTTGCTGGTCTCTGTCCTCGGAGGTTCCAAGGTACAGATAGGCGGACCTACAGGCGCGTTCATCATTATCATCTATGGCATCATCCAGCAGTACGGTTTCGAGGGACTGACCATTGCCACGCTGATGGCCGGCGTGTTTCTTATCATGTTCGGCATTCTCCATCTGGGTACCATCATCAAGTACATACCTTACCCCATCGTTGTGGGTTTCACCTCGGGTATAGCCTTGACAATCTTTACCACGCAAATCAAAGACTTGCTGGGATTGACGATGGAGAGTGTGCCCAGTGACTTCGTTGAGAAGTGGATAGCCTATTTCGGGTCTTTCGGTACCGTTGACTGGTGGAGTGCCGGTGTCGGCATCGGCTCTGTGGCGCTTATCGCCTTATGGCCCAAACTTGCACGCCGTTCCGCGTTGAGTAAGCTGCCCGGCAGTCTTGTTGCCATCATTGTCATGACCGTGGCGGCCTTGCTACTCAAGCAGTATGCCGGTGTTACCACCATTGAGACCATCGGCGACCGCTTCGCCATTTCGAATGTCCTTCCTGAAGCCCAGATGCCAGAACTGTCGTGGGAGGTTATCAAAGAGCTTGTCTCACCCGCTATCACCATCGCCATTCTCGGTGCCATCGAATCGTTGCTTTCTGCAACGGTGGCCGATGGTGTTATTGGTGACCGTCACTCTTCGAACACAGAGCTGATAGCTCAGGGTGTAGCCAATCTTGCCTCGCCGCTGTTTGGCGGTATTCCTGCCACAGGTGCTATTGCCCGCACGATGACCAATATCAACAACGGCGGACGCACCCCCATGGCCGGTATCGTTCACGCTGCTGTCTTGCTGCTGATATTCCTGTTCCTCATGCCGCTGGCACAGTACATTCCCATGGCCTGTCTGGCTGGCGTGCTGGTTATCGTCAGCTATGGCATGAGCGGCTGGCGTTCGTTCCTGAGTATTATGAAGAATCCGAAGAGCGATGTTATCGTGCTTTGGGTGACGTTCCTGCTAACCGTCATCTTCGACCTGACCGTCGCCATTGAAGTGGGGCTTATCTGTGCTTGTCTGCTCTTTATGCGCCGTATGGCTGAGACAACCGACGTCAAGGTTATCAGCGACGAGATAAATCCCGCCGAGGAAGAGAGTGACTTCCAGTTAGGCAATCTGGAGCACCTGACCATTCCCGAGGGTGTTGAGGTGTACGAGATTAACGGTCCTTACTTCTTTGGAGCCGGTAACAAGTTTGAGGAGATTATGGGCGCACTGGGGCACGGACGTCCGAAGGTCCGCATTATCCGCATGAGAAAGGTACCCTTCGTTGACTCTACAGGCATTCATAACCTGACGAACCTCTGTCTCATGTCGCAACGGGAAGGCATTCAGGTAGTTCTCTCTGGTGTCAACGAGAAGGTTCAGGCTGTGCTTCACAAGGCAGGTTTTGACGATATGCTGGGTACGGAGAATATTTGCTCGCATATCAATCTGGCGCTTGAGCGTTCCCGTCAGTTGCTGTAGGAGGCAAGGAGTTCCATTTGGGGAACTTCTATGCGCCCACGATGAAGTTGTATGAGACTGTCGTGCTGCAGACGGTTGAGGGCACGGCTGACGTCAAGTCGGCTGTCGCCCACCTCAGCAGCCAGCTGATTCATCAAGATATAGAACATTTTCGGTCCGGAAAGGGTCGTGCAATGCTGGCTGAGGAATCGGACAATACGCTCATCGAGAGACTCAGGACCATGCTGCCAGGGGTGGTGGAGCAGCCTCTGTGCCAAAGTGGCATAGAGGTTTAGCAGGTTGAGACGGAAAACGATGAATTCCTCGCTGAGACGTAGCACCTCGTCCTTGCTGATGGTGATGAGGCTTGACTCCGAAAGTGTTGTGAACGTGTGGGTGAACCGCTGGTTATAGCCGAAGATGGCCTCGGGCTGCAGAATATATGGGGCTTCGAGCCTTTCGACAACCTTGTAAGAACGGTCATCTGAATGGGTCTCGACATTTAGCAAGCCAGAAAGAAGAAAGAAGAGTTGGTTACACGTGTCGTACTCTTTGATGATTGTCTGCCCCGTTACACATTTCATGAAACCAAACTTGGTATGTCCTGCCACTTGTGCCAGGTTGTCGCGGCTCATGCCCTGAAAGAGGGGGAACTGCAGCAGTTGGTCGAAAATCTGGAGTGTAGGCATAGGATACAGACATTCCTTATTCGGCAATCTTGCTTTTCAGCGCCGTTGAGAACCAGACACCGTTGGTGCCGTCGGGTAGGGCGTAGATGAAGTAGGCCATCAGTTCGGGATGATGCTCCAGCACAGTCTTGGCGCGGTCGATGCCCATGACCATAAACGAGGTGGCGTAGGCGTCGGCTGTGGCACAGCTCTTAGACAGCACCGTAGCTGAGAGCAGGGAGTGCTGCACCGGATAACCTGTCTTGGGGTCGATGGTATGGGCATATTTGCGTCCTCCCTTATAATAGAAATTGCGGTAGTTGCCGCTGGTAGCCATAGCGATGTCGGTGACGTTAAGTACCGTTTGCAGTTCACCGCTGACGGAGAGTGAGTCGTCGGTGGGTTTGGTGACACCGATTTTCCAGGGTAGGCGTTTCTCGCTGACACCTTGGGTAACTATCTCGCCTCCAATCTCAACCATGAAGTTCTCGATGCCGTTATTGCGCAGCAAGCGGGCCACCACGTCTGAACCGTAACCTTTGGCAATGGCAGAGAAGTCGTACTGGTTACGGATGCGGAGCAGGCTGTCCACCTGCTGGCGGGTTGGCATCTGTTCGTGCTTGAAGCCGAAACCCCATGCATTCACCAACGGTGCAACAGTGATGTCAAATGCACCGTCAGTCTCTTGGTGTACCGTCTGTGCCAGCTGAAAGACTTCTTTGTACATCTTGCTCTCTGCCGGCTTCTCACCACGGTTGATGCGGGCTACGGTTGACGTGTCGTTGAACATCGAGAACTCGCCGTCAACCTGCTGCAGTGCAGCTTCTATCTCTGCCTTCATGTTCTTATCACACTGATAAGTGACGTTGTAGAATGTGCCAAAGATAGAACCTTGGTCATGCTGATAGGGCATGTTCTGCTGCTGACGTATGATGAGGACTGTACCCACAATAAGAAAAATCAGCAGCGGCAGCTGCCAAAAGAGTTTGTTTTTTTGTTTCCCCTCTGTAGCCATACCTTATATTATATGTCAATGATGAAATTGAACGTGCCTCCAAGCGTTGACGAGTCCCATGTGCCGTAGCCTGGCACATACCATGTCTTGCCGATAATGCCGTCATTGTGAGTTAGCCGCTGCTTATAGCGCACACTCCATCCCAGGTGGAAAGGACCGAACACCTTGGCATCAATGCCGGCGACCAACTCAAGCCAGCTCTGGGAGCACTGCTCGTCTCTGACACCAAAACCTGATGGCCACAGCCAGACAGGATCAGGAAAGTCCTGACGCCACATATCGACTTTATATGAGGTGTAGGCATAGCGGAAACCGGCAAACAGGCGATTGGCCTGGTGCTTTTTCTTCAGCATGTTGAAATCGACTCCGGCACGGAAATAGGGTGCCTTGGTCTTGTAGGTGATTCCTGTCACCACATCGTTCTCATGGCAGGCCTTGCCATAGCCCACCTCAACAATAGGAAACCACTGGTCATGCAGGTTCAGACGCAGGGCGGCCTCATATTGCCCGTAGTCGCTTAACATCATCTGACCGGCACCGAACAGGTCGAACGAAACCTGGAAACCGCGCATGATGGGTATGGAGTCCTTTTCAAGCTTGAACAGTTTCTGGGCATCGGCTGACATGCAGGCCAGCAACACCAGCGCGAGGCTAATCGTGGCTCTTGAGATAGAGGTGGAAATGGACGGTCTGAGTGTCATAATCTACCGAGGGATTATTGATGTTGATGGAATCGATGGCGTTGTGGGTGCTGCGTACGGCGGTAATACGGTGGAAGAATCTGGCGTTGCAGTCAACCGACTCAAAATGGGGGATGTTCTCCTTCTTGATTAATACGGTATCGACAGCACGGAACGAACCGTTCTTGAAGATGAAATAGAGCGTGTCCTCGGGGGTCGTGTAGCCTACGGGCAGCGACAGTGAGGTCAGGCCAATGCCTTTGTTCAACAGCAGGGTGTCCGAGCCGTTGGCCCTGAAGGTCCTGATGCTCAGGGTGTCCCTCAGCGTGTCTGTCGTCTGGGCAGGGGTCTGCAATACGTAGTACGTCCGCACCGTGGTCACAAGAGGGCAGTCAATGCTGGTACAGGCCAAGATGGAGAAGAGTATAATCAGTGGAGATAATATTGATGCCTGTCGCTTCATATAGTCTCTTCTATTTGATAGTCGTTGCGCCCGGCTGACGACCGGCTTATGAGGTCGCCGATGAAACCGGTCAGGAACAGCTGTGTACCTATCATCATCATTGTCAAGGCGATGTAGAAATAGGGGGAATCGGTCACTAAGCGTTGTGGAATATGGTTGGCCAGGCACCACAGCTTGTCGGCACCGATAACCACAGCTGCCATGAAACCGATGAAGAACATGATGGTGCCGAGGAAACCGAAGACGTGCATCGGCTTTTTGCCGAACGTTGACAGGAACCACAGTGTCAGCAGGTCAAGATAGCCGTTGACGAAGCGGTTCAGGCCCATGAACTTCGACTGACCGTATTTCCGGGCCTGGTGCTGTACCACCTTCTCGCCAATCTTGTCAAAACCGGCCTGCTTGGCCAAGTAGGGTATGTAACGGTGCATCTCGCCATAGACCTCGATGTTCTTGACCACATCGCGGCGATAAGCCTTTAGGCCGCAGTTGAAGTCGTGCAGGTTATGGATGCCGCTGATCTTGCGGGCGGTGGCGTTGAACAGTTTCGTTGGAATCGTCTTCGACAAGGGGTCGTAACGCTTCTGCTTGTAACCGCTGACGAGGTCGTATCCTTCTTCCTTAATCATGTTGAAAAGGCCGGGAATCTCGTCTGGAGAGTCCTGCAGGTCGGCATCCATCGTGATGACCACGTCACCCTGGGCCTTGGCAAAACCGCAGTACAGGGCGGGACTCTTGCCGTAGTTTCGGCGGAACTTGATGCCCTTCACTACGTCTGGCTGCTTTGTATGAAGTTCGTTGATGATATCCCAGGAACGGTCGGTAGAGCCGTCGTTGATGAAGATGACTTCATAAGAGTAGTTGTTTGCCTTCATCACCCGTTCTATCCAAGCGTACAACTCGGGAATGGACTCGTCCTCGTTATAGAGAGGAATAATGACTGATATATCCACAATTATTATATGTTAAGGATTAGTATATTACGGTTTGCTGACACTGCGTTTCATCAGTGCAGCAATGGGCAGTCCCAGGATAATGCCCACAAAGATGTTCATCGTGAGTACGTTCAGGGCATAGTCGATAGGACGCAACTGGCTCATCGACTCTATACTCTCAGTGACAGCCTGCCTCACGCCGTATTGGTCGAACAACTGCTTGACCTCCGGCGATGCCAAGACGTTGTTGAATGACGATATCAGGTACCCTTGATCCATGTAGGCAAAATAGATATACTGGGCAACGGCTAAAAGAATGGCTGCGTAGAAGAAGACATAGACAGCATAGCCCCAGCCACGACCAAAAGAGATGATGCCGCCAAGCCCGACATCGCGGAACTTGGCCAAACATCGCCCGACGAAAAAAGGTGTGATAAACATCAGTATCATAGCAGCCATGCTGAATATAGGATTGGCAATGCCTGCTATGTAGCAGGCAAAACTGGCTACCCACAGCACGGAAAGCAATGCACCGTCAATGCGGGCAAAAGCCTTGAGTTGGATATATTCTGCTGGTGTCAAAGTGATATTCTTTTTAATATTTACATTATTAATATTGTAATCGGGTGCAAAATTACGCATTTTCCCGCACATAACGAGTGTCAACAAATAAAAAATAGTTAAAAACGGAAACTTTTCACTTTTCACTTCTCGCTTTTCACTTTTTTGTTGTACCTTTGCAGCCGCTTTCGAAAAAAGAAAGTAAAAAACGGGCAAGTCCTGTACGGCCAGCTCCCTTTGAATCCCCCAGGGTGGGAACGCAGCAAGGGTATTAGGTCGTAGCGGCGCGATGCAGACCGCTTGCCCACCCGCCTCTTTAGCTCAGTTGGCCAGAGCACGTGATTTGTAATCTCGGGGTCGTTGGTTCGAATCCGACAAGAGGCTCAAAAACCGGGAAGTTCCCCAAAAAGGGACTTTCCGGTTTTTTTCTTGTTCTCCCCACGTGGACCGTCAAAGTAGCCCACAAAAAAAGCCACAGAGAAAATCCGTGTAAAATTTGGACATTTGAAATATTATGTGTAACTTTGCACGGGAAAAACTTAAACAAAAAACCAACAAGTTACAATGAACATTCCAACAGTGTTTTGGCTCGTGCCCATCGCTTCTGTCGTGGCACTGGGTATGGCGTACTACTTCTTCACTCAGATGATGAAGGCTGACGAGGGTTCGCCTCGTATGAAAGAGATTGCACTCTATGTGCGCAAAGGAGCAATGGCTTACCTTAAACAGCAGTACAAGGTCGTGTGTATCGTTTTTGCAGTGCTTTGTGCGCTCTTTGCCTTTATGGCATACGGACTGAACGTCCAGAATCCCTGGGTGCCGTTCGCATTCTTGACGGGCGGTTTCTTCTCGGGACTGGCTGGCTTCTTTGGCATGAAGACAGCTACATACGCCTCGGCGCGTACTGCCAATGCTGCCCGTGAGAGCCTCGATGCAGGACTGAAGATTGCTTTCCGTTCTGGTGCCGTGATGGGTCTGACGGTGGTTGGTCTCGGTCTGTTGGATATTGCCATCTGGTTCGTTGTGCTCAACCAGTTCGATGCCGATGGTCTGATATCCATCACCACGACGATGCTGACCTTCGGTATGGGTGCCTCGACGCAGGCCCTGTTTGCTCGTGTGGGTGGCGGTATCTACACGAAGGCTGCCGACGTGGGTGCCGACATCGTAGGCAAGGTGGAGGCCGACATTCCCGAGGACGACCCGCGCAACCCCGCAACAATTGCCGACAACGTTGGCGACAATGTTGGAGACGTGGCCGGTATGGGTGCCGACCTATATGAGAGCTACTGCGGCTCTGTGCTCAGCACTGCCGCCCTTGGTGCCGCCGCCTTTGGTGTTGCAGGCTTAGAGGTTCAACTGAAGGCTGTCATTGCTCCGATGGTGATTGCCGCCGTGGGCGTGTTCCTCTCGCTGTTGGGTATTTTCCTTGTTCGTACGAAGGAAGGTGCTACGATGAAGGACCTGCTCCGTTCGCTCTCACTGGGAACGAATGTCAGCGCCGTTCTCATCGCCATCGCCACCTTTGCCATCCTCTACCTGTTAGGCATTGAGAACTGGCTGGGTCTGTCGTTCTCGGTCATCAGTGGTCTGGCAGCCGGTGTCATTATCGGTCAGGCTACCGAATACTATACGTCGCATTCGTACAAACCTACCCAGAAGATTTCTGAGGCTGGTCAGACGGGTGCTGCCACCGTTATCATTAAAGGTATAGGCACGGGTATGATTTCGACTTGCATTCCTGTAATTACTATTGGTGTGGCCATCATGATGAGCTACATGTGTGCCAATGGTTTTGACCTGTCGATGACTTCCGATAGCCTGTCTCACGGTCTCTACGGAATCGGTATCGCTGCCGTCGGTATGCTTTCCACACTGGGCATCACGCTTGCCACCGACGCTTACGGTCCCATTGCCGACAATGCCGGTGGCAATGCTGAGATGTCGCAGTTGGGCGAGGAGGTTCGCCACCGCACCGATGCCCTCGATGCCCTTGGCAACACCACTGCTGCTACCGGCAAAGGCTTTGCCATTGGTTCTGCAGCCCTCACGGCGCTTGCCCTGCTGGCCTCCTATATTGAGGAGATCAAGATTGCGATGGCTCGTGCCGGTCAGACACTGACCAACGTTGCAGGTGATGTTATTTCAGCTACTGATGCCACCATCCCCGACTTTATGAACTATTTCCAGGTGAACCTGATGAACCCGAAGGTGCTCGTGGGTGCCTTCATTGGTGCGATGGCCGCCTTCCTGTTCTGCGGTATGACGATGGAGGCCGTGGGCCGTGCTGCCGAGAAGATGGTGCAGGAGGTGCGCCGTCAGTTCCGTGAAATTGCCGGTATCCTTGAAGGTACAGGTACGCCCGACTACGGCCGTTGCGTTGAAATCTCCACCCGTGCCGCCCAGCACGAGATGGTGATTCCTTCCGTGCTCGCTATCGTCATTCCTATCGTCGTGGGTATCATCCTTGGTGTGGCTGGTGTGCTTGGCCTGCTTGTCGGCGGTCTTGCCGGCGGCTTCACACTGGCCGTGTTTATGGCCAATGCCGGCGGTGCCTGGGACAATGCCAAGAAGAACATCGAGGAGGGCAACTTCGGCGGCAAAGGTTCGTTTGCCCATAAGGCCTGCATCGTTGGCGATACTGTCGGTGACCCGTTCAAGGATACCAGCGGTCCGTCGCTGAACATCCTCATCAAGCTGATGTCGATGGTTTCAATCGTGATGGCTGGACTGACAGTTGCTTTCTCGTAATGAGTATATCTTGATATCGTAAACGTAATATTGAAATAAATGCCAGTTAAGATTCTGAGTGTCGACGACGAGATGGATCTCGAGTTGCTGTTGACACAGTACTTTAGGCGTAAGATCCGCAAGGGCGAATACGAGTTTGTATTCGCCCACAACGGGTTGGAGGCGCTGACCATGATGGTGAAGCATCCGGATATCGAAATTATCCTGTCGGACATCAATATGCCAGAGATGGACGGACTGACGCTGTTGGCAAAGATTAATGAGATGCGTAACCCGGCACTGAAGGTCATCATGGTCTCTGCATATGGTGATATGGGCAACATCCGTCAGGCAATGAACAACGGTGCCTTTGACTTTGCCACGAAACCAATAGACCTGGATGACCTGAGCGTGACCATCGAGAAGGCCATTGAGCAGATAAACTATGTCCATAAGTCACAGAAAGAGCATACACAGCTGGAGTCACTGAAAGGTGACCTGGCTATTGCCAGGGAGATACAGCAGGCCATTCTGCCACAGGTGTTCCCACCGTTCCCAGACATTGCTGACCAGCTTGACATAGCAGCGCTGATGTCACCTGCCAAGGACGTTGGTGGTGACTTCTACGATTTCTTCCGTATCGATGATCAGCGCATAGGTTTCGTCATTGCCGACGTCAGTGGCAAAGGTATTCCCGCAGCCATTTTCATGGCTGTCAGCCGCACACTGATTCGTGCTACGGGCATTCGTGGGGGCAGTCCTGCCGAATGCATCACCTACTCGAACCAACTTCTGGCCGAAGATTCCGTGGACTGTATGTTTGTCACCGTGTTCTATGGTATTCTTAACATGAAGACGGGCGATGTGACCTACTGCAATGCAGGCCACAATCCGCCCTATGTTAAGAAACGCAATGGCCAGGTGATTCAGTTACCCCTGTCACAAGACCCTATGGCCGGTGCTATTGCCGGCATAGACTTTCATGAAGTGCAGTTTCATCTGGATCATGGCGATACGTTGGTGCTCTATACCGACGGCGTGACAGAGGCTATGAACAAATCCTTTGAGGAGTTTGGCGAGCAGCGTTTAGAAAATGTACTGAAAGGGGAACTGCAGGATTGCCAGCAAATCATTGAGACTGTCAAAACCCAGGTTGAAGTTTTTGTGGACGGTGCGGAGCAGAGTGACGACATCACTCTTCTGACACTGAGGATACAATAACCGTTGAAGAGGAAACGTGACATATTAACAGGGGCAGTGGGGCTGCTGTTGTTGGGAACTACAGTGACGGGACTGCTTGGCTGGCATCTTGAGCGTCAGCATAGGGTAGAATTGGAGTCACAGGTGGCCAGACTGCAGCTGCAGGAGAAACGGTCGGCCGTCATGCGCAGCGTCAGCACGCAGATGGAGGAGATAGCCCACCAGCAGAAGGAGATTTCTGACGAACAGCGCGAGGAGGCCATTTTGCAGAAGCGGACGGCCGAGGAGATGCGTGAGCGCTCGGAAGAGGAACGTATGAAAGCATTGATAGCTC
The DNA here is from genome assembly GCA_946186505.1 of uncultured Prevotellaceae bacterium. Lineage (GTDB taxonomy): Bacteria > Bacteroidota > Bacteroidia > Bacteroidales > Bacteroidaceae > Prevotella. The sequence continues at coordinate 18,195 of CAMHNI010000026.1, read as the reverse complement.
AGGACAATGCCCTCGCCTCGGAAAAACATGCACAGGAAGCCCGCCAGTTGGCGGAGAATCAGCGTCTCATGGCAGAGCATCAGCGTATTCAGGCAGAACTGTCGAAACGTGTAGCCGACACGCTGAGCTACAGGGCACTGGCCCGTTCGTTAGGCTCGCTGTCTTCTATCCAGACTCAGATGGGCGATACGGAACTGGGTGACAAACTGGCGTATGTATCTTACCTTTTCAGCAAGCGCTATAGTGGTGACTACTATTATCCTGCTGTGTTTCAGTCTCTCATGACATCGAGTCAGAGCAAACGTTCGTGGGCCAGACACAGGGGAGCGCTTATGGGAGTGGCTTTTATGCCCGACAAAAATGACAATAGGGTTGTGACAGTCAGTTCCTATGGTGAAATCATGATTCATGAGAAGAAGGGAGAACAGTTAGAGAGTACTACTTTATTTAACAACAGTCTCTATGATTTCCGCGATGTCTTCATTGATAAACAGGGATTCATATACGCTGTCAGTCGCAGTGGCCATCTGGTAACGATCAAGAACAATGTTGCAAGTGTCATCCAGGTGAACGACCTTGATAGTCCGATGGGAATCACCGATTTGGATGACAATAATCTGCTGCTTACGGGGGAACGTGGGTTGGCAAAGTTCGACAAACAGCGTAAGATGATAGTGGCGACACGCGAGGTTGACTTCCGGTTGACAACTACCAGCCGTTTTGACTATCACCCGCTGTTGTTTGACAATCAGGGGCGTCAGCACTTGGTGATGGATATCAACGAACTTGTAACCTCTGAAGTCCCTGTCAAGGGGCATGTGACAGCTTTCGCCAGTTCTAAAAGTTCGGGGAAACGTGTTTACGGCATGAGTGACGGTACCATCTACCTGTTTGACGAGAACGGCAGCAGAATAACCAAACTGGGTGGACACCTATCGCGTATCTCCAGACTGAAAATGGTCAATCACCAGCTGTATTCATCGAGTTACGACGGAACGATGAAACTCTGGAATACCAGCAGTGAGAAGATAGAACCGATGACGCTACTGTCTGCCGGCTCTTGGATTATGAACTTCACATTCGACCCCTCGAAGCAATATGCATGGATAGGCGACCAGAACGGCAATCTGGTGGAGGCACTCCTGTCGGTTCCTTTGATGGCTGATATCATCAGCAAGAAACTGAAGAGTGATTTCACTTCGGAGGAGTGGAACTATTTTATCGGTCGTAACGTTCCCTACGAATCAATCACTTCTGTTTCACGAAAGGAGGCTGCGCCATGAGAAAAGTGTTTTTCCAGATGCTGTTGCTGCTGTGTTCTTGCACGGTATTTGCCCAGGGTGTGCCTCCAATCCTCAATTTCAGTCCTTCAGACTATTTGGGTAACAATATCAACTTCGATATTGAAATAGGTGCTGATGGAACGATTTTCGTGGCCAATTTCGAAGGCGTTCTGTATTATGATAATGTGGAGTGGCATGTTATCCATAATCCGGGAATTACAAGAATAACAGTTGTTTATCGTGACAAGCACGACCGGATATGGGTTGGTGGGTATAACTACTTTGGCAGGATTCAGATAAGGGAAAATGGTGAACTGTATCTTCAGCGAATCGGAAAGCCGGACTTGTTTCACGGAGAGGTACAGGAAATCATGGAAGACAACGACGGGCTATTGGTTTTTCTGGTCAATGACGGCAAACTCTATCAGGTGAAAGATGACCAGGTGTCCGTCAAAATGCAGTTTAGCGAAAACAAACTTAATATCGGCTTGTCGGACATCATAGACCAGGAAGCGTTTGAAAAAGACAAACAGGTTGTCGTGTTGTCGGATATTACTCAGAAAGAGCCTTTGGACAACGGACTGACGGCTGTTGTCAGGAAAGGCAGTGGCATAGTGATTACCGATGAGTCAGGGCGTGAGATAATCCATATAACAAAAAGCAATGGTCTATGCTCTGACAATGTTTCGTATGTAGCGTATGACGGTCATGGCTCTCTCTGGGGGGCAGCTGATGATGGCATTTTCAAAGTGGCAGTATCTTCGGCGTTCTCCAGATTCTCCATTACCGAGGGACTGACTGACGGTGTGATATCCATTGAGGAGTATGAAAGCCGGAAGTATGTCGGTACTAACAATGGCCTGTTCCGACAGGAGGGGCGGATGTTTGTTCAGGTGAAGGGTGTCAGTCATGCCTGCTGGGGGCTCGCAAGTACACAACAGGGATTGCTGGCAGCCACCGCCAACGGAATCTACTTGGTGACTGCCGACGGTGTGGCCAGACAACTCACGTCAGCAAGTACCACTGCTCTGCTGGCCGATGGTCCGCTATTCTACAGTGGTGAACTCGACGGGGTCTATTTGGTACGGTTAAGCAACAGCAGGAAGAAGATATGTGACTTGGAGAAAGTGACCCGTATATTAAAAGATGGCCAGGGTACTATCTGGCTTCAGAACGTATATGGCAGAATCTGGAAAAAAGGAATCTCTGAGGAACAATTCAGCCCTTATAAGAAGGATGGGGCAGAGGTGGCTTTGGCAACGCTTGTCATGCTCGGTGACAAAGTAGAGGTTGTCAACGCCGAGACAACTGTTCCCTTCGATTATCCGCAGTTCTCGAATACAGATGCTTATGGCGTTACCTGGCTGACCGACAGCGAAGGCAAGTCATTGTACCGATGGAAAGACGGGAAACGGTTGAATGATATGGACAGACTGCTGTATCCGTATCATGAAACGGTTATCAGGGCCATTTATTGTGACGAGGACAAGATATGGCTTGGCGGAAATCATCTCTGGGTCATTGACAGACATGCGGACGATCCATTGCTTACAGTCAAACCCAATCTGCGTTTCCGACAGGTCACTTTGGGTGGCGACAGTATTCTGTGGGGGGGCTTTGGCGAGATGCCTGCAGAACTACCGGAACTGACTTATGGAGATAACATGCTGCGCTTCACCTATGCACTTGACTATGTGTTGCCCGTTGGCACTACCGCTTACCGATACCGGTTGAACGACGGCCAGTGGAGCAGCTGGGCTGACGACCGGGATGTAGAATTCAACAATCTGCATTACGGTAACTATTCGTTGACTGTCCAGGCCCGTCAGGCTACCGGTGAGTTGTCGGAATGTGTGACCATGAAGTTCAGCATTGCCCCACCGTTCTATATGCGATGGTATATGCTGTTGCTCTACGTCCTCATTGCCTTGCTTCTTACTTACGCTCTGTTCCGTTACCGTCTGCACAGGCTGAGTCAGGAGAAGACAAAACTTGAGCATATCGTGCAGAACCGTACGGCTGAAGTGGTGAGACAGAAGAATGAAATTGAGGAAAAATCAAAGAGCCTGGAGACGGCCCTCCATGAACTGGGTAAGGCTCAGCATGAACTGATACGTCAGGAAAAGATGGCCACCGTTGGTAAGCTGACGCAGGGACTCATTGACCGCATCCTGAACCCGCTGAACTACATCAACAACTTCTCGAAACTCTCCGAGGGACTGGTCAAGGACATCGAGGCGAACATCGAGGATGACAAGGACAATATGGACAGCGAAAACTACGAGGATACGATGGACGTGCTGGGTATGCTGCACGGCAACCTGCAGAAGGTGAGTGAGCACGGACAGAACACTACACGGACGCTGAAGGCTATGGAGGAGATGCTGAAGGACCGCAGCGGCGGCATCGTTCCGATGGATCTTGTGAAAGTGCTCCATCAGGATGAGGAGATGCTGCAAACGTACTATGCCGACGACATTCGCCAGTACGGCATCAAGACCGTGTTCGATATACCGCAGGACAGCATCGCCATAAATGGCAATGCCGACCAGCTGAGCAAGACGCTGATGAGCATCTTGGGTAACGCCGTCTATGCCGTGGTGAAGAGGGCGCAGCGTGAGAACTACCAGCCCGAGCTCTCCCTAAGTGTCAATACCATTGACACAAGCATCAACATCGTTATCCGCGATAATGGTATTGGCATTGAGCCGACCATCATCGGCAAGATATTCGACCCCTTCTTCACTACCAAGACTACAGGTGAGGCTGCTGGCGTAGGACTCTACCTGAGTCACGAAATCATCCAGAATCATGGCGGTACCATCAGCGTCAAGTCTGAGAAGAATGTCTATACGGAGTTTATCATTACATTACCAATCTCTTAGGTTATGGAACAGCAGATCGAGATCTTGAAGCAACAGTTGAAACAGCAGGAAAAACTGGCGTCGTTGGGGATGCTCAGCGCAGGCATTGCGCATGAGATACAGAACCCCCTGAACTTTGTCATCAACTTCAGCAAGATGTCCGACAAACTGCTCCGCGACCTGACGGAGATTGTGGAGGACAACGAGGACAAACTCTCCGAGGACGATCGCGAGGAGGTGGAGGACATCGTGGCCGACCTGAAGGAGAATCTGGGCAAGATTGTTGAGCACGGCGAGCGGGCCATCAGCATCATCCGAGGTATCCTGCTGGTATCGCGCGGCAAGGACAACGAGTTCCTGCCGACGGACGTCTGCAAGCTGGTGAAAGAGTATGTGTGGCTGTCGTATCATGCCATGCGGGCCAACCAGAAGAATTTCAACATCAGCATTCACGAGGACTATCAGGAGGGCTTGCCCCTGATGATGGTTATTCCACAGGACTTGAGTCGTGCTGTGCTCAATGTGATGAACAATGCCTGCTATGCCGTCTGGGAGAGAATGCAGACTGCCGACGCGAGCTATAATCCTGAGGTCAATATCAGTGTGAAGCAGGTTGAGGAGAACGTGGTTATCAGCATTGCCGACAATGGTAATGGCATGACCGACGAGGTGAAGCAGCGCCTGTATGAGAATTTCTTCACCACCAAGGCCATAGGACAAGGCACTGGACTTGGTATGGCCATCACTCGTGACATCATCGAGAACAAGCATGGTGGCCAGATCACTTTCGACTCTGAGGAAGGCCAGGGTACCACTTTCACATTCACCATACCCGTCAAGAAATGAAGAAAAGCCTATACCTTATTATATATATAGTAACAGTCTTTCTGGTCCCGACAAGCACTCAGGCACAAGACAACAACTCGCTTCGTCAGGTCTATGCGCAAGCTGAGAGCGACTACCAGATTGGTAGGCTGACCCAGGCGATAGAACTGCTGCAAGCTCATCTTCCAGACTTCCAGGGAAATCTGAAACAGAACGCCTGCCGCCTGATTGCACTCTGCTATTTGGCCGAGGATAGCATAGCACTGTCAGAGAACTATGCTTCGCTCCTTCTCAAGGAGAATCCCTATTACACCTCTGGGCAAGACCCCATCCGCTTTGAGGAAATGATCAACCGACTGAAGACTGGCAGCATTCTCACGCTGACCACTGCGTCGAGCCATGAGGAAAGCATCAAAGAGGCTCCCGTCCCCGTGACAATCATCACCCGTCAGATGATAGACAATCTGGGAAACGGGAAAAGCCTGGGCCAAATCCTCGCCATCTATGTGCCGGGCATGAGCGAAGTGAGCACATACGCTATGGACAACGTCTCCATGCACGGTGTCTATACCTCTGGTCAGGAAAAGATACTGGTCATGGAGAATGGTCACCGACTGAACACGCGCTCCACGAACAATGGCCGAATAGACTATTCCATCAGCACTGAGAAGATAGACCATATAGAGGTGCTTCGTGGCCCGGCCTCTTCACTTTATGGCAATGTTGCCTTGACGGCGGTGGTGAATGTCATCACTCGAAGTGGTATGGAAGTCAATGGCATTGTGGGCAAATATGGCTATGGAAGCTATGGTACGCACAAGGTCGATTTGCTGGCAGGCACGAGTTTCATGGGAGCTGATGTGCTGGCTTGGGCATCATTCTACGCTTCAGAAGGCAAGGATATCTTCATTCCTGAGGGTACGTCCTATACCAACACGTCTCACGATGGCTACGCACACATAGGCCGTTATCAGGACAAGCCTTCCTACGACTGGGGGGTCAATCTCGGACTGAAGGACTTCCGACTGATGTTCAACCGGAAATACAGCAAGTTGGCACCGCCTTATTCCTGGTATGGACAGGTCTATGACTACGACCAATACTGTCAGCAGGAAGGCGGTAAACCGGGCTACTCCTTCGATGAAACCCATTTGGATTTCAGCTATGCGAAGAAACTGGGCAAGTTTAACATCAACTTGTCTGCATACGGCGATTGGTATTCGTTGACCGATTATGCCGTGGTAACCGACCAGCGAGTCACCTATGTCATTGATGAAGAAGGAAAACCAGTAATCATCGACGGCAAACCAGTGGAAAAACTCTACTATGGTCTGTCGCAAGTCAGCCACTGGGATGAGTATACGCTGGGAGGCATGGGCAAGGTCGATGCATCTTATTCTCTGGCAGGCATGAAGGGAAACCTGTTGGGTGGATGCCAGTATGAGTTTTTTGAATTGTCGGACACCTACATGCTGTCAAGTGAGAATTACAAGGATGTGACGCTGATGCTGGCCGACTCGAAGAGTATGATTCAGATGGGCCGTGAGCGGAGCGCATCCTTCTTCTTGCAGGACAAGCATTTCTTCACGCCAAAATTCATCATGAATGCAGGCTTGCGCTACGACAGCAAATACCGCAAGAACAAAACGCATGTTGATGCGCTCTCCCCCCGTGTCGCCTTTATTTATATACCTTGGCCGACGTTCAGCACTAAGTTGTCGTATTCACGCGCATTTGTCGATGCCCCCTATTTCTACCGTCAGAACACGGCTGCAGCCTACAAGGGTAGCGAAGACCTGATGCCCGAATTCATGGATGCTGTGCAGCTCGACTTCCTTGGCAACATACCCAAGTATAATTTGGTCTATGACATCAATCTGTATTACAACCTTCTGACCGACATCATCAACAATACTCAAAGCTCAGATGCCACTTCGGCCAAATATCGTAATTCCGGTAAGCTCAATATGGTTGGCATAGAGGGTGAGTTCAACTGCGTGCAGGAGTCATGGATGGTCCGATTGACGAGTTCTTTTCAGTATGTGGTGTCGGCTGAAGACTATTACTATTCAAACCATCACATCTTTGGAATACCAAAATTTGTGTTCAATGCCAACTTTGGCGATCGCATTCTCAAACTGCCCAATCACAGCATCTGGGCATCGGTGAACATCAAGTATTCCTCGAAGACACTAAACCGTGCAGCCACGGCCATACCGCCAAAGAGCAGTGATGACTATTATTCACTCTACTTGGATGAGGTTGCTCTGCTTGATGCCAAGCTGACCTATGACTACGGAAAGTCAATCCAACTGTCGTTAGAATGCAATAATGTCCTGAACACGAGTTACAGCTTGGGCGGCACATCCTATTTCCCTTACCAGCGCTTGGGGCGAACGGCTATGGCTTCCATATTATTTAAGTTGTAGAAATGCAATACCATTGTCTGTCAAGTGTAGAAAGGGCATTCTGGACGGATGAACTTCTCAGTGGTACACACAATTATTTGTATGTGTCGTTCTTGATGGACGACAGCCATCGTATCGACCTACTGCAGCAGTCTCTTCGGTTGCTGATAGACGAGAACCCACAGTATCATTCCACCATCGTGCTTAGGGATGGTGCTCCTTTTTGGGCGACAGCCGAGACGACGGTCTATCCTTTCGACGAAGGGGTGTATGATGGCGATGACATAACGGCTGTCGAGCAGGATTTCGCCTCTCAGGTGCTTGACCTTGGTAAGAACTATCCCTGTCGGTTCCGTTTCTTGCGTTGGAGGGGGAAGACGCTATTCATGGTGCTGCTCCATCATATTGTCACCGAAGTGAAGTCGGTGCAACTGTTCACCAGCAGGCTGTCCGACATTTACAATGCGCTGCTGTCCCATCGTCAACCGACGCCAAAGCCCAGTCGGATATTTGATTTTGCTGATAGTCTGCCACCGTCACGTCTGGAGAACATCTCATACTGGAACGGCTATGTGGCCCGACATCAGTCGGAGCTTCTCCTACCATATTTTCCTGAATCCTTATCTGCCGGAAGCATTACCCAGTACAAATTTTCGTTAGGTGAGTTTAAGGAGCCGATTATGGAAGCCTGCAAAAGTCTGGCATTGGGGCGTTTCCGTCTGCTCTCCGCTGCTTGGGCGGTGACCATACATAAGGTTTTTGCCGTCGAGCGTCTGTGTATGAACTATCCTGTAAGCCGACGTTCGGAAGACTACGCTGAGACCATCGGTGTGTTCGTCGGCAACCTCTTGCAATACATTGACGTATCGCCGGAGGCAACTTTCATCGAACTGGTTGAAGACGTCGTCAAGAATCGTATGGCGGCTCATTCGCACGAGCAGGTCTCAATCATTGAGACGGAAATGGCCAAGATAGTCCGTGACAGTCACGCCACTCTGGCTTTCAACTTCCCATTGAACCGTCAAGAGCAACAGTTGGACCTGTCGGGTGAAGTCATTCCCTTGTTCCATGCTTTTCCAACGGCTATGCCCAGTGCGCTACAGATAGACATTGAGGGCAGTCTCAGTTCCGGCATTGTCTATTGCAACAAGGAGTATCCTGCATTCTTTGCAGAAACGCTTGCCAAGTCTTTCTTGAAGGTGGTCGCACAGATTATGGATAATATGGAGATTCGCATAAAGGACATCATCATTGCCGACCAGACGGACACGTTCAATCAGGAGATACAGGATGACGATGACAGCCGACCGACATTGATAGAGTCTTTTTTATCTGTTGCAGACCAGTTTGGCAACCGGCCAGCGGTGCTTTTTGGTGACGACGTGCTCATATACGCCCAGCTTGACCGCTATTCCGACGTTGTCGCCTCACTGATTCTTCAGCACAGACAGGGATGCCAGTCTTCCGACTTTATTGGGGTCTATGCCTCGCGCAGTCTCTATACCGTGGCCTTCTTCCTCGGGGTGTGGAAGGCTGGTTATGCATACGTGCCCATCGACCCGAACAACGCCTCGGAGCGACTTCAATACATTTTCTCGGACTGTTCGCCTGCATTGCTGCTGACCGACCTTGAGATGGTGCCCGAGGGCTTCGACGTGCTACGCATTACTCCTGAAATGCTCGAACATCTCTGTTCGCCTCTACCGCCGTGCCAGCCCAACAAGTACGCCTACATGATTTACACTTCGGGCACGACGGGGCAGCCCAAGGGAACGCCAATCACACAACGGGCTTTGCTGAATCTGATAAAGGCTCGTCAGGCATATATCCCAGCAGCAGAGAACACGTTGGAGCTGAGTTTCGCCAGCATCTCCTTCGATGCTTCTGTCTGGGATGTCTTCCCGCCATTGTTTACGGGTACCACAATATATTATGTCTCCGAAGAGGAGCGACACGATCCTCAGCTCATTCTCGAAGTACTGGCTCGGCGTCAAGTCACCTGTGCCTGCATTCCGCCAGCCATCCTTACGCTCCTTCCCTGTCAGCCGTTGCCACTGCTGAAGTATCTTGTCGTTGCCGGAGAGTCCTGCCCCGTCGAGACCATCAAGAGGTGGCAGGCCACCTGCAGGGTTGTCAATGCCTACGGACCAACAGAGAACACCGTATGCACCACGATGCACGTGTATGGCAATGACCCGGTAGCCACTAACATCGGCCAGCCGCTCAGAAATATCAGCTGCTATGTGCTTGATGCGCAGGGCCATCTGTTACCACCAGGCGTCAGGGGTCGGCTGTTCATCGGTGGACGGCAACTCACCGAGGGCTATTACCACCGAGCCCAGTTGAACGAGAAATCCTTTGTGCCGAATCCTTTTGCCACGACTCGCGAATGTGCTTTGGGGGTGAACGGACGTCTCTATGACAGCGGTGACAATGTTTGCCGGTTGCCTAATGGCGATCTGTTATTCTTTGGCCGAAGCGATCAACAGGTTAAAATCAATGGCCATCGAGTGGAACTTGGCGAGGTGCGGAGCCGCATCGAGCAATATCCGGGAGTCAATGCGGTGGCCGTGAACCTGACGAAGCGACAGGGCAGGAACGTGATTTCGGCTTACGTTGAGGCCGACCCGGACTCGTTCGACTTGGTGGAACTCCAACAGACCATCTCGCAGCAGTTGCCACGCTATATGGTGCCGTCGAACTTTACATTGGTGGAACGGATGCCGCTTACCATCAATCGCAAAATAGACTTCAAGGCTCTGGAAAAGCTCACCGTTCCATTGTCGGCAAGGAAGAGCGAACCACTGCCCGACACCAGCATCCACAACACTATCCTGCAAGTGTGGCAGCAGTTGCTTGATACGACTGGCACGTTTTCTCTTGACGACAATTTCCTATATCTCGGCGGCGATTCCATTGCACTCATTATGATGGTTCAAGCCTTGGAGGAACGCCTTAGCGTTAACATTCCCATGACGGCTGTCTATCAGTCGCCAACCATCCGCCATTTGGCACAGCTCATTGAGCACCCATCCGCTATCCAGCCCCTGTCTTCCACTTCGACGGCTTCCAATTCCGATATTCCTCCCCATCTGCTAAGCCTGCTCATGCAGTGCATGATGTCACCCCACGCATCACGGGCTTACCATTTGGTGCGTTTGATACCCATTGGCGGGAATCTTCCTCTTGACGTACTCACAGAGGCGTGGAACAGGATGCTTCAGCGACAGGAAAGTCTGCGGCTAACCTTCACGACAAACCGTGATGGGCGTCCCGAGATGGCTATCCGGCCATACCATCCTGAGGCAACGCTCCAGCAAGTGAACTACTGCGACGAGAACCATCTGGAGCAACTGGTTAAGCAGCGGCTCAATGATTCTTACGCCTTCGACGGCAGTCCTCTTTGCCGTGCAGTGGTCTATGTTTCCGAAAACCATCCAACTGTGGTGGCTGTCTATATACACCATCTCCTGACCGACGGTTGGTCTATGCGACTCCTCTGTGAACAGTTTACAGACATCTGCCGACAGTTGCATACTGGGGCGCATTCCGAATCGTCCGATCCGTTGCCTTATGGCTATAGCGATTATGTTCATAGTCTGTTGGCAAAAACTGACCTAAAGGCTGACAAGGACTATTGGGAGCAGTATCTTTCTGATATTGAAGACCTGCATCTGCCTTATCTGCCGACACCGAAACAGGACGAGTTCTCGGCTGAGTTGTTGACAGCCGAAATATCCCAACAGCAATCAGAGGGCATCGCCCGTTATTGCCGTAAGCATCGGCTGACACCTTTTGCATTCCTTGCTTCGGCTTTCATGCTGATGCTGGCTCGGATTTGCCGACAGGAAGACTTTGTGGTCGGCTACCCATCGGCAGGTCGCACTGACAGCCGTTTCTCCCAAGTCATGGGCTATTTTGTTCATCCGCTTCCGCTACGCTTTACGGCTGACTGCTGGAACTTGTCGTTCGAAGACTTTTGTCGCCAGACGCTCCGTGATATCAGGAATGCCGAGGAACACCTGATGGCTTTCAGCCAGTTGGTAGAGATAGTCAACAGCCAAGGTGGCACGGAGTTGGCAAGCCCGTTGGTGCAGGCGATGTTCGCGTTCGAGGACTACATGCCGGAATCTTTGCTTGCATTGCAGGCACCGGCACAGTTTCCCCTGTCGCTGACAGTCAGCCGAAAAGCCAAGGCCCCTTGGACTTGCACGTGGAAATATGCCGTTTCACGATTACAGTCTGACACCGTTCGACTGATGTCTCAGTGTCTTATCGTTCTCATTGAGCATATATTGCAGAACGACTCCCCGTCGGTATCTGGGTTGTCGATGCTCTCGGCTGCCGGGCGCGAGGCCATCGTCCAACGCAATGCCATTACCCCATTGACCATACCTCAACAGGATGTCGTGACGATGTTCAGACAGTTGGTTGCCCAGCCGCCTCATCCTTGGTTGGCCAAAGACCAAGACGTCACATGGACATACCAGCAATTTGACCACTATTCCGATTTGGTGGCGGCTGCTTTGCACCGTTATGCGAACAACTTGCCCGTTGGTATGCTGATGGAGCGTTCGTGTCGTGCCATTGCCACCATTCTTGGCATTATGAAGGCTGGACACGTTTATGTGCCGCTGTCAGCCTCTTATCCTGTCGAGCGTCTTCGAGCCATCGTTGACGATTGCCGGATGTGCTGTCTTGTCTATGACCGTTCACAGCAGAATCTGGTGGAGGGTCTGGCTCTTTCTGCAAATATTCAGCGACTCTGTTTTGATGATTGCCTTTCTGCCAATCTCTCCCAGTTACCTCAGCTGCCTGTTATTTCGGGTAGCGACATCGCTTATATGATTTACACGTCGGGCACCACCGGCCAGCCCAAGGGCGTGGCGGTCACCCATGCTAATCTCGCTGCATTGGTTTCTATCGGCTCCAGTGACCGTTACAACCTCTCAGAAAACGATATCGTCTTGCAGTACAATGCCTATGTGTTCGATGCCTCCATCAACGATTTGTTCCCCCCATTGCTCAAGGGAGCCCGTCTTGTGGTGGCCAGCGATGCCGTGCGCCACGATCCGCAGCGGCTGATGGAGCTGATAGAGCGTGAGCATGTCACTTATACCAGCATTCCGCCGGCATTATTGCCGCTCTGTCCAGACCGCCTGCCTGCTGTGCTGCGTACACTTGTCGTGGGTGGTGAGACCTCCAGTCAGGCGGCTATTGATCGCTATTCCCGTCAGCTTACCATGTTGAACGAGTACGGACCATCCGAGAACACCGTCACGACCACGGTGCATCGATTTGGTGACGATGCCATCAGAGATGCTCGTTGCATCGGTCGGCAGCTGCAAGGTGTCAGCTGCTATGTGCTCGATGACCATTTGAACCTGCTGCCCCCAGGCTGTCCCGGACAGCTATTCATTGGAGGCTTGCAGTTGTCGGCAGGCTATCATGGTCGTCCGCAGTTGAATGAAGATTGTTTCATTCCAAATCCCTACGTCACTGCCGATGATGAACGCCGGGGACTGAATACACGAATCTATGCCACGGGCGACATTGTCAGGCAGGACGAACATGGCAACTTTTATTTCTTGGAGCGGAAAGATATGCAGGTGAAAATCAGAGGCTTCAGGATTGAACTTCAGGAAATTGAGCAAACGCTGCTGCGTCATCCTGCTGTCATCCAGTGTGTGGCCAATGTCCGAACCATTGGCGGTACACCGCAGTTGGTGGCCTTCGTGGCCAGCAGTCAGGATGACTTGCAGAGCAAAGAGCTGCATCATTACCTCTCAACGCTGTTACCGTCATATATGTTGCCTTCCTATTGGAGCATCCTTCCAGCACTTCCCCTTACACCTAATGGAAAAATTGACTGCCGACAGTTGCCTGAACCACAGCATTATGCCGCAACCGGGCAAAACGAACAGCCTGAGATGAGTGAAGCCGAGCATAGTCTGTGTGCCATCGTGGAGAAGCTGCTGGAAATCGAACCTGATACCATACGCCCCGAGGATGATCTGTTCAACGATCTTGGTATGACCTCAATACAAGTGCTTCAGACAGCTCAGGCGTTGAAAGATGCTGGTATGGTGATATCCCCTTCCGACATCTTCCTGCATCGCACCATTCGTGCTCTGGCTCAGTTGGGACAGTCCTGCTCGTCTGGCTGGTACGAAGGCTATGACGCTGCCAAGCCTGTTGTCGTGCTGGTGTGTGGCTATACAGCTGTTCATCCATTTTATTCTGACTATCTCAAGAGTCTGCGTCACGACTTCTCTGTCTGGGTGTTCGATTCTTTCTCGTTCTGGAATGAAGGACCGTCTGATGCGGTCAGCTATGTCAATTATCTGTTGACAGAAACGGAGCGGGAGATGAGTAGGGTAGGGGCTAAAGTCTATGCCGTAACAGGCCATTCTATTGGTTCGGCATTGGGTATGCTGTTGGCTGAACAGTTGCGTAAGCGAGGCAATCCTGACATCCGTATGATGGCCATCGGGACTTCATTATATGTCAATTCCAACATGCTGGAGCTTATTGGCGATAGTGACATACCGCTCAAGCAGATGCTGTCATCCTTGCCTCCATTGGTGTTTGAAGGCGACTTGTGTGTGGCTCTTGAACAGAAACCGTCGGCATCTGTCGTCCTGAATGGTGAGCCAGATCATCAGATAGAGAAAGTGTCGCAAACCCATATTGTTCAAAATGAACAGATATGGAGGCGCACGTATCCTTCTGCCAAGTTCTTGATGCTTGATGCCTCCCATTTTGAGCTGCTTCAGCCCCGATTCCTCCCATTATTGGCAAAGCTGATGTGGAAAAGGAATGATTGATTGCGTCTTACCTGCTATTTAGACATAACCAAAATAAACCGTTTTAGCAAGATTTTGCAATCTCTGCTTTGCAATTCGCGGATTTATTTGTACCTTTGCAGTCGTTTTTAAACAAACTATAGCAAATGGAGGCTTTTTTCCGGACACATCGCTATTTGGTCGAACATGTCAATGCACCAGTTCGTCGCACCTTGATGGATGAGATTGACTGGAGTGAACGTATGATTGGCATCAAAGGGACAAGAGGTGTCGGAAAGACAACTTTTTTGTTACAGTATGCACGCGAGAAGTTTGATGTAGATGACAAACAGTGTTTATACATCAACATGAACAATTTCTATTTTCAGGGGCGGGGCATTGCCGACTTCGCAGGTGAGTTTTATCACCGTGGTGGTAGGGTGCTGCTCATCGATCAGGTGTTTAAGCAGGACAACTGGTCACAGGAATTACGTAAATGCTATGATCTTTATCCTGGACTGAAGATTGTATTTACAGGTTCCAGCGTGATGAGGCTGAAAGACGAGAACCCAGAACTGAATGGTATCGTCAAATCATACAATTTGCGCGGATTCTCTTTCCGTGAATTCCTAAACCTGCTTACAAACAATAATTTCCGCCCCTATTCATTGGAAGAGATTCTGAACGACCATGAGCACATTATCAAGCAGATTCTGCCTTGTGTGTCGCCTCGTCGCTATTTTCAGGATTACATTCATCATGGCTTCTACCCATTCTTTCAGGAGCATCGCAACTACTCAGAGAACTTGCTGAAGACTATGAACATGATGACTGAGGTGGACATCCTGCTCATCAAGCAAATTGAACTGAAATATCTTCCGAAAATCAAGAAGCTGTTCTATGAGTTGGCAGAAGAGGGGCCTAAAGCACCCAATGTCAGTAAGTTGGCTCAGGACATTGAAACCAGCCGTGCAACGGTGATGAACTATATTAAATACCTTACCGATGCACGTTTGCTTAACATGATTTACCCTGTGGACGAGGGCTTCCCCAAGAAACCTTCAAAAGTGATGCTCCATAATTCAAACCTGCTCTATGCAATCTATCCCATACATGTGGAGAAACAGAATGCAATGGAGACGTTCTTCGTAAATTCAATGTGGAAGGATCACAAAATCAATCAGAATGGGCGCGACCCTTACTATCTGGTTGATGGAAAACTGAAGTTCCGTATCTGCGACGCTGATGCCCGTAATAAGATTAGGTATGCGTCCGATACTATCTACGCACGCTATAATACAGAAATAGGTAAGGATAACCAAATCCCGCTATGGTTGCTGGGATTCCTCTACTAAACAAATATTATTCATTTAATACATTTTTCTATTTAAACAAATGGCTAAAGAAAAGAAATTTATCACCTGTGATGGTAACGAGGCTGCTGCTCACGTGAGTTACATGTTCTCGGAGGTAGCTGCTATCTACCCCATCACCCCGTCTTCGCCTATGGCGGAGCATGTTGACGAGTGGGCTGCCCGTGGTCGTAAGAACCTCTGGGGCCAGACCGTCAGTGTTCAGGAAATGCAGTCTGAGGCTGGTGCTGCCGGTGCCGTTCACGGTTCGCTGCAGGCTGGTGCTCTCACCACTACATTCACCGCTTCTCAGGGTCTTCTGCTGATGATCCCCAACATGTACAAGATTGCCGGTGAGCTGATTCCTACCGTGTTCGACGTGTCTGCCCGTACACTGGCTTCTCACTCGCTCTGTATCTTCGGTGACCACCAGGACGTGATGGCTTGCCGTCAGACTGGTTTCGCCATGCTCTGCGAAGGTGGCGTGCAGGAGGTGATGGACCTCACCGCTGTGGCTCACCTGGCTACCCTCGAGACCTGCGTGCCGTTCGTGAACTTCTTCGACGGTTTCCGCACCTCTCACGAGTACCACAAGATTGAGCTCATGGATCAGGAGGACATCCGTCCCCTCGTGAAGGAAGAGTACATCAAGCGTTTCCGCGACCGTGCTATGTCGCCTGAGCGTCCTATTACCCGCGGTACTGCTGAGAACCCCGAGACCTTCTTCACACACCGTGAGGCTTGCAACCCCTACTACGATTCAGTACCCGAAGTGGTTGAGAAGTACCTGGGTGAGATTTCTAAGATTACCGGTCGTGAGTATCACCTCTTCTCTTATTATGGAGCTGAGGATGCCGACCGCATGATTATCCTCATGGGTTCTGCTACCGATGCAGCCCGCGAGGCTATCGACTACCTCAATGCCAACGGCCAGAAGGTGGGTATGATCTCTGTTCACCTCTATCGTCCGTTCTCAGTGAAGCACCTGCTCGCTGCTGTTCCCAAGAGCGTCAAGAAGATTGCCGTTCTCGACCGCACGAAGGAGCCCGGTGCTAACGGTGAGCCTCTGTACCTCGACGTGAAGGATGCTTACTACGACGTAGAGGACCGTCCTCTCATCGTTGGTGGCCGCTACGGTCTTGGTTCTCACGACACCACTCCCGCTCAGATCATCAGCGTGTTCAACAACCTCGCTATGCCGGAGCCCAAGAACCACTTCACCATCGGTATCGTTGACGACGTGACCTTCACCTCGCTGCCTGCCGTTGAGGAGATTGCCCTCGGTGGCGCTGGCATGTTCCAGGCTAAGTTCTACGGTTTGGGTGCTGATGGTACCGTAGGTGCTAACAAGAACTCTGTGAAGATTATCGGCGACAACACCGATAAGTACTGCCAGGCTTACTTCTCTTATGACTCTAAGAAGTCGGGAGGTTTCACCTGCTCTCACCTGCGTTTCGGTGATACACCTATCCGTTCTACCTATCTGGTGACCACACCTAACTTCGTGGCTTGCCACGTTCAGGCTTACCTCCACATGTACGACGTGACTCGCGGTCTGCAGAAGAACGGCCAGTTCCTGCTGAACACTATCTTCGACGCCGACGAGCTCGAGAAGTTCATGCCTAACAAGGTGAAGCGCTACTTCGCACAGAACAACATCACCGTCTATACCATCAACGCTACCAAGATTGCACAGGAGATTGGTCTGGGCAACCGCACCAACACCATCCTGCAGTCTGCTTTCTTCCGTATCACCGGCGTCATCCCCGTGGAGCTGGCTGTCGAGAAGATGAAGGCTGCTGCCCTGAAGTCTTACGGAGCTAAGGGTCAGGACGTGGTTGACAAGAACTACGCTGCTATCGACCGTGGTGGCGAGTACCAGCAGCTGACAGTGAAGCCCGAGTGGGCTAACCTGCCCGACGATGAGGTGAAGGCCGACAACGCTCCCGCATTCGTCAAGGAGCTCGTTCGTCCTATCAACGCTCAGGCTGGTGACCTGCTGAAGGTTTCTGACTTCGTCAAGCACAACACCGTTGACGGTTCTTGGGAGGTTGGTACCGCTGCCTACGAGAAGCGTGGTGTGGAGGCCTTCGTTCCTATGTGGAACAAGGACAACTGTATCCAGTGTAACCAGTGTGCTTACATCTGTCCTCACGCTGCCATCCGTCCGTTCGTTCTGACCGACGACGAGCTGAAGGACTTCCAGATCGATACCCTCGAGATGAAGGCTCCTGCCGCTATGAAGGGCATGCACTTCGTCATCGAGCCTTCTGTCCTCGACTGTCTGGGTTGCGGCAACTGCGCCGACATCTGCCCGGGTAATCCGAAGCTCGGCAAGGCCCTCACGATGGTTCCGTTCAATCCCGATGCTGCCGACATGAAGAAGATGGCTGCCGACTGGGACAAGCTCGTGAAGGTTCCCAGCAAGCAGGCCCTCGTCGATATCAAGAGCAATGTGAAGAACTCTCAGTTCGCACAGCCTCTGTTCGAGTTCTCAGGCGCTTGCTCTGGTTGCGGTGAGACTCCTTACGTGAAGCTCATCTCTCAGCTGTTCGGCGACCGTCAGATGATTGCCAACGCTACTGGTTGCTCGTCTATCTACTCTGCTTCTATCCCCTCTACGCCTTACACCAAGAACGAGAAGGGTCAGGGCCCATGCTTCAACAACTCTCTGTTCG
>CAMHNI010000025.1 GCA_946186505.1 uncultured Prevotellaceae bacterium | reverse complement strand
TTTTGTTTGTATATCAGTCATTTACACGTTTTTCAATAGGTTATCGCCAAACGCCCATCTATCTTAAACGAGTATATGCCCACGCCTTTCAGCGTGAACTCCTACTTCTGTTCTTGATAGATTTCAAATTTTGGCGAATTTGGTGAACAAGAAAATCAAAAGTGGATGTCCATCCTATATGTTATTCAGTCATTGCTATATTACCATAAGCGGTGCAGTTTTTAGGGTCCAACATTGTTTGTCGAGGCAAAGATACGAAATATTACGTAACCCGCAAAATAAATCGGGCGTTTTTTGATTCGGAGGCAGCAAAAAAGGGGGACAAGTGCCGCTCATGACACCCGTCCCTCTTTTATCCTGAAAAAGCGATTAAGGTGCTCCCTGATCAAAATCGGATAATATGGGTGAAAGAAAATGACAGGCGAAACCGTCCCTTGATTTCACAAAAGGAGCCCCCAAGGAACAGCAAAGGAGGGTCAAGGCAGTAAAAAGTTCATTGGCCCATTGTGGTAGTTGCGCAAAAAACACCCAAATCTAAGGAACCTCCTCAAATTTACTACGATAGTTTTTTAGGTCAGCTAGATTCTGAATTATGGTAGTTATTTTTGCAACCCAAAAGAGGTAAGTGTTAGTAATGAATATGTAAAATATAAATATAAATACCTGTAATTCATTTATATACAAAGATTATGATTTATTCAAAAATTAAGTTTGTATGGGATGAAATCTATGTCAATCCCGAAGAAATTGCTGATGCAGAGAATGCTCAGGAGGTGATTAACCAGTACTCATGCGGTCAAAAAATCCCTATTCGGATATTAGAGATGCACGACCATAATGAGCCTCGCTTCATGATTTTGGCCGGAGAGGGCGCCTTATACCCCTGGAAGGCTGGACAAGATGTAGAACTTGGCATGATTCAAGGTGTGATTTGGCATTCTAAGTATCTTCGTGAGTTCCGAATCAGAGGGATGGACAATATGCCATATCAAGATATTTGCATGTACGATAGCATAAAAGCCATAGAGGAAGGCGAAAACTACCCCAGTAAAGACGCCGTGGCATATAAGAGCATCTCGTCGTTTGAACTATATAAAGAAGTAGAAGACTACATAAACAGCATCAGAGGGGGATACAAATATAAAAATTGCTGATGGTTAGCAAAAAAATTATAGGCTTGTGAGAAGACAAAGCACTATTTTTGCAGCAGAAATGAGATTTGAATAAAGTTTGGGGTAGGAAGGGCAAGTAGAATCGGAAAACTCAGAGCCTGAGATAATAAGTGGTTGGAAGTCCGGAATTCTTGCTGGTGGTCATGGGTGAAAGTTTGAAATCTACATACCCTACCTGCCCTAAATTAACAAATTAAAAATATAAGATAATGGAAAATAAGAAGAAAACAGGGCTGTCCAAGGCTCCCAAAGAGAATCATGGGGTCGGTTCTACTGATCACTTTTGAAGTTTCTGTATTACACATCGTTCTTGACTCCCTGTGCACTTCCATCGGTTCAATTGTTTTCAAATGCGAAGGCAAAGATACGAACTTATTCTCGAACATCCAAATTTTCAACGCAGAAAAATGATCAGTAGAACCGACCCCATGATCTCCAAAACGTCGTGAGGAACTGGAGAATGAAGAGATCCGCCAGGCTTATAAGGAAATGGTGTTGGTGGACTTCAATGGTGCCATTCAGGCAGAACAGCCTCATCATGTACTTGTTGGTCGAATAGGCTCAGAGGAGCAATGGGAATGGTTTGAGAAGTCGCATACCTACATACTTCCCATCAGCAAAATTCTCTCAATGCCGAAATTGTTGGGAGCAGAGTATGTGCTGGCGTTTCTTGGCAAGGACTCGAAGAAGGCTCAGTTTTGTCGTATCTCCAGTTTGAAACCACAGGTGAAGACTCGTGAACAGGTAACGGAAATGGCGTCTCATACTTCAGATTATAAGCCCACACGCGACAGCACCTACTGGCTTATCCATTTGGAAAAGCCTTTGGATGAGACGAAAGGCAAAGTGTTTAACAAGTCGCTGCTATTGGATCATCAGGCAGAACGCGGAGCTTATTGGATAAAGAAATACGAAGAGGTCATCAAGGCGTTTGAATGACCTCTTGTAGTATCTGACTGATTTTGCACCAATAATAATACGCCTCAGGATTTCCGCGGCGAATCTTGGCCACCCCTTTGCTGATAACAGGACTGATGGTTATATTCTTCAGCTCAGCGGAGTTGCCAGAATACTTCTCGATTTTGTTCAGACCGTATTGGATGACAGTGGCCAGATAGGCTGCTTTGGAGGCATCACTGATTGCCATGTCGAGGGTGTACCTGCCAACATAAATATGGCTCTTCAATTTATCCACACCTTCTTTCAGCAATTCAAAGTCTTCGTTGGGATCAACTTTTCCTCGTGTGGCCAAAGCAAGTGCTGTGTTCCTGATGTCATCATAAACAATGCTGAGGTCTTCTCCCTTTCCGCGATAGGACGACAACTCAACAACAGCTATCGACTTAAAGGTCTCTGCCGTTGTGGCAATGTCCTCGACGGCATCAAACAACCTGCCAACGTCGTGCAGCTGCTTGGCGACGTTGATGGTGGAGTTATGTGTACCTTTATAATATGGCACGCCACAAGTATTGGGCGCGAAGGCTGTCAACTTGTCACCCAGCATATCGGCAACTGATGGAACGTGGATAATGGTCTCGCTGTCATCGGTCTGGATAAATGGATGTGACAGAATTTTATCCTCGATTTTGTGATAATGGTTGTCTTCATAGAGCACATCAAGAAGTACAGAGTCCTCTATCTGGTCAGAATAGACCACTTCGAAGAATGATTTATAATGTCCCTTGGGGATATTGCCGTTTCTGTTCTCACGGCGGATGACCTTGCAATCCGTGAATCCATATTTGTCGCAGTTCTGAAGATATTGTTCAATGTCAGTACCAGGAGGGCAAAGCACATCGATGTCGATAGAGAGCCTACGGGCCTCGCTACCCAAAATAAGCAAAAGGCTGGTTCCGCCCTTGAACGTCAACGGACATCCCTCTTTGACAAGCATTTCCAAAAGCGAGAAGGCACGGATGACCTTCTCAACCAATTCTGGGTGTTTGAACTTATGTGATGAACAGACCTTGTCGATCCATTCTTTTTCAAAGCATTCTTTCTGTATCATTATTCTTGATAGTCTCTAAATCATTCTGTATGGAGTCTTTTGCATTCCTGCGGTCGGCATATCTTAGCAGGCGATTCCTGTTGACATCGTAATGGTTGATGGCAGTCCGCAGCATCTCCAGATTCTCATAGCCGTGTAGATAATAGAAATCTGCATCTACTCTGGTATCAACAAGCAGTTTCTCGAGTGTAGGCACAGGCACCTTGCCGTCGAGGTCCAACGGGGCCTCTGTCACCAGTGGCTTCACGATGATGTTTTCTTTGCTGAAATCTATGTATGTTGTTGCAATCTCCTTCGTTGGCGCCAGGAATATGCGCCCATTATACTTTGGAAGCAGCATGTCGAATACACTTTGTATTGTATCTCGATTTGTCTCGACATAAAGCGTGTTGTTTGGCATCATGTCGTGCAAAAGAGGCGTAATGACATTGGCATTATATACACAAAAATCAGCAAAAGGATACTGTCCGGATAAGGAGCGGTATAAAGAGCGAGCCTTGGTATTTGCTTTCACATGAAAAGTGTTGGCAGACTGCAACGTATACACCCCACGGCCAATTCTGCGCAACTTGCCATTACGGCATAATTTGCCCAGATACCAGCTGAGTTTTTTTCTATCGATGTCAGAAAACACATCAACTGGTATGTCATCAACTGAGAATTGTTGCATCCCAGCTGCATAGTTCAGTATTTTCTCGCTGACTCCTATCATTGCAATAACTTTAAGATGATGCAAAGATAGTCACAAATCGGCAAATTTCCAAATTCTTGCCGTTTTGTGACTTATTATTTAATAATTATTAGCAGGCGAGGAGACAACGGAATAGTTAATAAAGATCAAAAATGGATCCGTCATGGATCCAACGATCGGTGTTGATCTGCTTTTTTCTTACCTTTGCAAGCCAGTATGAAGAAAACTGGTGAAATGACTCATAAAGAGGCCGTCAGAAAGGCTCTTGAAATGCTGGGCGGCAAGGCTCAGTTAAAACAGATATATCCTGTTGCTATCAAACTTATTGGCAACAATACAAAATCTGTTGATATCAAAGCAACAATACGTCGTGAACTGAATTCCAGTCCGATGTTTTTCAAGGCGACACCAGGTGAGGAAGGAAGTTGGGAACTGATTTCTTATCAGGAAGAGTTAGTCAAGAAAGACCAACAAATATCAGATTTGCAGGCCCAGCTTTCAGCTAAAGTAGAAGAACTAAAGACCATCAAAACTGAGGATGCTTTTGTGAGGCGACTTGTAAATGCTACTAAGAACCTATTTGGAGTTTCGCGAAAACATGCTGATTATGTGCGGCAGGTCTTATTGAAGCTAGGGCGTGATGATGAACAAGAAGAACTACTTGTTTGGATTGAGCGTAGGGAGCAGAAAAGCGTCAAGAAGGTAACAAAGAAGATTATTCAGAAAATAAGCAATAGTCAGATTTTTAATGGCGCGATAACAGAATCGGAATTTAATGGTGGAGGATCGGATAATGAAGGATGAAAAAAAGAAACTGGAGTTGGAGAACCCAACGGTATACCAGACCAATGAGAATTGTCAAGTGTTTACAGGCCCCATTAGTGGTTGTGTGTTTGCAATGCCTGGAGCTACGGTAAAACAATCGCCTGTGCAACAAATAGATGCAGACAAACAAATAGAAAAGAAAGCAGAACCGTCAACTACAACTCTTAGCGATGAGGAACTTTTCAAATTCATCCACCCGGCTTTAACCGGAGAAGAGGAACGAAATGTTCACGAACAGGTAAAGAAACTTGTGACTCGTCAGGGCATACAGGAGATTTGTAAGTATCTTACGAAGTTGGAATCAGAGGAAAAGATCTATCTGCCACAGAGTGCAGAAACGGCTTATACGGAGTTGGTACGAATGGGAATGCCCAGCGGTGATGGATTCAGCATTAAGACGTTTATGAAATACTATAAGAAGTAAGTCTGCAGAGAGCATTACAGCATTATAGCAAGCATCAGAGTCGACGAGGTTCTGATGCTTTTTTTGTGCCTTAAAGGAGGGAAAAACGGAGAATATCAGAGAAAAACAGAGAATTTCAGAGAAAGTTGGAGAATGTTAGAGACGGCCTCTTTCAAAGCCATATTCCTACAAATAATTATGCCTAATTTTGTCCTCGTCAAACGTTTGAACAAGCAAGTAATAACAATTAAAAAGAAAGGAAAACAAAATGGCAAAGAATATTTATTTGACACCTCATTTTACGCTCGAAGAGATGACACGTACAAGCGTGAAGCTGGGATACCTGGACCGGCAGCGGCAGACGCAGCCGGGGGAGCAGGTGACGGAGAACCTGACCAGGGTGTGCCAATGGCTGGAGATGCTGCGCCAGCGATGGAACGAACGCTACGGCGAGGGCGACGACCCGATCGTCATCAATAGCGGATACCGCTGCAAGGAACTGAACAGACTGGTAGGCGGCTGCCCTTCGTCGAACCACCTGACGGGTTGCGCCGCCGACCTGCGGGTTGCGGGCAAGGAACAGCTGCTGCGCTACGTCACGCTGCTGCTCGATATCAGCGACGAGTGGCACCAGGACTTCGACGAGCTGCTGCTGGAACGTAATGCCCGCGGCTACTGGCTGCACTTCGCCGTGCGGCCCAAGAACAACCGCAGGAAGATTTCACTCATTAACGTCATTTGAAAAAGGTAAAAAGGTAAAAAAGTAAAAAGGTAAAAAAGTAAATAATTGAAAATTATGAAACAAACGATAATTATTACCGAGAGCCCTGAACAGCAGGGATGGAACAAGAACGCTGAACTTTGCATGGACGTGAAGACCTACCTCCGCAGCGATAGCCGCATGAAGGCGGGCAAGGACTACCACGGCGTGCTCCGCCGCGACGTGACTTGCGAGGAGTTCCACTACAACGAGGTGATGACCTTCGTGGAGACCGTCAGCCAGAAGCGTGTGAAGCGCAACCCGCACATCTACGAGGGCGAGCACATCACCGTCACCCGCCGCGACGATGG
This sequence comes from uncultured Prevotellaceae bacterium, assembly GCA_946186505.1. Taxonomy (GTDB): domain Bacteria; phylum Bacteroidota; class Bacteroidia; order Bacteroidales; family Bacteroidaceae; genus Prevotella. The sequence goes on along the minus strand of CAMHNI010000025.1, from coordinate 42,931 downwards.
CACCTACCACCCGAACTTCCGGCCTATACATACGGGCCCGGGATTCAACGTTGCCCAGTATGCCACTGACGTGGCCAACGAACTGCTCTGGGCGCTGGAGGGCCTGGTAGAGGAAGAGTGAAAAGGTGAAAAGGTAAAAAAGTAAAAAGGTAAAAAATGAGCCGAAACCATTACATTACAGTCATTACAATGAAAAAAAAGAGGGTGTTACATTCTTATTATACTATATAACTTATTGATATATAGATAGTTATATATAATATATAAGAAATGGTACCCCCAAAAATATCAACTGTAATAACTGTAATTGTAATGGCCGGTTACGAATTATTTATCTAAAAAGCTGAAAATCAATGAGATACGACATTAGTAAACGCACGGCACCCGAGATGCCTAACCTCGGAAAGGGCACAGAATGCATCAAATTGCTGCTCTCACAGGCCTCGAAAGACATGTATGAACCCCTGGTTCCGATGTTTTTCCCTGTACTTGGCGCACACATCAGCGGCGCAGAATTTCAGTATCCCGACCTTACCTGGAAGGAAATGTGTGGGCAAATGGCCCATCTTGTAGCCGATTCGGGTAACAACAAGGGGCAATTGGGCAACTTGGTGGAAGCCATTTGCCGTGATTTCCGCAAGCACGACGAGGAGGAAATGAAAAAACTGGTGGAATGGTCGAGACTGAGTAAGACCCGTGGGGCTAATAAAGAGAAGCCCGCCCGTCCTGACACAGCCATCCTCTTCCCTCCGACAGACACCACGCGCGCAGGCTTCCTGTTGAACGCCATGGGCTGTGAGACCTTGGGCGGCCGTACGCAGTACTTCAACCTGCCCGAGGTGGAGATGGCCGACGGACTCTGCGGCGGACACAAGCAGGTTTCGCACATGCTGCGAAACATCTACGACAGAGCCAAGGCGGGTGCCATGAGAGCCACGGCCGATGGCGTGACGGGCAACCCCATCCTGCGTGTCTGCATGACCATATCATCTACTCCGGTAGCTGCCCGGGGTTTCTACAAGAACGAACTGTTCAACGGCACCTTCGGACGAATGGTCTTCTCCTACAAGCCACGTGGCAGTCGAAGTGGACGCATACCTCGGCAGGGACAGTACAGCGACGAGTTCTACAAGAAGCTGGACGAGTATCTGGCACGACTCGACCTCTGCAAGGGGCGCTACGTCATCCGTCCGCTGAATAAGCTGACCGACAAGCTGGCTGAGGACATGGCCTCAATGGCCGACCTGACCGACGACGATGTGCTCTGGGACATGTCGAAACGTGCGCTCGTCTCGGCATGGAAGGCCGGCTGCATACTCTGGGCGCTCAATGGTCAGACGTGGACGCGGTCGATGGGCGAGGTGGTGGAATGGCTCCTCTATCGAGATATTTGGAGTAAGCTCAGAATCTTCTCGGACATGCTGAAGGGTGGCGACGACAGCATCCAGGAGGCTTCCAAGGCTGGCCCGAAGAACATGCTCAACTCGCTGCCCAACACCTTCAACGAGGCCCAGCTGGAGGCTCTGCGCTTAGAGTCGGGCAAGAGCAAGGAGGGAACGAAGAATCAGCTACGTGTATGGGTGCATCGCAAGTTCATCACCCATTCCGCCCAGACGGGACTATACACCAAGACCGAAGAATACCTGAAACAGTAGAGAGTCTTCTTATGGAAAAGTATGACATCCAAAAGCTCCGCGACCTGCCCATTGAGGCAGTCGCGGAGAGGCTCGGACTGCACGTCGTGCGGCATAAGTGCCTGTGCCCGTTCCACGACGACCACCACGCCTCGATGTCGTTCAAGGTGAGCCGTAATACGTATAAATGTTTTGTCTGCGGCGCCTCGGGCGGACCTATAGACTTGGTGATGAAGTGCCTGAACAAGGACTTCCTTGATGCCTGCCGCTGGCTGGCAGACGAGCACAACGTCATCCTCAGCGAGAAAAAGTACACAGCGGAACCGACCCCTCTGTACACTTTTGATGCGGCTCGCTATGCCCGCTTCTTTGAGCGGCCTTGGCTGAACGACGAGGCACGGCGGTTTCTCTTCGAGGAGCGGCGGCTGGACCCGAGGGTGGTGCGCTGGTGCAGGATAACCAGTTGGCGCGACCGTCAGGGGGTGCCTTGGCTGCAGACGCCTTACTACGACCGCGAGGGGCGTCTGGTGGGCGTTCAGAACCGCAACCTTGTTCGTGGCGGCTCGCCCCGCTTCCGCTTCCCCAGCGGCTCGCAGTGCGGCATCTACAACCTGCCTGTGCTGAACCTGCTCCGTCCCGGCGATGAGCTCTACATCACCGAGGGGTGCTCAGACTGCTGGGCCATGCTCTCGGCGGGACGGAAGGCCGTCGCCGTGCCGTCGGCAACGCTGCTAAAACGCAAGGATGCTGAGCTGTTGCGTGACTTGGCGTCGCAACTGGAACTCACCGTAGGCATCTATCCCGACAACGATGCGCCAGGAGCTGCACTGACTTGTCAGCTGAGGCAGGTGCTGCCTGGCCTGGTCTGCCATCAGCTGCCTGCGGGGTGCAAGGACTTTGCAGAGTATTACATCGAGAGGATTCGATCTACCCGACACCCTCCGCCGCTGTAGGTAGCGGGTAGAGGGGCTGCAGGTGCCGAGTACGTAGTTACGAGGACAACTTTGCGATAATTACCGCGAAGTTACTGGCACTCGGAAGAAAAAAAGAAACGAGTTTGTTTTGTTCTTCGCTCGTTTTTTCGTATCTTTGCAAGAATTCGCAATTTTTCTTTATATAAAGGCAGTCTGGGGGATTGAGGAAAAAGCGGGTTCTTGCTCTGGCAAGCGTCCCATAGGGCCGAGCGACGAATTGGAGACCGTTCTTGCGTCCCGTTGGTAGCAAGCGGCAAAGCCGAGCGCTCAATTCCACGTTCTGCTATAAATTGCTTTCCGCTCGAGCTCTGCTCGCTTGCTACCATCGGGACGCAAGAATGAGCACCCGACTCTGAGTCACCAGCCGTTTTATGACTCGTTGTCGAGGACAAAAGTACACATTATAATTGAAATGAGCAAATATTTATGCGATTTTTGGTAAAAATCATTGTTTTATAGAAAAAAAGAGCTATATTTGCAACCGATAAGAGACATTATATAATTTGGAGGACGTAGTTATGTTAGGAGTTAATTCACCAAGAGAGCCGATTACGCCAGAGTTTTCTAAGAAAATTCGGGCTGCACTATGGCGTGTAACGACTGGCAACCTGACTCCAGAGGAAAAGGACGCCATTCGCAGGGGACGTGAAGCTAGAAAGAAGGTTAAAATAGTTTGGAAATAGACTTTTCTAACCTCACGTCTGAAAAGATAACAGATTTCCATTGCCTCGAAACGTTCAGCTCTGGCGTTGAGGCAATGGATAAATTTATACAGGGTGATTTCCGTATGAGTGATATAAAGACACACTTCGTATGTTCCGAACTCTGTATGCCAACGAGGAAGAGTACGTTGAAGATGAATAGTAGCACAATTTCAAGAGATCTCAGCTTCAGACGGATTTAAATATTGTAGGTTGGCAAAGAGTACCCAAATCTGTTTATCCTATGTATTGTGCTAAAATCTCAATCTTATTCGAACGTCGAATTTTATCGAGGGCTTTTTCACGTATCTGACGGACACGCTCTCTGGATAAGCCAAGTGAGAAACCAATCTCATCAAGTCCTTCCTCCTTACAATCAATGCCGAAGCTACGCATTAAGATTTCCTTTTCCTTGGCAGAAAGAATTTGGTTTACCATAGCCACCATATCGTGATGTAGAGACTCTTTGTCTAAGGATTCGTCTGTTTTGGAACCAGAAGAGACAAGGTCACCGACGGATGTTTCTGTATCTTCAGAGAGAGATGCATCCATAGACAACATCTTATCGGTTTGCTCTATGAGTATGCTTGCCTTGTTCTCGCTGATGCCAGCAAACTCTGCAAACTCTGCTATAGTTGGTTTCCTTTGTTCTGTCTGCATGGTCTCATTTAATAGGATAGAATATAGATTGAGGAGTGCCTGCTGGTTAAGAGGCAATCTGATGGTTCTGCCATTCTCACAGATAGCAGAAGAGATGGACTGACGAATCCACCATACGGCATACGATATGAACTTGAAGCCACGTGTGTCATCAAAGCGCTCTGCCGCCTTGATTAGACCAATGTTTCCCTCAGAGATTAGGTCAGCGAGATCCATGTTTTGCTGATGATACTGATTAGCTACGGAGATGACGAAGCGAAGGTTGGCTTCTATAAGCCTTTGACGTGCTTTGTCAGCCTCCTTGCCGCCTTGTCTAATCTTTTGTGAAAGAATCACCTCTTCATCTACTGTTGCCATTGGGTAACGACTTACTTCCTTGAGATAATTATTTACTGAAATATTGCTGCGTTCGGTAATGTTCTTGGTACTTTTGAATTGTCTCATTAGTTGCTGTTTTTTTGTTTATTCAGAAGATAGAAAAACTTTATGGCTTGAGCACTCTTTTAATTACTATTCTTAGATTCTTCAGTTTGAGTAGAGGCTGACCAAGATATGTAGAAATCTCGTATCCATTTGCTTTCATCCAATCCACTGCCTGATTCCTTATTTCGTTGTCATAAGCGATAGTCGCTTGTAGAGGCTGCTGTGCCGTGAATATACCAGGAACATAGGTGGTGCTGTCCGGTTGAGCTGTGGTGATACCGAGAATAAAAGGCACGAGGGTACCATTCAGGGAGCACTTGTCCGCCTCCTGCTCGAAGCCCAGTTCTTTCTGTATTCCTTCTACTATCTTCGCCAAGTCGAGCAAGGCATCCGTTAGGTCGTTTTGACAGATGGCATCCAGTTCTGCGGTCAAATTCTGTTCCATCCCCATAATGTCGATACCTTTTTGTTTTCTTGTGAATTCCACTTGAAAACGGAATGATTCTTTCTTTGCTCGTGCAGCCAATTGCGCCTTGCGCTTCTGATCTTTGTTCTTACTCATAATTATTATAGTTACATTTAGTTAAGAGGAATAGCCCTCCATATTATATATCTTTATACGAACGAAAAGGCACAAAAAACGGTGTTTTTGCAGGTAGATATGCAAAAACACCGCAGAAGGATGGTAAAAATTTACAAGAAATATCTCATTTTGAATTCTTCTAAATGAGGAGACGAAGAAATATCTTCTAGCATATCATTATAATGCAGGCATTCAAATGTGAGATTGTTCCAACCAATCTTCGAAAGGAAATCATTTACTCGTTCTGAACACGAATTCATTTCTTCTTCAATTCCAGACCTGCGTGTACGATAGGACTCTTTTAATTCGTCATCATCAATCTTATTAATAAAGCACTCTGTCATTTTCCATGTAACACTTTGAAATACAATTTGTAGTTGTTTGTCTTTATTGTGTTTTCTCCATATTGCCAACAAATGTCTACATAATTGTGAAAAATTATACAACTTGTATTTCTGAGCATCAACAAACAGGCGGTACCATGCATCTTTGTCTTTCTCTGGCACATCATATTTTTCTTTGTCAAAATATGCTTCACGATTATGCTCATTGCCCGAATAGTATGATTCTAAAAACTTACTTTCAATATAATACTGTCTCCCATCCCTTCTGTATGAAACATCAAGGTTAGCATTCCTACCACCTCTGCCTATAAGAGGTTTCTCAACTTTGTCTTCAAACCAGAGTTTCTCTATCTTTCCTGTACTTTCCAGTATTTTATAGTAGTTTACAGCCAGCCCCGTTGAAGAATTAATTTGTTTGTATTCATCTGGGTTACTTTGCCCATCCCCATTTTGTAATCGTTTTGTTTGCTCTGGAGTTAATTTAATGATAGGCTCTATGTAATAAACAGGAGATTTATGGGACTTTGTTTCTATTCCCATCTCTAAGTACCTTTGATAAATAGTTTGAGTAAAATTCATAATAATCTATTTATAAAAGTTAGACATATTGTTAATTCTCTTTTTCATATCCTCCCTCAACCCTTGAGGCTCCAGCACTTCGACCTTTTCACCCATTGCCAGCAATTGTCTCACTAATTCTGGCGTTATGCAAAGCCTATAGGTGAACTCTGCAAATTCGCCGTGTTTGGAGTGGCTTTCCGATTGGCTCTTGTGGAGTGGAGTAGAGCGAAGATAATCTGCTTGAACGCCGTAGGCGCGGATTTTTACTTTTGTGACAGGAAATTCCTCATTCACGAAAACACCAACAACGTCAGCAAAATACTTCCTCACATCGAAATCCTCAGGCAACTTAAAACTATTAGGAAGGACTTTCAAATCGAGTATGCGGTCTAATGCGATAGTGCGCAATCCCTCTTGTTCTTTCAGATACCCTAATAGATACCAACGGCGATTGAAAACCTTTAACGCATAAGGCTGAATGTGAAACGTCTGAAGATGCTCTTCCTTCTTGTTCTCATAGCGTTGATAATCAACTTTCAACTCCACGTTCTGTTTCATAGCCTCGATAATAGCATCCAAGAACGCTGTACCTAAAGGAATCTCTTCCAGAAGGATTCTGTCCTTCATTTCGTTGAAGGTTGCAAAATCCTGCGGGATGCTGTATTTTCGCAGCAGCCACTTCGACAGCCTCTGCTCATCCAGTACCTCAGGGTTCTTGACATAATATACATTACCTTGCGAACGGTCACACGCAATCTCCACGCCGAACATCTCCTTGATACCCTTGCGGTGTTCGTGAAAAGTGCGTAAAGGGATAGGTTGCCCGTCACTGGCTGGGCAGTTCTCCCATAACATATTAATCTCGTCGATTGTTAAGGGATGACTGGTCAGCAGCGTGTCGAGGAGCCAGATGTATTTATAGTATGTTTTGCTAATCATTTGTATACAGGAGTATTATGACATTACTATCTATTCATTAAAAATACATGGCAAAGATAAGCATTTATTTCGAATAATGAATGAAAACTCCGCTTTAATGCTTCTTTTTAATATAAAAAGAGGTGGATGACAATAAAATACCGCATAAGAGGCTACGTCCTTCTACAGAATTTTATGTGGATTACGCTTCTATTTCGATTTATTTTACTACCTTTGCACACATAAATCATAAAAGTGCGACTACCTATGGCAAAGATTAATGTTCAGAACACAGAGATAACCTTAATTGTACCGAATTCGGTACTTTTAGAAATATAGCGGACTGTAATAACTATGTACTGTCAGTTTAATTATGGCATATACAGAGCCAACATCTGCTTTTATTAAGCCAGACAACGTTATCCAAACAGCACAGTTTACAGACTTTTCAACTGTGCCAAGCAACGGCTATAACTTACTGATACGTGCAAAACGCAATGGGCGATGGTGGTTGCTGAAAGGGCTGAAGGAACAGTGCCGGCAAGATACCGTCTATCAAGTTCTTTTGCAAAAGGAGTATGAGATAACCAGCCAGTTGCAGCACCCGATGATAGTCTCCGTCTTTTCCCTTGAAGAGGTTGAGGGATTAGGACTTTGCATAGTAATGGAGTGGATAGAGGGCCTGACGCTGAAGGAATGGCTGGCACAGGGAAAACGCACCATGAAACAGCGCCGCCACGTGGCAGACATGCTTTTAGAAGCCTTGGCCTATGTGCAAAGCCGACAGACACAGCACCGCGACCTGAAGCCCTCGAACATCATGCTCACCCACGATGGGCAGCACCTGAAGCTCATCGACTTCGGACTGTCAGACACCGACAGCCATACCATCTTGAAAGCTCCAGCAGGCACAGAGGGCTATATGGCACCTGACGTGCCGTCTGACATTTATTCGCTGGGGCGCATCCTCCGTGAGCTACGCTTAGGATGGTGGTCGCTTATGGTCATCCGTAAATGTTGTGCGCCAAGTAATCGGCGGTATACCGATGTTGAGACCATCAAGAGAGATTTGCACCGTTGCTGGCAGTGGCCACGTCGAATGTTTCTTATTGTCTGCCTTGTGGTTTTGGCAACTGGTCTCTATCAGACGAACCGTACGCATACACGACAAGGACTGCAAACGGTCAGCGACTCGTTGAAAGTTCTCAAAGAAGAGAGCCATGCAAAAAAGTCTGATGAGCAGGCAGCAACAGACTCACTACAGCTTCAGACAGACAAAATCCGCGAACAGAAAGAGTCAGAACGGGCAACCATCCAGAAACGCCAAGATGGCATTGCTGCTGCAAAAAGAAAGATTGACCAACAGATGGCTGCGTATGGCATCCAGCAGATGTTCGACACAGTAACTTGCCAGCGTAACATCACCATTCCATTCTTAAGAATCACTGATGAGCTTATCAAGGCTACCAAAGAGCCGGAATTAAAGGAATACATTCAGGAACGCTACCGCAAACCCTGGATAAAGCGGATGCAAGAACTACCCTTCGACTAACTTATTCGCACACCTCAATGACCACACCGTCCTTCTGTCCTGCCACATACACCATTGCAGGCTGACCCTGATGCACCACTTCGTCCAAATAAAGTGGTTCGTGCTGCATCATCAAGTGGCAGCGGAATGTATCACCCACACTCAGTTTTGTGTTCTCAGCCTCAATAATCTCAAACTGACTATTGCCCAAGAGCCTGACCACTATCTTGCGGTCTGGACGCCATGTGATAATGAGTCGTTGTCCGCGCCTCAGCCCTTCCGTCGTAATCTTTTCTTCAGTCTTGATACCACTTTGCACCTCATCTAATCGCTCTGTCTGTGCACAAAAGTCCTCATAGCCCTTATAGCCTACAAACCGAGCCAGCACATCGAGCGTATGCGGCCTGGTCTGCACTTCCTCGTTCTTTAAGTATCCCCACAAGCGTTTCAGCGTCGTTGGCGACAACCTCTCGCGCGTATGCGATAACAATAGGTGGCTCAATTCTTCGAAGTCACGTGCCTCCTTCAACTTACGGCCAAACGCCCGCTCTGCCTCCTGTTTCAGTATTGCTTTTTTCATAGCGCGAATTATACCTTTTATACAAATAAGTCATCACATGTAACAACCTTCTGAACCTTGCCACTGTGCTTGCCTTGTACCAGCCCATAAGTGGTTATTAAGGTCAGATGGACTTTTTGTTTGGCTGCAAGTGATTCTTTGAGCAGTTCGACGCGATAAAGCATCTTTGCCTCTTCCTCTTTATCAATAGAATAAGGTGAACCGCTGAACTTCATCTCACAGAGGTTAACAATGTTGTCGTCCCTGATGATAAGCATATCTATTTGAGCACCAACCTTTGTTTCATCACCCTTTATATTCCATGCAGAGATTGAAGACTTAACACCTCCAATTTCCAATGCATGCCTAATCTGTTGGATATGTTGCCAACACACCTGTTCGAACGCCACTCCGCGCCATCCCTTCATGACATCAGACGAAAAATTATCATTGATGAAAGTGGCATCTTCCTGATTCGGCTCAACATACTTTAACCAAAAGAGACAAAAGTTGTCAATAAGTTTGTAGTATTCTCCCGTACCTTTTCCGTATGGAGTGTAACGCATGATGAAATCACTTTCAGCCAATGCCGTAAGCGTATCGCTGAGTCCGCCACCAAGAGGCAGTCCTGTAGCAGAGGCAATCTCTTCACGCGTGAAACCATAGTTACGCTTAGCCAGTTGACGAATAATCTTTTTGCAATCCTCTGCATTGGTAAAGATAGCCCTAAAGAGCCTGTTAAATTCATCTTTCAAACGCGGCTTGTTGCCGAAGAGAATCATATCCGTATTCTTCTCGAAACTATAACCCTTACGGAAATAACTCAGATAATAAGGAATACCGCCAAATACCATGTGCGACTGGACAATATCATAACGGGACAACTCAATGTTTTCATGCTCAAAATACTCTTCGCACTCTTTTAGCGTGAAAGGTGATAATTTTATTTCATCCGTCACACGTCCATACAAGCCTCCCCTGCTTCGAGAGAGGTTACTAAGCATCCAAGACGTTGCACTTCCACAAACTACAAGCATCACATTGTCGCGCCCATTACACCATCCGTTCCAGAAACTTTCGAAAGCGGGCAGGAAACGGCTGCGAGGTGTATCCATCCAGGGTAGTTCATCAATGAAGATGACCATACGCTGGCCATTATCGAGTTTCTGTAGCAGTTGTGTCAGCTGAAAGAAAGCCTCCATCCATGACTTTGGCTGCTTGAAGCCTTCAAGACCATGATTAAGCATCGAATAATAGAAACTCTCCAGTTGAGTCTTCATTCGATTCTTCTCGTCTTCCTGGTCAACTGGCGATACACCAGTGTGCTGAAAGGCGAATTTATCCTTCAGTGCCTGTTTGATGAGAAAGGTCTTACCAACACGCCGCCTGCCATACACAGCAACGAATTCCGGACGATCACTTTGGTAAAACCGTTCTAATTCTTCTATTTCTCGCTTTCTTCCGATTATTGTACTCATAATAGTCTTATTTTGCCGCAAAGATAGTCAATATATGGCAATCGGCAAAATATGACATAATTTATTCTGCCGATTATAAATATTATTAACATAAATGGCTAATCAATGCCCCAATTATAAAATCTGCGTAGCGCTTTTTGTGTATAACTCAATAATTGTATCAAATGATATGAAAAGGACAGAAAAGGACTTGCACATTTCTCTCTTTCGCCTTAATTTTGCCGCCAAATGCAAAAAAACAGCTCACAAATGTTGCAACATTCAGAAAAAATGCCTATCTTTGCCCCGTCAGTTGAGAAAGACTGGCGACATCGAGGAGAGCAATTAAGCTTTGACCCGCTAGAGAATCTGCAAAATTCAACGTGTACGGGTGAGAAGTCTGAAAGCTGCTTCTCCTGCAGTAGCATATATACAGCTTGCTCTGTTATGGAGTCGGTTCACATATATCCCTGCAGGTGTGAGCTGATTTTCATTCTTACGTACACAGGTATTGCAGAACCTTCTAGCTAAAGAATGCAAGAAGGCTCACACTCTTTGTGCATAATTAAGACCTAAATGAGATGATCACGAAGGACAGCTATGAAGGTGAACTTAAAAAGTTCCGAAAATATTGTAGGAAGCATCCAAATGAATTGGGTTGCTACGTCTATGCTTTGGCCGACCCTACAAAAGGTAAAGAACAAGTATTTTATGTCGGTAAAGGACAAAAAGAACGGATGTTCAATCATATCCTTAGTTCTTTCAAACATAAGGAACTCTCAGAGGAGCAACTTGTTGGAGAAAAACTTGAGCGAATACAACGAGTACATAATTCTGGACATAAAGTAAAAATGTACATTCTTCATTACGGTCTAACAAATGAGCATGCATTTATTGTTGAATCCGTACTTATTGATGTTTTTTCCAACTTCAAGGTTATTGACGATCAAGCTATTGGTGATTTAACAAATGGTATATATGGCTTTGATCACCGTAGAGGCTTTTGTGATGTTGATACGCTATGCAACAATGCAAATGTAAGGGAAAAGATTCATGTACTGCCTGAAGAGAAAATACTTGTCATAAAGATTAGTGGGACAGAAAGCAGTGATGCTGATATATTGGAACGTGTTCGAAAAAGTTGGAGGATAAATCCGGAGCGTGCCAATAAAGCTACTTACATTGCTGCATGTCGCAATGGAGTCATAATAGGACTTTATACTAATTCTTCCGGTTGGTTACCTGTCCAATTAATCGAAAGTCAGAACGATGAAGGAAGATTCTATTTTGAAGGAGTCTCCGTTACGGATAAATCCGTATTAGAGCGATACATCAATCGTATTGTAGAAATTCCCAAAGGTGCTCGGTATCCTATATTGTATGTCGGTGGATGGAAATAATAGTGGAGTAGGTAGAAAATCTTCAGATAAACAATTTATTAAATCAGTATTAATTATGAACGAACAAGAACAAGTAGCTCAGGAACAAAATGTTCAAGAGCAAATGCCAATGATGAAGCCAGACAATCATATGGCTTTGGCAATTTTCACAACTATTTGTTGCTGCTTACCATTAGGCATAGTGGCAATCGTTAAAGCAAATAGTGTTAATTCACTTTACATGATGAAGCAATACCAAGCAGCCGTAATGGCTTCAAATGAGGCTAAGAAATGGAGCATGATAGGTATTGTGATAAGTCTTGTTGTATGGGTTATCTACATTGTGTTCTTTGGAGGATTGGCAGCATTAGCAGGCTTTGCCTCGTTAAGTTGATATATTGAAAAAGTTGTACTTGATATTAGCCGTCATATTATTGGGTGGGGTTGTGTTATACTATCTCAATCCTATCCAATATTGGTTTATGCCAAAATGTCCATTCAAAATAATCACAGGTCTTAGTTGTCCTGGTTGCGGTATACAACGTGCTGCCCATGCAATAATGCATGGCAAGTTTGCCGAGGGAATCAGGTACAACTATTATCTTACATATTCGGGCCCTTATGCAGCAGCATTTGTTCTAGAATGGATAATGCCAATAGGTAAAGCACGAGAGAAACTTTCAAATGTTATCGAAAACAGATATGTGGTAAACTTCTACATATTCTCATTTGTTGCTTGGTTAATTGTAAGAAACATGTTAAATTTATAAGAATGGAACGAAGTCAAGTAAATCAATTGTTAGCCATACATGGAAATAAACTACCCTTTGAGTCAATAGAGATGGTTAAGACAAAACTATTGACGATGGAATATGATATTGCATCCATCCGCATGGCTCAATTTAAAGATCCCATGACATCTTTAATCCTTTCTATTCTCGTGGGTTCACTGGGAGTCGACCGATTCTATCTGGGGGACATTGGTCTTGGGGTAGGAAAGTTGCTGACCTGTGGTGGTGCATACATCTGGTGGCTCATTGATATCTTTTTGATTCAAGATGCTACCAAAAAGAAGAATATGGAACTATTACTGATGTTCTAACTTTATCATACATATGAAATTATCGTAAAAATAGGAGTATGCCGAAAATCCTTTGAAGAGTAGGCAAATTAAAATTATATTTTATGAAAACAATTAAATTATTTGTGTTATTCATCATGGCTTTGTCCATTGTTTCTTGTTCCAAATCTAAGGAAGACCAGTTTATTGGTGATGTTGAAAATTTTGTTGTGACATTTGAACAATCAAGTTTTGACGATTTGAAAGAAAACTTTGATGCTTCTGCAAAAACTTTTTTCTCAAGGGTTGAAAACCTCTATGGTGTTGATCTTGGTAAAGCTGACCATTTCGTAGAATGTGCAGAATCATCAGGACTGAATTTGAATGAGGAGCAGAAGAAAAAATTATTTGACTTAGAAGAAAGATTTCTTAAGAAGTTGGGCGACGTGAAAAAAGAAGCTAAAGAAGGTAAATCCTCAAATGATGACAAAGAGGAAGAAACAGAATCTTCAATATCCTCTTCTGATTCCGAGGATTGGGATGAGCTTTTGGAATCTTATGAGGGATATGTAGATCAATATATTTCCTTAATGAAAAAAGCATCGAATGGAGACATGGATGCTTTAAGCGAATACCCAGCCTTGCTCGAAAAAGCTCAGAAGTTTACTGACAAGATGAAAAACGCTGAAGAGCAAATGTCTGCATCACAGTGGGCTAAATACAATAAGATTACAATGAAAATGCTAGAAGCCGCTCAGGAAACGAATGAATAGTTTATTGTGAATATGTTTTTAATGATAATGCTTTAATCTGTATAAATGGTAGGTGGGTATAGGCACAACCTATACTCGCCTACAACCTAAATTAATCTCTTTTCCCAATATGAAAAACAACTGGTTCATAATTACCATATTGCCTATACTTATGCTATGCAATGTGGCATATTGTCAAGAAAAGGTCAAAACAACGGAGTGGATAAAAATCAGTGAAGATGAAATGGTGACCATATCTTATAATTCCAACATAGTAAACGATAAAAACGGGAACCATTTTGTTTGGGTAAAAGTTGTATACCATACACCTGAATGGCAAAAATATTTTTCGAATATGATTGGAATCAAAACTCCTGTTGTAACAACAAGAACAAAAGCTGAATATGATGATATATATAGTTTAGTGAGAGTTCGGCAAGTGATCTGTTACAGTAAAACAGGAAAGAAATTGTATGATTCTGGTGATGATAGATCAGCAGGATGGGGTTATGTAAATGCAAGTGATCCTGTTGGTATTGTTGGTGAGTATCTTGGGAAATAGCAGGAAAACGAATTAGTATAAGAACTGCAAAAAGACATAGCCAATCCTTTTGACCAACGTTTGAACTGCACTCGCTAATCGATAGCTCCGACGTTCGACTTTATCTATCAGACATACATCGTTTGTTTCCGCAAACAGATCCGATAGAAGGGTGAAGCCTTATACGCACTTTTCTGTGGATTGCCACACAAAGATGCTTGTCTGCTTTCTGATGAGCAAGTTCGGCAGACATTAGGCTTTCTTCACCATTTTGCGTGATAACTTTACTCGGCTCCAAGGACATAAATTGGGTTACGAATAAGAAACCTAACTCCTTCACCAATCCTCTCCAATTTGCTTTTTATCCCAAATTGAACTTCCTCGTTCTTCCCCTCTTTGCCTTTATTTCAGGCCGAATAGCGTTAATCTTCCAAAATCGCTTCGTTACTACAACTATTTTTCGTAACTTTGCGCTAAAATAGCGCGAAGTTACTCCGTCTCGGCAAAAAAAGAAACGAGTTTCTTTGTTTTGCTCTCGACTTTTCGTAACTTTGCGGAAAAAATAAAAGAAACGACATGAAATTTACTGCTATCATTCCGGCCCGCTACGCCTCCACACGTTTTCCGGGCAAGCCACTGGCCATCCTGGGTGGGAAGCCCGTCATACAGAGAGTCTATGAACAAGCTGTCAGCGTGCTCGGCGAGGCTTTCGTAGCCACCGACGACGAACGCATCCTGAAGGCTGTTGAGCAGTTCGGCGGTCAGGCTGTCATGACAAGTGCCGACCATAAAAGCGGCACCGACCGTATAGAGGAAGCTGCTCAAAAGCTTGGCACTGATGCGGATGTCATTATCAACATTCAGGGCGACGAGCCTTTCATCCAGCGCTCACAGATAGAGACGCTGTGCCGCCTGTTTGACAACCCACAGACGCAAATAGGCACCCTGGGTAAACGGTTCGAGTCGATGAAGGCCGTGGAGAACCCGAACTCGCCGAAAATTGTCTGCGACATCAACGGCTTCGCCCTCTACTTCAGCCGCTCCGTCATCCCCTTCATCCGAGGCGTGGCTACCGACGAGTGGTTCCGGCATTTCCCCTATCTCAAACACTTAGGCATCTACGCTTACCGTCGCGAAGTGCTGTCGGAAATCACGAAACTTCCACAAAGTCCCCTTGAAATAGCAGAAAGTCTGGAACAGCTCAGATGGTTGCAGAACGGCTATCGCATCCGTGTCGGCGAGACCGATGTTGAAACGGTGGGCATCGATACGCCCGAAGACTTGCAGCGTGCCGAAGAGTTTCTGGCATCGCAAGTCTAAGTGTCTGTCAGAAGCTTGAAGTCCAGGAAGACAGACAAAGAAAACAGGAGTACGAAGATGCCGTCTTGTACTCCTGTTTAACGCATGTAGGCTTGCGTTACTTGAACGCTTACTCTTCTTTCTTTTCAGCAGCCTTCTTACGAGCAGCCGGTTTCTTGGCGGGCTTCTCTGCCTCGTACTTCTCGAGCTTGGCCTTCAGGCGGGTGATTTCCTTGTCCTTCATCTCAATCTCGTCACCCTGGTTCTTGATGGTCGTGAGCAGGCCCTCCAATTCGTCGTTGTCGATGTCGAGCGGATAGAGAGCGTTGACCCTGTTGATGAAGTCGCCGAGGATGTTCATATAGTTGGTGAAGGCGTCGAAGGGGCCGCTGTAGATGCCGCGGTCGAGTCCGACGTTCGAGGGCTTGGTGGTCATGAAGCGGAAGTTGTTGGAAGCCTGCAGATAGTCCCAGTCCTGATTGATGCGGGGGTCGTTGGCGATGCGCAGTCGGTCGGCCACCGAGTAGAGCTTCTGGAAGGCCTCACGCTGCATGGCGTTACCGAGCCAGCAGGAGCAGTCACGCTCTTCGTCAACCCACGAGAGTGTGTCGGGCACATCGACGGCACCGACGCTGGGCACCTTCATACAGATTTCCGTCGGGGTAGCGAAGTCGATGCCCTTCTCCTTGGCGCAGACGGGTAGAGCCTTGATGAACTCAAGGATGTTAGAACTGAGTGGCTGGGCTATGCCGAGGGCCGACAGTTCCATGAAGATGTTGATGATTTTCTCGTCCTCGGGGAAACGGGCGATGCGGTCGATGTAAGCGTCGGCAAACAGGGGGTAACCGTCCCACTCGGCGTTATTGAAACGCAGCGAGATGTCATCGCTGAGTTCGACGTCACGGAGCAGCAGCTTCAGGTTGGGGGCGATGTTGCAGTTATAGACATAGTGAGGCGACTTCCAGCCGAGCACGTGCTTGGCACCCTCGGTGAGCATGCCCTTGAAGCCCATAGCGGCAATCTGTCCGCCGATGTCATCGCTATAGATGAGTGACGAGTTGCGGGCAACGGTGGGCTTCTGTCCGAACAACTCCTCGATCTTGGCACACTGCTTCTTCACATCGAGGGCGAAGGTCTCTTCGTTGGCCAACGACGAAAGGCCGTGACTGTAAGGCTCGGCGAGGAACTCCACACAGCCTGTGCGTCCCAGTTCCTGTAGCTTGGCGATAACCTGCGGGGCATGATACTCCAACTGCTCAATGCCGGTGCCGGAGAGGCTGAAGGCCACCTTGAAATACTTGCCATGCTGGGCTATCATGTCGCCCAGGGCGTTGAGTGCCGGCATATAGCTGCGCTCAGCAATGTCGGTGATGCTACGCTCGTTCTCGTAGTCATCATAATAGTAATGGTCGGTACCGATATCGAAGAAACGGTAGCGCTTCAGATGGATAATCTGATGTATCTCGAAATATAAACAAATTGTTTTCATAATGTAGCCCCCCCTCTTATCCCCCCGAGGGGGGAAGACCATGCGGGGAGCATTGGGTCTATTGATTTTGTTTCTGTTTCTTCTAATTACTCCTCCCCCTCGGGGGAGGCAGGGAGGGGGGCTTACTCATCCCAACCCAAGGTTCTTCTGTAGAGCGTGCGAATCCAGCGGCCCACCTTCTCCCATGTAATCTGATCGACCTCGCGCTTGCCTTCTTCCTTGAGGTACTTGAAGAGCGACTCGTTCATACAGATGCTGTAGATAGCATCGGCCAGGGCGTGGATGTCCCAATAGTCAACCTTGATGCAGTTGTCGAGAATCTCGGCGCAGCCAGACTGCTTGGAGATGATACTTGGCGTGCCACATTGCATGGCCTCCAGCGGGGAGATGCCGAACGGCTCGGAGACGGAGGGCATGACATAGACATCGGAGGCCTTCAGGCACTCATACACCTGCTTGCCGCGCATGAAGCCCGGGAAGTGGAAGCGGTCGGCAATGCCACGCTCGGCAGCCAGCTGGATCATGGCGTCCATCATGTCGCCTGAGCCGGCCATGCAGAAGCGGACGTTGCGTGTGCGGTGGAGCACCATCGTGGCGGCCTCAACGAAATACTCGGGACCTTTCTGCATGGTGATACGTCCGAGGAAGGTGACCACCTTCTCCTTGCCCGTATGGTCGGGACGCGGAATGTCCTGATACTCCTGCGGCAGGGGATAGACGGCGTTGTGGACGGTGTAGCACTTACGCGGGTCCTGATGATACTGGTTGATGACCGTCTGACGTGTCAGCTCCGAAACGCACATGATGCAGTCGGCCCAGTCCATACCGTTCTTCTCGATTGAATAGACGGTGGGGTTCACCTTGCCGCGAGAACGGTCGAAGTCGGTGGCGTGGACGTGTATGCACAGCGG
Source organism: uncultured Prevotellaceae bacterium (assembly GCA_946186505.1). Classification (GTDB taxonomy): domain Bacteria; phylum Bacteroidota; class Bacteroidia; order Bacteroidales; family Bacteroidaceae; genus Prevotella. Next base: position 25,155 of record CAMHNI010000025.1, on the reverse strand, counting down.
CTTGCCACTGACCTGCTTGGCATGTATGCCGGCGGGGAATGTCAGCCAGTCGTGTGCATGGATGATGTCGAACTCCTCGGTACGTGCCACCTGGCCGGCGATGATGGAGTAGTTGTTGATTTCCTCATGCAAGTTACCGGGATAGCCCCCTGCAAACTCCATCGCACCGAGGTCGTTGACGTTCATGTAGTTGAAGTCGGCATAGATATGCTCACGGAGCTTGTAATAGTAGTCGGGGTCCATGATGTTCCCTACCCTACTCTTGACGTAGTCGTAATCGACATCGCGATAGGCAATGGGCACGGCGTTCATGGCTACGATGCGACAGGCGTGCTGACTCTCGTCGCCGAACGGATGCGGCAGGCAGAGCACAGTCTCGATGTCGCCCTGTGCCTTCAGTCCCTCAGAGATACCATAGTTAGCGGTGGCCAGTCCACCGAACACGTGAGGAGGATACTCCCATCCAAACATTAATACTTTCATAGTCTCTGTCCTCCTTTATTTCTGATACGAATACTTCTCCAACAGCTTCAGCGTGCGCAGGATCTCGGCCACGTTCATGGCAAAGGCCATAGCGCCGCGTCCGTGGAACGGCGGGTTGCCGTCGAACAGCTCGGAGATGGTACCGATAGCGTGATAGTCAATCTCATCCTCGTAGCCCACCATCTGCCGCTCGATGAACGACAGGCGCGAGCGCTTGTAGAGTTTCAGGCAGGCCTCCATGTAGAAGCCGCCGAGCCACGGCCAGGCCGTACCCTGATGGTAGGCGTAGTCGCGCTGTGTCTGCGGACCGACATACATCGGGTTGTAGCCGCCGCTCTTCGGCGACAGCGAGCGCAGTCCCTTCGGTGTCAGCAGTTCGCGCGTACATATATCTACTACACTTTTCATCTGCTGTTGCGACAGCGGCGAATAGTCGAGGGCGACGGCGAAAATCATATTCGGGCGTACTGACCAGTCCATGTTCGTGCCATCGACATAGTCAAGCAGATAGCCATACTCGTTGACGAACGTCTCGATAAACGACTGTTTGCAGAGCAAAGCCCGCTGTTCGAGTGCGTCAGCCTCCTGATGACGCCCCTGGTCGGCAAACATGGCGGCACAGAACTTCAAGGCATTGTACCACAGCGCGTTGAACTCGACGATATAGCCCGAACGAGGAACAACGGGCTTGCCGTTGGCGGTGGAGTTCATCCACGTCACGGCCTTGTTACGGCCATCGGAGAAGACCAGACCGTTCTCATCCAAGCGCAGGTTGGGGTGGCCACCTTTTATGATATAGTTGACAATGTCCTCGACCAGTTTTCCGTAACGCAGGTAACCCTCTTCCCTGCCGGCATCCTTCACATACTGCTGGATGCTCCAGATAGCCCAGAGGGGTACGTCGGGCTGTTCTATCTCGTAGATCTTCACGCTGAGGGGCTTGTCCTCCATAAACTCGCGCAGACCCTTCTCGGCGGTCTTCATCACCAGTTCGAAGTAGTCGCGCTCGCCGATGGCCAGCGTCAGTCCGGGCATGGCAATGAACGTGTCGCGGGCACGGGCCTTGAACCACGGATAACCGGCCAGCAGGTAACGGTCGTCGTTCTGCTTGCGGTTATGGAACTGGTGGGCTGCCGTCACCAGGCAGTGATAGAAGTTGTCGCGGGGAACGCGGTCGTCCACCTCCTGGTCGAACAGCTTCTTCAGCGTCGATGTCTTAATCTGGGATGTAGAAGCTGAGAACACCACACTCTCGCCCTTCTTGATAGGTATCTCGAAATAGCCCGGCACGTAGAGGTCCTCGTTAGAGGCGTAGCCACGCTCCTGCTCCTTCGGGTACTCTATGCCGCGATACCAGTCAGGCATGAATACAAACTCGTTCTTCTTCGAGAACTGCATATAGAGGTCGGGATAGCCGGCATACATGCACGTCTTGATGCCGTTATCAACCAGCGAGTACTCACGGCTGGCCGTCATATTCTCATGCGTGAACTGACGCACCGAGCGGAAAGCGAGGAAGGGACGGAAGCGCAGCGTCGTGGCCGAATGGGCATCGACCAACGTGTAGCGAATCAGCAGCCGGTCCTCGTAATGCTGGAAGATCACCTCCTTCTTCAATATGACGCCACCCACCCGGTAAGTTGTCGTAGGGATATGGCTGGCGTCAAATTCACGGATGTACTTGTGCCCGTTGGGGCTGAAAACATTGCCCTGATACTTGTGGAGGCCTAAGTTGAATTCGGCTCCGTGTTGGACGACCGTACAGTCTAACGATGAGAGCAAGACATGGTTCTCGTCGTCAATCTCAGGTACGGGAACAACCAGCAGACCGTGGTACTTGCGCGTGTTGCAATCTACTAACGTAGTTGAACTGTAGGCGCCAGAACGGTTGGTACGGAGCAATTCACGACGCAGACTCTCCTGAAGGTTTGTCATCACGGCTTTTTCGAATCGTAAATAACTCATAGTTCCTATTTTAAGGTTTCGCAAAATTGTTGTTTTAGATTATAATAGCCCCAAAGGTAAGCATTTTTTGTCAGCCGACAAAGAAAATAAGGTAATTTAACAAAAAGAAAGAGAGAAAATCACCTAATCTTCGGGTTTTTGCTCTTGACAAGGTCAAACAGGTAGGTGGCCTTTACGACTATCTGGTTGAAGTTCGACTTGGCGAAATAGTCACGCTTCGTGTTGCCGTAGATGTTGCCCAGACCATAGTAGAAGCGGCCCTCAAGCATGAAATGTCCTAAGCGGCGCTGCGACAGCTCGACACCAAGTCCGGCGGCAATGCCGTAGTCCAGCTTGTTCTCCACATCCATGTGGTACATGTTGGAGAAAGTATAGGTCACACCACCTGTGGTAATGTCCGGACCGGAAATGTTTGAGATACGGTCGTAGTAGTTGGGTTGGTCGAGGTCGAAGTTATACTCCGCCTTCTCACCGAGCAGGTAGCCCAGTTGCGGTCCGGCCTGGAAAAAGAACTGCACTCCCTGTCGTTCCCTGCCCCATCCTAACCGGGCGAAGAACGGCACCTGCACGTAGTTGAGCACACGCGAATATTTCTCGGCAACACCAGTCTCGTTATTGATGACCGGATCATCGTTCTTGTCCCATATACGCTCCTTCCAGCCCACCTGCGCATAGTTCACCTCAGCCACGATGGCACAGATACTGTTGAAGTACTTCTCGCCGGTGTAACGCAGCGTGAGGCCGACGCTTCTGCCCATGTACTGGCTCTGCGGCACCTCGGGCAGGAAATCGACGGTACTCATGACCAGGCCCCCACCGACACCGACGGCAAACTCGTTACGGAACTCGCCTATCTGCGCACTTGCTGTGCTTACGGACAATGAACAAAGAACGACGAACAGAAAATTTCTCATCACTTATCACTTATCACTCATCACTTATCACTCATCACTTATCACTCATCACTTATCACTTATCACTTATCACTCATCACTTCTAAAAGCTGATGGTTTCCACCCGGTGTTCGGGGGTGTAGTGTACAAACAGCAGACAATGGTTTCGCAGTCCGCCGCCGCCGAGTCGCTCAAACTTCAGCGGTGTCTGGACGGCATCATAGCCCACCAGGCCAGGAGCCCCCGTGAATGCCTTGCCATACTGGCTGAAGCCCTTGAGGAAAAACATGGCATGGTCGAAGCCGGTGATGGCGAAACGCTGCTGGGCATTCATCATGTCCTGATGGAAATTCCAACGGTACTTCTGCTCTAACCGCAGTGTACGCGACACCAGGGGATTATAGTAATAAGGTGTCGGGATATAGACATTATACTTGTAGAAGTTCTCTAAATGGAACCTCGTGTATGTCGTCCATTCCGGATAGCCGAACATGGTGATACGCAGTCCCGGCATCGTGGTCGTCAGTCCGTTCAGCTTGGCAAAGGCGATGTTCAGTTCCGCCGAGCGGCCTGTATTGAGGATGACCACGTTAGGCTGGGCCGAACTGAACGACTTGGCGAAGTTGCCTTCCGACGATTTCAGGTTCGTTATGCCATAGGCGATGCCCGACGACTCCAGGCGCCGGCGCAGGTTGAACGTGAAGTTGCCTTTCTGACTGGTCGAGTCGTTGCAGTCGATGAACACGGGGTGATAACCCTGAAACTCCTTCACAAAGCGCTCGATGACCGACTCGTTGAAGAACGTTGGCGACTGATAGACCTGGAAGATGTTCGGATTGGACGCCAACTGCGGGGCGTTGATGGAGAAAGGAATGACCAGCCGTATGTCGTTCTGTGTGACGAACTCCGACAACTGTGCCATCTGCTTCGAGTAGAGCGGCCCGATGATGAGGTCACACTGGCGGGCGGCCTGCTGGCGCAGCACAGGAGCGATGTCCTCATTGTCAGGCGTGTTCCAGGCATGCACGTCAACCGAGATGCCCGACCGCTTCAGGCTGTCACAGGCCATGAGGATGCCTCGGTAGTACTCTACCATGCGGCGCCCGTCGCCATTGATATCATGCAGGGGCAGCATCACGCCTAAGCGGATGGTCCTGTCCTGCACCTTCGTTACAGCTGCGGGCTTGGGTGTCTCCTGCACCTCAGGAGCCGCCTGCTGCTGTTCGGCCGTCTTGGCATAGGGTATGATTATATAGGTATCCTTCTTCAGTTCATAGCCTGGCTTGTTCATGTCTGGGTTGGCATCCACCAACTCCTGTATAGTCAATCCGTACCGACGGGCAATACCGAAGATGGTTTCCTTCTTCTTCACCTTGTGCATCTCCCGCCAGGTCTGTGTCTGACCGCTGACCGTCTGGGCCGCAAAAGCGGTTACCACGCCCAGCAAAAAATATCTCAGAGTACGCTTCATTTTCTGTCGTTTACTGTTTCAGGCGACAAAAGTACGAAAAAAATGTGAATTGCGAACCATGTGTTTGAATTTATTTCGCTCCGCTTGCAAAGAATTAGGAAATATTTAGTAACTTTGCACACAAATCGCATGAATTATGAAGATGAACAAATTATTATTCCCCATTCTCTGTCTCCTGCTGCCGCTCACGGCAACAGCCCAGTCCGTGAAAATCACAGGTACTTACCTGGACGAAAACAAGAACATCACTGACGGCGACCCTGACAGCGGCATAGAGGGTGACGCACCCCTCGAAGTCACCTTCCGCGCCAACCCGCAGAACATGGACGGCCACACCGCAGCCTACGAATGGCACTTCCGCAAGGATGGTGAGGAACAGGACTTCATGGTGCGCTATGAGGAAGACACGCAATACACCTTCGCCGAGTCCGGCAGTTTCAACATCACGCTGAAGACCAGGATTACCGACACCGACAGCGAACTGGCAGAACAGACCATCACCGTGAAAATCAGTGAGAGCCATCTGGAGATGCCAAACGCCTTCTCGCCAAACGACGACAAGATTAACGACAGATACGGTGCCAAGGGCATCAACGACACAGAGGGAAAATCGCCCGGCCACTACAGGAGCATCGTCAGCTTCCACGCCTGGATTTTCAACCGCTGGGGACAGAAGCTCTACGAATGGACTGACGTCAGCGGCTCCTGGGACGGCACCTACAAGGGCAGCCCCGTCAAGGAGGGTGTCTATTTCGTACTGGTGAAGGCCAAGGGAGCCGACGGGCGCGAATACAACATCAAGAGGGATGTCAACCTGCTCAGGGGCTACACCGAAGGGACATCAACGTCGTCAACCGAGGAATAGGAAATGAGAGAAGACGGAACAATCAGAGTCTATGGCGCCCGTGTCCACAACCTGAAGAACATCGACGTAGAGATTCCACGAGGGTCGCTGACGGTCATCACCGGTCTCAGCGGCTCAGGCAAGTCCAGCCTGGCCTTCGACACCATCTTCGCCGAGGGCCAGCGACGTTATATCGAGACGTTCTCGGCCTACGCCCGCAACTTCCTCGGCGGCATGGAGCGGCCTGATGTAGATAAGATCACGGGGTTGTCGCCTGTCATCAGCATCGAGCAGAAGACAACGAACAAAAATCCGCGATCTACCGTGGGCACCACCACCGAGATATACGACTACCTGCGACTGCTCTTTGCACGTGCCGGACAAGCCTACAGCTATATGACGGGCGAGCCGATGGTGAAATACACCGAGGAGCGTGTGGTTGAGATGATAAGCAACGACTACGCCGGACGCCGGATACTGATACTGGCGCCGCTGGTACGCAGCCGCAAGGGCCACTACCGCGAGCTGTTCGAAGCCATGCGACGCAAGGGTTACCTCAACATCCGCGTTGACGGCGAACTGCAGGAGATAACCCGTGGCATGAAGGTTGACCGCTACAAGAACCACGACATCGAGGTGGTGATTGATAAGCTGAAAGTGGAAGATGGAGGTACTGGTGATGACCGTCTGAAGAAGTCGGTGGCGCTGGCTATGAAGCAGGGCGAGGGGCTTATCATAATCCTTGACAAGGATAATGGGGGAATTAAATACTTCTCCAAACGACTGATGTGTCCCACGTCGGGCATCTCGTACAGCGACCCTGCCCCCAACAATTTCTCGTTCAACTCACCACAGGGAGCCTGCCCCTACTGCAAGGGACTGGGCTATGTCAACGAGATTGACCTGACGAAAGTCATCCCCGACCGCCGGCTGAGCATCCACGAAGGCGGCATCGTGCCGCTCGGCAAGTACAAGAACCAGATGATATTCTGGCAGGTCGATGCCATACTGAAAAAGTTTGATTGCGACCTGAAGACTTCCATCAAGGACATCCCAGAGGAAGCGCTTCAGGAAATCCTCTATGGCTCGTTCGAGAACGTTCGCATTGACAAGGAACTGGTTCACACGTCGAGCGACTACTTTGTCTCGTTCGACGGCATTGTCAAATACCTGCGCCAGGTCATGGAGAACGACGAATCGACAAGTGGACAGAAGTGGGCCGACCAGTTCCTGGCCGAAACCGAATGCCCGGAGTGTCACGGACAACGACTGAACCGTGAGGCTCTCAGTTACAAGATATGGGACAAGAACATCTCCGAACTGGCCAGCATGGACATCAGCGAACTGCGCGAATGGATAGACAGGGCCGAAGAACACCTCGATAACCAGCAACGTCAGATAGCTGCAGAAATATTGAAAGAGATTCGCACACGTCTGGACTTTCTGCTTGAAGTGGGGCTCGACTACCTCGCGCTTAACAGGCCATCAGCCTCGCTGTCGGGCGGCGAAAGCCAACGCATCAGACTCGCCACTCAGATAGGCTCACAGCTGGTGAACGTGCTCTACATCCTTGATGAACCGTCCATAGGTCTGCACCAGCGTGACAACGAGCGGCTCATCCACTCGCTGAAAGAACTGCGTGACATCGGCAATACGGTTATCGTCGTCGAACACGACCGCGACATGATGCTGGCTGCTGACTACATCATCGATATCGGCCCTCGTGCCGGCCGCAAGGGCGGCGAGGTGGTGTTCCAAGGAACACCGCAGGAACTGCTGAAGGCGGATACGTTGACGGCAAAGTATCTGAAAGCCTCCCCAAGCCCCTCCCAAGGAGGGGATGTTGAATTACAAGACATCACGATGATAGGTAATCAAACACCCCCTCCTTCGGAGGGGCTTGGGGAGGCCCTCAAGTTGGTCGGCTGCACCGGCAACAACCTCAAGAACATTACGGTGGAGTTCCCTCTGGGCAAACTCATCCTCGTCACCGGTGTCTCCGGCAGCGGCAAATCGACGCTCGTCAACGAGACGCTGCAGCCCATCCTCTCACGGCACTTCTACCGCTCGCTGAAACGCCCCATGCCCTACAAATCAATTGAGGGACTGGAACTGATAGACAAGGTGGTCGATGTCGATCAGTCGCCACTGGGTCGCACGCCACGTTCCAACCCCGCTACCTACACCGGCGTCTTCAGCGACATCCGCTCGCTGTTTGTAGGACTGCCCGAGGCCAAGATACGCGGCTATAAACCCGGGCGCTTCTCGTTCAACGTCAAGGGAGGCCGCTGCGAGACTTGTGGCGGCAATGGATACAAGACCATCGAGATGAACTTCCTGCCAGACATCCAGGTGCCCTGCGAGGCATGTCACGGCAAGCGTTACAACCGCGAGACCTTGGAGGTGCGATACAAGGGCAAAAGCATTGCCGATGTGCTTGACATGACCATCAACCAGGCCGTGGAGTTCTTCGAGAACGTGCCCGACATCCTGCGCAAAATCAAGACCATACAGGATGTCGGCCTCGGCTACATCAAGCTCGGCCAGCCTTCCACCACCCTCAGCGGCGGCGAAAGCCAGCGTGTCAAACTGGCCACCGAACTGTCGAAGAAAGACACGGGACGCACGCTTTACATCCTTGACGAGCCGACCACAGGACTCCACTTCGAGGACATCCGCATCCTCATGCAGGTGCTGCGCCGCCTCGTCGATCGGGGCAACACGGTCATCATCATCGAGCACAACCTCGATGTCATCCGCCAGGCAGACTGGATTATCGACATGGGGCCCGAAGGTGGACGACGCGGCGGCGAGGTGCTCACCGTGGGAACTCCTGAACAGGTGGCTGACAGCACAAAGGGCTACACACCCCGTTTCCTGAAAGAGGAACTGAAACGGTTACCGCCCCAATAGCAGCGTCCAGTAGCGTCGGCCAAGACGTATGACGGGATAGAGTGCGGCCACCACGACTGCCGTCACCAGCAGCGCCTCATACCAAGGGTAGCTGACTACGGCAGACACATCCGTATGATGGCCGGTCACAACGTTGACGAGACTGATGACGGGCGTATGCAGTCCGATGACCACCAGCGTTCCCACAGACAGGTTGGTCACCATGTTCCACTTGACTCTGTCCATCAGTTTGCACCCGCTGAGCACACCGAAGAGGAAACAGAGGTTGACAGGATAGAACAGGGCGATGTGTAACAGGAACACCTTTTCATCCAGATGCCACCAGAACAGCACCAGACTGGTTGCCAGCAAACCGGCACACAGCACAAGGTCACGCCAAGGGCTGACACTGCGCAACAGTCGGTCACGCCCCATCACATAGCCTATATAATAATAAGGTAGCCGGCGGAAAATGCCCATCGGTGTCAGGTTCGGCAGAAAAGCCCAGTACTTGTTGGCTGCATAGAGGAAGAACGACAGCACGCAGAGCGTTATCATCACCGGGTGCAGCAGGCGCGTCTTGCGGCACTGGTCTATGGTGACGTGCATCAGCAGGATGGCAGGCAGATACCACAACGGTCCGTTCAGAGGCTCGGCAAAGCTGTTCTCGTGCTGGAAGAGCAGGGCGCCGACAACAGGTCTTAGGGCTGCTGACACATCGGGCATGCCGCCGTGCAGCATGTAGTACTTGACCAGCCAGTAGGGATAGACCACAAGGTTGTACAGCAGATAGGGCACCACCAGACCGCGCCAGTATTTCCGCCAGTTCTCGCGGTCGCTGCCCCTGTCTTTCTTCAGGTAGCCTGAAAGGAAGAAAAACACGGTGATGACGCATGACTGCAGGTAGCGGAAGTAGAAATCCTCCTGCGACTGGGGCAAGTGACAGAACACTACGGTACACACCGCCGCAGCCTTTGCCCAGTCTATCCAGTTGATGCGCTCTTTCACGATGCAAAAATAACATTTTCCAAGAAAACGGCCAAATTATTCATCTTTTTTCTGTAATTTTGCACGGCAAATGGAAAAGCAGCGCATAGAGTACATTGACGCCATGCGGGGAATGACCATGATTCTCGTGGTGTTCTCACATGTCTGCGGCCTGTGCCTCGGCGACTCGTGGATGGGCTTCAACGATGTGTTCTTCCTGTTCCGGCTGCCGTGTTTCTTCTTCATCAGCGGGTGGCTCTTCGAACCGGTCCGGGAACCCGCACCGACGGTAGTCCGCAAGAAGTTCTTGGTGCAGATAGTACCTACGCTCATCTTCCTGCTGCTGTTGGCACCGCCGCCGGCGTTTTTCCACCAGTTAGGCACGACGAAAGGCGGCTACTGGTTCACGTTCGCGCTGTTCGTGTTTTTCATGCTTCACCTGCTGACGGCACGGCTGGGTACCTGGTGGAGAGGCATTGTGGCCATCGTCATTTCCATTGCCGCCTTCAGCTACGACGTCTGCTACAACAGCAGCTTCACACCGCCGCAGTGGGTCAGCAACATTCTGGGAGCCTTGAGTTTCGCCACATGGCGATACTACCTGTTCTTCTTCACCGGCACTCTGGCCAAAAGACATTTTGACAGATTTCTGCGGATAGTCAGCACACCGGCCTACATCACCGTCATCGTGCTGCTGTTCATCGCAACGGCAGTGCTGACCACAACCGCCCCACCCCACGGTCTCATCACGGCCTACGCCCTCTTCGCCATCGGTGGCTTGACGGGCATGACAATGGTGTTTGCCTTTTTCCGCTATGCCGCCCCGCTCTTCGCCAAGGAGAAAGTGATGGGTCGCAGCCTGCAGTACATCGGCACACGGACGCTCGACATCTACCTGCTGCACTACTTCTTCCTGCCTCGAATCCTGCTGCAATGGGGCGACACCCTACGTGCCTATAACAGCAAACCGGTAGAGTTTGCCGTCGCCCTGCTCATAGCCCTCGCGGTCGTCGGAGTCTGCCTCATCGCCAGTCGCCTGCTCCGGCTTAGTCCGTTCCTCGCACGGTGGCTGTTCGGAGTCAGCAAGCCTCAGCGCTAAAAGCCCATCACAATTTCTATGATAGGCGCAATGTCGTAGTACTTGTACTCGGCCAGCCGTCCGCCGAAGGTGACATCCTGCTCCTGGTCGGCCAATGCCTTGTACTGCTGATAGAGCTGGTTGTTACGGTCGTCGTTGACGGTATAGAACGGTTCTATGCCGGGTTTCCATTCCGAGGAATATTCGCGGGAGATAACTGTCCTCGGACATTTATAGACATCGTCGCCGAACATTTCGAAGTGCTTGTGCTCGATGATGCGGGTGTAAGGCACGTCGGCGTCGGTGAAGTTCATCACGGCGTTGCCCTGATAGTTGGGCGTATCGTGAATTTCCTCCTCGAAACGTACCGAGCGCCACTCCAGCTTGCCAAAGCGATAGCCGAAATATTCGTCTATCTTTCCCGTATAGAGTATCTTGTCGGCCAGTCCCTCCCAGTACGCACGGTCATCGAAGAAATTGCTGTTCACCCGTGTCTCTATACCGTCCAGCAGCCCGTCTATCAGCTTGTTGTAGCCACCCATGGGAATGCCCTGAAAACGGTCGCTGAAGTAGTTGTTGTCATGAACGAAGCGGACGGGCAGCCGCTTGATGATAAACGGTGGCAGTTCGGTACACTTCCGTCCCCACTGCTTCTCTGTGTAGCCCTTGATGAGTGTCTCGTAGATGTCGCGTCCGATGAGCAGCAATGCCTGTTCCTCAAGGTTACGCGGCTCTGTGACGCCGTCGGCCTTCATCTGCGCTACGGCTTCCTGCCGTTGCTCCTCTATCTTCGCCCGGGCTTCCTCTGGTGTGAGCACACCCCACATCTGGTAGAACGTGTTCATGTTGAACGGCAGGTTGTACTGGCGTCCCCGGTAGTTGGCAATGGGCGAGTTCGTATAGCGGTTGAACTCGACAATGCCGTTCACGAAGTCCCACACCTTCTTGCTGTTGGTATGGAAGATGTGGGCACCGTACTTGTGGACGTTGATACCTTCGATATTCTCACAATAGATGTTGCCGCCGAGGTGTGGCCGCTGGTCAATGACCAAGCAGCGCTTGCCTTCCTGTCTGGCTTTGTAGGCATAGGTGGCGCCGTAGATGCCGGCACCGACTACCAGCAGGTCGTACTCTTTTTTCTGTTCCATTTTTATTTTTTGTGCAAAAATAATAAAAATATGGCAATGTTCCAAACAAATTCAGTATATTTGCACAGAATTATGGAAAAGGGCCTCAAGAGAAACCAGACAATGGACGTGCTGAAGGGACTGCTCATCATCTTGGTGGTGCTGGGTCACAGCCTGCAGTATGGCTTCGGACCGTTATACAGTGAGAGCGGTGCTTTCTACGATGACTATCTTTTCCGCGCCATCTATACGTTCCACATGCCGCTGTTCATGGCCATCAGCGGTTATTTCTTCTATGTCAGCAATCAGAAGCCGTTTTCCAGCGTCATCTTGTCTAAGCTGAAGTACATAGGCGTGCCCTATGTCGTTTACTTCATACTCCTTTATTTCGCATGGTGGGAATTGTCACACCTCGATGCGTTCTACCTCTCAGACTTCCTGAGAAAGGCCCGCATCAACCTGTGGTTCCTGTCCTCGCTGCTTCTCAACATCCTGCTGGTGTCAGTAGTCACACACGCCTGCCGTCGGCCATACAGCGACATCACGCTATGGGCAATGTGCATATTGACGCTGTTCATTCCTGACGCAATCATTCCCGACGTCCACAAATTCCTCATTCCCTTTTTCATCCTTGGCTATGGCTATAAGGCCAACGGCACTGTCCTGGGCCGCTATCTGAAGCAGCCGCTCGTCCTGTCACTCCTGACTGCCGGATTTGTCGTAGGTGTCTGCGTCCTGGACGGTGATATGATGGTTTACGAGGGTGGACTGTGCATCGTGAAGGACGGACACTTAGACGGCGGACAACTGTGGGTGGATGTCGTGAGGTTTGCCATCGGCATCGTTTCAAGCTGCTGGTTTGTGGGCGTTGTCCTCCTGATACGGCCTTGGTGCCAGCCTGTGGTACCGTTTTTGGTCAACATCGGCGGAAAGACGCTGGCCATATACGGTGTGCAGAGCATCCTGTTCTATGTGGTAGCCAGAACTATGGAAGTCAACAACTGGACAGTCCCACACAATTACCTCTGGGCCGCGCTGCTGTGTGCTGTCGTCCTTGCCGTATGCCTGGCTTTCTACACGCTCTGCGACAAAACGACCATTGGACGGACGCTCTTTCTGGGTAAGAAACCTAAACTAAAACAATGAAGATGTTGAAGTTGTTGGCTTTGACAGCCTTGATCCTGATTCTTCTGCTGGCAGGCGGCATTATCTGCCTGCGGCGGTGCCCGTTTTTCTCTCCTCCCGGAAAGCAGGAGGGCTATGACGTCTGCCATTGGCAGGACAGCACCCTGCGCATTGCCGTCATCGGTGACAGCTGGGCCGACTTCTACAAGTCCCAGCACAGTAACGTTCCAAGCATGGTGGGCGATGCGCTGCACCGCCAGGTCGAGATGAGGATTGCAGGCGTCTCGGGCCTGACGAGCAAGGAGATTTATCTCAGCATGTTCAATGTTGACTCCGTCAGGAGCGTCGTGGAATGGGGTCCTGACTACTGCCTCGTCATGGCCGGTGTGAACGATTCGGAGCGGAAGATGGGTACGGGCTACTACAAAGAGTCCATGCGCCTCACCATCGGCTTTCTGCTGGAGCAGGGCATCACCCCCGTCATCTTCGAGATTCCCCGTTTCAACCCCTGGCGCATGTACCACTATCGGAAGGGAAAGCCATTCCTTATATACCTCGCCTCGATGGTGGTCACGATGTCGCCTGTCGATTGCATTGACGACTATCGTCTGGCCCTGGAGCAACTGGTGGACGAACAGGGATGGCGCGACAGTCTGGTATTCATCCACTGTGACCAGTGGAATCCAGAGGGCTACAGGGACGTGAGAGACCTCTATGACGACATGCAGCTGCACCTCAATGAAAGGGGGTACCAGGTGCTTGACTCATGCATCGCCGCCACGATTATTGCCCATCTTACTTGCTCTCGTACCACGCCTTCAGCACATGCCAGGCCTTCTTGCGCTCGCCTCGGTCGCTGACGAGTCCCTTCCTGTTGTAGTAGTCCTGTATGCCGGTGAGCACACGGCGGGGAGAGCGGAAATCCTTCAGAATCCAAGGTGTGGTACCTGCCAGACCGTCAACTTTGTCGAGCATGGCGGTGTTCTCGCGATAGAGGTTCTCCTGGAACTCTTCTGTCCACCGCTGGTTCTTGGCGCCGTGCAGGCCATACTTGGCACCACCGCCGAACTCGCTGATGATGACGGGCTTGTCGTAGGGAATCTCCCACCGCATCTTCGGTGCATCGTTCACGTCGCGATACCAGCCGATGTATTGGTTGAAGCTGACCACATCGACATACTTGTTCATGTTGTCCTGCAGACGGTTGACGTAGTTTGAGGCTCCCGTGACTTCCATTGCCATCGAGATAAGGCGGGTGCTGTCTTGGGTACGTGCGTATGTGGCGAGTTTGCCGAGGAAGGCGTCACGCTCGGCAGAGTGTGGTGTCTCGTTGGCTATCGACCAGATAATGATGTTGGCTCGGTTCTTGTCACGGCGTATCATGTCGGTGAGCTGTTGCTGGGCATTCTGATAGGTGGCCTCGTTCTTCCAGTCGATGGTCCAGTAGCAGGGAATCTCGCTCCATACGAGGATGCCCATGCGTTCGGCCTCGCGAACCATATATTCATTATGGGGATAGTGAGCCAGTCGCACGAAGTTGCAACCCAGTTCCTTGACCCACGTGAGCAGTGTGCGGGCATCCTCTGTAGAGTTGGCACGACCGCCACCGTTGGGTTTCTCTTCATGCATGCTGATGCCTTTCAGGAAGATGGGGTTGCCGTTGAGCAGTATCTGCTTGCCACGCGTCTCGATGGTGCGGAAACCGATGGAGTCGCTGATGGTCTCGCCGTCCATTGCAAGTTCGACCTGATAGCGTTTGGGATTTGCCGGACTCCAAGGAGTGAATTGTGTATTACGAATTGTGAATTGTGAATTGACACAGCCGCTGGCATCGGTTATGAGCTTCTGCTTTAGCTTCAGCTCAGGTATGGAGAGCGTAATCTCACGGCCTGCCTCCTTACGGTTCAGCTTCAAAGAGAAATCGAGGAAACGTTTCTTGCCCTTCACCGTCTTATTCAGCTGCAGCGAGTAGTCCTCGATATAGGTCTCAGGCACGCTGACCAACAGCACGTCGCGGGTAATGCCGCCATAGTTCCACCAGTCGAAAATCTGTGTGGGCACAGCCGACGCGCTGCGCTTGTTGTCAACCTTGACGATGACGAAATTCCGTCCTTCATGCAGCAGGTCGGTCACATCGAAGTTGAACGGTGTGAAACCGCCTACATGATGCCCCGCCTTCTTGGTGTTCACATACACATGGCAGTCGTAGTTGACGGCACCGAAATAGAGCAGCACACGACGGTCGCCCTGAGGCTGGTAGTCGAAGTAGCGCTGGAACCAGACCGTTCCCTCGTAGAAGAACAGCCGCTCGTCCTGCGTGTTCCAGTCGCCAGGCACCTTCATCGTCGGATTGGCGTCGAAGTCGTATTCAATCAAGTCTTCAGGGCGCTGTGGCTTGGCATTCTGGAAGAATCCCCAGCGCGTGGGGTTCATGCGGTAGTCGTAGTAGCCTTCCTCCTGCACATCGACGATGTAGTGCCAGTCGCCGTTGAGCGTCTGCGTCTGACGGTTCATCACGTTGATAACCTGCGGCACCTGCTGTGCCCATGCTCCCATCACACCTGCGACGGCCAGCACCGTTGTCAAAAACATTTTTCGCATATTTCTTCTCCAATTGGTTTTCGTAGTCGCTGCGAAGTTACGAATTTTATTCCACATTTCGTAATCACCCCCCTTTTTTTTGAGATATTTTATGAGAAATGCAAGAATGTCGGAAAAAAGCACTATCTTTGCCCCCAAGAAACCAAAATAATGCGCTATTCGGTCATTACGATAAACTTCAACAACCAGGAGGGCTTGCGCCGCACCGTCGAGAGTGTGGTGCAACAAACCTGCACGGACTATGAGTATATCGTCATTGACGGCGCTTCCACGGACGGTAGCAGGGAGGTCATCGGCGAATATGACAGTAAGATAGACTACTGGGTGTCCGAGAAAGACCGGGGCATCTACCATGCCATGAACAAGGGCGTGGCACAGGCCCACGGCGACTACTGCCTCTTCATGAACTCCGGCGACACGTTCCATGACAGCAGGGTACTGGAAAGGGTCACCCATGTGGCAGCGACAGAGGATGTTATCGTGGGCAGGGTCGTCATCGACGGGCACGGTCACACTATCTCACCGCCACCAGAGGGCGAGCTGACGCTCTACCATCTCTATGCCGGTGCCATCCCCCACCAGGGGTCGTTTATCCGAACCGCACTGCTGCGCAAATACCCTTACGACGAGACGCTGAAAATCTCGTCAGACTGGAAGTTCTTCGTCCAGACGCTCATCATCGACAACTGCTCTGTCCGCTTCATAGACGAGCCTGTAGCCTGTTACGACATGGGCGGCATCAGTGCCACTCACCCTGACCTGATGAGAGCGGAAAAGGACGAAGTGCTGGCAACACTGTTCCCGCCCCGTGTGCTGGCCGACTACCGGCAGATGAAGCTGTCGGAGTGTCTCACCCAGAAGCTTACCCCACGGCTGCGCGTGAACTACGGGATAGACAGGATATTGTATCGCATCGGCAGACTGCTGTTAAAACTCAGACAGACATGACGACAGGAGAAAAAAGCATCAGGGTCACCATATTGATGCCCATATACAAAGTGGAGAACTATCTGGGAAAGACGCTCGACTCCGTCTTCTCACAGACATATCCGTATCTGGACTATGTCTTTGTTGATGACTGTTCTCCCGACGCGAGTCTCGAAGTGATGGACGACGCTGTGGCCAGACACCATGTAGATAAGGAGCGCTACACCATCGTCAGGCACCCCCGCAACGAGGGCATTGCCGTCTCAAGGGCTGACTGTATCGCACACGCTAAAGGCGACTACGTCTTCTTTGTCGATAGTGACGACTGGATAGAGCCCGACACCGTCCGCCAGATGGTGGCTGCCACCCGTGGCGGAACCGTTGACATCGTCGGCTGTGACTTTGCCAAAGACTATGTTTCCGGCAAGACCACCTGCCATACGGAAGACTATGCCGACACCTGCCGCGAGAACATGCTACGCTGTCTGAACTACGACATTGCCACAGTCCTGTGGAAACTGCTCATCAGACGGTCGCTCTTCGACAACATCACCATCACGCCACATGTAGATATCGTCGAGGACTACATCATCTCTGTGAAACTCTACTATTTTGCCAAGACCTTCGCTCCGCTGCACAAAGTGTTCTACCACTATGTGCAGTACAACCAGGAGAGGGTGTCGCTGCAGACGCTGCGCAGCATCACCATGCACATCAAAGGCGTAAAAGAAGTGGAGGAGTTCCTCAACGGGAAAGGACTTTATGACGATGTCGTCAGGAACAAGATGAACCTCAGGAAGTTCAATATCAGGAGCAACTTCGTCCTGAACAAGTCGCTGTGCGATGCCGAGGCTTATCGGAACACGTTCCCTGAGACTGCCGGCGTCTGGAGGCAGATGAACTATTCCGCAAAGGAGAAGGTGAAGTTCTGGATGGCCGAGCACGGTCTCTTTCCCCTGTTAAAACTGTTATAGCCATGATGGAACAGAATATCAAAGTTTCAATACTTGTGCCTTTCTACAAGGTAGAGCCATACGTGGGCCGCTGTGTGGAGTCGCTCTTCACCCAGACCTATCGCAACATCGAGTACGTGTTTGTCAACGACTGCTCACCGGACAAGAGTATGGAGGTCATCAACGCCAAGATCAGCGAGCACGGACTTCAGGACCGCTGCAAGATGATTGTCCACGAGCAGAACCTGGGCATCTCCGCCTCGCGCAACGACTGTCTGGACAACATGACGGGCGACTACTTCCTGTTTATCGATAGCGACGACTACATAGACCGTGACATGGTGGAACGGTTGGTGGAGGCTGCCGTGAAGGCCGATGCCGACATCTCCGGCTGCGGCTACATCGAGGAGTTCCCCGACCGCAGCGTGGAACACCCGCAGACATACACCAACGACCACGACGAGATGATGCGGGCTATCACGCTGCTCACCATCAAGGGGGTCATGTGGAAGCTGCTGGTGCGCAGCACTATCGTCACCGACCACCGCGACGAGGTGCGCTTCATCCCCGACCGCAACATGGTCGATGACTATCTCTTCTGTTGCCAGCTGTTCTATTACGCCCGCCGCTTCGCCGGCGTGGACCGCTGCATGTACCACTGGATACAGTACAACCCCAACAACTACACCCACATGACGGTCTTCGCCGTCGAGAGTCAGGCCGCCGCCCTGCGTAAGACGGAGGAGTTCTACCGCGAGAAGGGTGTCTATGACATCGTGCGTGATGCCCTGCTGCAGCGCAAGTTCGTGTCCAAGCTGCCCCTGCTGCTCGACAAGTCCTGCCTGAACGTCAGGCTGTGGCGTAATCTCTTCCCCGAGAGCAACAGTGTGTGGCGCACCATGAACTTCTCGAAGGGCAACCGCTGGCTCTTCCGCCTGGCACAGTCGTCCCTCTACTGGCTCATCCCCCTGATCAAACGATAAGTCTGGGGGTTTACTTGAAAAAGTCCGCTTCCGCCATCGAACAAGCTGCCCCTACAGGTATTTCACCTCGCGGTTGACACAGGCTTTCAAGCTGTTCATCAGTTGTCCGAACATCAGCAGGTAGAACGGTATGGCCGGCAGTATCAGCCGATCCCACACATTCTGGCAGGCAAACAGGATGACAAACAGGTGGCTCCACCCCAGCATATACAGGACAGACGAGAACCACGCCAGCCTCCTGCGACTTATCATCCACGGTATGACAACCAGCGGATAGATGATGAGCAGCAAATAGACCGTGTTCAACTGTAGGCCGAAGAGGTCTGTCAGGTTTCGCCACTTATGGAGCAGTGTGCAGAACAGTCTGTTGCCGGCTGCATAATGGATGCGGCTGAAGAACCGGCGGATGTTTGTCCCAATGGACTGGCTGCGCGATACCAGCTGTGACACCTCCGTCAGTCCGGCTATCCTGATAGCCTCCTCTGTCTCCATGTAGAGGTCATGGTCAGTACCCCCGCTGTACTTGACGCCGTGGGTGGCAATGCTCTCCTCTACAAAGGTCCTCAATGCCTGATGGTCTGTCTTCGACGGGTCGATGTCACCATCCAGTCTTGCAATGTAGTATTTATTGATGACACCGATGCCCGAAGGCGAGAAAATGCCGTACTGTTGCTTGAAGGCATACATATAGAGCAGCAGGCAGGCACTGACCGCGAGCACACCGGCAGCTGCCCACAGGCTCTGACGTTTCTGACGGCTGCTGCTGACAAACAGCATGCCCCATGCCACGATGAAGACCGGGAGCATATACATGGATGCCGGTCTCAGGAAGATGATGAACAGCAGCCAGAACGTGAACAGCAGGACATCACCTACGCGCTGACGGCACTTGACCTGATAAGCGAAGTACAACAGGAAGATGGTGGCGTAGATGGTAAACGGCTCTGTGACCACAAAGCAGTTCCAGGTTGCCACGCAGGGATAGAGGGCATAGAAGGCCGTCACCCAGAAGGCTATCTTCTCCGACGATGTGACCAGTGCCGTCAGCTTATGGAAATACCAGATGGACACGAGGAACACGATGTGTTGCACCACCACCCCTGCCGTCAGGAAATACTGGCCGAAACAAAACTTCAGCGCACCGATAAACAGCGGATACACGGGCGGCCGCCACTTGTCAATGGTCAGGTGCGATATCGAATTGTCCCACGCGGCAATGTAGCTGAGCGTGTCAGAATACCACTGCCTGCCGCTGAAGATGGTCAGTGCTATGCAGTAGAGTGCCGCAAGTATAATGATGTAACCTACTTTTCGCATGTTAACTCCTTTACTTCGTCTCGTGATACTCTTCCTCAGTATTGACGGCCCAGACAGCAGACTTGTCGGCGGAGCCACCGGCCTTGATGAGGTCGGCAGCCTCCATAGCCGTCAGCATGGAGTGGTCCATGTTGTTGTATCGGTGCTGGCCGTTGCGCCCGATGCAGTAGAGGTTGGTGATCTTGTCAAGAAACGCCTTGACGGCATCCAGCTCGTAGTAAGTACCGAAATACGACGGGTATGCTTTCTTGATCTTGACCTGCGTGCTGTCAAGCACGTCTTCCGCATCGATGAAGTCGATGTGTACCAGTTCGTCTATGGCCATCTTGATGAACTTGTCCCTGTCCATGTTCCACATCTCGTCGCCCTCAGTACAGAAGTACTCCATGCCAATCCATATCGTGTCCTTGTAGTCCTTCACCAGATAGGGCGACCAGTTGTTGAAGATCTGCAGACGGCCTATCTTCACGTCCCGCTCCTGTATGTATATCCACGTGTCGGGAATACGGTTCTTGTAGGTCTTGATAGGTGTCTCATTCTTCATCTTCAGCTTCCTGACCAGCAGGCCGACGGTGATGAAGTCGCGGTAAGGCAGGTTGCCGGCAATGCGCGAGACTTCCGCAGGCACCTCGATGCCGTCGATGGCGGCGACAAGGTCCTTGATGGGCATCGACGACAGGAAATAGTCGCAGTCAACGCGTTCCGTGACACCTCCCTCACGTTCTACCTCGATATAGTCAACGCGGTTGTCACTGACGTGGACTTTCTTAACGGGCGCGTTCATGGCTATCTCCCCACCCTTCTCCGTGATGTCCTTGGCTACGGTTTCCCACAGCTGTCCAGGACCGAGCTTGGGATAGACGAACGACTCTATGAGCGAGGTCTCCACCTCTTTCTGCTTCGCGCCAATGCGCTTGCTGACCATATCCTTCAGGATGGCAAATATGGACAGTCCCTTCACGCGCTGCGAACCCCAGTCGGCACCCAGCTTTGAGGGGTGTATGCCCCACACCTTCTCCGTGTAGTCCTCGAAGAACATCTTGTACAGCGGCTTGCCGAAGCGGTTGATATAGAAGTTCTCCAACGAGTCCTCCTTCTTCTTGACGGCCGTAGATGACAGGTAGCCCAAGCCGGCCTTGACGGTCCGCACAAGTCCCATGTTGGCAAAGGTCTTCCATTTCAGCGAGATGGGATAGTCAAAGAACTTACGCAGGTAGAAGATGCGCGAGACACGCTCCCTGACCAGCATCACCCTGTCGGTCTGCTCAGGGTCAGGTCCCGTCGGTGCCAGCTCCTTCTCACGGCCTATGAGGATGTCGTCCTGCGACGGCGCTCCCTGCAGGGGCATCACCCGGTTCCACCAGTCGGTGACCCGCTTGCTCTTACTGAAGAAACGATGGCCGCCAATGTCCATCCTGTTTCCCTTGTAGCACACGGTCTGGGATATGCCGCCGATGGCGTTGCTTCCCTCAAACACTTTCGGATGGACAGCGTCACTGTCCAACAGCTCAAAAGCCGCTGTCAAGCCCGCAGGACCTGCTCCTGCGATGGCGGCGATTTTCTTTTCAGTATTCTCCTTCATCATATATCGTTTTCGTTTTCGTTTTAGTTTTCGTTTTAGTTATCGTTTTAGTTCCCGTTTTCGTTCCCGTTATCGTTATTAAACAGAATAACCCTCCTGCCCACGAAGTTACAGCCCATCACCAGGGCGGCGGTTATCAGTTTCGATATCATGTAGTGGATGTGCAGGACATCGGTGAACAGATAGAGCAGGATATTGTTCAATACCAGACCGACGACACCGATGGCACCGTAGATGATGAACTCAACGGTCGTGCTCGACAGCTTCGAGTTACGGAATATCCATCTGGTACTCAGCAGATAGTTGACCACCAGACCGGCAATGAACGAGAGCGTTGCCGAGACGATGTAGTGGAAACCGGCATATTCAGTCAGCACGAACAGCAGGCCATAATCGACGACGAACGAGAATCCGCCAACAATGACATACCTGAAAAACTGTATCTTCCAGTCGGTTGTAGCTTCTTTCAGTATTTTATCCGTTACTTTCATACTTCTATTATTCTAAACACCTTAACTCCTAAACTCCTAAACACATTAACACCTCCAACTCATAAACTCCTCTTCCTGATGCGGTTCAGGCTGTCCTTTGCACCCTTGCAGCACAACATGATAAGCGTCAGGTTGATGAGCAGGTAGATAGTCTGTCCTGTGACGCAGAAGAGTATCCACGCCAGAAAACTACTGCTGCCATCCATCGGCACCAACTTCAGCAGGAAGTGAGCCGCCACGAAGCTCACCGCCGACACCATGTAGTTGCGTGACACACCCAGCCAGTAGTTGGCGTAAGGCAGGTGCAGACCGTCACGGAACAGATAGTAAGGCTTCCACAGCAAGACGATGGTACACATCGATGCCAGCTTACCCGTCAAGATGCCGGCGATGCCCCAGAAGTAGCCGGCCACAAGGGTCACGCTGACATTGATGGCCAGCTCCGTCCAGGCGGCCCATACGTCACCATACAGTCCATGAGCGTGGTTATACATGTCAACGACGCCCCGCGAGGAGTTGATGTAGATGGTCATGATTAGCAGCACCAGGATCTCGCGGTCGAGTATATACTCCGCTCCTAACCACAGCGTGATAAAGGGTTCAATGAAATGGTAGATGGCGAAGCAGAGGAAACCGGCCACGAAATGCCTGATGGTGGTGGCCTCCCAGAACACTTTCATCATGTTCTCATGGTCGCCCTCGGCCACGAGGTTGCCTATGCCCGCACTGATACTGTCCAACACCGAGCTGAAGAACTGTCCTACGCGTGTCACGATGATGGTGTAGTTGCCGTAGTAGGCCACCATCTTCAGCGAGACAAAGGCGAAGATGAACAGCTCGTCGCTCTTGCCCAGTATGAAGTCCTTGATGCGGTGAACGAATATCTGCTTCGTGTTCTTCAGTATGTCGGGGTATTTCTTCAGCAGCTCCCTACCCCGCCCCTTGTCGGTCCTGAGCCACGGATAGACCTTGTTGATGCGCCAGTTCAGCAGGATGCAGCCTATCAGGCCGAACACGAACTCCACAGCCACCCACAGGTACAGGTTCTTGTACGTATAGGCCAGGACTATCTGCAGGGCTATCTTCAGCAGGTTGGCGGTCTGCATGTAGGCCGTCACCACGTATTTCTTCTGGTCGGCGGCCAGGATGATCTGGCGGTAGTTGATGAAGTAGCCTATCAGCGATGAGCCGAGGATGGAGAAGAACGAGAAATAGACGATGCCAAGCCCTAACTCCGTATGGCCGAAGACCCACGGGAACGACAGGCTCACCACGATGCCCGCTATCAGGATGATGCGCCCGATGACGCGGTACAGATAGCCAAAGACAGACATGATCTCGCCTATCTCCTCACGGTTGTCCGTCTGCAGGGGCTTGAACAGGAAGTAGCTGATGCACGAGCTGATGCCAAGCTCCGCCAGGTTCAGATAACCTAAGATGTTGCCTAATGTGCCGTTAAGGCCTATGAACTCCGCACCGAGGCAGTCGAGGAAAATCTTTCGCGAGTAGAACGCCAAGAACAGCGACAGGAAGTAGAACAGCATGTTCACCTTCGCGTTCAGGATACTCTTCTGCACTCGTCCACCCATCTTCTACGGCTATTTGTTGAAATGATACACCAGGTCGTTCTTCAGCTGACGGCAGCACCACCGCCAGTTACTGACGTTACGCCCCTCCACATAGTCATCCAGGGGCATGACCAGCGGCACGTGCCTGACACGCAGGTGATGGTGCTCGCAGAACACATTGATGAGCCGCTCGCTCATGTAGCCGTAGATGCGGCCCTGTATAGGGTCATCGGCAGGCGGCACGCGGCGCTCCACCTCGAACAGGATGTCGAACAGCCACGCCGAATAGGCATCGAAGTGTTGCCAGCGGGTGATGAACATATTGTAGCCAACCGACCGGTTGCTGCGGTCCATCGTCTTCTCAAAGGCTGGCAGGTACTGCGGACTGCGCTCGCTGATAATCTCACGCAGCATCTCCCAGTCCTTACCGATGTGATAGTCGGCATACTGCCGGGAGTTGCTGACGCGCCAGTGGCGGGCCACGGGCAGTATGATGTCACACCGCTTCAGAACGGCATCTAAGTCAGGAAACTGGTACGGCTCCCTCAGGAACGCCGCCGTCGGCACGTAGCGCTTGTCGGCCGACAGCTGCGGCCAGCGGCGCCCGAAGTCGAAGTAGCGGCGGTAGTGGTTCAGCCCGGTGATATCAGTGTCCTTCAGGTTCTTCCACGCCCAGTAGTGGCAGGTCAGTTCACAGAAGTGCGGATTCTTTGCCGAGATGTTCTCCCCCTCGTTGTCGGGCTGGTAGCCAGCAATGGCAGCATGAAGAGCCGCCCCTGCCTGGACGGGCAGGAAGTACGGATGCTGTGGCAGTGCCGACTCCTTATGGGCACAAATAAAAATCCTGACGTTGCTCATCGGCGTGTTAACACGAGACATCATAGAGTTCTTGCAATACACAGAAACTCAGAAAGTGTTCGGACATCTACTTTTGGGAAATCGTATCGTCTTAGTTCTTCAAAGTGTCGGTCGTTACTAACGATGTATGTAGCCCCTGCAGTGATGGCGCAGTCCACAAATTTATTATCGTCAGGGTCAGCCGAAATAAGGTTAAAACGATAGGCCGGGCTAACAAATTGTACATTGCAGGCATTTTGTATGGCCATCATTACATCTTTTGTAAAAGTCTGGTCGCCAGTCATACGCATAAGTATTTCCTCATATTCAAGAAGAATCTCTGTTGTGACACATAGTGTATATCGACCATAGCGAAAAGCTTTCCAGATATCATAGCCGTATGTACCTGGAATGAGAATAGGAATGAGGCAATTGGTGTCGAGAACAATTTTCATTTATATGTATGGAGTACGGAAATGGTCATTAGCCATAGCTTCTAAAGTTTCAGGAGTCCATCCTTTCTCTTGATATATTTCTGCAGCTCGTTTCTCTACTTTGTTAAAGTAATATTCTGACAGTACTTGCTGCAGTTCTTTCAGTTCCTGCTCAGAGTCCATGTGTGCGAACATCTGTAGAAGGTGCAGTTGTATGGGATTAAATACAGTTGTTTCCATAGCTAAAAATCTTTCTAACATTTCATAAATCCGATGCAAAGATACAACATTATCTTTAAACCTCCAAACTTTTCGGGATAAACCTTGTCAGCTGGTCTGACATTAAGTATTGTCACACAGATCCCACAGATAAAATAAAGTCACACAGATCTCACAGATCCCACAGATTAAGTAATATGTGTATTCCCATACAAGCGATAGTTGAGCAGTAAAAAATCTGTGAGATCTGTGAGATCTGTGTGACCTCCAGACAGTAAAATAATCTGTGGGATCTGTGAGATCTGTGTGACCTCCAGACAGTAAAAAAATCTGTGAGATCTGTGAGATCTGTGTGACCTCCAGACAGTAAAATAATCT